>NZ_JBFALP010000002.1:0-781164 GCF_040660235.1 Streptomyces sp. NPDC049970 | reverse complement strand
CGACGAGGCATGGCTGGAGGGCGTCACCACGGTCGGCCTCACCTCGGGCGCCTCGGTGCCCGACGTCCTGGTCGACGGGGTGCTGGAGTGGCTGGCGGCACACGGATACAGCGACGTGCAGACGGTGCAAACCACCGACGAAACCATGACCTTCGCCCTACCCAAAGAGCTCCGCCGCGACCTACGCAACGAGATCACACAACGCTCCGCCCCGACCGACACGACGAACTGAACGAGCCTGCTGCCCACCGCAGCCCTCCGGCGCACAAGCCAGCCGCAACTCGCCCATCAGGAATGAAATGTTCCGGATTCGGTAGAGACGGGTCTTGGCCCCTGATCTTGATTGTCCGTCAAAAACGAACACGCTCGAGCCTCAGGCTCGACGCTCTCCAGGCGGTCCGCCACCTGCTTTCAAACCCCGCCCACCACGGTCAGGTGTCCTGACCTGCATGCCCAGAATCAGCCTGGCCAGGACGCCCTCGCGGGCCCCGACCAACACCACAGGTGCAGCGCAACCAGGAGCGTCCGGCCGGCCGTAAGCGGGAGCCGTGGGAGCAACCACAACGCGCCACTCAGGCCACCCCCGCAAAAGGCCAGGTCAGACGCGTCTAAGTGCGCTGACACGCCGCGGCAGCGGTTCAGCACCGCACGGCGCGCGGCGAATACCGCACGGAAAGCGGCCGCGAAAGCCGCGTTTCCGCAGCTCAGAACGTTTCCGCAGGATAAAAACTGGTGGGGCGGGTGGGACTCGAACCCACGGCCGACGGATTATGAGTCCGCTGCTCTAACCGGCTGAGCTACCGCCCCGTCTCGGCGTGGCGCGTACAAGTGTGCGCGCCGTCTGCCGCAGCATAGCCGGTCATACGATCTCCTGCTGCGGATGGTCGGCTTCGCGTGACCATGAAGACATCGCAGCGTGCTGCCCGGTTCCGGCCGCCGTGAAATGCCCCCGAAAGAGTCACGGGCGGCCTCGCCCGGGCACACGAAAAAGGACCCCGAAGGGTCCTCTTCCGTTCCGCTCCCCCGACTGGACTCGAACCAGTAACCCTCCGGTTAACAGCCGAATGCTCTGCCAATTGAGCTACAGGGGATCGCGCTCCCCCGACTGGACTCGAACCAGTAACCTGCCGGTTAACAGCCGGCTGCTCTGCCAATTGAGCTACAGGGGATTGCTGCGTTGCCTCGAATCGTACCTACCTGGCGGCTGCCGAGCGGCGCGCGTTCGCTGCGACACATACATTAGCGCAAGCAGGGGGGTGCTCCGCCAATCGGTATGTCCCTGGGTGATCTCGGGTGTGCGGGGGTAGGCGGGCAGCACACGTCGCACGGAGTGAAGGAAGGGTGGCAGCCATGCGGTACCGGCTCACGTTCATCGCCGGAGTGGCCCTCGGTTACGTGCTCGGCACGCGAGCCGGGCGCGAGCGTTACGAGCAGCTGAAGAAGTCGGCCCAGCGGCTCGCCGAGAATCCGGCGGTGCGCAACGCGGCGGAGTCCGCCGCGCACGGCGGCCGGGACTTCGCGGGGAAGGCGTACAACTCGGTGAGCGAGAAGGTGGGCGACAGGATGCCCGTCTCCGTCTCCGACCGCGTCCGCTCGCTGCGGGAGCGCAGTGGCCGCAACGGCAGTGACGACTGGGGCACGACCAACACCTGAGACCCCTTCCCGTACCGGGGGCACCCGGTACGGGAAACGTCCGCCGGTGCGGGTGAGGCAGCCCCGTGTCGGCACCCGGTGCGGGAAAGGCAGGCCGGTGCGGCAGACTCTTGGGTATGGGCATAGTCGCCGGCTTGGACAGTTCATCCGCCTTCACACACATCGTCGTCTGCGACGCGGACACCGGTGCGGTGCTGCGGCAGGGGTACGCCGCGCACCCCGTCGAGGCCAAGGCCTCCGAGGTGGATCCGCAGGCGTGGCTGCTCTCACTCGGTGAGGCGGCATCCGGGGGGCTGCTCGAAGGCGTGCAGGCCATCGGCGTGTCCGCGCAGCAGCACGGTCTGGTGCCGCTGGACCGCCAGGGCAACCTCGTACGTCCGGCCCTGCTCGGCAACGACCGGCGGGCGCAGGCCGCAGCGGCCGATCTGATCGACGGGCTCGGCGGGCGGCAGCCCTGGGCGGAGGCCGTCGGGTCCGTGCCGCAGGCCGCGCAGCCGGTGGCGAAGCTGCGCTGGCTGGCGCGGAGCGAGCCGGAGAACGCGCAGCGGGTCGCGGCCGTCCTGCAGCCGCACGACTGGCTGGTGTGGCAGCTGCTCGGCCGGCCCGCCCGCCGTACGACCGACCGTGGCGCCGCGTCCGGCACCGGCTACTGGTCGGCCGGCTCCGGTTCCTACCGCCCCGATCTCGTGGAGCTGGCGCTCGGTCACCAGGCCGCGCTGCCCGAGGTGCTCGGCCCGGCCGACGCCGCCGGGACCACCCCGGAGGGGCTGCTGATCTCGGCCGGCACGGGCGAGACGATGGCCGCGGCCTTCGGGCTCGGTGTCGCCGTAGGGGACGCCGTGGTCTCGCTCGGGGCCTCCGGCTCGGTGATGGCCGTGCACCACGAGGCGCTGGCCGACCCGACCGGCATGATCACCTCCTTCGCCGACGCCACTGGGATGCACCTGCCGGTGGTGCACACGTCCAACGCGGTGCGCGCGCTGCGCGGCACCGCCGAGATGCTGGACGTGGAGGGGCTGGACGAACTGTCCGCGCTGGCGATGAAGTCGACGCCCGGTGCGTCCGGGCTGGTGCTGCTGCCGTATCTGGAGGGTGAGCGCACCCCGCACCTGCCGCACACGGCGGGCACGCTGAGCGGGCTGCGGCGCGAGTCGATGAAGCCCGAGCACCTGGCACGGGCCGCATTCGAGGGGATGCTGTGCTCGCTGGCCGACGCGCTGGACGTGCTGCGCGGCCGGGGCGTCGAGGTCCGCCGGGTGTTCCTGCTCGGTGCGGCGGCGGAACTTCCCGCCGTGCAGGCGCTGGCGCCCGCGCTGTTCGGGACACAGGTC
Organism: Streptomyces sp. NPDC049970; assembly: GCF_040660235.1. Lineage (NCBI taxonomy): Bacteria > Bacillati > Actinomycetota > Actinomycetes > Kitasatosporales > Streptomycetaceae > Streptomyces > Streptomyces sp. NPDC049970. The sequence goes on along the minus strand of NZ_JBFALP010000002.1, from coordinate 778,180 downwards.
GTCGTGCCGCAGCCCGCCCAGTACGGGGCGCTGGGCGCCGCCCGGCAGGCGGCGTGGGCGCTCGGGGTCTCGCGGGGTTCGCTCGACGCCCGCACTCCCCCGGCATGGGACGGCGCCGCGGCGCAGGTGCTCGAACCCGGCGAGGAGCTCGCCGTCGGCCGCGCGGTGCGCCAGCAGTACGAGGCCACTCGGGACCAGATCCACCCGGGGGCGTTCGGCTGAGCCGTCTGAGGAGGGAGCCCGGTCCGGGATTTGACCCGGGCTTGAGCAAAAGTGTTGGCGGTCGCCGTGCGGCGTACCGGAGTATGGATCGGCCTGTGCCTTCCGCCGACACCGAGAGACTCGCGTGCTCATAAAAATCCTGCGGACCTACCTGGGCCCGTACAGACAGCCGATCCTGCTGCTGGTGCTGCTCCAGCTCCTGCAGACCTGCGCAAGCCTCTATCTGCCCAGCCTCAACGCGGACATCATCGACAACGGTGTCGTGCGCGGTGACACGGGCTACATCCTGCAGTTCGGCGCCGTGATGATCGCCGTCAGCCTCGTCCAGGTCGTCTGCAACATCGGGGCGGTCTACTTCGGTGCGAGGACCGCCTCCGCGCTCGGCCGGGACGTACGGGCGTCGGTCTTCGGCCAGGTGCAGTCGTTCTCCGCCCGCGAGGTCGGCCGGTTCGGCGCTCCTTCGCTGATCACACGTACGACCAACGACGTGCAGCAGGTCCAGATGCTCGTCCTGATGTCGTTCACCCTGATGGTGTCGGCGCCCATCATGTGCGTCGGCGGCGTGATCATGGCGCTCGGCCAGGACGTGCCGCTGTCGGCCGTGCTGCTGGCGGTGCTGCCCGTCCTCGGCATCGCGGTGACCCTGATCGTGAAGCGGATGCGGCCCCTCTACCGCACGATGCAGGTGCGGCTGGACGCGGTGAACCGGGTGCTGCGGGAGCAGATCACCGGCAACCGGGTCATCCGCGCCTTCATACGGGACGACTACGAGGAGGAGCGCTTCCGCGGCGCCAACACCGAACTGACGGGTGTCGCTCTGTCGACGGGCCGGCTGATGGCCCTGATGTTCCCGACCGTGATGACGGTGGTGAACCTGTCGTCGATCGCGGTCGTCTGGTTCGGCGCGCACCGGATCGACAGCGGCGGGATGCAGATCGGGGCACTGACCGCGTTCCTCGCGTATCTGATGCAGATCGTCATGTCGGTGATGATGGCGACCTTCATGTTCATCATGGTGCCGCGCGCCGAGGTCTGCGCCGAGCGCATCCAGGAGGTCCTGGACACCGAGTCGAGCGTGGTGCCGCCGAGCGCCCCGGTCACGAAGCTGCTGTCCCACGGCCGTCTGGAGATACGGGGCGCGGAGTTCCGCTATCCGGGCGCGGAGGAGCCGGTGCTGCGTTCGGTCGATCTCGTGGCGCGGCCCGGGGAGACGACCGCGATCATCGGGTCGACGGGCAGCGGGAAGTCGACGCTGCTCGGGCTCGTACCGCGGCTGTTCGACGCGACGGGCGGCGAGGTGCTCGTCGACGGTACGGACGTCCGGACGCTGGACCCCGTCCTGCTGGCGAGGACCGTGAGCCTGGTGCCGCAGAAGCCGTACCTGTTCTCGGGGACGGTCGCGACGAATCTGCGGTACGGAAATCCGGAGGCGACCGACGAGGAGCTGTGGCACGCGCTGGAGGTGGCGCAGGCGAAGGGTTTCGTGGAGGAGCTCGAACACGGTCTGGACGCGCCGATCTCCCAGGGCGGCACCAATGTCTCCGGCGGCCAGCGCCAGCGCCTCGCGATCGCGCGGACGCTGGTGCGGCAGCCCGAGATCTATCTCTTCGACGACTCCTTCTCGGCCCTGGACTACGCGACGGACGCCGCGCTGCGGGCCGCGCTGTCCCGGCAGACGGCGGGGGCGACAGTCGTGATCGTGGCGCAGCGGGTGTCCACGATCCGCGACGCCGACCGGATCCTGGTGCTGGACGAGGGCCGGGTCGTCGGCAACGGCAGCCACCACGAGTTGATGAGCGGCAACGAAACCTACCGGGAGATCGTGCTCTCCCAGCTGACGGAAGCGGAGGCCGCCTGATGGCAGGGCCGGGCGGACGGATGATGGCGATGGGCCCCACCGAGAGGTCCATGGACTTCAAGGGGTCCGGGAAGCGGCTGCTGAGACGGTTCAGCAGGGAGAAGTCCTCACTCGGGCTGATGCTGTGCGCCGGGACGCTGAGCGTGGCGCTCTCCGTGACGGGGCCGAAGATCCTCGGCGCGGCCACGGACCTGATCTTCGCCGGGGTCGTCGGCGGGCAGATGCCGAAGGGCGCGACGAAGGAGCAGGCCGTCGACGGCCTGCGGAAGGAAGGCAGCGACGGGCTCGCGGACATGCTGTCCGGGGTGGACTTCACCCCCGGCAGCGGTATCGACTTCGGTGCGGTGGGCAACGTCCTGCTCGCGGCGCTGGCGGTGTACGTCGGCGCGGGGCTGCTGATGCTGGTGTCGTCGCGGCTGTCGATCCGGGTGATCAACCGTGTCGTCTTCCGGTTGCGCGAGGACCTGCAGACCAAGCTGGCGCGGCTGCCGCTGTCGTACTTCGACAAGCAGCGGCGCGGCGAGGTGCTGAGCCGGGCGACGAACGACATCGACAACATATCGACGACGATGCAGCAGACGATGGGCCAGCTCATCAACTCGTTGCTGACCATCGTCGGCGTACTGATCATGATGTTCTGGATCTCGCCGCTGCTCGCGCTGGTGGCGCTGGTGACGGTCCCGCTTTCGGTGCTCGTCGCGACGCGGGTGGGCAAGCGGTCGCAGCCGCACTTCGTGGCGCAGTGGAAGGTCACGGGCAGGCTCAACGCCCACATCGAGGAGATGTACACCGGTCACACGCTGGTCACGGTGTTCGGTCGGCAGGAGGAGTCCGCCCGGGACTTCGCCGAGCAGAACGACGCACTGTACGAGGCGGGTTTCGCGGCCCAGTTCAACAGCGGGATCATGCAGCCGCTGATGATGTTCGTGTCCAACCTGAACTACGTGCTGGTCGCGGTCGTCGGCGGGCTGCGGGTGGCGTCGGGCACCCTGTCGATCGGTGACGTACAGGCGTTCATCCAGTACTCGCGGCAGTTCTCGATGCCGCTGACCCAGGTGGCCTCGATGGCGAACCTGGTGCAGTCGGGCATCGCTTCGGCCGAGCGGGTCTTCGGTCTGCTGGACGCCGAGGAGCAGGCGCCCGACCCGGATCCGGCCGAGCGGCCGGAGGAGCTGCGCGGCAGCGTGTCGCTGGAGAACGTGTCCTTCAGGTACGACCCGGAGAAGCCGCTCATCGAGGACCTCTCGCTGAGTGTGGAGCCCGGGCACACCGTCGCGATCGTGGGCCCGACGGGTGCCGGCAAGACGACGCTGGTCAACCTGCTGATGCGGTTCTACGAGGTGACGGGCGGCCGGATCACCCTCGACGGTGTCGACGCCGCGAGGATGACGCGCGACGAACTCCGCTCGGGCATAGGCATGGTGCTCCAGGACACCTGGCTGTTCGGCGGCACGATCGCGGAGAACATCGCCTACGGGGCGTCCCGCGAGGTCACTCGGGAGGAGATCGAGGAAGCGGCGCGGGCGGCCCACGCCGACCGCTTCGTCCGCACGCTGCCGGACGGCTACGACACCGTGATCGACGACGAGGGGGCCGGGGTCAGCGCGGGTGAGAAGCAGCTGATCACCATCGCGCGGGCGTTCCTGTCCGACCCGGTGATCCTGGTGCTCGACGAGGCCACCAGCTCGGTGGACACCCGGACCGAGGTGCTGATCCAGAAGGCGATGGCCCGGCTCGCGCACGGCCGTACGAGCTTCGTGATCGCGCACCGCCTCTCCACCATCCGGGACGCCGACGTGATCCTGGTGATGGAGAACGGCTCGATCGTCGAACAGGGCACGCACGACGAGCTGCTGGCCGCGGGCGGGACGTACGCCCGGCTGTACGCGGCACAGTTCGCGCAGGCGCTGGCGGAGGTCGACTGAGCCGGGGGGCCGGCCGGCCCGGAAGGCCGGTCGGCCCCCTGAGGCCCGTCCGGTTCAGTCGAGGTAGCCGCGGAGCTGGTCGGCGAAGGCGTGGTCCCGCAGCTTCGAGAGCGTCTTGGACTCGATCTGGCGGATGCGCTCGCGTGTCACGCCGAAGATCCTTCCGATCTCCTCGAGGGTGCGGGGCCTTCCGTCGGCCAGCCCGTACCGCAGCTGGACGACCTTCCGCTCCCGCTCCCCGAGCGTGGAGAGGACCGTCTCCAGGTGTTCTCGCAGCAGGAGGAAGGCCGCGGACTCGACGGGGGAAGCGGCGTCGCCGTCCTCGATGAGGTCACCGAAGGCGACGTCGTCCTCCTCACCGACGGGGGCGTGCAGCGAGACGGGCTCCTGGGCGAGCCGCAGGACCTCGCCGACGCGTTCGGGGGTCAGGTCGAGCTGGGCCGCGACCTCCTCGGGTGTCGGTTCGTAGCCCCGTTCCTGGAGCATGCGGCGCTGGACGCGCACGACCCGGTTGATCAGCTCGACGACGTGGACCGGGACCCTTATGGTCCGGGCCTGGTCCGCCAGGGCGCGGGACATCGCCTGACGGATCCACCAGGTCGCGTACGTGGAGAACTTGTAGCCCCGGGCGTAGTCGAACTTCTCGACCGCCCTGATCAGCCCGAGGTTCCCCTCCTGGACCAGGTCGAGCATGGTCAGACCGCGGCCGACGTAGCGTTTGGCCACGGAGACCACGAGGCGGAGGTTGGACTCGATGAGGCGGCGCTTCGCCATCCGGCCCATGACCACGAGCCGGTCCAGGTCGACGGCGAGCCGGGAGTCGGGGTCGGGGGTGCCGGCCAGGCGTTCCTCGGCGAACAGCCCGGCCTCGACGCAGCGGGCGAGCTCCACCTCCTCGGCGGCGCTGAGCAGGCGTATCCGTCCGATCTCGCGCAGGTACTGCCGGAAGAGGTCGGACGACGGGCCGCCTGTCTCCGGCCGGCTTCGTGACTCCGGGGCCCCGGGCGGCTCCACCGCTTCCTCCAGCACCGGTTCGGACGTGCCCGCCGTCTCCGGATGTCGTACGGCCCGGTTCTGCGCGGGAATCGCCGGGACGAGCTCGGTCGTGGGCGGCACGGTCCGGGTCTGCACGGGGGCGACCTCCAGGTGATCGCTGCCGGGTCGCGGGAAGGGGGGTTCCGCGCTCCGATGACTCAGGCACCGCCACCCAGTGTGGCGTACGACACACCACTGCCACGAGGGGCGTGCGGTGATTTTCTGCGCCCGGGGTGCGACAGGGCTCGGATCGGGCTCAGAGCGCGGCGGCGCCGTGGCTCCGCAGTGACTGGGCGTACTGCTGGAGGACCCACACCTCGTTCTGCGCGGCGGCGAGGTGGTCCGGGGCCACGTTGCTGCCGAGGCGGGCGAGGCTGCCCTGGACGTCGTCGATCCTGCGGTCGACGGCGCGCATGCGGACCTTGACCAGGTGCTCGCCCGCGTATCCCTCGTCGATGGACTTGCCGTGGAAGACCTCGACAGCGAGCTCGGTGACGAGCTTGCGCACCGTGTCGTCGGGGGTCGCGTCGAGCACCTGGACCAGGTACTCGCGGGCCTCGGCGACGCCCAGCTCCGCGCCGCCCGCCTCCGCGATGCACTGGCGCACCGCCGCGTAGGGCGGGGCGGTGAACTCGTCGACGCCGTACGCGTCGAAGGCCGGGGAGACCAGGGCGGGCTTCTGCAGGGCGAGCTTGAGCAGCTCCCGCTCCGTGCGGTGGGCCGGGCTGCGGAGGTTGAGGGCGGGGCCGGAAGGGGCGGTGGGGGCCTGGATCTGCTGGTTCGGCGCGCCGGTGCGGGAGGCGGCCGGTGCGGATCCTCGCTTGTCGCCACGCCCGCGGGACCACTGGGCGAGCTGGTTGACCCGGTGGACGACGAACTCCTGGTCGAGGATGCCGACGAAGCCGGCGAGCTGGACGGCCACCTCACGCTGGACACTGCTCGTCTTGATCTTGGCGACGACGGGCGCGGCCTCGTCGAGCGCGGCGGCGCGGCCCGCCGGGGTCTCCAGGTCGTACCGGCCGACGATCTGGCGGAGCGCGAACTCGAAGAGCGGGGTGCGGGGTTCGACCAGGTCGCGGACCGCGTCGTCGCCCTTGGCGAGCCGCAGGTCGCACGGGTCCATGTTGTCCGGGGCGATCGCGATGTAGGTCTCGGCGGCGAACTTCTGGTCGTCCTCGAAGGCGCGCAGGGCGGCCTTCTGGCCGGCCGCGTCACCGTCGAAGGTGAAGATCACGCGGGCGCTGCCGTTGTCCATCAGGAGCCGTCGGAGGATCTTGATGTGGTCGTTGCCGAACGCCGTGCCGCAGGTGGCGATGGCGGTGGTGACCCCTGCGAGGTGGCAGGCCATGACGTCGGTGTAGCCCTCGACCACGACGGCCCGGCTCGCCTTGGCGATGTCCTTCTTGGCCAGGTCGATGCCGTACAGCACCTGGGACTTCTTGTAGATCGACGTGTCGGGGGTGTTGAGGTACTTCGGACCGTTGTCGTCGTCGCGGAGCTTGCGGGCGCCGAAGCCGACGATCTCTCCGGAGGTGTCGCTGATCGGCCACATCAGCCGGCCGCGGAAGCGGTCGATCGGGCCTCGGCGGCCGTCCTGGGAGATGCCGGAGCTGATGAGCTCCTTGTCGCTGAAGCCCTTGCCGCGCAGATAGCGGGTGAGGTGGTCCCAGCCCGCCGGGCTGTAGCCCACGCCGAAGTGGGCCGCGGCGTCCTGGTCGAAGCCGCGTTCGGCGAGGAACTTCCGGCCGATCTCGGCTTCGGGGCCGTTCAGCTGCTCCCGGTAGAAGTCGGCGGCGATCTTGTGTGCCTCGACCAGTCGGATTCGCTCGCCGCGCTGGTGGGAGGGGTTGTAGCCGCCCTCCTCGTACCGCAGGGTGATGCCCGCCTTGGCGGCGAGGCGCTCGACCGTCTCCGAGAAGGTGAGGTGGTCGATCTTCATCACGAAGGCGATCGTGTCGCCGCCCTCCTGGCAGCCGAAGCAGTGGAAGAGACCCTTGCCCGGGCTGATCTGGAAGGAGGGGGACTTCTCGTCGTGGAAGGGGCACAGGCCCTTGAGGTTCCCGCCGCCCGCGCTCCGCAGTTGGAGGTACTCGGAGACGACGGCGTCGATCGGGACCGCGTCCCGGACCGCCTTCACGTCGTCGTCATTGATCCTGCCTGCCACGAGTGAAGTCTACGGGTGGGCCCGGCCATCCGGGACCGGCCGGCGGCGGGCGCCCCCGCCCGGGGGCCGGTCCTGCCGGAGGTCCGGGCCCCGCCGGGTCAGTGCAGGGAGTCCAGGGGCACGGACGGGTCGCCCAGGGCGTCCGGGTCGACCGGCCGGCCGCTCCTGATCAGCTGCTGGATGTTCTCGGTGACGTCCCACACATTCACGTTCATCCCGGCGAGGACGCGGCGGTCCTTCAGCCAGAAGGCGATGAACTCGCGCTTGCCGGCGTCGCCGCGCAGGACGACCTGGTCGTAGGAACCGGGCGGCGCCCAGCCGGAGTACTCCAGCCCCAGGTCGTACTGGTCGGAGAAGAAGTACGGCACCCGGTCGTACGTCACCTCCTGGCCGAGCATGGCCTTGGCCGCGGCCGGTCCGCTGTTGAGGGCGTTCGCCCAGTGCTCCACGCGCAGCCGGCCGCCGAAGAGCGGATGGTCCACGGACGCGATGTCCCCGGCGGCGTAGATGTGCGGGTCCGAGGTGCGCAGCGAGGCGTCGACGGCGACGCCGCCGCCCTGGGCCCGGTCGGCCATGGCGAGACCGGCGGCCTCCGCGAGGGAGGTGCGCGGTGCCGCGCCGATCGCCGCGAGCACGTCGTGGGCGAGGTGCTCCTCGCCGTCGTCGGTGCGGACGGAGAGGACCATGCCGTCCTGTCCGGTGATCTCGGTCAGGCGGGCGCCGAAGTGGAAGCGGACGCCGTGGTCGGCGTGCAGCTCGGTGAAGATCTGGCCGACCTCGGGGCCGATGACGTGGTGCAGCGGGGTCGTGGAGGGTTCGACGACGGTGACCTCGGCGCCGTAGCCCCGGGCCGCGGCGGCGACCTCGAGGCCGATCCAGCCGCCTCCGGCGATCACCAGGTGGCCGTTGTCCCGGCCGAGGGCGGCGAGGACGTTGCGGAGCCGGTCGGAGTGCGCGAGCCGGCGCAGGTGGTGCACGCCGACCAGGTCGGTGCCGGGCACGTCGAGGCGGCGGGGCTCGGCGCCGGTGGCGAGCAGGAGCTTGTCGTAGTGGACGACGGTGTTGTCACCGAGCTGGACCGACCGGGCGGCGCGGTCGACGGAGGTGACCACCTGGCCGAGGTGCAGCTCGATGTCGGCGCCCGCGTACCAGGCGGCCTTGTGGACGAAGACGGTGTCCCGCTCGTCCTTGCCCGTCAGGTACCCCTTGGACAGGGGAGGCCGCTCGTACGGATGGTCGCGCTCGTCGCCGATGAGGATCACCCGGCCGCTGAAGCCCTCCGCCCGGAGTGTCTCGGCTGCCTTCGCTCCGGCCAGTCCCCCGCCGATGATGACGAACGTCCGATGTGCGTCGACCACTTGATGCCTCCTCGGTACTGTGCTTCGCGGCGCCACCATCCGCGAGCGTCCCGCACGCGGCGTGATGGCGAAAGAGGGTGTGCCCCGATCGAGTCACAGCCGGAGGCGTGCGCCCCGATCATGGTCCAGTCTGCCCAACACCTGTGAGTGTCCGGTGAAGGGAACGCGCGGAGGCGTCCGTCAGTGCGGCGATCTGGTCGACGAGCACCCGCTTGCGTGCCCTGTCGTCGGGGGCCGTCGTGTACAGCGCGCGGAACTGCGGCTCCAGGCCCTCGGGCGCGCGGGCGGTGAGGGCGGCGGCGAGCTCGGCGATGACGATCCGCTGGTCGGCGCGGATGGCCTCCTGCTCGGCGCGCTGCATGACGTAGCGGTCGGCGACGGCCTTGAGCACGGCGCACTCGTTGCGGACCTCGCGCGGGACGACGAGCTCGGCGCCGTAACGGCCGAGCCTGCCGGGCCCGTACTCCTGGTGGGTCGCCGCCTCTGCGGCGAGGCAGAACCTGCCGATGAGCTGGCTCGTCGCGTCCTTCAGCCGGGCCTGGGCGACGGCGGTGCCGTCGTAGCCGTGCGGCCACCACTCCTGGGCGGTGAGGCGGTCGAGGGCTTCGGCGAGCTCCTGCGGGTCGGTGCCGGCCGGGACGTAGCGCCCGATCGCGACCTCCCAGATCTCCGCGCGCTCCGGCCCGGAGAAGAGGCAGCCCGGGTCGATGTGCCCGGCGTGCAGTCCGTCCTCGAAGTCGTGCACGGAGTACGCGACGTCGTCGGACCAGTCCATGACCTGCGCCTCGAAGCATCTGCCGTCCTGCGGCGCGCCCTTGCGGACCCATTCGAAGACCGGCAGGTCGTCCTCGTACACCCCGAACTTCGGTGAGCCGGGGTCCGCGGGGTGGGCGCCCCTGGGCCAGGGGTACTTGGTGGCGGCGTCCAGGGCGGCCCGGGTCAGGTTGAGCCCCACGCTGACGAGCTCGCCGCTGCGGGGGTCGCGGACGAAGCGCTTGGGTTCGAGGCGGGTCAGCAGGCGCAGCGACTGGGCGTTGCCCTCGAAGCCGCCGCAGTCGGACGCGAAGTCGTTGAGGGCCTGTTCGCCGTTGTGGCCGAAGGGCGGGTGGCCCATGTCGTGGGAGAGGCAGGCCGCCTCCACGAGGTCGGGGTCGCAGCCCAGCGCCGCACCGAGTTCCCGGCCGACCTGGGCGCACTCCAGGGAGTGGGTGAGCCGGGTGCGGGGGCTGGCGTCCCAGGCCTGTCCCCGGGTGCCGGGTGTGACGACCTGGGTCTTGCCCGCGAGCCTGCGCAGGGCGGCGGAGTGCAGCACGCGCGCGCGGTCGCGCTGGAAGGCGGTGCGCCCCGGCCGTTTGTCGGGCTCGGTGTCCCAGCGCTCGGTGTCGGCGGCGCCGTAGGGCGTCGTGCCGTGTTCCGGTGTGTCCGGGGTGTGGTGGTGCGTACCGTCCATGCTCCGACAGTAGACGGCCGGGCTGACAGGACGGCTCAGGCGGAGGCCAGGAGAGGCGCGTGGGGCGGGATGCCGTACGGCGTCCCATTCATGGACCGATCGTGCCGGGCGGACGTCGCCGGGCCGTCTCACACCCGTGACGGGTCTTCGCCTCGGCTTCACGGGGCCCGCGTCCATGGTGTCAGCACCTGTTCACACGTGGTCCGGCGAACCTTTCGCGCGCGTCGTTCGTCCCCTTCCTGAGGAGTTCGGTACGAGCGCGGGGGGCGCCGCATGCGGCTGGGGAGGACGGGGCGGTTCGCGTCCGGAGGACCGGGGCGGGTGGCGTCCGTGGGAAGGCTGGTCGCACGACCGGAGTGGCTTCGCTCGGCGCGGCCGGGGCTGCCGAGGACCCGGCGGGGGCGGCGGCGGCTGGTGCAGGCGCTGATGGTCGTCTGCGCGGTGGCCCTGGCGCCCATGGCGTGGCTGCACACCTCGGCAGACGCGCGGGTGCGGACCACGGCCGGCGCCCCCGCCCGGGAGGTCGCCGTGGTGTTCGGGGCGGGGCTGTGGGACGGCAGGCCGTCGCCCTACCTCGCGCACCGGCTGGACGCGGCGGCCGAGCTGTACCGGTCGGGGAAGGTGCGGGTCGTGCTGGTCACGGGGGACAACAGCCGCGTCGAGTACGACGAACCGGATGCGATGCGCACGTATCTCACCGCCCGCGGGGTGCCGGACCGCCGGATCGTCAGCGACTACGCGGGCTTCGACACCTGGGACTCGTGCGCACGGGCCAAGAGGATATTCGGCGTCGACCGGGCCGTCCTGGTAAGCCAGGGCTTCCACATCCGGCGGGCGATCGCCCTGTGCCGGTCGGCCGGGATCGACGCGTACGGGGTGGGCGCCGACGACGTACACGACGTGACCTGGTACTACGGCGGGACGCGGGAGGTCTTCGCCGCGGGGAAGGCGCTCCTGGACGCGGTGTTCCAGCCGGATCCGCACTTCCTGGGCCCACGTGAGGCCGGGGTCGCGGAGGCGCTCGCCGACGACCTCACGGCGGCCGGCGGGGCGGGCTGAGGGACCCGTACCGGCGGCGTAACCGGGCGCACCGGTCGGCGTAATACCCGGCTCGCACGCTGGGCGCATGGCCCGCACCGAGACGTCCACCCACTGCCCGTACTGCGCGCTCCAGTGCGGGATGAAACTGCGACCGGTCGCCGACGGCGGGGTCGTCGAGGTCGTGGAGCGTACGGAGTTCCCGGTCAACCGGGGCGCCCTGTGCGGCAAGGGGCGCACCGCGCCCGCCGTGCTGGCCGCCGGCGCGCGGCTGACCGGGCCCCTGGTGCGCGACGCCGGCGGACCGCTGGTGCCGGCCGGCTGGGACGAGGCCCTGGAGCGGATCGCCGACGGGTTGCGCGGGACACGTGCGGAGCACGGAGCGGACGCCGTGGGCGTGTTCGGCGGCGGCGGGCTCACCAACGAGAAGGCCTACTCCTTGGGGAAGTTCGCCCGGGTGGTGCTGGGTACTTCCCAGATCGACTACAACGGCCGCTTCTGCATGTCCTCGGCAGCCGCCGCGCACCAGCGGGCCTTCGGCCTCGACCGGGGGCTGCCCTTCCCGCTGGAGGACATCCCGCGGACCGGCTGCGTGATCCTGGTCGGCTCCAATCCCGCCGAGACGATGCCGCCCGCCCTGCGCTACTTCACCGAGCTGCGGGAGAACGGCGGCCGGCTGATCGTCATCGATCCGCGGCGCACCAGGACCGCCGAGCACGCCGACCTGCACCTGGCCCCCCGGCCGGGCACGGATCTGGCCCTCGCGCTCGGCATGCTGCACCTGGTCGTGGCGGACGGCCGGGTGGACGAGGAGTTCGTCCGGACCAGGACGCGTGGCTGGGACGAGGCGCGGGCGGGCGCGATGGCGCACTGGCCCGAGCTGGTGGAGCGACTCACCGGGGTGCCCGTGCCCCTGCTGCGTGAGGCCGTGGAGATGTTCTGCGGGGCGGAGGCCGGGATGGTGCTCACCGCGCGTGGGCCCGAACAGCAGGCGAAGGGCACGGACACGGTGGGGGCGTGGATCAACTTCTGCCTCGCCACCGGCCGGGCGGGCCGTCCGCTGTCCGGGTACGGCTGCCTGACCGGCCAGGGCAACGGCCAGGGCGGAAGGGAGCACGGGCAGAAGGCCGACCAGCTGCCGGGCTACCGCAGGCTGACCGATCCCGCCGCGCGCCGGCATGTGGCCGGGGTGTGGGGTGTCGACCCGGCGACCCTGCCGGGGCCGGGTCGCAGCGCGTACGAGCTGCTGGACGCGCTGGGGCGGGATGTGCGGTCGCTGCTGGTGATGGGGTCCAACCCGGTCGTGTCGGCGCCGCACGCGGGGCATGTGGAGGAGCGGCTGAGGTCCCTGGACTTCCTGGCGGTCGCGGACGTGGTGCTGTCGGAGACGGCGGCGCTGGCCGACGTGGTCCTGCCGGTGACCCAGTGGGCGGAGGAGAGCGGGACGACGACCAGTCTGGAGGGCCGCGTGCTGCTGCGGCGGCGGGCGGTGACGCCGCCGGACGGGGTGCGCAGCGACCTGGAGGTGCTGCACGCGCTCGCCGGCCTCCTGGGTCACGGGAAGGGCTTCCCCACGGACCCCGAGGAGGTCTTCGACGAGCTGCGGCGTGCCTCGGCGGGCGGTCCCGCCGACTACGCGGGTATCAGCTACGCCCGGATCGCGGCGGAGGACGGGGTGTTCTGGCCCTGTCCGGACGAGGAGCACGCCGGCACGCCCCGGCTGTTCCTGGAGCGGTTCGCGACGGACGACGGGCGGGCCCGGTTCGTCCCGGTCACGCACAGGGCCCCGGCGGAGGAGACGGACGCCGAGTACCCGGTGGTGCTGACCACCGGGCGGGTGGTGTCCCAGTACCAGTCGGGGGCGCAGACCCGCCGGGTGGCCGAACTGAACGCGGCGGCGCCGGGACCGTTCGTGGAGCTGCATCCCCGGCTGGCCGAGCGGATCGGGGTGGCCGAGGGCGAGCGGGTCGCGGTCACCTCCCGGCGGGGGCGGGCGGTGGCACCGGCCCGGATCACGTCGTCGATCCGGCAGGACACCGTGTTCATGCCGTTCCACTGGGCGGGCGAGGGCCGGGCCAACTCGCTGACGAACCCGGCGCTGGACCCGGTGTCGCGGATGCCGGAGTTCAAGGTGTGCGCGGTGCGGGTGGAGGCGGTCGGGTGAGCCAGTTCCCACCGGGCACCCGGGTGCCGCCGGTCCGCAGGGAGCGGGTGACGGCGGGGGCCGCGAGGTAGACCCAGGCACGTACGGGCTCACCGGGGGCGGATCCGCTGGACCGGGGTCCGGCGGATCGCCCGGCGCCCGGCCCGGTGGGCCCGGCGGATCGGACTGCGCCCGGCTCGGTGGGCCCGGCGCCCGGCCGTGCCTCGGGAACGACCCCGCGGGCCACCCGCTCGTACAGATTGCGCGGGTGGTCCGGCCCCAGGTACTCCTCCAGGTCGTCCAGCAGCCCGAGCAGTTCCGCGTACGCGCCGGGCCCGGCGGTGACCAGCGCGCCGTGGACGGTGCCGTGGCCCTCGATCGCGTACGGATAGCCGGGGCCTTCGTACAGCAGGGCGTTCGGCAGCGCGGCCGGGCGCTCGTCGCTCGTGCGGCCCCGGAGGAAGCGGTCGTGGTTGTGACAGCCCGGCAGCAGGGTGCCGTACACGAAGAACGGCAGCCGCACCTCCGTCACAGGTCCGCCTCGGGGGCCGTCTCCGCGCTCACCCAGGCGAGGTAGCGGCTGCTGCCGCGGACGACGGGTGTCGCGATGACCTCGGGCGTCGCGTAGTCGTGCGCGTCGACGAGGTGGGCCTCCAACTCGGCGTAGCGTTCCGCCGTCGTCTTGAACAGCACCTGCCACTCCTGCTCCGTCTCGACGGCGCCCCGCCACCGGTAGACCGAGGTGACGGGCGCGGAGATCTGGGCGCAGGCGGCGAGCCGTGCGGCCACCGCACCCCTGGCCAGGGCTCCTGCCTTCTCCTCGCTGTCCGTCGTGGTCATCACGGTCAGCCAAGCGGGCTCGGTCATCGTCGGCCTCCTCGTCGGGGTTCGCGGCCCCTCGATTGTCGGCCCCGGGACACGGCCGGGGTACGCCGTGGGGCGCCTACCGTGGGGCCATGACGACTCCCGCCGCTTTCCCGTACGCCGAGTTCGACGGCCGCCCCGCCACCGCGGACGATCTGCGCATCCCGGCCTTCGCCGGCTACGGCCACTTCACCGCGATGCAGGTCAGGGACCGTTCGGTGCGCGGCCTCGCCCTGCATCTGGGGAGGCTGGACTCCGCGAACCGGGAGCTCTTCGCGACACCGCTGGCCGGCGGGCGCGTACGGGACCTGATCGGGCACGCACTCGACGGTGCCGGGATACGGGACGCCTCCGTCCGGGTGCACGGCTTCATGCCACCGGGCAGCCAGGAGACGGTGACCATGGTGACGGTGCGGGAGCCCGCGCGCATGGGCGGCGGGCCGCGCGGCCTGATGTCGGTCCCCTACGCGCGCTCCGTGCCGCACGTCAAGCGCCCGGGCGAGTTCGGCCAGACCTACTACAGGGAGCTGGCCGGGCGTTCGGGCTTCGACGAGGCGCTGCTGACGATGCCCGGTGGCGTGGTCACCGAGGGCTCCGTCACCAACATCGGCTTCTGGGACGGCACTTCGGTGGTCTGGCCGGACGCCCCCGCGCTGACCGGCATCACCATGGCCCTGCTGGAGAGCGGACTGGCGGGGACGGACCGGCCGTCGGTGCGGCGGGCGGTGACGCTGGACGGACTGGGCGCCTACCGTGCCGCGTTCCTGACCAACTCGCAGGGCATCGCACCGGTGCGGCGGATCGACGGCACGTCCTTCGACGTCGACGAGGAACTGATGAAGCGGCTCGGGCAGGTCCTCGAGGACGCCCCGCGCGAGACCGTCTGACCCCGCCGCCCCGCGAGGCCCGCGGGGCCCGCTCCTCATGCGGGACCATGGGACCCATGCAGATCCACATCGAAGCCTCAGAACTCCCGGGCCGCACCTGCGGTCCCGGCACCGACTTCGCCGGTTTCGACGACATCCACGTCGGCGTGCAGCGCAAGGACCGGCCGGGCGAGCTGCTCGGTCCGCATCCGGGTGACGCGCCGCGCGCCGGATGGACCCTGGACTGCACCGCCGTGTCGACGGCGGAGGGCATCGAGGTCTCGGGGCCGTACATCCAGAACCGGCTCGGCGGGCGCTTCGTCTACCTGTCCTGGGGGACGGTGGACGGGTCCGGCGCCTTCACCATGTTCCGGCGCGCCAAACTGATGATCGCCGACATCGCCCCCGAGGTCGTCGAGGCGGCAGCACGGACGGGGCACCTCACCGCGCGGCTGCGTCTGACCGACGACAAGGGAGGGCCCCGATGCGGGCGTGTGCGTCCCCCGGACATCACGTGGTCGGCGACGGACGGTACGTGAGTCGGGTACCGGTGGCGGCACGACACCGCCCTCACCGGTCCCAGGGGGGTGTCGACCGGTGAGGGCGGTTGCCGGGGGGCCGGCGGGGGCTGCCGTCCCGTGGGGGGGGGTGTGATGCGTGTGCCCGACCCCCGCGAGTCCATACATGTGACGTGCGTCACACTCCGGAACCGGGGGCGTCACCCGATCGGCACCGGACGGACGGCACAACCACCGGCAGCGCCACGACCTGCACCGGGTGGGCGAGCAGGCCGCGCCACCCGGGCCCGTACGGGTGAAAGCTGACTACACGTCAGCAAGCAGCCGGCGTGCGCGACCCGTTACCTCGGAGGGAGGACACATCCGTCTGCCCGGAGGATTCCCATGCTCAGCCCCGCCCGTCTCGTGACCGGTACCGCAGCCGCGGCGCTCGCCGCCGCCGCGCTCGGCCTCTCCGCCGCCCCGTCCGCACACGCGGACGTGAACGGTTTCGGCAGAGAGCGCACGGCCGCCGTCTCGGTGGCCGGCAGCACCGCGGAGTGCGGGCCCGGGACCACCGAGACCTTCGAGGACTCCGGGAGCCCGGATCCCACGGCACCCTGCACCGGCGACGGGACGACGGCGGGTGGTCCGGCAGCGGCCGGAGACCTCTACGCGGAGGGGCAGCCGGAACCCACCGAGGGCCTGGACGCGGCCGGTGAGGCGCAGGCACCCGATCCCCTGGACGACGCCGACCAGCCGGCGGCGCTCTCCGGGTCCCTCTGGCCGGAGACCGATGAGGACCCGGCGGCCGAGGACCTCGGCGCCGGAACGGCGAAGCAGCCGGGCGACCGCCCCGTGCCCCCGCCCATCACCGACCCCGGACACGCGAAGCCGCCCACGGGCAGGCCATCGACGCCGCCCGCCACCCGGCCCGGCGAGCCCTCCGGGCACGTCAGGACAGGGGTCGGCGGAAGCGCCGCCCCCGACACCGCACAGATCGCCGCGGGCGCCGGCCTCGTCGCGGCGGCGGCCGTCGGCGGCGCCCTGCTCCTGCGCCGCCGGCGCGCGGACGGCGCGCACGGCTGAGGTCGGCGGGCGGAGGAAGACGACGTGGACAGGGCGTCGCTGAGAGCCAGGGCCTGGCTGGTGGGCATCGTCGCGCTGTGCGGCGTATGGCTGGTGCAGGAAGGTGCGGTCACCCGCGTCGTCGCCCCCCAGCCGTCCACCGGGGAGGCGTTCGCCGCGGGCCCCGAGGTGCGGCCCGGGACACGGGTCGCCGCGCCGCTGCGCCCTGCCGCGCCGGTCAGGATCCGCGTCCCGGACATCGGTGTGGACGCGCCCATGACGGGGCTCGGCCTGGGCGCGGACGGCAGCCTCGACGCCCCGCCGGCGGACCGCCGCAACCTCGCGGGCTGGTACGAGGACGGCACACCGCCCGGCGCCACGGGGACCGCGATCGTCGCCGGTCATGTCGACAACGCCCAGGGGCCGTCCGTCTTCTACTCCCTCGGGTCCCTGAAGAAGGGCGCCCGCGTCGAGATCGACCGAGGTGACCGCCGTACCGCGGTCTTCTCGGTCGACGCGGTCGAGCTGTACGAGAACGACGACTTCCCCGACAAGCGGGTCTACGGCGCCACGTCGCACGCGTCACTGCGGCTGATCACCTGCGGCGGCGGCTTCACCCGCGAGACCGGTTACCAGGGCAACGTGGTGGCGTACGCCCACCTCACCGGAGTGCGGTGATCACGCCGTCCACTGGTCGAAGCCGAGCTTGGCGACCAGCGAGAACACCACGACCAGCAGGACCCCGCGGACGAAACCGCTGCCCTTCCTGAGAGCCATGTGCGCCCCGAACATGCCGCCGGCCAGATTGAACACGGCCATGAGCGCGGCCAGTTGCCACAGGACGGTGCCCTGGTAGGCGAACATGGCGAGCGCACCGGCGTTGGTGCAGACGTTCACGATCTTGGCGGTCGCGGACGCGGTGACCAGGTCGAGGTGGAGCACGGCGGTCAGGGCCAGCACCAGGAAGGTGCCCGTGCCCGGCCCGAACAGCCCGTCGTAGAAGCCGATACCGCCTCCGACCAGCACCACGGCGGTGACCGCGCGCGCCCTGGTCACCTTCCGGCCCGTGCCGTCACCGGCCGCCGCCGTGCCGAAGGTCGGCCGCAGCATCACGAAGGCGGCGACCCCGAGCAGCACCACCATGATCACCGGGCGCAGTACGTCGCTGCTGATCCCGGCGGCGAAGAAGGCACCGGTCATGGAACCCGCGAGCGCCATGAGCCCGATGCGTACGGCGGTCGCGACCTGGACCGGCGCCTTGCGGACGTAGGTGACGGCGGCGCCCGAGGTGCCGACGACGGCGACCGCCTTGTTGGTGCCGAGGATGTGCGCGGCCGGGACGTGCGGCAGCCCGAGCAGCAGGGCGGGCAGCAGGAGCAGCCCGCCGCCGCCCACCACGGCGTCGATCCAGCCGGCCGCCGCGGCGGCGAGGCACAGCAGGACGAGGGTGGTCAGCGTTATGTCGGGCATGTACGCGACTTTAGGCAGGCGGTACGTGCCCCGTCCAACCAGTCGGCCGCGCCCTCACAGGCGCCGTACGCCGGTGCTGAGCGCAAGGTTCCTCCCGGGAAACAGGAGGGATCCGGCCGGGTAACACCGGCCCCGCAGTCTCTGCGTCATGAGGACACGGAGCGGGAACGCGGCGCGGGTGGTGGTGATCGGCGCCGGGATGGCGGGCGCGCGGCTCGCCGCCCGGGTGCCGGGTGTCACGGTCGTCGGCGAGGAGGAGCACGCGCCCTACAACAGGGTGCTGTTGGCCGAGGTCCTCGCCGGCCGGTACGAACCGGACGTGATCGCGCTGCCGCCCGCGGAGGTGCGGCGCGGGGTGCGGGCCGTGCGGATCGACCGGGCGGACCGCGAGGTCCTGTGCGACGACGGCGGCGTCATCGGCTACGAGCGGCTGGTGCTGGCCACCGGCTCCAACCCGGTGCTGCCTCCGCTGCGGGGTCTCGGCCGGACCATGCCGGACGGGGTGCATCCCTTCCGGACCCTCGACGACTGCCTGGCCCTGCGGGCGGCGGTACGTCCCGGCACGCGTGCCGTCGTCATCGGCGGCGGGCTCCTCGGGGTGTCGGCCGCCCGCGCGCTGGCCGAGTGCGGCGCCCAGGTGGTGCTGGCCCAGCAGGGCGAGCACCTCATGGAGCGGCAGCTGGACGCCGAGGCGGCCGGGCTGCTGCGGCACCACCTGGAGGCGCTCGGCGTCGAGGTGCACACCGAGTGCCGGGTGCGCGGGCTGCGCTGCACGGGCGGTGCCGTCCCGGCGGTGCGGGCCGTGGAGATGGCCGACGGCTACGAGCTGGAGGCCCAGGCCACGGTGCTGGCCTGCGGGGTCCGCCCCAGGACGGGCCTGGCGCGGGCCGCCGGACTCGATGTCCGCGAGGGCGTGGTCGTGGACGACGAGCTGCGCACCTCGGACCCGTACATCCACGCCGTCGGCGACTGCGCCGAGCACGACGGGACGGTGTACGGGCTGGCGGGTGCGGCACTCGAACAGGCCGACGTGCTGGCCGAGGTCCTGGCCGGGCGGCCCGCGCGCTACGGGGGCACCCGGGCACTGACCCGCCTCACCCTGCGCTCCCCTTCGGCCTCCCCCGTCGTCGCGGGTGCGTCCGGAGCCGGCGGTCTCGACCTGGCGGCCTTCGGCGACTCCCGCCCGTTGCCGGGCGACGACGTGGTCCGGCTGGCCGACGCCACGCGGGGCGCGTACCGCACGGTCGTCGTCCGGGGCGACCGGCTCGCGGGCGGGGTGCTGTTCGGCGATCTCGCCGCGGTCGGCACCCTCGCCCGGACCTGGCAGGACGACGAGCCACTCCCCGCCGACATGTCCCTGCTCCACCTGCTCACCAACGACGGAGGCTTCTGATGCCGGTGTCCACTCCCCCGACCGGCCCCACCCCGGGCGTGCCGACGATCGTGGTCGTCGGGCACGGCATGGTCGGGCAGCGGTTCCTGGAAGCGCTCGCCGACCGCGGCCTGACCGCCGGCGCCGGCACGGCCCGCGTCGTGGTGCTCTGCGAGGAGCCCCGTCCCGCGTACGACCGGGTGCGGTTGACCTCGTACTTCTCCGGCAGGTCGGCGGAGGACCTCTCCCTCGTCGAGCCGGGCTTCATGTCCGGGCACGGCATCGAACTGTTCGTCGGCGACCCGGCGGAGAGCATCGACCGGGAGGCGCACACCGTCACCGCGCGCTCCGGGCGGCGCTTCACCTACGACACCCTGGTGCTGGCCACCGGCTCGTACCCCTTCGTGCCGCCGGTTCCCGGCAAGGACGCCGAGGGCTGCTTCGTCTACCGCACCATCGAGGACCTGCTCGCGATCGAGGAGTACGCGAAGGGCGCGCGGACCGGCGCCGTGGTCGGCGGCGGGCTGCTGGGCCTGGAGGCCGCGGGCGCGCTGAAGGGCCTCGGACTCACCACGCACGTCGTGGAGTTCGCGCCCCGGCTGATGCCGGTCCAGGTCGACGAGGGCGGCGGCGCGGCCCTGCTGCGCACCATCGAGGACATGGGCCTCTCCGTCCGCACGGGCGTCGGCACCCAGGAGGTCACCGCGGGCCGGGACGGCCGGGTGAACGGCATGGCGCTCTCGGACGGCTCCTCGCTCACCACCGACCTCGTCGTCTTCTCCGCCGGTGTACGCCCCCGGGACCAGCTGGCCCGCGACTGCGGTCTGGCGGTCGGTCCGCGCGGCGGCGTCGTCGTGGACGAGGAGTGCCGGACCTCCGACAGCGACGTGTTCGCGATAGGCGAGTGCGCGCTGGCCTCGGACGGCCGGGTGTACGGCCTGGTGGCGCCGGGTTACGAGATGGCACTGACGGTCGCCGAGGTGATCGCGGGCCGCACGGCCGCCTTCACGGGCGCCGACCTGTCGACGAAGCTGAAGCTGCTCGGTGTGGACGTGGCCTCCTTCGGTGACGCGCACGGCGCGGCCGAGGGCAGTCTCGACGTGGTCTACTCCGACTCCCGCTCGGGCGTGTACAAGAAGCTGGTGATCGGCCGGGACCGCACGCTGCTCGGCGGGATCCTGGTCGGGGACGCCGACCAGTACGGGACCCTGCGGCCGATGACCGGCACGGTGCTGCCGGTCGCCCCGGAGCAGCTGGTGCTGCCGACCGGCGCGGGCGGTCCGGTCGCGCTCGGCCCGTCGTCCCTGCCCGACGAGGCCGTGGTCTGCTCCTGCCACAACGTGACCAAGGGTGCGATCTGCGAGCACACCACGCTGCCCGAGGTGAAGAAGTGCACCAAGGCAGGTACGGGCTGCGGCAGTTGCGTCAAGGTCATCGGGCAGTTGCTTCCGCAGCCGGAGGACCAGGGGCTGTGCGGCTGCTTCGAGTACTCCCGCAGCGAGCTGTACGAGATCGTCCGCACCCTCGGCGTCACGTCGTACGCCGAGCTGCTCGACTCGCACGGCCGTGCGGAGGCGCGCGGCGGTGACGGCTGCGAGGTCTGCAAGCCGACGGTCGGCTCGGTCATCGCCTCGCTGGCCCCGACGGTCGGCGCGAGCGGCTACGTCCTGGACGGCGAGCAGGCCGCCCTTCAGGACACCAACGACCACTTCCTGGCCAATCTCCAGCGCAACGGCTCCTACTCGGTCGTGCCGCGCATCCCGGGCGGTGAGATCACCCCGGAGAAACTGATCGTGATCGGCGAGGTGGCCCGGGACTTCGGCCTCTACACGAAGATCACCGGAGGTCAGCGCATCGACCTGTTCGGCGCCCGCGTGGACCAGCTGCCGCTGATCTGGACCCGCCTGGTGGACGCGGGCTTCGAGTCCGGGCACGCCTACGGCAAGTCGCTGCGGACGGTGAAGTCCTGCGTGGGGCGGACCTGGTGCCGCTACGGGGTGCAGGACTCGGTGCGGATGGCGATCGACCTGGAGCTGCGCTACCGCGGTCTGCGGTCCCCGCACAAGCTGAAGTCCGCGGTCTCGGGCTGCGCCCGCGAGTGCGCGGAGGCCCGCGGCAAGGACTTCGGGATCATCGCCACCGCCCAGGGCTGGAACCTCTACGTCGGCGGGAACGGCGGCGCGACCCCGCGCCACGCCGACCTGCTCGCCCAGGACCTGTCCGACGCCGAACTGGTCCGCCTCATCGACCGGTTCCTGATGTTCTACATCCGTACCGCGGACCGCCTGGAACGCACCTCGACCTGGCTGGACCGGATCGAGGGCGGCCTGGACCACGTACGGGACGTCGTCGTCCACGACTCGCTGGGGCTGTGCGACGAGCTGGAGCGGCTGATGGCCGACCACGTCGCCGAATACCGCGACGAGTGGGCCGAGACCATCGACGACCCGGAGCGGCTGCGGCGCTTCGTCACCTTCGTCAACGCCCCCGACGCGCCCGACCCCTCGGTCAGGTTCGTCCCGGAGCGCGACCAGGTCAAGCCCGACCTGGACATACTCGCGGGCCCGGTGCTCGCCGTCCGTACCCTCGAAGGGACCTCCTGATGACGACCACCACGACGGCGACGGCGCGGGACACCCGGACGATCCGGCTCGCGCACGGGGACGGCTGGCTGACGGTCTGCGACCGATCGCTGCTGACCCCGGGGCGCGGAGTGGCCGCGCTCCTCCCGGACGGCAGGCAGGTCGCCCTCTTCGTGGACCGGGCGGGGCGGGCGTACGCGATCGGCAACCGCGACCCGTTCACCGGTGCGTACGTCCTCTCCCGCGGCCTGCTCGGTTCGGCGCAGGGGCGGCCGTTCGTCGCGTCGCCCCTGCTGAAGCAGCGCTTCGACCTGGAGACGGGCGCGTGCCTGGACGACGACGAGGTGTCCGTGCCGGTCTTCCCGGTCCGCGCGGACTGACTCCACCCCGTTCACGAGACGTTGGAGCCACGTCCACCACACGCCCCTACTGTGCTGACGTTCGACCCGCCGGACCAACCGGACCGGCGGGCCAGCACGTCACCCCGTGGAGTGATCGTGGAACGTCGGACCTTCTTGCGCACAGCGGTGATCGGCTCGTCGGCCGCCGCCTTCGGCGGCACCCTCTGGAGGAGTGCCGCCATCGCCGCCCCCGCCCAGCCTGCCGCCGGGCCCTACGGAGCGCTGCGGGCCGCGAACGCCGACGGCGTCCTGCTGCCGAGCGGCTTCACCAGCCGGATCGTCGCGCGTTCGGGGCAGGCCGTCCCCGGCACCTCGTACACCTGGCACAGCGCGCCCGACGGCGGTGCCACCTTCACCGACGGGAGCGGCTGGATCTACGTCTCCAACGCCGAGGTGTCGTCGGGCAGCGGCGGCGGGGCGAGCGCCCTGCGCTTCGACGCCTCGGGGACCGTCACCTCGGCGTACCGCGTCCTGTCGGGCACGAACAACAACTGCGCCGGCGGCCGGACCCCGTGGAACACCTGGCTCTCCTGCGAGGAGGTCACCCGCGGACTCGTCCACGAGACGGACCCCTGGGGCGTGAACGCCGCCGTGCCGCGTCCGGCGCTCGGCCGCTTCAAGCACGAGGCGGCGGCGGCCGACCCCGACCACGGATACGTCTACCTGACCGAGGACGAGACGGACGGCCGCTTCTACCGCTTCCGGCCCGCCACCTGGGGCGACCTCGCGTCCGGCACGTTGCAGGTCCTGGTCGCGGGCACCGGGACCTCGGGCCCGGTGACCTGGACGACGGTCCCCGACCCGGACGGCTCCCCCACGCAGACCCGCTACCAGGTCACGGGCGCCAAGGTGTTCAACGGCGGCGAGGGCTGCTTCTACGCGGCCGGGACCTGCTGGTTCACCACCAAGGGCGACAACCGGGTGTGGGCGTACGACGCGAACGCCTCGTCCCTCTCGCTCGCCTACGACGACTCGCTGGTCACGGGCGGCGGCGCCCCGCTCACCGGCGTGGACAACGTCACCCGGTCCGCCTCGGGCGACCTGTACGTCGCCGAGGACGGCGGGAACATGGAGATCTGCCTGATCACACCCGCCGACACGGTCGCGCCCTTCCTGCGGATCAGCGGCCAGTCGGGGTCGGAGATCACGGGCCCCGCGTTCTCCCCCGACGGGAAGCGGCTCTACTTCTCCTCGCAGCGCGGGACGAGTGGCAGCTCCTCGGGCGGCATCACCTACGAGGTCACGGGGCCGTTCCGCACCTGACGGGTCCGTGCGGTGGCCGGGGAGTCGCCGCCCCGGCCACCGTGCGCGGGTGTCAGGCCTGTCCGCCGACCGCGGCCGGGTCCATCCACACGACCTCCCAGATGTGGTGGTCGGGGTCCTGGAACGAACGGCCGTACATGAAGCCCTCGTCCATGGTGTCGTTGGCCGGGGAACCGCCCGAGGCGAGGGCGGCGTCGGCCATCTCGTCGACCTTGGCACGGCTCTCGGCGCTCAGGGCGATGAGCACCTCGGTCGTCGCCGACGCGTCGGCGATCTCCTTCTTGGTGAAGTCCTTGAAGCGCGGCTCACTGATGAGCATGGCGAAGATCGTGTCGCTGATGACGAGACA
The DNA here is from genome assembly GCF_040660235.1 of Streptomyces sp. NPDC049970. Classification (NCBI taxonomy): domain Bacteria; kingdom Bacillati; phylum Actinomycetota; class Actinomycetes; order Kitasatosporales; family Streptomycetaceae; genus Streptomyces; species Streptomyces sp. NPDC049970. Next base: position 754,255 of record NZ_JBFALP010000002.1, on the reverse strand, counting down.
GGCCGTCGTGTCGTCGCTGAACTGGGGGTTGAAGCCGAAGCCGAGCTTGGAGAAGAAGTTCTTCGACGTCTCCAGGTCCTTGATCGGCAGGTTGACGAAGATCATCTGAGGCTGCGGCATGTCGATCCACTCTTCCGTCCGGCACTCTGCGGTGCTCCCGCGCGCTCCGTACGAGCGCTTACGAGAGGTAGACGGCGGGGCGCCCCGAAACTCATCGCTCCCGGCGGTGGCGTTCCGGGGCTGCGCCGCCGTGGGGGTCAGGACAGGGCGAGCGGGGCCCCGCCCCTGAGCAGCGCGGCGCCCAGCGGGGTGAGCGTGTGCAGGACCGAGCTGCCGTGGCGCAGGGTCCGCACGAGGCCCGCCTCCCGCAGCACGCAGGCGTGCTGGCTGGCCGAGGCCAGTGACACCCCGGTCCTGCGGGCCAGCTCGCTGGTCGTACAGCCGTTGTCTATGGCGCGCAGGACCGCGGAGCGGGTGTGGCCCACGAGCCGGCCGAGCCAGGGGCCGGGTTCGGCGAAGGCCGGGGCGCGGGGGTGGGTGACCGGGTAGACGAGGACGGGCGGCAGGAGCGGGTCCCGGTAGACGACGGGAGTGCCCCGGCAGAAGTACGAGGGCTGCAGGAGCAGGCCCCGCCCGTCCAGGTGCAGTTCCCGGTCGACGGGGTAGTCCGCCTCCAGCAGCGGGGCGCGCCAACGGATCATCGGGGGCAGGGTGGCCAGCAGCTCGTCCGCCCCGCCGTCCAGCAGCGCGCGACCGCGCAGGGCCCGGTCCGCCTCGACGCTCGCCCTGATGTGGGGCCAGTAGGGCTCGACCGCGGCGCGGTGGTAGGCGCGCAGCGTCGATATGAGGCGGCCCAGCGGCTCCGTACGCCCCTCGGCGAGCACCTCCGGCCGGACGGTGCCGGTGGAGCCGCCCGACGGCCATCTCGCGAGGGGTGCGTTTTCGGCCAACAGTGCGATCTCCCCGTGGATCCGGTCCGCCGGGGTGTCGCGCAGCGCCTCCATTCCCGTGTCGAATCCGAATGGCTCGGCACCTTCCTGCGAAGGCGTCAGGAAGTCGGGGAAATAGCCGCGGGGCGGAACGATCGCGGACAGCAGACGTGCTTCACCATTCAACCGGGTCCTGGATTCCTTCCGCCATTCCCCGAACACCGTGGAACCCCGCCGGTCCCTCAGCCTGTGAAAACTGAGAACGGTTTCCCACATCGCGTCCGGCCTGGCGGCCATACGCACACGCGAAAGGTCCTCCCCGGACACATGGATACGCAGCACCGAACCCCCACCTGTTGCACGCGCAATTGCCCCCGTCGAAGGGTATACACAGCGTCACGGGTGGTCACCACGGGGTTTCGGCCACAGTTGAAACGTCTCGCCCGTATCCGCTCCAGCCGAAAGGCTGTACGACGTCGGGTACGCATCCGACGTCACCGAATGAGCGGGTGGAGGCCGTGGGGGGCTTTGCCTGTTCGGCGGCGGTGAGCGACGGTGCGGCTCCGTGCCCGGCAGCGGTAAGCGGGTGCGGCCCAGGGGTGGGGATCCCTGGGCCGCACCCGGCGCACGCGCCCTCGATTTGCGCACCGAACGGTGAAAAGAAACAACTTTGAACGGTTCGCCATTCAATTGACGAAGCGGCGGCACCCCCGCACAGGGTGCCGCCGCTTCCCGGTAATCCGGCTCCGCCGTCGGACCGATGAGGGTCCGTGTGATCCGTCGTCGGCGCCGGAGTCGTGGCGATCGTTCTCCGCGGCACTCAGCGGCTGTCGCTGCCCCTGGATTCGGCGGCGGCCCGGCCGGCTTCGAGCCGGGCCACCGGAATGCGGAAGGGCGAGCACGATACGTAGTCCAGGCCGGCCTCGTGGAAGAAGTGCACCGACTCCGGGTCTCCGCCGTGCTCACCGCAGATGCCGAGCTTGAGGTCCGGACGGGTGGCCCGGCCGGCCTCGACCGCACTGCGGACGAGGGCGCCGACACCGTCCTTGTCGATCGTCTCGAACGGCGACACCCCGAAGATGCCCTTCTCCAGGTACGCGGTGAAGAACGAGGCCTCCACGTCGTCGCGGGAGAAGCCCCACACCGTCTGCGTGAGGTCGTTCGTGCCGAAGGAGAAGAACTGCGCCGCCTCGGCGATCTGGCCGGCGGTCAGCGCGGCGCGGGGCAGCTCGATCATCGTGCCGATGATCAGGTTCAGCTCGGTACCGGTGGCCGCCTCGACCTCCGCGATGACCCGGTCGGCCTCCTCGCGGACGATCTCCAGCTCCTGGACGGCGCCGACGAGCGGAATCATGATCTCGGGGCGCGGGTCGCCCTTGGCGTTCTTGCGCTCCGCCGCCGCCTCCGCGATCGCCCGTACCTGCATCGCGAACAGGCCGGGGATGACCAGGCCGAGACGGACTCCTCGCAGCCCGAGCATCGGATTCTGCTCGTGGAGCTTGTGCACGGCCTGCAACAGGCGCAGGTCGTTCTCGTTGGCGTCCTTGCGGGACTCGGCGAGCGCCACCCGTACGGAGAGCTCGGTGATGTCGGGCAGGAACTCGTGCAGCGGCGGGTCGAGGAGCCGCACGGTGACGGGCAGCCCGTCCATCGACTCGAACAGCTCGGTGAAGTCGGCCTTCTGGAGCGGCAGGAGCGCTGCCAGCGCGGCCTCGCGCTCGTCGTCGGTGTCCGCGAGGATCAGCTTCTCGACCATCTCGCGGCGCTCGCCGAGGAACATGTGCTCGGTTCGGCACAGGCCGATGCCCTGGGCACCGAAGCGACGGGCGCGCGAGGCGTCCTCGGCGTTGTCCGCGTTCGCCCGCACCCGCAGACGGCGTACCCGGTCGGCGTACGCCATGATCCGGTGCACGGCGCCGACCAGTTCGTCGGCCTCGTCGGCCCCGGCGTGCATCCGGCCCTCGAAGTACTCGACGACCGGGGACGGCACCACGGGGACCTCACCGAGGTAGACCTTGCCGGTCGAGCCGTCGACGGAGACGAGGTCGCCCTCCTCGACGACCGTGTCCCCGACCGTGAGCCGACGGCGCTTGGTGTCGACCTCGATCTCCTCGGCGCCGCAGACACAGGTCTTGCCCATGCCCCGGGCGACGACGGCGGCGTGCGAGGTCTTGCCGCCCCGTGAGGTCAGGATGCCCTCGGCGGCGATCATGCCGTCGAGGTCGTCGGGGTTGGTCTCCCGGCGGATGAGGATGACCTTCTCGCCGGACCGCGACCACTTGACGGCGGTGTACGAGTCGAAGACCGCCTTGCCCACGGCCGCGCCGGGCGACGCCGCGATGCCCCGGCCGAGCAGCACACTGGCGGCACCGTGGTCGAAGCGCGGGAACATCAGCTGCGCGAGCTGGGCGCCGTTGACCCGCTGGAGCGCCTCGGCCTCGTCGATGAGGCCCTGGTCGACGAGCTGGGTGGCGATACGGAAGGCGGCACCCGCGGTGCGCTTGCCCACACGGGTCTGGAGCATCCAGAGCTGACCGCGCTCGATGGTGAACTCGATGTCGCAGAGATCCTTGTAGTGGGTCTCCAGCGTCTCCATGATCTTCATCAGCTGGTCGTACGACGCCTTGTCGATCGACTCCAGCTCGGCGAGCGGCACCGTGTTGCGGATACCGGCGACGACGTCCTCGCCCTGCGCGTTCTGCAGGTAGTCGCCGTAGACGCCCTGGTGGCCGCTGGCCGGGTCACGGGTGAAGGCGACGCCCGTACCGGAGTCGGGGCCGAGGTTCCCGAAGACCATCGAACAGATGTTGACGGCCGTGCCGAGATCGCCCGGGATGCGTTCCTGGCGGCGGTAGAGCTTGGCCCGGTCGGTGTTCCACGAGTCGAAGACCGCCTTTATGGCCAGGTCCATCTGCTCCCGGGGGTCCTGCGGGAAGTCCCGCCCGGCGTCCCGGGTGACGATCTCCTTGAACCGCTTGACGAGCTCCTTCAGGTCGGCCGCGTCCAGGTCCACGTCGACCGTGACGCCCTTGGCCTCCTTCGCGGCCTCCAGCGCCTCCTCGAAGAGGTCTCCGTCGACCCCGAGCACGGTCTTGCCGAACATCTGGATGAGGCGGCGGTAGGAGTCCCAGGCGAAGCGCTCGTCGCCGGCCTGCGCGGTGAGGCCGACCACGGAGGCGTCCGAGAGGCCGATGTTGAGGACCGTGTCCATCATTCCGGGCATCGAGAACTTGGCGCCGGAGCGGACGGAGACCAGCAGCGGGTCGTCGGCCTGGCCGAGGGTCTTGCCCATCCGCTCCTCGAGCGCGACGAGGTGTGCACCGACCTCGTCGCGGAGCGCCGCCGGCTCGTCACCGCTGTCGAGGTAGACCTTGCAGGCCTCGGTGGTGATCGTGAAGCCGGGAGGGACGGGGAGCCCGAGATTGGTCATCTCGGCGAGGTTGGCACCCTTGCCACCCAGAAGGTCCTTCAGATCCTTGTTGCCCTCGGTGAAGTCGTAGACGAACTTCTGGGGATCTTTGTTTTCCGACACGGGTCTCGACTCCTCGAGGACGCGGTGGCTGCCCTGACGGCGAGGAACATACCCAGATCGAAGGTGCCTGGGTACGGCCACTTGCGCGTCACCAGGTCTCAACCACCCGTCCGCCAGCAGATCGAAAGTGACGCACCGGTGTGACAAGGCGAGACCGCGCGTTCGCCTCTTGAACGAACAAATACCGAGAGTGTGCGATTCAACCCTTTTCAGCTACACGGAGTGCCGGATGATTTGATCGATCAAAGTAAAGTCGCCTGGCACCCAGTGCCACCATTTGAGAAGTACAGCATAGGAAAGACCGCTCATCTGAGCCCGTGAGGCCTCAGAGGTGGCGAGAATCACGCCGTCACGTCCGCTCAGATGCCACCATCCGGACGCCTCCACCGCGAGTGACAGTCACCCTGACGTCAAACGTTGCTCACCCGGGGTGACAATCGACCTCCGGAAGGCGGCACGAGTGCGCGCCTGTCGTCGATTCCCGGCCGAACTCGCCCGGATCACGCGAAACGAGCCCGCTCAATTGAGCGGGCTCGTTTCGGGGCACTCGGTGCCGCCGCCGGGCAGGCCGGCGCTCAGCCGCCCGAGGTGTCCAGCTCCGCGTCGGCGCTCACGCCCGCGCAGTCGTACGGGTCCTTGAGCCAGCCGTCCGGCAGCGCCACCCGATTGTTGCCGGAGGTGCGCCCGCGGGGACCGTCCGCGTCCGCCGGCCACGGCTGGTCCAGGTCGAGCCGCTGGAGCTGCCCGCCCAGTTCCTCGATCGACGAGGTGACCGCCAGGCTCCTGCGCATCTCCGAACCGACCGCGAAGCCCTTGAGGTACCAGGCCACGTGCTTGCGGAAGTCGATCACGCCGCGGCTCTCGTCGCCGATCCACTCCCCCAGCAGCGTCGCGTGGCGCAGCATGACGTCGGCGACCTCGCGCAGGGTGGGCGCCTGCCTCGTCGCCGTACCTTCGAAGGCGCTGACCAGGTCGCCGAAGAGCCAGGGCCGCCCAAGGCAGCCGCGGCCCACGACCACGCCGTCGCAGCCCGTCTCCCGCATCATCCGCAGCGCGTCGTCGGCACACCAGATGTCGCCGTTGCCGAGGACGGGGATCTCCGGGACGTGCTCCTTCAGGCGCGCGATGGCATCCCAGTCGGCCGTACCGCCGTAGTGCTGGGCGGTGGTCCTGCCGTGCAGGGCGACGGCGGTCACTCCCTCCTCGACGGCGATGCGGCCCGCGTCGAGGTAGGTGGTGTGGTCGTCGTCGATGCCCTTGCGCATCTTGATGGTGACCGGGAGCTCGCCCGCCTGCCCCACGGCCTCCCGGAGGATCGCGCGCAGCAGGGGCCGCTTGTACGGGAGCGCGGAGCCGCCGCCTTTGCGGGTGACCTTGGGGACCGGGCAGCCGAAGTTCAGGTCGATGTGGTCGGCGAGGTCCTCGTCGACGATCATCCGGACCGCCTTGCCGACGGTGACCGGGTCCACTCCGTAGAGCTGGATGGAGCGCGGGGTCTCGCTCGCGTCGAAGTGGATGAGCTGCATGGTCTTCTCGTTGCGCTCGACCAGCGCCCGCGTGGTGATCATCTCGCTGACGAACAGCCCCTTGCCGCCGGAGAACTCACGGCACAGGGTGCGGAAGGGCGCGTTGGTGATGCCGGCCATGGGGGCCAGCACGACCGGCGGCCGCACGGTGTGCGGGCCGATCCGGAGCAGCGGGAGGGCGGGAGCGAGCGTGGTCATGGCCCCATTGTCCCGCACGCGGACGACGTCGCGGATACGGGCCCGTCGGGCTGTCGGGCTGTCGGGCTGTCGGGCTGTCGGGCTGTCGGGCTGTCGGGCTGTCGGGCTGTCGGGCTGTCGGGCCGGAGGATGTCCCCGTGTTCCCTGCCGGGCGCCGCACGACGGCCACGGGCCCGGATCACCGAGGTGGTCCGGGCCCGCGGTCCTACGGGTGGCGCGGGACGGTCAGCTGTCGGCCTGCGCGTCCTGCGCCGGGGCGGCGTCGGCCGCCGCGGCACGCTCACGCATCTTGCGCACCAGCTCCTGCTTCTTGTCCTCGGCGACCTTGCGGTCGCCGTCGCGCGCGGGACCGGCGCCCTGCTGTTCGGCGCGGGACAGCTTCTTGCGCTGTCCGCCCACACCGAGGAGGTTGTTGCGGCTCTTGGCCACGGAGTTCTCCCGTTCGTGGTGAGAAGTGGGGTCCGAGGTGATCGGAGACCCCGGGGATCGGTTCACTGGGCGACGGGCGGTCGGCCCGTCGCGCGCTCACTCGTAGATCTGGAAGAACGAGGACATGCCGAAAAAGGTACCCCGGTACGGACACATCGCTCACCCGGTTTTCCGCCGGGCCCCCGGGGGCGGTTCAGGCCGCCGGGTCGACCGTCGCCTGGTGGGCCCCGGTCAGATGCTCCTCGGCCTTCAGCCAGGGCAGGAACTGCGTCCCCTTGCGCCATCCGCAGGTGTCGCAGGTCAGCTGCCGCTGCATCCCCGACTTCCTTACGTGTACGACGTGTTCACGGCCGTGCTGGTCCCATCTGCTGACCTTGCTCGTGGTCATGGACGGCATCCTGGCCTCCCTGTGGACGGGTGCGCCCAGTGTGCACGAAGCCCCCGGTTCCGTACGCCGGAACCGGGGGCTTCGTTACGAGGTCGACCGCTCTCAGCAGCCCAGCAGACGGGAGCCGAGGTAGCTCTGGATCTGGTCCAGGGAGACGCGCTCCTGCTTCATGGTGTCGCGCTCGCGCACCGTCACCGCGTTGTCGTCGAGGGTGTCGAAGTCGACGGTCACGCAGAACGGCGTACCGATCTCGTCCTGACGGCGGTAGCGGCGGCCGATGGCACCGGCGTCGTCGAACTCGATGTTCCAGTTCTGCCGCAGGTCGGTGGCGAGGCCCTTGGCCTTCGGCGACAGCTGCGGGTTGCGGGACAGCGGCAGGACGGCGACCTTGACCGGCGCCAGGCGCGGGTCGAGACGCATCACGGCGCGCTTCTCCATGACGCCCTTGGCGTTGGGCGCCTCGTCCTCGCTGTAGGCGTCCAGGAGGAAGGCCAGCATCGAGCGGCCGACACCGGCCGCGGGCTCGATGACGTACGGCGTGTAGCGCTCACCCTTCTCCTGGTCGAAGTAGGAGAGGTCGGTGCCGGACGCCTTGGAGTGGGCGTTGAGGTCGTAGTCGGTGCGGTTCGCGACGCCCTCGAGCTCGCCCCACTCGCTACCGCCGAAGCGGAAGCGGTACTCGATGTCGGCGGTGCGCTTGGAGTAGTGGGAGAGCTTCTCCTTCGGGTGCTCGAACCACCGCATGTTCTCCTCGCGCAGGCCGAGGCCGGTGTACCAGTTCCAGCGCTGCTCCATCCAGTACTCCTGCCACTGCTCGTCCTCGCCCGGCTTGACGAAGAACTCCATCTCCATCTGCTCGAACTCGCGGGTGCGGAAGATGAAGTTGCCCGGAGTGATCTCGTTCCGGAAGGACTTGCCCATCTGCGCGATACCGAACGGCGGCTTCTTGCGCGAGGTCTGCTGCACCTGGCCGAAGTTGGTGAAGATGCCCTGGGCGGTCTCGGGACGCAGGTAGGCGACGGAGCCGGTGTCCTGGGTCGGGCCGAGGTGGGTGGAGAGGAGGCCCGAGAACGCCTTGGGCTCGGTGAAGGTGCCCTTGTTCCCGCAGTTGGGGCAGTTGAGGTCGGCGAGGCCGTTCACGGGCGGCTTGCCGTGCTTCTCCTCGTACGCCTCTTCCAGGTGGTCCGCGCGGTAGCGCTTGTGGCAGGAGGTGCACTCGGTGAGCGGGTCGGAGAACGTCGCGACGTGTCCGGAGGCGACCCAGACGTCGGGGGCCAGGATGACCGACGAGTCGAGACCGACCACGTCCTCGCGCGCGGTGACCATGTAGCGCCACCACTGACGCTTGAGGTTCTCCTTCAGCTCGACGCCCAGCGGCCCGTAGTCCCAGGCGGCCCGCTGGCCGCCGTAGATCTCACTGCAGGGATAGACGAAGCCACGGCGCTTGCTCAGGCTGACGATGGTGTCGATCTTGTCGGCGGCCACGGTGCTCTCTTCATTACGACAACGGAACTGGACAGGGGCGGCGCGAAGCGCCGGGCGGGCGAATGGCCCAGATTACCGGCGGGCGCACCCCCCGGATCAAATCGGTGCGGCGCATAGCGGTCCCGGGGCGGCGATCCGGGCATCTCATCAGCCTTGTTGACAATCGTTTCCACTTTTGTTGAAAATGACTGTCATGAACGTACGCCGCCTCATACCCACAGCCGCAGTCGCCGGAGCAGTAGCCCTCGGCCTCACCGCGCTCTCCGCCTGTTCCTCCTCCGACGCGGCCGAAGGAGGAGGCGGCGGCAGACTGGACGTGGTGGCGTCCTTCTACCCGATGCAGTTCCTCGCCGAGGAGATCGGCGGATCGCACGTCTCCGTCACCACGTTGACGAAGCCCGGCGTCGAGCCGCACGACCTGGAGCTCTCCCCCCGGCAGATCGGCGGACTGAGCGACGCCGACTACATCCTGTTCCTCAAGGGCGTCCAGCCCGCGGTGGACGACGCCGTCGCCCAGGCCGGCGTGAAGGACACCGTGGACGCGGCGGAGCTGACCACGCTCGAGAGCCACGGCTCCGAGGTCGACGGCCACGACCACGGCCACGAGGAGGGCGAGGAGCACGAGGGCGAGGAGCACAGCCACGAGGAGGCGGGGCTCGACCCGCACATCTGGCTGGACCCGGTGAAGTACGCGGAGGTCGCCGAGGGCGTGGGCGCGTCCCTGGAGAAGGCTGACCCCGACAACGCCTCCGACTACCGCAAGAACACGGACACCCTGGTCGCCGAACTGAACGAGCTGGACACGGCGTACAAGACCGGGCTGAAGGACTCCGCGACCAGGACGTTCATCACCACGCACTCCGCCTTCGGGTACCTCGCCGAGCGCTACGGCCTCACGCAGGAGGGGATCGCCGGCCTCGACCCCGAGACCGAGCCCAGCCCCGCCCGGATCAGCGAGATCCACGACGCCGCCGAGAAGAGCAAGGCGACCACCGTGTTCTTCGAGACGCTCGCCAGCGACAAGACCGCCAGGACCCTGGCGAAGGACCTCGGCCTGAGGACCGGCGTCCTGGATCCGCTGGAGGGAATCACGGACAAGTCCGCGGGCGCTGACTACATCGAGGTCATGAAGTCCAACCTGGCCGCGCTGCAGAAGGCACTCGGCGCGAAGTGACCCCCGAAGTACCCGAACCAGCCGCAGCAGCACCGGAGGCGATCGTGCCCGAGCCCAGTACGCCCGAACCCGTGATCAGGATGTCCGGAGCCACGGCGACGCTCGGCGCGCGCCCGGTGCTGCGCGGTGTCGACCTCACCGTCCACCGCGGTGAGGTCGTGGCACTGCTGGGTGCCAACGGATCCGGCAAGTCCACCGCCGTACGCTCCGTCATCGGCCAGGTCCCGCTCACCGGCGGTTCCGTGGAGCTGTTCGGCACGCCGCTGCGCCGCTTCCGGCAGTGGGCCCGCGTCGGCTACGTGCCGCAGCGCACCACGGCGGCCGGCGGCGTCCCCGCCACCATCCGCGAGGTCGTCGCGTCCGGGCGGCTGTCGCGGACGAAGCTCGGGCTGCCGGGCAGGGCGGACCGGGCGGCCGTGGACCGGGCCATCGAGCTCGTCGGCCTCGCCGACCGGGCCAAGGACTCCGTGGACGCCCTCTCCGGCGGCCAGCACCAGCGGGTCCTGATCGCCCGCGCGCTCGCCTCCGAGCCGGAGGTGCTGATCATGGACGAGCCGATGGCCGGCGTCGACCTGGCCAGCCAGGAGATACTCGCCACCACGCTGCGCGAGCAGGTCGCAGGCGGGGCCACGGTGCTGCTCGTCCTGCACGAGCTCGGCGCCCTGGAGCCGCTGATCGACCGTGCGATCGTCCTGCGCGACGGCTGCGTCACGCACGACGGGCCGCCCCCCGAGGCGATGGGCCAGCACGCCCTGCCCGGCCACGACCACGTACACCCCCACGCGGCCTCCGAGCCCGTCCGGACGGGACTGCTGAGCTGATCATGCTGGAATTCCTGAACCCTCCCTTCATGCAGCGGGCCCTGCTCGCGGCCGTCCTGGTCGGCGTCACCGCACCCGCCATCGGCATCTACCTCGTCCAGCGCCGCCAAGCCCTGATGGGCGACGGCATCGGGCACGTGGCCATGACCGGTGTCGGCCTCGGCTTCCTGCTCTCCACCAACCCCGTCTGGATGGCGACGCTCGTCGCGGTGGCCGGCTCGGTCGTGATGGAGCTGATCCGCTGGTACGGGCGCACCCGCGGCGACATCGCCCTGGCCATGCTGTTCTACGGCGGCATGGCGGGCGGAGTGATGCTGATCAACCTCTCGGACACCGGCTCGAACGCCAACCTGACGTCGTTCCTCTTCGGCTCCCTGTCGACGGTCTCCGAGGAGGACGTCACGGCGATCGTCGTACTGGCCGCCTTCGTGGTGCTGGTCACCGTGGGACTGCGGCGGCAGTTGTTCGCCGTCAGCCAGGACGAGGAGTTCGCCAGGGTCACCGGACTGCCGGTACGGGTGCTCAACCTGCTGGTCGCGGTCACCGCCGCGGTCACCGTCACCGTGGCGATGCGGGTCGTCGGCCTGCTGCTGGTCAGCGCCCTGATGGTGGTGCCGGTCGCCGCCGCGCAGCAGATCGCGAAGTCCTTCAAGGTGACGTTCGTGCTGGCCGTCGTCATCGGCACGGCCGTCACGCTGGCCGGCACCGTGACCTCGTACTACCAGGACGTACCGCCCGGGGCGACGATCGTACTGCTGGCCATCGCCGCGTTCGTGCTGCTCACCGCGCTCGCCACGCCGCTGGCGCACAGGCGTGCGCGGGGACGCGAGGCGGAGGCCGCCCGGTGCACCCTTGAGGTACCGGCGGCCCGGCCGGCCGGGGACGACACACGGGTGTGACCGTGGCGCCGGGGCGGGCTGGCACAATGGCCCGACGTACGTACGGGCGACACGAGGAGGCAGCTGTGGCGACGGCGCCGATCAGTGGCACGAACGCGGCTCCGGTACGCGGCCGGTCCACCCGGCAGCGCGCGGCGGTCGCGGCGGCGCTCGACGAGGTCGACGAGTTCCGCAGCGCCCAGGACCTGCACGACGTGCTGAAGCACAGGGGCGACTCGGTCGGGCTGACCACGGTCTACCGCACGCTCCAGTCCCTCGCCGACGCGGGTGAGGTCGACGTCCTGCGCACCACGGACGGCGAGGCCGTCTACCGGCGCTGCTCGACGGGCGACCACCACCACCATCTGGTGTGCCGCGTCTGCGGGAAGGCCGTCGAGGTCGAGGGCCCGGCGGTGGAGCAGTGGGCCGAGACGATCGCCTCGCAGCACGGCTACGTGAACGTGGCGCACACGGTGGAGATCTTCGGGACCTGCGCGGACTGCGCGAGCGCCGGGAACTGACCCGGCGGGGCCCGGGACGACCGGCTCCGGAAGGGGGCCCCGGTGTCCGGGGCCCCCTTCCGCGCCTTCCTCAGCCCTCGGTGATCTCCTCGGCACCGCCGAACCGCCGGTCGCGCCGGGCGAACTCCAGGCAGGCGCGCCACAGGTCGCGGCGGTCGAAGTCCGGCCACAGGACGTCCTGGAAGACCATCTCGGCGTACGCGCTCTGCCAGATCAGGTAGTTGGACGTGCGCTGCTCGCCACTGGGGCGCACGAAGAGGTCCACGTCCGGCATGTCCGGGTAGTAGGTGTACTTCGCGAACGTCTTCTCGTTGACCTTCGAGGGGTCGAGCTTCCCGGCGGCGACGTCCCGGGCGATGCGCTGCGCCGCGTCGGCGATCTCGGCCCGTCCCCCGTAGTTGACGCAGAAGTACAGCGTCATCCTGTCGTTGTCCTTGGTCTGCTCCTGGGCGACCTGGAGCTCCTGGACGACGGACTTCCACAGCTTCGGCATGCGGCCGACCCAGCGGATGCGGATGCCGAGCTCGTCCATCTCGTCACGGCGGCGGCGGATGACGTCCCGGTTGAAGTCCATCAGGAACTTCACCTCGTCCGGCGAGCGCTTCCAGTTCTCCGTGGAGAAGGCGTACAGCGAGAGGTTCTTGACGCCCATCTCGATGCAGCCCTTGAGGACGTCCATCACGACGCCCTCGCCGACCTTGTGGCCCTCGGTGCGCGGGAGGCCCCGCTCCTTGGCCCAGCGGCCGTTCCCGTCCATCACGACGGCGACGTGCCTGGGCACGAGATCGCCGGGGATCTTCGGCGGGGTGGCGCCGGAGGGGTGCGGCTCGGGGGTCTTGTGGTCACGCCGGTTACGGCCGCCGAGCATCCCGCGTACTGCCATGTGCTTCTCTCGTCTCCCTGTGTCACTTCTCCACGTACCGCAGCGAGCGCAGACCGCGCTCAAGATGCCAGTGCAGGTAGGCGGACACGAGCCCGCTTCCCTCCCTGACATGACGCGCCTCGCACGCGTCCGCCGTCTCCCAGTCACCGGTGAGCAACGCGCTCAGCAGTGCGACGGCCTCCGCCGAGGGTACGACGCTGCCGGGTACCCGGCAGTCGGCGCATATGACGCCGCCCGCCGCGACGGAGAAGAACCGGTTCGGTCCGGGCATTCCGCACTTGGCGCAGCCGTCGAAGCTCGGGGCGTAGCCGTTGACCGCGAGGGAGCGCAGCAGGAACGCGTCGAGGATGAGGTTCGGCGCGTGCTCGCCGCGGGCGAGGGTCCGCAGCCCGCCGACGAGCAGCAGGTACTGCTGGACCGCGGGCTCGCCCTCGTGGTCGGTGAACCGCTCGGCGGTCTCCAGCATCGCGGTGCCGGCGGTGTACCGGCCGTAGTCGGAGACGATGCCGCCGCCGTACGGGGCGATCGTCTCGCTCTGGGTGCACAGCGGGAGGCCCCGGCCGACGAGTTCGCCGCCGCGCGCGAAGAACTGCACGTCCACGTGGGAGAAGGGTTCGAGCCGCGCCCCGAACTTGGACTTGGTGCGGCGCACCCCGCGGGCCACGGCACGCACCCGGCCGTGGCCGCGGGTCAGGATCGTGATGATCCGGTCGGCCTCGCCCAGCTTCTGCGTGCGCAGCACGACGCCGTCGTCCCGGAACAAGCTCATGCGCCCATTGTCGCCCACGGGAGCACCGGCCGGGGAAGGGGTTCCGAGCGAGGGCGGGCGCCTGCCGGTGGCACGCGCCCTCGCCAGGGCCCTCAGGGGCCCCTAGGAGGGCGTACGAGCGGCTGCCGCCAGCAGGGCGGCCGTGTCGGCGGGGCAGAGCCTCAGGGCGCTGCCCACCGTGGTCAGCACCTCGCGCTCCGCCTTGCAGTAGGGCCCGTCGGCGAGCGCGATCCTGGCCCCTTGCAGCAGGACCGCCTCACGGCCCGGCGTGGCCAGGTGCGGCGCGAGGGGCTTCAGTACCTCGTGGAGTTCGATGGCGAGGGCCGCCCCGCACGCCTCGGCCGCCGGATCGGCGCCGCCGGCCCCGGTCTCGGCCGCGAGCACCTCGACGATGGTGAAGAGCTGTTCCTGGGTGCAGTCGTCGAGTCCCGCGTCACGGACGGTGGCCACGGCGGCGTCCAGGACCGTGCGGGAGGTGGTGCCGCCCGCGGCGAGCACGGCGAGGGTGATCGTGTGCACGGCCTCCCGCAGCATGGCGGAGAAGCGGGTGGTGGTGGGGTGGTCGAGGGCGTCGGTCCCGAAGTGCGTCCGGCAGGCGGCGCATTCGACGACGGGTCCCGCACTGCCGCGGGCCAGCACCGGCAAGCCGAGAAGGGTCAGGCGGTGGCGGCCGGTGAGCCGCCGGTAGTTGCGGTCTCCCCCGCAGCCCGGGCAGAAGAACTCGCCGTCGCCGACGGCTTCCCAGACGGTACGGGTGCCGTAGACGCGCAGGCCTACGGCGCGTCGTCCTTTGACTGTCCGCACGTCGCGCACCTCCGTAACACCGCGGCAACATTGCCGCGTTGGACGTGATGTTAGCCACATGCGTGATGTGGCGTCAGTATCCCGGAGGTCACAACACCGGGAGATGGCCGAACCCCGCCCGCCCTCGGTGGGCGGACGGGGCTCTCGGACCGGAGGATTCGGCGGCGTACGGGATGTTCGTCCGGGACGGCGCGCGGTGGTGTCAGCGGGTCGCGCGGTTGACCGCGGAGACGACCGCCTTCAGCGAGGCACGCGTGGTGTTGGCGTCGATCCCGATGCCCCACAGCACCTTGCCGTCGATCGCGCACTCGATGTAGGAGGCCGCCTGGGAGCTCGCGCCCTCGCTCATCGTGTGCTCGGTGTAGTCCAGCAGGCGGGCGTCGATGCCGATGGCCTGCAGCGCTTCGAAGAACGCGGAGATCGGTCCGTTGCCCGTGCCGGTCAGCACCGTGTCCGTGCCGTCGACCGTGGCCTCGACGGTGATGCTGTCCTGGCCGTCGGAGCCGGTCGTCGTCTGGCCGGACCGGATCTGCACGCGCCCCCAGGCGTTCTCGGGGCTGGGCAGGTACTCGTCCCTGAAGGTCGACCAGATCTGGGTCGGCGTGACCTCGCCGCCCTCGGCATCGGTCTTGGCCTGAATGATCCGGGAGAACTCGATCTGCATCCGGCGCGGCAGGTCCAGCTTGTGGTCGTTCTGCAGGACGTAGGCGATGCCGCCCTTGCCGGACTGCGAGTTGACGCGGATGACGGCCTCGTAGGAGCGGCCGACGTCCTTCGGGTCGATCGGCAGGTACGGCACGGCCCACTCGAGGTCGTCGACGGTGACGCCCTCGCCCCGGGCGGCCGCGTCGGCCTCCATGGCGTCGAAGCCCTTCTTGATGGCGTCCTGGTGGGAGCCGGAGAAGGCCGTGTAGACGAGGTCGCCGGCGTAGGGGTGGCGCGGGTGGATCTCCATCTGGTTGCAGTACTCGCTGGTGCGGCGGATCTCGTCGATCTGCGAGAAGTCGATCTGCGGGTCGACACCCTGCGAGAAGAGGTTCATGCCCAGGGTCACCAGGTCGACGTTGCCGGTGCGCTCGCCCTGGCCGAACAGGCAGCCCTCGATGCGGTCGGCGCCCGCCATGATCGCCAGCTCGGCGGCGGCGACCGCCGTACCGCGGTCGTTGTGCGGGTGGACGGACAGGCAGACGTACGGGCGGCGGGTCAGGTTGCGCGACATCCACTCGAAGCGGTCCGCGTGGGTGGACGGCGTCGAACGCTCCACCGTGGCGGGCAGGTTGAGGATGATCTCGCGGCCCTCCTCCGGCTGCCAGACGTCGCAGACGGCCTCGCAGACCTCCAGGGCGAAGTCCAGCTCGGTGTCGGTGAAGATCTCCGGGCTGTACTGGTAGCCGAAGACCGTCTCGTCGCCCAGGATCTTGTCCGCGTACTCCATGACCAGGCGGGTGCCGTCCACGGCGATCTGCTTGACCTCCTCCTTCGTGCCGCGGAAGACCACACGGCGGAAGGTGGGGGCGGTGGCGTTGTACAGGTGGACGGTGGCGCGCCGCGCACCGACCAGTGATTCGACGGTCCGCTCGATCAGTTCCTCGCGGGCCTGCGTCAGGACGGAGATCGTCACGTCCTCGGGGATCGCGCCCTCTTCGATGATGGAGCGTACGAACGCGAAGTCCGTCTCGCCGGAGGACGGGAAGCCGACCTCGATCTCCTTGTAGCCCATGCGTACGAGCAGGTCGAACATCTCGCGCTTACGGGCCGGCGACATCGGGTCGATCAGTGCCTGGTTGCCGTCACGCAGGTCGGTGGACAGCCAGCGCGGGGCCCGCGTGATGCGGTTGTCCGGCCAGGTGCGGTCGGAGATGTCCACGGCCTCGTAGCCCCGGTACTTGTGCACCGGCATCCCGGAGGGCTTCTGCAGCTGCTTCGCGTTGGTCACCGGGGTGGGGCCACCGACGGGGGTGGGGGCGGCGTCGGTGTGCACGGGGGGGTTCACTGCGGTCATGGCGTACGGCTCCTCTGAGGTCCAGCAGGGGCGGCCGACTGTGTCGCTGCAACAGCGAACTCCGCGGGGAGGGAGCCGGCCTACGACTACAGGCCCTCGCCGCGGCAGCTAAGAAGGAGCAGCCCGAAACGCATGATGCGGCAACACTAACCGAGGGGCGCCCGATACGTCGGTCCGTATCAGTATGCGGGATCGGGGCCTTGTAAAGACCGAACGGTGATACATCACTCTATTTCGTCAATCACGATCGCAACCAGTGACAGACTCGTGACGGAGTGCCACAGTCGTTTGCATGCAGCCTCGACCGAACAACGGGCCCACGCCCGTCTTCTGCACCATCGTGCCGCCCCATCTCCTCGACAAGCTGTCCCAGGCCGACGATCCGGTCCTGGCCGGTCCCGCGCGCCGCACCCTGGAGGCCGACGGGGCCAGGCGCCGTCACCGGCAGGTGACCGCGCTGGCCTGGACCCCCGGCGCCGCGCGCACCTCCGACCCGGTCCCCACCAAGCCCCACCGCACCCTGTACGACTGCCGGCACGGCACCGACCTGCCGGGGGTCGAGGTCCGTGACGAGGGCGACGAAGCCACCCAGGACGCCAGCGTCAACCGCGCGTACGCGGGCCTCGGCGCGACCTTCGACCTGCTGCTCACGGAGTACGGCCGCAGCTCGATCGACGGCAGGGGACTGCCGCTCATCGGTTCCGTGCACTACGACGAGAAGTACAACAACGCGTTCTTCGACGGCGAGCAGATGGTCTTCGGGGACGGCGACGGCGAGATCTTCCTCGACTTCACCGTCGCCATCGACGTGATCGCCCACGAACTGGCGCACGGGCTCACCCAGTACACGGCGAACCTCGCCTACGAGGGCCAGTCCGGCGCCCTCAACGAGTCCGTGTCGGACGTCTTCGGGGCCCTGGTCAAGCAGTACTCGCTGGGCCAGAGCGCCGAACAGGGAGACTGGCTGATCGGGGCGGGACTGCTCGCTCCCCGCGTCAGCGGCGTCGCGCTGCGCTCGATGAAGGCCCCCGGCACGGCGTACGACGACGACGTGCTCGGCAAGGACCCGCAGCCCGCGTCGATGGACGACTACGTCGAGACGGACGAGGACAACGGCGGCGTCCACATCAACTCCGGCATCCCCAACCGTGCCTTCTACCTGCTGGCCACGGCACTCGGCGGCAACGCCTGGGAACGGGCCGGCCGGATCTGGTTCGACGTGCTGACCGGCGGCGAGCTGGCCCAGGACGCGTCCTTCACGGACTTCGCCAAGCTGACCGTCGCGGCGGCGCAGCACAGGTTCGGGGAGGGCGACGAGGCCGAGGCGGTGCTGAAGGCCTGGTCGGAGGTGGGCGTGCCGACCAGGTGACCGGGTAGGTAGGGGCGGGGCCGTCCGAGCGGGGCCAGGGCAGGAGCCAGCACGCATGCGCATTCAGGTCAGCCGGACCGGCGGGTTCGCCGGCATCGCCCGCCGCGGCGAGGTCGAGACATCAGGACGGCCGGACGCCGCGGAGTGGGAGGCCCTGGCCGAGGCGGTCGTCGCCGACGGCCGGGGCGGCCCGCACGCGGGGGTGCCGGACGGCTTCCGCTACCGGATCACGGTGGGCGGCGTGACGGTCGACTGCGCGGACCCGCGGCTGACCGAGGCCCAGCGGACGCTGATCTCCCGGGTCCTGAAAGAGGGCGCCTGAGGCCTCGTCCGGGTCGTGCCGGGCTCGTGGAGCCCGGGAACCGAACCCTGGTCCGGACCGCCTCGCGACCGGGCTCCGGCCCCGGACCGTTTCGCGGCCGGGGCCCGACCGGGCTCCGGCCTCAGAATCCCAGCTTGCGCAGCTGCTTGGGGTCGCGCTGCCAGTCCTTGGCGACCTTCACGTGCAGGTCCAGGAAGACCGGCGTGCCGAGCAGTGCCTCGATGTGCTTGCGCGACTTCGTGCCGACGTCCTTGAGCCGCTTGCCCTTCGGGCCGATGATGATGCCCTTCTGGCTGGGCCGCTCGATGTAGACGTTCGCGTGGATGTCCAGCAGCGGCTTGTCCGCCGGACGGTCCTCGCGGGGCAGCATCTCCTCGACGACGACCGCGATGGAGTGCGGCAGCTCGTCCCGCACGCCTTCCAGCGCGGCCTCGCGGATGAGTTCCGCGACCATGACCATCTCGGGCTCGTCGGTGAGGTCGCCCTCCGGGTAGAGCGGCGGGCTCTCGGGCAGCAGCGGGGCGATGAGGTCGGCGAGCAGGCCGACCTGGCCGGCCCCCCGTCCGCCACCGCCCTTGTTCGACGACCCGCTTCCCGCTTCCCGCTCCTCCGTGACCGCCGAGACCGGCACGATCTCGGCCCACTCGAAGCCGAGCTCGTCGGCCAGCGCGGAGACGGCGATCAACTGCTCGGCGAGTGCCCTGGGCTCGACCAGGTCGGTCTTGGTGATGATCGCGATCTTCGGTGTCTTCTTGATCCCGGCGAGCTCCTTGACGATGAACTTGTCACCGGGGCCGAGCTTCTGGTCGGCGGGCAGGCAGAAGCCGATGACGTCGACCTCGGCCCAGGTGGTCCGTACGACGTCGTTCAGGCGCTCCCCGAGCAGCGTGCGCGGCTTGTGGAGGCCGGGCGTGTCCACCAGGATCAGCTGGGCGTCGGGCCGGTGCACGATGCCGCGCACCGTGTGCCGGGTGGTCTGGGGGCGGTTGGAGGTGATCGCCACCTTCTGACCGACCAGAGCGTTCGTGAGGGTGGACTTGCCCGCGTTGGGCCGGCCCACGAAGCAGGCGAAGCCGGCCCGGTGGGGGGCGTTGTTCTCAGCCTGCTGCGAAGCGGCTTCTGTGTTCGGTCGAGCGCTCATGGCGCCCATTCTCCCCGATCCCGGCGGCTCCGTTGCACAGCAGGGCGCCGCCGCCCCCGAATCAGCCCGCGGTGACGGTGGACCGGAGCACGCCGTCGGGCCCCGCGAGCAGCACGGGAGTGTCCGGTCCGCCCAGGTCACGGACAGCGGCCCGGTCGGCGTCGGAGGCGGTCCCGGCCCCGGACACGACGGCGGCGGCCTCCAGTGACGTGGCACCGCCGGCCACCGCCATCGCGACGGCGGTCTGGAGCGCGCTGAGCTTCAGCGACTCCAGGGCCACGGTGCCGGCGGCGTAGGTACGCCCCGTCTCGTCACGGACCGCCGCGCCCTCCGGCACCCCGTTGCGGGCCCGGACGCTGCGTGCCAGCGTGATGATCTTGCGGTCCTCGGCGGCGAGCTCTGTGCTGTCGGTCATGCGCCGAGCATACGAAGGCGGTGCGGGTGCGCCGGACGACGGGGTCGCCGTGCACCCGCCAGGGGCGACGGGACAGCCTTCAAGGCCGGTCCAGACGCAGCCGCTCGGCCTTCGGGAGACCGGCCACGACCAGGTCGTAGCTGTCCTCCACGAGCTCCCGGACCATGTGGTCCGGGAGCTCGGAGACCGTCACCGTGTTCCAGTGCCGCTTGTTGAGGTGCCAGCCGGGGACGATGGCGGCGTGGTCCTTCCGGAGCCGGACGGCCTCGTCGGGATCGCACTTGAGGCTGACCTTCAGAGGCATCTCGTCGAGCACTCCGATGGCGAACACCTTTCCCAGGACCTTGAAGACGGAGGCCTCGGGACCGAAGGGGAACTCCTCCGTACTCGCGTTGAACTCCAGGCAGAACGCGCGCAGTTCCTGGGGCGTCATGCCACCTCAGCTCCCTCCGGTTCCACCAGCACCGTGACGATCTTGTTCCTGCGGCCCGCCGGGGACTCCGCGGTCAGTCGGAGCTTGCGCCCGTCGGGCAGGTCCACGATCGAGGAGGCTCCGGAGATCGGGACCCGCCCGAGCGCCTTCGCCAGCAGGCCGCCGACCGTCTCCACGTCCTCGTCGTCGTACGCGTCGAGGCCGAACAGCTCACCGAGGTCGCCGATGTCGAGCCGGGCGGTCACCCGGAAGCAGCCGTTCTCCAACTCCTGGACCGGCGGGAGTTCGCGGTCGTACTCGTCGGTGATCTCTCCGACGATCTCCTCGAGGATGTCCTCGATGGTGACGATGCCGGCCGTGCCGCCGTACTCGTCGATGACGACCGCGACGTGGCTGCGGTCCTGCTGCATCTCGCGCAGCAGGTCACCGGCGTTCTTCGTGTCGGGGACGAACGCGGCCGGGCGCATCGCGGTGGAGACCAGGTCGGACTCCGCGTCCCGGTTGACGTGCGTCTTGCGGACCAGGTCCTTGAGGTAGACGACGCCGACGATGTCGTCCTCGTTCTCCCCGGTGACCGGGATGCGCGAGAAGCCGGAGCGGAGCGCCAGGGTGAGTGCCTGACGGACCGTCTTGTAGCGCTCGATGCAGACCAGGTCCGTACGCGGCACCATCACCTCGCGCACGAGGGTGTCCCCGAGCTCGAAGACGGAGTGCACCATGCGGCGTTCGTCGTCCTCGATGAGCGACTCCTGCTCGGCGAGGTCGACCATCGCGCGCAGTTCGGCCTCGCTGGCGAAGGGCCCCTTGCGGAAACCCTTGCCCGGAGTCAGCGCGTTGCCGAGGAGGATCAGCAGCTGCGGGACCGGTCCCATGATCCTGGCCAGCGGCAGCAGGACGTACGCCGCGGCCGTGGCCGTGTTCAGCGGGTGCTGGCGGCCGATGGTGCGCGGCGAGACGCCGATCGCGACGTAGCTGACGAGGACCATCACCCCCATGGCGAGGGCGAGCGCCTGCCAAGTCTCGGTGTACTCCTGGAGGCAGGCGTAGGTGACGAGCACGCCGGCCGACATCTCGCAGGCGACGCGCACGAGCAGCGCCACGTTGAGGTAGCGGGTGGGGTCGGCGGCGACCTGTTCGAGTTTGGCGCTGCCGCGGCGCCCGGCCCGCACGGCCTCGGCCGCACGGAAGCTCGACGTACGCGCGATGCCGGCCTCGGCGCAGGCTGCGAGCCAGCCGACGACGATCAGCAGGACCGCGCCGGAGATGAGGGGGACGCTCACGAGACGGTGGGGGCGGGGGACGGACCGGTCAGGCCGCGCTCGCCGCGCCAGCCGTCGACGATCGCCGCCTGGAGGCCGAACATCTCGGCCTTCTCGTCGGGCTCCTCGTGGTCGTACCCGAGGAGGTGCAGCACCCCGTGGACGGTGAGGAGCTGCAGCTCCTCGTCCATCGAGTGCTGTGTCTCGGCGTCGTCGCCCTGCTTCTTGGCGACCTCGGGGCACAGCACGATGTCACCGAGGAGCCCCTGCGGGGGCTCCTCGTCGTCCTTGACCGGCGGACGGAGTTCGTCCATCGGGAAGGACATGACGTCCGTGGGACCGGGGAGGTCCATCCACTGGATGTGGAGCTGCTCCATGGCTGCGGTGTCCACCACGATCACCGAGAGTTCGGACAGCGGGTGGATCCGCATCCGGGCGAGGGCATAGCGGGCGATGTCGAGGATCGCCTGCTCGTCGACCTCGGTTCCGGACTCGTTGTTGACGTCGATCGACATGGTGCGCTGCGACTACTTCCCGTCGGGGCCGGTGCGGCCCTCTGCGTTGTCGTACTTCTCGTACGCGTCGACGATACGGCCGACGAGCTTGTGCCGGACGACATCCTGGGAGGTGAGCCTGGAGAAGTGGACGTCCTGGACACCCTCCAGGATCTCCTGGACCTGGCGGAGTCCGCTCTTGGTGCCGCTCGGCAGGTCCACCTGGGTGACGTCGCCGGTGACGACGATCTTGGAGTCGAAGCCGAGACGGGTGAGGAACATCTTCATCTGCTCGGCGCTGGTGTTCTGCGCCTCGTCCAGGATGATGAAGGCGTCGTTGAGCGTGTTGTGTGTCAGCAGGTAGTCCTGTGTGACGTACAGCGAGTCCTCAGCCGCCACCTGAATACACACGGCTTCCTCACGGCCGGCCGGTTCGATGCTGTCGATGAAGCGCATCGGGCGGCCGCCACCCCCTGCCGCGTGGTACTTCTCGGCCTTGCGGGCGAGCCGGAAGGGCTCGATGCCTTCGGGGAGCCGGATGTCAACGACGTGCGCGTCGTAGCGGTGATGGACCTCGCGGCCCCTCGCCAACCCTGGTGCACGCCCTTGGGCGGCCCTGCGACGCGTGTACGCCACCCCGCCGAGCGACTGCACGAGCGAGATCACATCGTCACGCAACATGATCGATGCCGTCCCGTACTGGATACGGCACGTTCGGTCCGCCTGGGTAACCGGTCCGCCGTCCGCGTCCAGCAGTCCCTGAAGTACGGCAAGACGGACATCGGCGGAGTTGGACAGGTAGACGTCCGGGACGAACTTGGAGTGCGAGCGGGTACCCAACAGGTCGAGTGCACGCAAGGAACGAGTGACCGGGTTCTCCAGGGTGATCACGTCTCCTGGCGACTTCACCCGGTTCAGCATGTAGTCGGGTCCACCCCTGTGCCGCACGGAGACGCCTGTCAGCGCTCCCTCCAGCGCCTCCGCCAGTTCGGGATCCTCAGTGGCGAACGAGGGGGTCGTGGAACCCGTCAGGCACCCGTCTCCCAGCAGCAGACCCAGCGCGTACGGGTCCATCGGGACTTCACGCTCGGGAAAGCTGACCGGTGCAGTGAGCATCGGCAGCTCATACCGCCGGGCGTGTGCCGCCCGAAGATTGCCGATCATGTCCTTGGTCTCCAGGACCCGCCATGGCTTGTCCCGCCGCTTGTCCGAGGCCGTGCGGACCGTCCACAGGTGCTCACCGCAGCACAGCGTCCATGAGCCGTCCTGGGCACTGACACGGTAGATGTCCTTCTCGCCCTGCGGATAGACGCCGAGGACCGGAGTCGGCTCGCCGTTCGACCCGATGACGAGGTCACCCACGCTCAGATCACCGATCGGGCGCCACCCGTCCGGGGTGAGGACGTTGGTGAAGAGCGGTTGGGCGCGGCCCCGCATGTACGCCAGCGGCGCGACCTCGATCGTGCCCGCGGCCATCAGCCGGGGGATCGAGTCGGGGTCGAGCATGTCGTGCAGGGCGTCGTAGAGCGGACGCAGATACGGGTCGATCTTGTCGAAGAGCGTGCCGGGCAGGAAGCCGAGCCGCTCCCCCGCCTCGACGGCGGGCCTGGTCAGGATGATCCGGCTGACCTGCTTGGACTGCAGGGCCTGGACCGCCTTGGCCATGGCGAGATAGGTCTTGCCGGTGCCCGCGGGGCCGATACCGAAGACGATGGTGTGCTTGTCGATCGCGTCGACGTACCGCTTCTGGTTGAGCGTCTTGGGGCGGATCGTGCGGCCGCGGCTGGAGAGGATGTTCTGGGTGAGCACCTCGGCGGGAGTCTCGGCACCCTCCCCGTCGCCGTTTCCGCTCGCCCTGAGCATGGCGATCGAGCGTTCCACAGCGTCCTCCGTCATCGGCTGCCCGGTGCGCAGCACCAGCACCATCTCGTCGAAAAGGCGCTGGATCAGCGCGACGTCCGCCGCGCTTCCAGTCGCGCTTATCTCATTGCCCCGGACATGGATGTCGACGGCCGGGAACGCCGTTTCGATCACGCGCAGCAGTGAGTCGCCCGACCCCAGGAGCATCACCATGGGGTGTCCGGCCGGAATGCCGATCCGGGCCTTCGCCTGCGGCTGTGTAGGTGTCTGAGTCATGGGCCGGCCCTCGGGCCTGCGCATACCTCCCGTTGCAGGGCCTTCGCTGCTCGACGGCCTCTGGAGTACCAGCGTACGACTCCGCACCGACATCGCAGAGGGATTTACCGCGTGATCATCAGCCGTTCACTGCCGGAAGCCGATGGTCGGGACGGCGCGGCGCAGCGGCCACGCCCGGCTCGCGGCGGGCAGCAGCTCCTCCAGGAAGGCGTAGCGCTCCAGTGCGGCGGGATCCTGGTCGGCGCAGGTGCGCACCTGCTGCCACCAGGCGGCGATCTCCGCCCATCCGGGGGCCGAGAGCGAGCCGCCGAACTCCTGCACCGAGAGGGCCGCGGTAAGCCCGGCGAAGGCGAGGCGGTCGGCGAGCGGCCAGCCGGCCAGCGTCCCGGTGACGAAACCGGCGACGAAGACGTCACCCGCGCCGGTGGGGTCGAGGGCCGCCACGTCGATGGCGGGCACATCGGCGGCCGTGCCGGCCGACCGGTCCACGGCGTACGCGCCCTCCGCGCCCAGGGTCACGACGGCCAGGGGGACGTGCTCGGCCAGGGCGTGGGCGGCGGCGCGCGGGCAGTCGGTGCGGGTGTAGCGCATCGCCTCCTCGGCGTTGGGGAGGAAGGCCAGGCAGTGGCCGAGGTCGGGCAGCGCTCCCAGATCCCAGCGGCCGGTCTCGTCCCAGCCGACGTCGGCGAAGACCATGGCGCCGTTCCGGGCGGCACCGGCCACCCAGGGCTCGCTGCGGCCCGGGGTCAGTGAGGCGACGGCGGCGCGGGCGCGCGGCGGGCAGGAGGGGAGCGTGCGGCCGGGCACGGGGGACGGCGCGGGGGCGGGCGCCTCATGGCCGTGCGAGACCATCGTGCGTTCACCTTCGTACGCCATGGAGACGGTGACGGGCGAGTGCCAGCCGGGCACCGTGCGGGACATGGACAGGTCGATGCCCTCGCCCTGTTCGAGGGCGTCCCAGCAGTACTCGCCGTAGTGGTCGTCGCCGAAAGCGGCGGCCAGGGAGGTGCGCAGGCCCAGCCGGGCGAGTGCGGTGGCCATGTTGGCGACGCCGCCGGGACTGGAGCCCATCCCGCGGGCCCAGGACTCGGTCCCGCGGACGGGGGCGCTGTCCAGGCCGGTGAAGATGATGTCCAGGAACACCGTGCCGGTCAGGAACACGTCGCAGGCCGGGTCCTGCGGGGCGCGCAGCCCGAGCAGCGGGTCGATGCCTGGTTTTCCTGTGCTCACCGTGCGCTCCCCGGCCGTGGCGGATCTGGACAGTTTCGGCCAGTGTGCCGGATCCGCCGCCCCGTCCGGCGAGTACGCACCGTATCGCGCGCATCCTCTCCCACCTGCATAAACCTGCGCAGCTACCCAGCCCTTTCGCGCATAAACATAAAGGTGACTCAGATCACATCGAGCCATCTTTCGGTTGTCAGTGCGTGCTTGATACAAATTGCCCCGCGAGCACCGATCAGGACAGCTGACGACGAGTGCCGCTCCTCCCGCTTCTTCTCGCCCCACCCTCCCCGGCTCCGCCCTGCCCTACCCCCGCTCCACCCTCCCCTGCCTTCCGCCGCCCCTGCGGCATGTTCTCCGGGAACGCCCATGTCCTCGCGCCCTCGCGCCGCGTGGCCCCTGGTAGCCGTGTTCACCTCCGGATACCTCGCCTCCTATCTGCTTCCCACCGTCGTCGGCCGCCTCACCACCTCTCTGGGGCTGAGCCCGGCCCAGGCCGGTCTGGTCGGCAGCGCCCTCCTGCTCAGCTCGGCCTCGGCCGGCTTCACACTGGCGGGCCGCGTGGACGGATACGGTGCCCGCGGACCGGCGCGCGCCGGTCTGCTGCTCGCAGCGCTCGGTTACGGCTGCGCGGCGAGCACCGCCTCCGTGCCGCTGATCGTGCTCGGCGTGGTGGTCGGCGGCTTCGGCTCCGGCACGGCCACCGCTGTCGCGGCATCCGGCATCGCCGCGCGCAGCGATCCGCACCGGACCTCCTCGCTCGGGCTGCTCAGCGTCTCGGCGGCGGCGGGAGTCATGTATCTGACGATCCCGCACCTGGGCGGCGGCCACCGGCTGCCGTTCGCGGCGATCGCGCTGGCAGCCCTGCTCGTCTGGCCCGTCACGTCCCGGCTCGGCGGCCCCACACCCGTGGGAGCGACGCCCTCTGTCCGGGGCAGGCTGCCGCACCGGCGGTCCGGTCTGGTGCTGGCCGGCGGAATGTTCGTCTGGTCCATGGCGCAGAACGCCCTGTGGGGCGTCAGCAGCAGCATCGGAGTCGTGCAGGCCGGGCTGTCAGAGGTGACCGTCGGCGCGGTGTTCGCCGCCGCGCTGGGGGCCGGGCTGCTCGGTGTCATGGGTGCGGGCATGCTGGGCGCCCGACTCGGCCGGGCGGTGCCGATCGGGGTCGGGACGATGATCATCGCGGGGAGCATCGTGCTCAGCTCCTCGGCCGACGGCCTCGGGTCGTTCGCGGCCGGGGAGATCGCGTGGAACGCCTTCTACCCGGTGGTCCTGTCCTACCTGATCGGCCTGGCTGCCTCACTGGACGTACGCGGCCGCTGGGCCGTCCTCGCGGGCTCGGCGTCGTCGATAGGTGTGGCCTGCGGCCCCGTGCTGGGGAGTGTGCTCTCCGAGCAGGCGGGTTACGCGGTGATGGGCCTGGTCCTGGGGACCGTCACGCTCCTGGTCGCCGCCCCGGTCACCGCCGTCGCGCTGCACGCCGGCGGACGTCCGCTGGTCTCCGGCTCGGTGCGGCGCAGGGGCGGCGCGCCCGCCGCGCTGCTCGCCGCCACGACCGGCGGCCTGCCCGGCGCGGTACCCAAGCTGGGTGCGCCGGAGCAGGCGGTCACGGAGATCAGTGTGCCCGCGCTGCGGCGGAGGCGGCTGGTCAGGAGCGCGATCCGGACCGCCGGCCCCGCCGACTCGGCCGGTCAGTCGAACGCGTACGCCTCGACCTCGGACAGGTAGCGCGCCCTGCGCTCCTCGTCGTGGTCGAGGAAGGCCGCCTCGAAGGAGTTGCGGGCCAGTGTGCGCAGCTGTTCGCGGTCCAGGCCGAGCGCCTCGCGGACGGCCCGGAAGTTGTCCTCGGCGTAGCCGCCGAAGTAGGCGGGGTCGTCGGAGTTCACCGTGCAGAGCAGTCCGGCGGCCATCATGGCGGGCAGCGGGTGCTCCGCCAGTACGTCGACGGCGCGCAGCCGCACGTTGGACAGCGGGCAGAGCGTGAGCGGTACCCGCTCGGCGGCCAGCCGCTCCACCAGGTCCGGGTCCTCCATGGCGCGCAGCCCGTGGTCGATGCGCTCGACGCCCAGGACGTCGAGCGCCTCACGGATGTAGGCGGGCGGGCCCTCCTCGCCCGCGTGCGCGACCTTGCGCAACCCGAGTGCGCCGGCCGCCTCGTACACCTCGCGGAACTTCGACGGCGGGTGGCCGGCCTCGGCCGAGTCGAGGCCGACCGCGCTGATGCGGTGGAGGTACGGCTTGGCGGCGTCCAGGGTCTCCAGCGCCGACTCTGCGGACTTGTCGCGCAGGAAGCACATGATCAGCTGGGTGGATACGCCGTGCTTCTCCTCGCTGGCGTCCAGCGCCCTGCCGAGCCCCTCGATGACGGTGCCGATCGGCACCCCGCGGTCGGTGTGGGCCTGCGGGTCGAAGAAGATCTCGGCGTGCCTGACGCCTTGGGCGGCGGCGCGGGCGAGGTAGGCGTCGGCCAGCTCGGCGAAGTCCTCCTCGGTGCGCAGCACCGCCATGAGAGCGTAGTAGAGGTCGAGGAAGCTCTGCAGGTCGTGGAAGAGGTACGCGGTGCGCAGTTCCTCGGTGTCCGCGTAGGGCAGGGTCACGCCGTTGCGTGCGGCGAGAGCGAAGGCCAGCTCGGGTTCGAGGGTCCCTTCGATGTGGAGGTGGAGCTCTGCTTTGGGGAGGTGCACGGTGTTCTCGTCACTGGTGGCGGGTGGGTACGGGGACCCTGATCAGGTCCTGGGCGATGGTCAGGCCGCCCTCGAAGCCGGCTGCCCTGGCCTGTCGCTCGAAGACTTCGGGGTCGTTGTAGCGCTGGGAGAAGTGCGTCAGCACCAGGTGCCGTACGCCCGACTCCTTCGCCACGCGGGCCGCCTGCCCGGCCGTGAGATGGCCGTGGTCGGCGGCGAGCCGGCCGTCCTCGTCGAGGAACGTCGACTCGATGACCAGCATGTCGCATTCCTCCGCGAGCGCGAACGCGCCGTCGCAGAGCCGGGTGTCCATGACGAACGCGAAACGCTGTCCGCGCCGGGGTTCAGAGACCTCCTCCAGCGGAACGCCGCGCAGGACTCCGTCGCGCTGGATGCGTCCCACGTCCGGCCCCGCGATGCCGTGCTCGGCGAGCTTCCCGGGCAGTATGCGCAGCCGGTCGGGCTCGGTGAGGCGGTAGCCGTAGGACTCGACCGGGTGGGAGAGCCGGTGGCTGTCGAGGGTGTACGCCGCCGTGGTGGCGAGGACCCCGTCGGCCGCGACAGGGACCTCGGCCAGCTCGACCGACTGACGGTAGGCGGTCGCGTACCGCAGCCGGTCGAAGAAGTGCTGTCCGCTCGCCGGGAAGTGGGCGGTGACGGGATGCGGGACCCGGTCGAGGTTGATCCGCTGGATCACCCCGGCCAGGCCCAGCGAGTGGTCGCCGTGGAAGTGGGTGACACAGATCCGGTTGATGTCGTGCGCCGCGACGCCTGCCCGCAGCATCTGGCGCTGCGTCCCCTCGCCCGGGTCGAAGAGGATGCCCTCACCGTCCCAGCGCAGCAGGTAGCCGTTGTGGTTGCGGTGCCGGGTCGGGACCTGGCTGGCGGTGCCGAGGACCACGAGTTCTCGTACGGACACGGTGTGCGGAACCGTTCTAGCCGGGAGGCCACTGCATGCCGCGTCCGCCCAGGACGTGGGCGTGCGCGTGGAAGACCGTCTGCCCCGCACCGGCGCCGGTGTTGAGGACGATGCGGTAACCCGTCCCGGAGAGCTTCTCGTCCTCGGCGACCAGACCGGCCTCGCGCAGCACGTCGGCGGCGATCTGCGGCTCGGCTGCGGCGAGCGAGGCGGCGTCGGGATAGTGCGCCTTGGGGATGACCAGGACGTGGGTGGGCGCCTGGGGGTTTATGTCACGGAAGGCGACGGTCGTCCCGCTCTCGCGGACGATGGTCGCCGGGATGTCCCCTGTAACGATCTTGCAGAACAGGCAGTCGGTCTGCGGCTCTCCCGCCATGGCCCGGCCTCCTCGGTCGTCGGTCCCGGTGATCAGTACACCGGCCATGCTATCCGGCCCGGCGGGCACGCCGGTGCCCCGAACGGACGGGTCCTCAGCTCCAGCGCCCCGTACGCCCCATCAGCAGTGCGGCGGCGGCCGTCCCCGCGGTCGAGGTGCGCAGCACGCTGGGGCCGAGCCGGTAAGGGGGCGCGCCCGCGTCCGCGAACGCGGCGAGCTCCTGGGGGGAGACCCCTCCCTCCGGTCCCACGACCAGGACGATGGTGCCCTCTTCGGGGAGTTCGGCGGTCGCGAGCGGCTCGCTGCCGCTGTCCCGGTCCTCGTGCAGTACGGCCGCGAAGTCGGCACCGGCCAGCAGCGCCGCGACCTGCCCGGTCGTCATGAGGTCGGCCACCTCGGGGAAGCGGACACGGCGCGACTGCTTCCCCGCCTCGCGCGCGGTGCTGCGCCACTTGGCCAGTGACTTGAGTCCCCGGTCGCCCCGCCACTGGGTGATGCAGCGTGCGGCCTGCCAGGGCACGATCCCGTCGACGCCCGTCTCCGTCATCGTCTCGACCGCGAGCTCACCGCGGTCGCCCTTGGGGATCGCCTGGACGACGGTGATCCGGGGCGCGGCCTCCGGTTCCTCGTGGACGCTCTCCAGGTCGGTGACGACGAGCCGGTCCTTGCCCTCGGCCGCGCGTACGACGCCTTCGGCCCAGCGCCCCCTCCCGTCGGTGAGGACGACGTCCTCGCCGGGGTTCAGCCGCTTCACGGAGACGGCGTGCCGCCCCTCGGGGCCGTCCAGGACGAACTCCGGCCCGCTGGGCAGGTGTTCGACGACGAAGACCGGTGCCGTCACTGGGCACTCCTCACGTTCACTGCCGCACGCGCGGCTTCCGTCTCGGCGGCGTCCGGGCCGATGGCCGGCTCCGGGCGTGGCGCACCGCCCGTCGTCCACGCCCGCACGGCCGGGTACCGGCGGAGGCCGGTGAGGGCCGAGGACACGACCGCATCGTGCCATGTCCGGTGAACCGTGCCGAAATCAGCCGTTCCACGACGTGAGCGGTTGCCCGGAACCCTGAGCGGCTTGTCCGGAACCGTGAGCGGCCGTCCGCGACACAGCGCACCGCCCGCCGGTACGAGACCGGCGGGCGGTGCGGTGACAAGGTTCAGCGGCCGTTGAAGGCGTCCTTCAGACGGGAGAACAACCCCTGCTGCCCTGGCTGGAACTGCCCCGTGGGCCGCTCCTCACCCCGCAGCTTGGACAGTTCCCGCAGCAGACGCTCCTGCTCGGGGTCCATCTTCGTCGGGGTCATGACCTCGACGTGGACGATCAGGTCGCCGCGCCCGCCACCACGCAGATGCGTGATGCCGCGCCCGTGCAGCGGGACCGACTGGCCGGACTGGGTGCCCGGCCTGATGTCGATCTCCTCCAGTCCGTCGAGCGTCTCCAGCGGCACCTGGGTGCCGAGTGCCGCCGCCGTCATCGGGAGGGTGACCGTGCAGTGCAGGTCGTCGCCGCGCCGCTGGAAGACCGCGTGCGGCAGTTCGTGGATCTCGACGTACAGGTCGCCGGCCGGGCCGCCGCCGGGGCCGACCTCTCCCTCGCCGGCGAGCTGGATCCGGGTGCCGTTGTCGACACCTGCCGGGATCTTCACGGTGAGCGTGCGCCGCGAGCGGATGCGGCCGTCACCGGCGCACTCGGGGCACGGGGTCGGCACGACCGTGCCGAAGCCCTGGCACTGCGGGCAGGGGCGCGAGGTCATGACCTGGCCGAGGAAGGACCTGGTGACCTGCGAGACCTCACCCCGGCCGCGGCACATGTCACAGGTCTGCGCGGAGGTGCCGGGTGCGGCCCCCTCGCCACTGCAGGTCGTACAGACGACCGCGGTGTCGACCTGGATGTCCTTGGTCGTGCCGAAGGCGGACTCGGCGAGGTCGATCTCCAACCGGATCATCGCGTCCTGGCCGCGCCGGGTGCGCGAACGGGGTCCGCGCTGCGACGCCGTGCCGAAGAACGCGTCCATGATGTCGCTGAAGTTGCCGAAGCCGCCGGCTCCGAAGCCGCCCGCGCCACCGCCACCGCCCGAGGCGGACAGCGGGTCGCCGCCGAGGTCGTAGACCTGCTTCTTCTGCGGGTCCGAGAGCACCTCGTAAGCGGCGTTGATCTCCTTGAACCGCTCCTGGGTCTTCGGATCCGGGTTGACATCCGGGTGCAGCTCGCGGGCGAGCCTACGGAATGCCTTCTTGATCTCGTCCTGAGATGCGTCGCGGCGCACGCCTAGTACGGCGTAGTAGTCCGTGGCCACTTACGAATCCGCCAGGATCTGTCCGACGTAACGTGCCACTGCGCGTACCGCTCCCATCGTTCCGGGGTAGTCCATGCGGGTCGGTCCGACCACGCCGAGTTTGGCGACTGCCTCGTCGCCCGAACCGTAGCCGACCGCGACGACGGACGTGGCGTTGAGGCCCTCGTGGGCGTTCTCGTGCCCGATCCGTACGGTCATGCCCGAATCCGTTGCCTCACCGAGCAGCTTCAGGAGTACGACCTGCTCCTCCAATGCCTCCAGCACCGGCCGGATCATCACAGGGAAGTCGTGCCCGAAGCGGGTGAGGTTGGAGGTGCCGCCGATGATCAGCCGCTCCTCCGTTTCTTCGACCAGGGTCTCGAGGAGGACGGAGAGCACCGTCGAGACGGTTCCCCGGTCCTCGTTCTCGAAGGACTCCGGAAGATCCTGCACCAACTGCGGGACATCCGCGAACCGCCGTCCCACGACCCGGCTGTTGAGCCGGGCCCGCAGATCGGCGAGAGACGTGTCACCGAACGGTGCCGGACAGTCGATCATACGCTGTTCGACCCGGCCCGTGTCCGTGATCAGCACGAGCATCAGCCGGGCCGGCGCGAGCGACAGCAGCTCCACGTGCCGCACCGTCGACCGGGTCAGCGAGGGGTACTGGACGACGGCGACCTGCCTGGTCAGCTGCGCGAGCAGCCGGACCGTGCGGCCCACGACGTCGTCGAGGTCGACCGCGCCGTCGAGGAAGTTCTGGATGGCCCGGCGCTCCGGCGACGACAGGGGCTTGACACCCGCGAGTCGGTCGACGAAGAGGCGGTAGCCCTTGTCCGTCGGAATGCGCCCCGCGCTCGTGTGGGGCTGGGCGATGAAGCCCTCGTCCTCCAGCACCGCCATGTCGTTCCGGACGGTGGCCGGGGAGACCCCGAGGCTGTGCCGTTCCGTGAGCGCCTTGGAACCGACGGGTTCCTCGGTGCCGACATAGTCCTGGACGATGGCGCGCAGCACTTCGAGTCTGCGTTCGCTGAGCACCGCGCACACCTCCAGCTGTGGTTCTCCGGTTTCTGCCTGGCACTCTGTGGGGTCGAGTGCCAGCAATCCCCCCGGTCAGTGTACGGGGGGAGGGTGGGGCGGGGGCAAGGCCGACCGGCCACGCCGTCGCGGGACCGCGCAGGTGGTTGCCGATAGCGTCGCCGTATGGACGTCTGTTGGGAAGAGTTCGGCTGGGAGCGGTTGGGCAACGGTTCGGGGCGGCGACGCCTGCCCGGCTGGGACGCGACCACCGCGCTGGTGGCCGGGGCCGACGGCGTGCTGCTCCTCGACACGGGTTCGACGCTCCGGGAGGGCGTCGAACTGCGGACCCAGGCGGAGGCGCTGCTGGGCCGGAGAGTGACGCATATCGCACTGAGCCATCCGCACTTCGACCATGTGCTGGGCACCGCCGCCTTCTCCGGTGCGGAGGTCTACGGAGCGGTCGGCACGGCGGAGCTGCTGGGGCGGCACGGCGCCGAGGAGCTGCGCGCGGACGCGCTGCGGCACGGGATGGGCGAGGCGGACGCGACGGCGGCCGCGGACGCCCTGGTGGCTCCGCGGCACCAGGTCAGCGGCGAATGGACGCTGGATCTCGGAGGCGGCCTCCAGGTGCTGCTGGCGAACGTCGGGCCGGGCCACACGGGACACGACCTCGCGGTGCTGGTGCCCGGCACGCCGGTCGTGGTGCTCTGCGGGGATCTGGTCGAGGAGTCCGGGGAACCGCAGGCGGGCCGGGACTCGGTGCCCTCGCACTGGCCGGCCGCACTCGACCGGCTGCTGGAACTGGGCGGCGAGGAAGCGCTGTACGTACCGGGGCACGGGGCGGTGGTGGACGCGGCGTTCGTGAGGGCGCAGCGGGACGGGCTGGCCGCCCGGTTCGGCGTGTCGTGACGGGGGGCGCGATTATCGTCGTGCCATGCGCAGCTACCAGCCGGACCTGACTCCGCCGTGGAAGAAGTCCTCCCCCGCCCCCGAGGTGCCGGCCGAACCCGATCTGGTCGTCGAGGAGACCGTCACCGGCTTCTGCGGGGCGGTGATCCGGTGCGAGAAGACGGCCGAGGGGCCGACGGTCACGCTGGAGGACCGTTTCGGCAAGCACCGGGTGTTCCCGATGACGCCGCGCGGCTTCCTGCTGGAGGGCAAAGTGGTCACCCTCGTACGTCCGGCGGCGGGCGGCACCGTACGCCCCGCGCGTACGGCATCGGGTTCGGTGGCGGTCCCCGGGGCGCGGGCGCGTGTGGCGCGGGCGGGCCGGATCTACGTGGAGGGGCGGCACGACGCGGAGCTCGTCGAGCGGGTCTGGGGCGACGACCTGCGCATCGAGGGGGTGGTCGTGGAGTACCTGGAGGGGATCGACGACCTGCCGGCGATCGTGCGCGGTTTCGCGCCCGGACCGGACGCGAGGCTCGGTGTCCTGGTCGACCATCTGGTGCCGGGCTCCAAGGAGTCCCGGATCGCCGCTCAGGTCACCGACGGGAACGTACTCGTGGTGGGTCACCCGTACATCGATGTCTGGGAGGCCGTGAAGCCGTCGTCCGTGGGCATCCCAGGGTGGCCGGTGGTACCGCGCGGCCAGGACTGGAAGACGGGCGTGTGCCGCGCCCTGGGCTGGCCGGAGAACACCGGCGCGGCCTGGCAGCACATCCTGTCCAGGGTCGGCTCGTACAAGGACCTGGAACCGCACCTGCTGGGTCGCGTGGAGGAACTGATCGACTTCGTCACCCTGCCCGCCTGACACGCCCCGGCGGAACCGTGCGGACCGGTCGTTCGCTCAGTCCACCAGGTCCCGCACCACCGCGTCGGCGAGCAGGCGGCCCCGCAGTGTGAGGACCGCGCGCCCCTCGTCGTACGGTCCCGGCTCCAGCAGCCCGTCGGCGACCGCGCGGCCGGCCGCCGCCAGGCCCGCGGGGGCGAGCAGCGACAGCGGGCAGCCCTCGACGAGGCGCAGTTCGAGCAGGATGCGTTCGACCCGCCGATCCTCGTCGCCCAGCACCTCACGGCCGGCGCCCGGCGAGCGGCCCTCGGCCAGGGCCTGTGCGTACGCGCCGGGGTGCTTGACGTTCCACCAGCGCACCCCGCCGACGTGGCTGTGCGCACCGGGCCCGGCGCCCCACCAGTCGGCGCCGCGCCAGTACAGCTCGTTGTGCAGGCAGCGGCCCTCCGGCGTGCGGGACCAGTTCGACACCTCGTACCAGGAGAAACCCGCCGCCGCCATCGCCTCGTCGGCGATCAGGTAGCGGTCGGCGTGGACGTCGTCGTCCGTCATCGGCACCTCGCCCCGGCGGATGCGGCGGGCCAGCTGGGTGCCCTCCTCGACGATCAGCGCGTACGCCGACACGTGGTCGGGCCCGGCGCCGATCGCCGCGTCGAGGGAGGCGCGCCAGTCGTCGTCGGACTCGCCGGGGGTGCCGTAGATCAGGTCGAGGTTGACGTGCTCGAAGCCGGCCGCACGGGCCTCCGCGACACATGCCTCGGGCCTGCCGGGTGTGTGGGTGCGGTCGAGGATCTTCAGGACGTGCTGCCGTGCGCTCTGCATGCCGAAGGAGACACGGTTGAAGCCGCCTTCGCGCAGCTCCTCCAGATAGGCCGGGCCCACGGACTCCGGGTTGGCCTCCGTGGTGATCTCGGCGTCGTCGGCGAGGCCGAACTCCTCACGGATCGCGGCCAGCATCCTGACGAGGTCCGCGGCGGGCAGCAGCGTCGGGGTACCGCCGCCGACGAAGACCGTGCGGACGGGACGGGGGTCGTCGCCGAGCACCTTGCGGGCCTGGCGGACCTCCTCGACGAGATGGGCCGCGTAGTTGTCACGGGAGGCCAGGGCGCCCCCGGAGCCGCGCAGCTCGGTCGCGGTGTAGGTGTTGAAGTCGCAGTAGCCGCAGCGGGTCGCGCAGTAGGGCACGTGCAGATAGAAGCCGAGCGGACGGCCGGCGGCGCCTTCCAGGGCGTGGCGGGGCAGTGCCCCGTCGTCGGGCACGGGCTCACCATCGGGCAGTACGGAAGGCATACCGTCCATTGTCGCTCGCCGTCGGAGCTGTCCCGCACATCCGGCCCCCGGCCGGTCTCAGTCCACCTGGATGACCATGAGGGCCAGGTCGTCGTCGGGCGGGCGCTCAGCGAAGGTGTGGACGGCCCGTTTGATCCGTTCGGCTATCCCGGCGGCGGACAGCCCCGCGCACTCCGCCAGCACGTGTGCCAGACCGTCCCCGTCGTCGAACATCAGCCGACCGGAGCGCCGCTCCGTGACCCCGTCCGTGACGCAGAGCAGGCTGTCACCGGGCGCCAGGTCGAAGCTCTGGCTCTCGTACGCCACGTCGTCGACGATCCCGAGCAGGATCTGGGGCTCGGCGGCCGGACGCACGGATCCGTCCGGGCGCAGCAGCAGCGGGAGCGGGTGACCGGCGCTGGCCACGGTGCAGCGCACACCGCCGTCCGGGAGGGGCACCAGGTCGCCGTACAGCAGGGAGAGGAAGCGGGACTGGGAGCCGTCCTGCATCTGCTCGCCGTCCTTGATCTGCTGGCCGCCCGCCGCCGCGACCATGAGGGCGGCGGCCTCGGCCGCCTCCATGGCGTCGTCCAGGAGGAGGCGGTTGAGCCGGTCGAGGACCTCGCCGACACGGAACCCCTCCCGGGACAGCAGACGCAGCCAGGGCCGGGCGAGACCCGTGACGACGGCTGCTTCGGGGCCGCTGCCCTGGACGTCACCGAGCACGAACGACCAGCGGCCGCCGGGGCACGGGAAGAGGTCGTAGAAGTCCCCGCCGACGACACCGTCGTCCCCCGGCTCGTACACCAGGGCGCTGGTGACGCCGGGTATCTCGGCGACCTTGCTGGGCAGCAGACCGCGCTGGAGGATGCGGCTGATGGTGGCCTGGCGGGTGTAGGCGCGGGCGGCGCCCACGGCGAGGCCGACGCGGCGCACGAAGTCCGCGAGGAGCGCGGCGACCTCGTCGGGGATGTGGTCGACGCCCTCGCGTCCCACGAGGACCGCGCCGAACGTGCGCCCGCCCGAGATGATGCGGTGGGCCAGCGCGGCACCCGTGACGCCCTCGTGCTCCGCGGTGGCGCTGCCGGGCCAGGGCATGGGCACGGGACCGGTGCCGACGCTGCCGGGCAGTCGCAGCGGGTCCCTCTCGAGCGCGGGGCGCAGCATGGCCGCACGCGCCTCGTCGCTGTGCCAGACCCCGGCGAGGCGGGGTAAGGCCGCCGGGCCTCCGTTGTCGCCCTCCAGCCAGATGGCGCACCAGTCAGCGAGCCGGGGCACCAGGAGCGGGCCCGCTATCGAGGCCACCAGGTCCTCGTCCAGCTGGCCGGCGAGCAGGCCGGACGCCTCGGCCAGGAAGGAGAGCCCGCCGCGCCCGGCCCAGCCCGCGTCGTCGCGCTCGGCCCTTCCGGCCGTGGGGGCGAGGACCCCGGCGGTGCGCGCACCGTGCCGTCCGGTGCCTTCCCCGGCGGGCGAGGCGTCGGCCAGTCCGTAGCGGTCGTCGCCGGGAAGCCGGGCCCAGACGGTCTTGAGGCCGGTCCGGTAGGTGATGCCCCAGGACTCGGCGAGGGTGGCGACGAGTTGGAGCCCCCGGCCGTACTCGGCCGGATCGGGCCGCTCCGCGCGGCCGTCGCGCACCGAGCGTGCGGGGTGGTGGTCGGTGATCTCCAGTACGAGCGCGGCGGGCTCGGGCCCGGCCGAGTCCTCCAGCCGGAGGAGGAGCTCGACCGTCGTACCGGCGTGCACGACCGCGTTGGTGACCAGTTCGCTGGCCACGGTCAGCGCGTCGTCGGTGAGCCGCTCGCCGAATTCGCCGGCCGTGGGCAGGCCGAGCCCGGTCCAGTCGGTGAGTGCCGCGCGGACGAATCTGCGGGCCGCGGACGAGGCCTGCGGGATACCGGGCAGGCTCGTGCGCGCGACCCGACGCGGATCGTCGGCCTGACCTGCGACGACGGTTGCGGGACGGTGCACGATGTCCCGCTGCAAGGGAATGGGCCCCACGGTGCGGCTCCTGAGGGTCTCGCGAAACGCCGCTGGTGTTCTACGACAGAGTGACAGACCGGCCGTTCCCATAAGCACCGAGTGACGGAAGTGGCGTGAGACGAACAGCAACGGGCCGGGGCCGGTGGACGCCTCCGCGTCCACCGGCCCCGGCCCGGAACCACTTCCCGCCGCTCACGCCTCGCGCGAACCCGCGTACATGTCGTCGATGAGGCCCTGGTACTCACGCTCGACGACCGGCCGCTTCAGCTTGAGGCTGGGGGTCAGCTCGCCGTGTTCGATGTCCAGGTCGCGCGGCAGCAGCCGGAACTTCTTGATGGTCTGCCAGCGCTGCATGCCCTCGTTGAGCCGCGTCACGTAGCCCTGGACGAGCTCCACGGTCTGCGGGGCCGCCACCACGTCGGCGTACGACCTGCCGCCCAGGCCGTTCTCCTCCGCCCAGCTGAGGATGGTCGGCTCGTCGAGCGCGATGAGGGCGGTGCAGAAGTTACGGTCGGCGCCGTGCACCAGGATGTTGGAGACGAACGGGCACACCGCCTTGAACTGCCCCTCGACCTCAGCCGGGGCGATGTACTTGCCGCCGGACGTCTTGATCAGGTCCTTCTTGCGGTCGGTGATCTTCAGGTAGCCGTCCTGGGAGAGCTCCCCGATGTCACCGGTGTGGAACCAGCCGTCGGACTCCAGCACCTCGGCGGTCTTCTCGGGCAGCCGGTGGTAGCCCTCCATCAGACCGGGGCCGCGCAGCAGGATCTCGCCGTCGTCCGCGATCCGGACCTCGGTGCCGGGGAGCGGCTTGCCGACGGTCCCGGTGCGGTACGCCTCGCCCGGGTTGACGAAGGAGGCGGCGCTGGACTCGGTGAGGCCGTAGCCCTCCAGGATGTGGATCCCGGCGCCGGAGAAGAAGAGGCCGATGTCGGGGGCGAGCGCGGCGGAGCCGGAGACGCAGGCGCGGAGCCGGCCGCCGAAGGCCTCGCGGATCTTCGCGAAGACGAGGGTGTCGGCGACCTTGTGCTTGGCTGCGAGACCGAAGGGCACCGAGGCCTTTCCGGTGCGCCGGAAGTTGTCCTGCGAGACCGTCGCGTACTCGCGGGCCACCCCCGCCGCCCACTGGAAGATCTTGTACTTGGCGCCGCCGCCGGCCCGCGCCTTGGCGGCGACCCCGTTGTAGACCTTCTCGAAGATGCGGGGGACGGCCGCCATGTAGGTCGGCTGGACGACCGGCAGGTTCTCGATGATCTTGTCGACACGGCCGTCGACCGCGGTGACGTGACCGACCTCGATCTGGCCGGAGGTGAGGACCTTGCCGAAGACGTGCGCGAGCGGGAGCCAGAGGTACTGGACGTCGCCCGCGGTGATCAGACCGGTCGCCACGGTCGCCTTGGCCATGTACGACCAGTTGTCGTGCGGTAGCCGTACGCCCTTGGGGCGGCCGGTGGTACCCGAGGTGTAGATGAGGGTGGCCAGCTGGTCGGGGGTGATGGCGGCGACGCGGTCGGTGATCGCGTCCGGGTTCTTCACCAGGTATTCGGCACCCCTGGCCTCGAGCTCGGCCAGTGTGAGGACCCAGCCCTCCGGATCACCCTCGACGGGCTCCACGCCCGCCGGGTCGATGACGACGACGTGGGCCAGGACGGGCAGCCCGGCCCTGCTCTCCCGGGCCTTCGCCAGCTGTGCCGCGTCCTCGGCGATGAGGACGCGGCTGTCGGAGTCGGCCAGGATGAAGGCGGACTCCTCAGTGTTCGTGGACGGATAGATCGTCGTCGTCGCCGCGCCCGCGCACATCACACCGAGGTCCGCGAGGATCCACTCGACGCGGGTGGAGGAGGCCAGCGCGACCCGCTCCTCGGGCAGCACACCGAGACCGATCAGCCCGGCCGCGATGGCGTGGACCCTCTCGGCGGCCTGCGCCCAGGTCAGCGACTTCCAGTCGTCGGGGCCCTGACCCGAGGCTGCCGGTACCGGATAGCGGTAGGCCTCCCCGTGCGGGGTGGCCGCCACGCGGTCGATGAAGAGGGTCGCCACGGAGGGCGGCCGGCTATCGATCAAGGTCTGTGTGTCGCTCACGACGTCCTCCGGGCCTGCGGCATTGCTACGACCGGCTTCTTGGGGCTGCTTGTGTTCCTGCTTCTCGTTCCCGCTGGGCCCGCTTGTTTAACTGGCGAGTAACAAGCGGGTGGTGATCAGAGTAGAGCGCGCGGGACCGTGGCGTAAGGGGCAACAGGCCGCCGCTTCATAACGAACCCGGCCCTTGTGCCGCGGACGTCCGCGGCACAAGGGCCAGTTGGG
Source organism: Streptomyces sp. NPDC049970 (assembly GCF_040660235.1). Classification (NCBI taxonomy): domain Bacteria; kingdom Bacillati; phylum Actinomycetota; class Actinomycetes; order Kitasatosporales; family Streptomycetaceae; genus Streptomyces; species Streptomyces sp. NPDC049970. The sequence goes on along the minus strand of NZ_JBFALP010000002.1, from coordinate 714,572 downwards.
CCACCCCCGGGTACCTCCAGGTCGCCGCACCCCGGTCACGACCGGGACGGCGCTCCTGGGCGCACAGGGGTGGGGAGTGACGGGGATTACTTCTTGGCCTTGCCCTCGCCCGCCGACTCGTCGGTCGACAGCACGGAGATGAACGCGTCCTGCGGCACCTCCACGTTGCCGACCATCTTCATCCGCTTCTTGCCTTCCTTCTGCTTCTCCAGCAGCTTCCGCTTACGGGAGATGTCACCGCCGTAGCACTTGGCGAGGACGTCCTTGCGGATGGCGCGGACGGTCTCACGGGCGATGACCCGGGAGCCGATGGCCGCCTGGATCGGCACCTCGAAGTTCTGCCGGGGGATCAGCTTCTGCAGCTTGGCGACGAGCCGGACACCGTACGCGTACGCCTTGTCCTTGTGCGTGACCGCGGAGAAGGCGTCGACCTTGTCGCCGTGCAGCAGGATGTCGACCTTGACCAGCTGGGCGGACTGCTCACCGGTGGGCTCGTAGTCCAGGGAGGCGTAGCCGCGGGTCTTGGACTTCAGCTGGTCGAAGAAGTCGAAGACGATCTCGGCGAGCGGCAGGGTGTAGCGGATCTCGACCCGGTCCTCGGAGAGGTAGTCCATGCCGAGCAGGGTGCCGCGCCGGTTCTGGCAGAGCTCCATGATGGCGCCGATGAACTCGCTGGGCGCGAGGACGGTGGCCCTCACGACCGGCTCGTGCACCTTGTCGATCTTGCCTTCGGGGAACTCGCTCGGGTTGGTGACGATGTGCTCCGAGCCGTCCTCCATCTCCACGCGGTAGACCACGTTGGGGGCGGTGGCGATGAGCTCGAGGCCGAATTCGCGCTCGAGGCGCTCACGGACCACGTCGAGGTGCAGCAGGCCGAGGAAGCCGACGCGGAAGCCGAAACCGAGCGCGGCGGAGGTCTCCGGCTCGTACACCAGGGCGGCGTCGTTGAGCTGGAGCTTGTCCAGTGCCTCGCGGAGGTCCGGGTAGTCCGAGCCGTCCAGCGGGTAGAGCCCCGAGAACACCATCGGCTTGGGGTCCTTGTAGCCGCCCAGCGCCTCGGTCGCCCCCTTGTTCAGGGAGGTGATGGTGTCACCGACCTTGGACTGCCGGACGTCCTTCACACCGGTGATGATGTAGCCGACCTCGCCCACGCCGATGCCGTCGGCCGGGGTCATCTCCGGGGAGGAGACACCGATCTCCAGCAGCTCGTGGGTGGCGCCCGTCGACATCATCCGGATGCGCTCGCGCTTGTTGAGCTGCCCGTCGACGACCCTGACGTAGGTGACGACACCGCGGTAGGGGTCGTAGACCGAGTCGAAGATCATCGCGCGGGCGGCGGCGTCCGCCTGGCCGACCGGAGCCGGGACGTCCCGGACGACCCTGTCGAGCAGGGCGTCCACACCGACACCCGTCTTCGCCGAGACCTTGAGCACGTCCTCCGGCTGGCAGCCGATGAGGTTGGCCAGCTCCTCGGAGAACTTCTCAGGCTGCGCGGCGGGCAGGTCGATCTTGTTGAGCACCGGGACGATGGTGAGGTCGTTCTCCATCGCCAGATAGAGGTTGGCCAGCGTCTGCGCCTCGATGCCCTGAGCGGCGTCGACCAGGAGGACCGTGCCCTCGCAGGCGGCAAGGGACCGGGAGACCTCGTAGGTGAAGTCCACGTGGCCCGGGGTGTCGATCATGTTGAGGATGTGGGTCGCACCCTTGTCCCCGCCCTCGGTGGGCGCCCACGGCAGCCGGACGGCCTGGGACTTGATGGTGATGCCGCGCTCGCGCTCGATGTCCATCCGGTCGAGGTACTGAGCGCGCATCTGCCGCACGTCGACCACGCCCGTCAGCTGGAGCATCCGGTCGGCAAGCGTCGACTTGCCGTGGTCGATGTGCGCGATGATGCAGAAGTTGCGGATCAGCGCCGGGTCGGTACGGCTCGGCGCGGGCACGTTGGTGGGAGTCGCGGGCACGCAGGGTCCTGTTTCTTGAGACGCCGAACGCCGTGTCTCGGGTCGATGTCGGGTCGGACGGATCGATACGTAGCCTCCATCGTCCCACGCCTGCGGCACCGGGACCGGTTTGGGCCGGTCCCGTGGCGACTGCTAACGTGGGCAGCTGTGCCTCGTGGCCCTCAGAAGCGGCGTGGCGCACATAGGAGATCCAACGAACCTGAAAAGGCTCTTTCGTGGCGAACATCAAGTCCCAGATCAAGCGGAACAAGACGAACGAGAAGGCGCGCCTGCGCAACAAGGCCGTCAAGTCCTCGCTCAAGACCTCGATCCGCAAGGCCCGCGAGGCTGCCGCTGCCGGTGACGTCGAGAAGGCCACTGTGGCCGTCCGTGACGCGTCGCGCCAGCTCGACAAGGCTGTCTCGAAGGGTGTCATCCACAAGAACGCCGCCGCCAACAAGAAGTCGGCGCTGGCTGTCAAGGTTGCCTCCCTCCAGGGCTGAGCTACTGATGTGATCGCCGGAACGGACCCAGCGGGCCCTCTCTCCCGCTCCTGACCGGCACCCCGCGCCGCACACCGAACCTGCGTTCGCCACGCGGGTGCGGCGCACAAAGCTTTGTCCGAAGGCCCCGACCGATGTCCTCCCCAGGACGCCGGGCGGGGCTTTCGCGCGTGTGGCCGGCTGCGGGGGCTCGCGGCCGCTCGCAGCCGCAGGGGTGCGCCGCGGCGGGGCTTGCGGCCTTGGGGTGTGTTGCGGCGAGGCTTGCGCCTTGCGGTGTGCGCTGCGGCGAGGGCGCGCTTCAGCAGGGTGCGGGCCGACCGGGCGACAGCGTCCGGCGGCGCGTCGCAGGGTTGCTGCGGCCCGGGCTGCGGCAGCCCGTCGCCGGGTTCATGCCCGGAGCGCGGCGGTGCGTCGCAGGGTTGCGGCCCGGGCGCCTCGGGGTCGTCCCCACCATGCGTCTCGGTCCCGGGCAAGGTGCCTCTGGGGCCGGTAGCTGCCGCTGGGGGGATGGGCCGCGCGTGGGCGGAAGAACTCAGCGGCCTCCGGGGCGTGCGGCGCGGGCGACGGCGACCACGGCCTTCTCCAGGGCGTACTCGGGGTCGTCCCCGCCACCCTTGACGCCCGCGTCGGCCGCCGCGACCGCGATCAGCGCCGCGGCCACTCCGTCCGGTGTCCAGCCGCGCATCTGCTGGCGCACCCGGTCGATCTTCCAGGGCGGCATCCCGAGCTCACGAGCGAGATCCGCCGGTCGTCCGCCCCGGGCGGAGGAGAGCTTGCCGATCGCCCTGACGCCCTGCGCGAGGGCGCTGGTGATCAGGACTGGGGCCACCCCGGTCGACAGTGACCACCGCAGCGCCTCAAGGGCCTCAGCCGCGCGGCCCTCGACCGCACGGTCCGCGACGGTGAAGGACGAGGCCTCCGCGCGACCCGTGTAGTAGCGCCCGACGACTGCTTCGTCGATGGTGCCTTCGACGTCCGAGGCGAGCTGTGAGACGGCGCTCGCCAGCTCCCTCAGGTCACTGCCGATGGAGTCGACCAGTGCCTGGCACGCCTCGGGGGTCGCGGAGCGCCCGACTGCCCGGAATTCCGACCGGACGAAGGACAGCCGCTCGGCCGGCTTGGTCGTCTTGGGACACGCGACCTCTCGGGCCCCGGCCTTCCGCGCCGCGTCCAGCAGCCCTTTGCCCTTGGCCCCGCCCGCGTGCAGGAGTACGAGGGTGATCTCCTCGGCCGGAGCACCCATGTACGCCTTGACGTCCTTGATGGTGTCGGCGGACAGGTCCTGGGCGTTGCGAACGACCACCACCTTGCGCTCGGCGAAGAGCGACGGACTGGTCAGCTCGGCGAGCGTGCCGGGCTGCAGTTGATCGGGCGTGAGGTCGCGGACGTCCGTGTCGGCGTCGGAAGCGCGCGCCGTCGCGACCACGTGTTGCACGGCGCGGTCCAGGAGCAGGTCCTCCTGGCCCACGGCGAGAGTGACGGGGGCGAGCGGGTCGTCGGTGGAGTTGCGTCTGGTGGCCATCGCGCTCCAGCATCCCACGCCCCTGTGACAACGATGTGGGGCAGCCACGGCAGCTGCCCGCGCCCGTGCCACGGCAACAATGGGTGTATCGGAGAATGACCGGGTGAGCGATGTGAGACATGTGCTGGTCCTGCCCGACCGAGATGCCGCCGAGGCCGTCACCGAGGAGCTGCCCGACCGGTTCGGGGTGACCGAGGAGCCGCAACTCGTCCGGGACGCCCTGGCCGGGGAGGACGACGCCGAGGACGCCCAGTGGCTGGTGATCGTCGAGGACCCGTCCGGCAGGCTGGACCCCGCGGCGCTCGACGCGTTCGCTGCGGAGTACGAGGGCTGGCTGGAGACGCCGTAGCGGGAACTGTGCTGCCGCCCGATCGACCTGGACGCGGAACTCGGGCTTACGAGCCGGTCATGGCGCTTGGACACGGGCTCGACCTTGGTACGCCCAGCCAACAGTCCTGGCAGGCCGGTCGAGTCGGTTGGGGTCGGGTCGAGTCGGGCACTGTGGAGTCGGGTCCGGTCGTCCGGTCGGGTCCGGTCGGGTCCGGTCGGGTCCGGTCGGGTCCGGTCGGGTCCGGTCGTCCGGTCGGGTCCGGTCGGGTCCGGTCAGCCCTTGGGGACGATCTGGATGTCCATCTCGATCTTGATGCTCGGCCCGACCACCGCTATGCCACGCGCCAGCATCGTCTGCCAGGTGAGCGTGAAATCCTCGCGGTGCAGTTCGGTGGTCGCCCGGCAGGCGGCACGGGTCTCCCCCTCGATGCCGTTGCCGAGGCCCAGATACCGGGTGTCCAGGGTCACGGTGCGGCTCACTCCGTGCAGGGTGAGCGCACCGGTGACGCCCCAGCGGGCACCGCCGCGGTGGACGAAACGCTCGCTGTAGAACTCGAGTGTCGGGTAGCGCTCCACGTCGAGGAAGTCGCCGGAACGCAGATGATCGTCGCGCATCCGAACGTTCGTGTCGATCGACGAGGCGTCGATGACGACGTGCATGGCGGAGTTCTCCATACGGTCCGCGATCCGTACGGCGCCGGCAAAGGTGTTGAACCGGCCGTGGATTCGGGCCATGCCGATATGACGTGCGGTGAAGCCGATCTGCGTGTGCGCGGGCTCGATCTCCCATTCACCCGGGTCGGGGAGCTGTGGAGGCTGTGCCACCCGCAGGACCACGTCGCCGAGGCTCGTGTGTCCCCCTTCGGTCACCGGGACCGAGCCGTGGGAAGGAGTGAAGCCCTCGGCAGTCACGGCCAGGCGGTATTCACCCGCCGGTACCGTGGCGACCACGTTCCCGAAGGGATCGGTCTCGCCGCCGACGGCCTTCCGGCCCGAGCTGTCGGTGACGACGAAGTCCGCCCGCCGCACGGGTTCGGCCACGGGGTCGAGCACCCGGCAGCTGAGCATTCCGGCGCCTTGCGGGACCGGAAACCCGACTGGTCCGCTGCTCTGCTGGGTTCCGGACTTCGCTCTGCTGCCTAGCCAACGGCCGAACATGCGCACGTACTCCCGGGGCGGTGGTGACCTCGGACCCCTGGCAGTTGGACATCGTTGTCGGAGCAGCGGTCCGCCGACGAAGAGACATTCGATCACCATTGTGATGTTCGAGGCAAACACAGCAGCTCAGAGGCTGTTGTCCCGGACTGTGACGAGCTGTGCGCACCTGTGGATCCGTGCCATGGATGGTCCCTTTTCGTCCGTACGCCGTGCACCGGGCGTGTCATCACGTCAGGGGCTTCCGGACCTCGGGCACACGGTCAAGGTCCAGCCCGAAGTGGCAGCGATAGGCGCCGAGTACGTCGGAGTCGGCGGCCATCTCCGACGTGTACCGCTCACCCCGCACGGTCGTGATCAGAGTTCGGCCCCGGAGTGTCACCCGACCGTCCTCGGTGCGCCGCGAGCAGATGAGCGACCGGGTGAAGTGCGAATCGGGCGAGGTTCGGTGGAACCAGGAACCGACCCTGAACTCCGAGAGCGCGCGCGGCCGCAGATCCAGTCGGAACTGCGGCGTATCGTCCCGCCAGAGATCGAGGTCTCCCTCGGGCGCTCCGCCGAAGCGGAACCTGCCGCACGGATCGTCCTGGTCCGTGCGCACGTCCAGGGCGAGGGGCCTGAGGGCGTGGTCACCGAACCCCACATCGGCGAGCCACGGGCCCGTACCGTCCTCGGTGTCCACACGCAGCGCCATGTGGTCGTACGGAATGCCCAGCTCCCCGCCGCCGCCGCCGAAGACCCTGGCCTGGAGCAGGGTGACGCGGAAGCCGAGCCCGCGCAGCAGCGCGGCGAAGGCACCGTTGAGTTCGTAGCAGAAGCCACCCCGGCGGTCCGTCACGATCTTGTCGATGAGCTTCTCCTCGTCCAGGACGATGTCCTGGCCCAGGTGGATGGAGAGGTTCTCGAAGGGCACGGTCATCAGATGCCGGAGCTGCAGCTCTCGCAGAGCCTTCGCGTCGGGCCGCACCGGGCGGGTGGCCCCGATGCGCTCCAGGTAGGCGTCCACCCGTGCAGTGGCCGGAGCCGCGGGGGAATCGGCAGCAGGGGCAGTGGTGGTGGCGCCGTTGGGGGCGGGACACGACTGGGGCGGTTCCTCGTTCATACCGAAAGTCTGTCGCGGTACGCAGGACGACGCCATGCGCCACCGGCCTTGGGTCCACCGACGGAGGCGCGGCCCCGAGGACGAGCGACGTGATCGGCGTGCACGCCTTGACGAGCAAAGCGATCGTGGTGCAAGCCGTGAACCGAACCGGAGTCGGCATACGACCCCCGAACAGCGCGGGCAGACCACCTCATCACCTCTCACCTCATCACCTCTATTCATGATCGCCCCGCCGCGCGAAGCCCTGAACCGGCGCCCGAGACCGTGATGGCACCGTGGATGTCGGTCCGCAGAACCTCCGCCCCCGCGGCCTCCAGCGCTTCGATCGTCCGGGCAGCCGGATGGCCGTAAGGATTGTCCGTGCCACAGCTGATCAGGGCGAACCGCGGGCTGACGCTGCGCAGCAGAGCCGGATCCTGGTGGGCGGAGCCGTGGTGCGCGACCTTGAGTACGTCCACCCGGGGCAGGGCCGGATAGCTGCGCAACACCCCTTGCTGTGAGGGCGGTTCGAGGTCGCCGAGGAGAAGCAGGGTCAGCCCTGCGGACCGGACCAGAAGTGTGACGCTGGAGTCGTTCGGTTCCTCGCCGACGAAGATCGGCACCGCTCCTCGCGGGTCTGCCGCCGGCCAGAGCACCTGCCAGTCGAGAGGGCCCTCACGACGTCGCTCACCCGGAACGGCACGGACCGTCGGCACGTGCGCCGCTGCGGCCGTTCGCTTCACGAAGGCCGCCTGCTCCGGAGGTTCGTCCAGAACCGTCGTCTGGATCGCACCGACCTCCCGGCCCCTCAGCACGCCAGGGAGACCCCGCACATGATCTGCGTGGAAGTGGGTCAGCAGCAGGAGGGGCACGCGGGTGATCCCCAGCTCGCGCAGACACCGGTCCACGAGCCGAGGTTCGGGGCCCGTGTCCACGACCACACCCGTACCGTCCCCCGCGGCAAGCACCATGGCATCGCCCTGCCCCACGTCGCACAGGGCTAAGGCCCAGCCCGGGGGCGGCCATCCCGTGACGAACCGAGTGAGCGGTACCGGTCTCAGGATCGCGAGCACCAGCAGCAGCGCGGCGGCGGAGCAGATCCACGGGTGACGGGCCAGGCGGCGGGCGGAGAGCACCAGCGCCAACGTGAGGGCGGCGAGGAGGGCGGCACCGCGCCAGCCGCCCGGCCAGGAGGCCTCCGCCCCCGGCAGAGCGGCTCCGGAGCGGGCCACGGTTGCGATCCAGCCGACCGGCCAGCCGGCGACCGTGGCCAGGCCTTCCGCCGCCGTCATCCATGCCGGGGCGACGGCGAGCGCGGCGAACCCGAGGACCGTCGCGGGCGCGACGGCGAACTCGGCCAGCAGGTTGCAGGGAATGGCCACCAGACTGACCCGCGAGGCGAGGACCACGACCACGGGCGCGCAGACCGCCTGGGCCGCGCCGGCGGCGGCCAGTATCTCGGCGAGCCGCGCCGGGACACCACGCCGCTGCAGAGCACCGCTCCACCGCGGGGCGAGGACGAGGAGTGCCCCGGTCGCGAGCACCGAGAGCAGAAACCCGTAACTGCGGGCCAGCCACGGGTCGTACAGCACCAGCAGCAGAACGGCCGCGGCCAGAGCCGGGATCAGCGATCTGCGACGGCCCGTACCGATCGCGAGCAGTGTGATCAGCCCGCAGGCCGCCGCGCGCAGCACACTCGGTTCGGGACGGCAGACGATCACGAAGGCGAGTGCGATCCCGCCGCCGGTCATGGCGGTCATGCGCAAGGACAGGCCCAACCTGGGCGCCAGGCCTCGGCGTTCACTTCGCAGGGCTGCTCCCGGCGGCCCGATGAGAAGAAAGAGAAGAATCGAGAGATTCGCGCCCGAAACTGCCAGCAGGTGTGTGAGATCGGTGGCTTTGAAGGCGTCGTGCAGATCGGGCGGGACTCGGGAGGTGTCTCCCACCACCAGGCCAGGCAGGAGTGCCCGCGCATCGGTGTCGAGCCCGTCGGCGGCCTCCCGCAGGCCGGCACGCAGCCGTCCCGCACCACGTTGGAGGAGGGTGGGCCGCGACACCACTTCCGGGGGCTCGTCCGCACCGGTACCGAGTACGGCGGCGATGCGCTCCCCCTCGTGCCGCGGTGGCGCAAGCCGCCCGCTGACGTGGAGAGCTGTGGAGGGCAGCAGCTTCTTCCATCTCCCCGCCGCGTCGCCGGGAGCGACCATGACGAGGACCGGGGTACGGAGTGCGGTCGTCTTCCCGTCGGGGGCGGTCAGACGCGTGATCTCGGCATCCAGAAGCAGGGATGCGGGGGTGCTGTGGTCCCCCTGCACACGAGGCCTTGTCTGCCGCGGGTCGGACGTGACGGTCACCTCCGCTTCGACCCGGGCGTACGTCTGCGCCAGTCCGGGGACCGGACCGCTGCGGGCATCCGCGCCGTGCAGCGCGCCCGCCGTCGCCCCCGCCGCCGCGCACAGCAACACCGCGGCGACGGCGGTGCACGGCCGAGCGGGCCGCACACGCCATTCCGCGCTCGACACACTTCGCGCCCCCTCGGGGCCCGCCGCCCCCGGTGGGCTCCCGCACCGTGACGCCCCGCCGGTTCGGCCATCAGCGGCCCGGCCGTCGCCCGTCCGGCCGCCAGCGGTTCGGGATACGACGATCAGGCCCAGGCCCGCGCAGAAGCAGAGAAGGGCTCCCACTGCCGCCCAGCGGCCCGGCGCACCCAGCGCCACCACGGCAGCACCCCATACCGCCAGGGCGGGAGGAACCAGCCGGAGGTCGGCCGGGCCCTCCTGCCGCGGGTCGGCGTCACCCAACCGCTGACCTGAGTCCCTGTGCACGTCCGGGCTGTTCATGGCGTGACCAGCGCCCGAAGATCCGCGAACCGGCGATCACCGATCCCGTTGACCTCACGCAGCTCGTCGACCGAGCGGTAACCACCGTGCTCCGTCCGGTAGTCGAGGATGTGCTGGGCCAGGACCGGCCCGACACCGGGCAGGGTTTCGAGTTGCTCGACGGTGGCCGTTCCGAGGCTGAGCGGCGCCGACGGCCCGGCTTGCCCCGTCCCCGGGCTACCGCCGCCAGGCGGCGGCTGCGCGGCGGGCAGCCCCACCAAGACCTGTTCGCCGTCCGTCAGGACACGCGCACGGTTGAGTCCCGTGAGATCCGCGCCCTCACGCACGCCTCCCGCCGCATTCAAGGCGTCCGCGACCCGTGAGCCCGCCGGCAGATGCTGAATGCCCGGCAGCCGCACCTTGCCGCTCACGTCGACGACGATCCGCCCGCCCTGCGCCGAGGGTGCCGAGGACCCGGCGGACGGGCCGGAGGAGGTACCCGGCCCTTGAGCGCCCGAGGCTCCCGACCCGGCTGGTTGGACCGCGGCTGCTTCCGCCACCCGCTCGGGAGCACGTACGGCCTCGGGGCGGGCGGACCAGAAGTGGGTCGTGGCGAGAACCGCGGCACCCGCCAGAACGACGGCCAGAGCGATGAGGGCGCGTGGCTCCAGACCGCAGCGGAGTTGCACCCACAGGGGTAAGCGGTCGCGCAGCGCGGTCCCGGCTTCCCGCCACCGCCCCTGACGCACGGCGGAGGTGCCGGCCGGGCGAGGTGGGGCGAAGGTACCGGCCGCTCCGATGCCCACCGAGCGAGACACCGCGGAGGTTCCGGGCTCACTGATGACCGCCGAGCGGGACGCGGCGACCGTGGGCCCCGGAGCGGTCCCCGCGTCCGGGCGGGTGCGCGTCTCCGGACCGACGGCCCAGGAGGGCGCCTCGCGGCCGCGCCCGGGCTCGGACTCGCGCCCGGGCTCAGGCTCGGCCAGTGGCGTCCCTTCGGTGTTCGTCCCCCTGCCCGTCGGCGAGCGGCCGCCTGCCATCAGCGCGTTCGCCCGAAGCCGGGAGACCGCGGCGACTTCCGCTTCTTCACCGCGCGCGAGCCGCCGCCTGCGTCCATGACGGGCGCCGAGCGCGGTGCCGGGCGAGGTACCGGCCGCTCCCCCCGGGCGGACGCCGGACCTGTGGCGGGCACGCCCGGCCGGCCCCGCCCCGCTCACCGGACGGCGAGGAGCCTGGTGTGCACTGGTGTCGGCGTACGTGCCCGTGGCGGTGTACTCGTTCGCACCGGCGTACTCGTTCGCACCGGCGTAAGTAGCCGCGCCGGCTTGCCTTCCGGCACTCGCGTCCCTGCCCACACGTGCCTCGGTGTCGGCGTTGGCATTCGTGCCGGTGCGCGCGAACGGGGCGGTCTCCCGCTCGGCGGGGCGACCGGAAGCAACGCGCTTCGCACCGCTGGTCAGTTCCTGCGGGAGGGTCGGGCGGCTTAACGTGTGAAGTGTTTCGTAGGTCATGCCTCACGACGCTAGACACTTCTGCTGAAATTCGCCGACCTGCCCCATATCCGGTGGATAACTCGCCAGTTGTGAATATCTCCGCCACCCGCCGGAGTGAATTCAGCGCGGTGAGACCACCGCTCCCAGCAGCCCCGGACCGGTGTGCGCTCCGATGACGGCTCCGACTTCGCTCACGTACAGCTCGGCGAGCCCGGGCACCCGTCCGCGCAACCGGTCCGCGAGCCGCTCGGCTCCCTCAGGCGCGGCAAGATGGTGCACGGCGATGTCCACCGCGCCCGCACCCGCCCGCGCCGCGACGATCTCCTCGAGCCGCGCGATCGCCTTCGACGCCGTCCGTACCTTCTCCAGCAGTTCGATACGACCGCCCTCCAGTTGGAGCAGCGGCTTGACCGCGAGGGCGGACCCCAGCAGCGCCTGGGCGGCACCTATACGGCCGCCCCGGCGCAGATAGTCCAGGGTGTCGACGTAGAAGAACGCGGAAGTTCCGGCCGCACGCTTCTCGGCCGCGGCGACCGCCTCGTCCAGCCCGCCCCCCGCCTCGGCGGTCTCGGCTGCGGCGAGCGCGCAGAATCCCAGGGCCATGGCCACCATGCCGGTGTCGACGACGCGCACCGGCACGGGTGCGTCCTTGGCCGCGACCAGCGCGGCGTCGTACGTGCCGGAGAGCTCGGCGGAGAGATGGAGGGAGATGACACCGGCGGCACCGGCCTCCGCAGCCGCACGGTAGGCAGCGGCGAAGATCTCCGGGCTGGGCCGTGACGTGGTGACGGAACGACGCTTCTGCAGAGCCAGGGCCAAGGACCGCGCCGAGATCTCCGTGCCTTCCTCGAGCGCCTGATCACCCAGGACGACGGTCAGCGGCACCGCGGTGATGCCGTGCCGTTCCATCGTCTGGCGCGGCAGGTAGGCCGTTGAATCGGTGACGATAGCGACATGGCGGGACATGAGCCGGAGATTACCTTCCAGGGAGCGGACACGGCAGCCCGGGACCGACCTGCTGATCATGTCCGGTCGCCCTGAAAACATTCATCGACGCGGCTCGGACATGACTCGCCAGGTGGGGACATGTCCTGTCGTGTTCCGAAGGCTGCTCGACCCGGGTCCCGTACGGCGGGTGGTGGGCCGCTGTGGACCCGGCGTCCTGGCCATCGCCGGAGCACGGTGTCGCCCGGCTTCAGGTCGGCTCAGTTCGTGGTCTCCGGCTTGGCCGACTTCTGCCACGGGTAGCCGGTGCCCAGCCGCGGATCCGGAGAGGTGATCGCCTGCGGCGACGGCTCGTCGGCCGGAGCGCTCCAGTTGTGCCCGGCCCCGTCGCCGCCCGGCGTCTGCGGCTCCTCCGTCGTCCAGTGCCGCAGGGCACCGGCCTCCACGTCGATCTGCGCGTTGAGCGCGGCGAGGTCGTCGTCGGCGAACTGCCTGGCCCGGTCACGCGCCGCCCAGCGCAGCGACTCGGCCGAGTGCGTGATGCGCTGGGTGCGTTCCTTGAGGCCGGGCAGGAGGGTGGCCACCGTCGCCCGGTCCGGTTCGCGCTCAAGCCTCTTGAGGTCCTCGTCGAGCTCGCGCCCGTGGGCGCTCAGGCGCTGGAAGAGGCTCAGGGACTCGGACAGGGAGGCGTCCTCCGCCACCCCGGCGTTCAGTGCGTCCTGTGTGGCACGCATCGACGTCCGCAGGGCGAGCCGCAGCTGTGCGAGTTCCCCGGGCACACCCGGCTGACCGTAGCTCTTCGCCCGCAGCGTGGTGTCCTCCACGGAGCGGCGTGCCTGCGAGATCGTCCGGTCCACGCCACGCTTGGCCACTCGAACCGCCTTGACGCCGGCGTACACACCGAGCGCCATGAAAGCGACGAACAGCAGCGTCAGGATCAGGATCACGGTTTCCATGAACGCCCCTCGGTCTTCGGCTCGGCTGCCGTGTGCGGCCCACCCCTCCACGGTAAACGGAACGGGCAGGTTGGGGGTTCCACAGGAACCCCCAACCTGCCCGTAGGGGAAAGCCCCCGTAGGGGAATGCCCCCTTAGGGAGCGGGGCCCCCACCGCCCGGCCCGGGTGAGTGCGACGGACCGCCAGCGGCGGCCTCGCGCCCGGCGGCGCGGCCCGCCCCGGAGTGGTTACGCGGGCACGATGTTGACCAGCTTCGGCGCCCGGACGATCACCTTGCGGATCCCGGCCCCGCCCAGTGCGGCGACGACGTTCTCGTCGGCCAGGGCCAGTGCTTCCAGCTCCTCGTCCGTGATCGACGGGGAGACCTCCAGGCGCGCCCTGACCTTGCCCTTGACCTGCACCACGCAGGTGACGGTCTCGTCGACGACGTACGCCGGGTCGGCGACGGGGAAGTCCTGGTGCACGACGGACTCGGTGTGGCCCAGCCGGCGCCACAGTTCCTCCGCCACGTGCGGCGCCAGCGGTGCGATCAGCAGCACCAGCCGCTCGGCGACCGGCCGCGACAGCGGACCGCCCGTCTTCGTCAGATGGTTGTTCAGCTCGGTGACCTTGGCGATGGCCGTGTTGAAGCGCATGCCGGCCATGTCCTGACCGACGCCGTCGATGGCCTTGTGCAGCGCACGCAGGGTGTCCTCGCCGGGCTCGGTGTCGACGACGGTCACCTCACCGGTCTCCTCGTCGACGATGTTGCGCCACAGTCGCTGCAGCAGCCGGTACTGGCCGACCACCGCGCGGGTGTCCCACGGACGGGAGACGTCCAGCGGGCCCATGGCCATCTCGTACAGCCGCAGGGTGTCGGCGCCGTACTCTCCGCAGATCTCGTCCGGCGTCACGGCGTTCTTCAGGGACTTGCCCATCTTGCCCAGGACACGGCTGACCTTCTCGCCACCGTGGTAGTAGGCCCCGTCACGCTCCTCGACCTCGGTGGCCGGGACCGCGATGCCGCGGCTGTCCCGGTAGACGAAGGCCTGGATCATGCCCTGGTTGTACAGCTTGTGGAACGGCTCGGCCGACGAGATGTGCCCCAGGTCGTGCAGCACCTTGGACCAGAAACGGGCGTACAGCAGGTGCAGCACCGCGTGTTCCGCGCCGCCGACGTACAGGTCGACACCGCCGGTGGGCTGCCCCTCCCGCGGGCCCATCCAGTACTGCTCGATCGCCGGGTCGACCAGCCGCTGGTCGTTGTTCGGGTCCAGGTAGCGCAGCTCGTACCAGCAGGAACCGGCCCAGTTGGGCATGGTGTTCGTCTCGCGTCGGTACTTTCGGGGACCGGCACCGTCGCCCAGGTCCAGCGTGACGTTGACCCAGTCGGCGTTGCGGGACAGCGGGGTCTCGGGCTGGGTGTCGGCGTCCTCCGGGTCGAAGGTGCGCGGCGAGTAGTCCTCGACCTCGGGCAGCTCCAGCGGCAGCATCGACTCGGGCAGCGGGTGGGCGACGCCCTCCTCGTCGTAGACGATCGGGAACGGCTCGCCCCAGTAGCGCTGACGGCTGAACAGCCAGTCGCGCAGCCGGAAGTTGACCGTGCCCTCACCGACGCCACGTGCCTGCAGCCACTCCGTGATCTTCGCCTTGGCCTCGACTACGCCCAGGCCGTCCAGCGAGATCTCGTCGTTGGCGGAGTTGACCAGTTTCGCCTCGTACGAGGCGAACGCGTTCTCCCACGTCGAAGCGTCCAGGCCACGGTCGTCCGACGGCTGGACGACACAGCGCATCGGCAGCTCGAAGGCGCGCGCGAACGCGAAGTCGCGCGCGTCGTGCGCCGGTACAGCCATGATCGCGCCGGTGCCGTAACCCATCAGGACGTAGTCGGCGATGAAGACGGGAACCTTCTCGCCGCTGACGGGGTTGGTCGCGTAGGCGCCGGTGAAGACGCCGGTCTTGTCCTTGGCCTCCGCCTGGCGCTCGACGTCGGACTTGGCCGCTGCCTGCTTGCGGTATGCGTTGACGGCCTCGGCCGGGTTCGCGTGGCCGCCGGTCCACACCGGGTGCGTGCCTTCGGGCCAGGAGGCGGGAATGATCCGCTCGACCAGTTCGTGTTCGGGCGCCAGCACCATGTAGGTCGCACCGAACAGGGTGTCCTGGCGGGTGGTGAAGACGGTGATGTCCCCGGCTCCGTCGACCGGGAAGTCGACGCGCGCGCCCTCGGAGCGGCCGATCCAGTTGCGTTGCTGCAGCTTGATGGCCTCCGGCCAGTCCAGCCCGTCCAGGTCGTTCAGCAGCCGGTCGGCGTAGGCGGTGATCCGCATGTTCCACTGACGCAGTTTGGCCTTGAAGACCGGGAAGTTGCCGCGCTCGGAGCGGCCGTCGGCCGTCACCTCTTCGTTGGCCAGCACGGTGCCCAGGCCGGGCGACCAGTTGACGGGTGCTTCGGACGCGTAGGCCAGGCGGTGTCGCCCCAGGACCTCGGCGCGTTCGCCGGCGGTCAGCGAACCCCACTCCTGGCCGTCCGGGAGCTGGCGCTCACCGCTCTCGAACTGGGCGACCAGTTCGGCGATCGGGCGGGCACGGTCGGCCTCCGCGTCGTACCAGGAGTTGAAGATCTGCAGGAAGATCCACTGCGTCCACTTGTAGTAGTCCGCGTCGATCGTCGCGAAGGAGCGGCGATTGTCATGGCCCAGGCCCAGCCGACGGAGCTGGACCTTCATGTTCTTCATGTTGGCCTCGGTGGAGACCCGCGGGTGCGTGCCCGTCTGCACCGCGTACTGCTCGGCCGGCAGGCCGAAGGCGTCGAAGCCCAGCGTGTGCAGGACGTTGTGCCCGGTCATCCGCTGGTGACGGGCGTACACGTCGGTGGCGATGTACCCCAGCGGGTGGCCGACGTGCAGACCGGCGCCCGAGGGGTACGGGAACATGTCCATGATGAAGCGCTTCGGCTTGGCGGCCAGCTCCGGATCGTCCGCCAGGTCACCGGTCGGGTTGGGCGCCTCGTACGTCCCCTCGGCGTCCCAGAAGTCCTGCCAGCGTGCCTCGATGTCGGCAGCCATCGCTGCCGTGTAGCGGTGCGGCGCGGCCGTCTCGGCCGCGGTGTTCGTCTCGCTCATGATCCTCAAAGCTCCATCGATCGTCATCTGCCGGGCGCCCACGTCCACGGACACACGTGTAGGGACACACGTCTACGGAAACGAAAAATCCCCTCGCACAGGAGGGGACGCCGCGCCGATTCCGACCAGGCGTTCTCACCGGTCGGGAGTTGTCAGCGCGGCTCGCTAAGCAGAAGGCCTACGGCACGCATGGCGTCAGGGTACCGCAAGGGCCCGGCGCGGGGCCCGGCAGACGGCCTGCACGGGATCCGTCCGGGAACCGCCCGCTCCAGAGTTCCGATCGCACTCGACGGCCACGAACTCTCCGCAGGACCTACACACTCCGGAGGTTACTCCGCGTACTGCCCCCTATCGGGGCAACAGTTCAAACCTCGTACCGGCCAGTATGCGGCGACCTAGCATGCGGCAACGGGACCGCTTTGCCGAGCCATTCGGAGTCGCCCCCCATGAAGCCTCATCGCAGGATCCGCTCGTCCCCCTCCCTGAGCCGCAGCCCAGGCATGAGCCGCCCTCTGCAGGGCGGGGCCACCGTCGCGGCACTGATCCTCATTCCGCTGCTCGCCGTCGCGGGAAGCGACGGCATACGCGCCGCGTTCGACTTCACCACCGGCGTACTGACGCTGGTGTCGCTCACCGCGGCGGTCGCCTGGGGCCTGCTGGCCACCGACCGGCTGTTCCTCTCGACCCGTCAGCGGCTGCTCTGCCAGGGCATCCACCGGGCCGCCGCCGTCACCTCGCTCGGCTTCCTCCTGCTGCACGGCACGGTGAAGGTCGCGCTCGGCCATGTCGGGCTCATCGGTGCGCTCATACCGTTCGGCACCGGCGTGAGCGGCACCGCCGGTCTGATCGGCTTCGGCTCACTGGCCGGGCTGCTGATGATCGTCACCGCGGCCACCGGGGCCATGCGCAGCGCGTTCGCCACCCCTGGCAGGATCGCCGGCCGTTGGCGCGCCCTGCACGCCCTGGCCTACCCGGCCTGGTGTTCCGCCCTGGTCCACGGTCTCTACGCCGGGAGGCAGCCCGCGACCTGGGTCGTCGTGATGTACATACTCTGCCTGCTGGCAGTGGCTGCCGCGCTCTGCCTGCGCCTGCTCCCCGGCCCCGCCAAGCGGCTGGTGACCGAGCTGATCACCGACCTGATCGGCTCGGACGGTCCGCCGCAGACCTCCGACACGGTCGTACGCTCCTCACCACTCCCCGGAGCGGACCACACGCCTCCGCAGCCCCGCCGCGGTCTGCCGCCCGACGCCCCGGGCTGGGGCGACGACGACTTCCACGACCGAGGCGTGCGCGGCACCCCGGTACGCCCGCGGACACTGACCGCGCCCGCACCCTCATTCCCTACCTCCGGCACGGATGGGCACGAGTCCACGGCGTACGCGGCGAAGCCCTACGGGCAGCAGCGGTACGAGCCGGAGCCCCACACGCGGGCCCCCTACACGGAGCCCCTGTACGAGCAGACCCGGCCCGAGCAGCCTCCGTACGAGCCCCTGCGGCACGAGCCCCCGCCGTACGAACCACCGCCGCGCGGCTCCGACCGGCTCGGACCGGGCCCGTCCCCCGGTGCGGCCGCGGGCCCTCGGCCCGGCATATCGGCGGCGTACCGGGCCGTCTCCCGTCCGTCGGTCCGTCCGCCGGAGGGGGCGGACGGACGCTGGCCCGCGCCCTCGCCCGCGCCCCCCGCGCAGGCCCCCGGGCCCGGCCACACCCCCTACCCGCCGCCGCCCGCATCCGGCCAGGAGACCGAGCAGCTGCCGCCGGGACCGCTCTATCCGCCCCCGCCCGGGGCGCCCTGGCACGCACCCGCAGGAGACCGACCGTGAACGTCCCCCTCCCCGATGTACCCGAGGTCCGCGTCGTCGGCCTCCCCCAGCTGACCACCGGCTTCGACCTGGTGGAACGCCTCGATCTCGCCATGCACCTGAAGGTGCACGGCCCGCTCGAACCCATGACGGGCGAGCGGCTCGCAGAGCTGGCGGAGTCCATCTCGCTGCGCGGCCGCGGCGGCGCCGGATTCCCCTTCGGGAAGAAGCTGCGCGCGGTCGCGAAGGCGTCCATTCGGCGCGGGGTCCGGCCCGTCGTCGTGATCAACGGCAGCGAGGGTGAGCCCGCCTGCCGCAAGGACACCGTGCTGCTCAACCGGGCCCCGCACCTCATCCTGGACGGCGCGCTGCTCGCGGCCGAGGCGCTCGGCGCCCGCACCCTGGTCGTGGCCGTCACGCGCAATTCGACGGAGATCTCCGTCCGGACCGCCCTGGCGGAGCGCGGCCTGTCCGACCGGCGGGGGCAACACCTGCGCGCCCGCGTGGTCCGCACCCCGGAACGCATGGTCTCCGGGGAGGCCTCGGCGGTCATCCGGGCGGTGAACGGCGGTCCCGCCCTGCCACCGGGCCGCCGCGAGCGCGCGGCGGAGTCGGGGGTGGCCGGCGCGCCGACACTCCTGTCGAACGCGGAGACCTACGCGCAGCTCGCGGTCGCCGCCCGTATCGGCTCCCGCCGCTACGGCCACACGGGGCTGCACGACGAGCCGGGCACGGTCCTGCTGACCGTCTCCGGGGCCGTGGCGCGCCCCATGGTGATAGAGGTGCCCACCGGGGTGCCCCTGCGGTACGTCCTCCAGCTGGCCGGAGCCCCTCCGCTGCCCCAGGGCGTACTCACCGGCGGCTATCACGGCAACTGGATCGACGCGGTGGCCTCGCACGACGCCGTGATCTCCAGAGCCTCCCTGGCCGCGGTGGGCGGCGCTCTCGGCGCCGGGGCCGTCCTTCCGATCGGCCCCGAGACCTGTCCGATCGGTGAGTCGCTGAGAATCGCGAACTGGCTGGCCGCCGAGACCGCCGGGCAGTGCGGCCCCTGCAAGCTCGGGCTGCCGGCCGCGGCGGGCGGACTCTCGGACGTCCTGAACGGTGGCGGTCCCGCGGCGCTGGAGGCGTTGCGCGAGGTCACCCAGGCCGTGAAGGGCCGCGGCGCCTGCAAGCATCCCGACGGATCGGCACGCTTCCTGGCATCCACCCTCTCCGCGTTCACGGACGACCTCGCCGCGCACGTCCTGGACGGGAGCTGCGGGCGGGAAACACTCGGGGTGCTGCCGCTGCCCGCCCCTGGCTACGAGAACCTGGAGGAGTCCATCCCGAGCGGTGAGAAGCTCGCCGTGGACTGGACGCTCTGCCAGGGGCACGGCCTCTGCGCGGACATCGTCCCCGAGCTGATCAGGCTGGGTGCCGACGGCTACCCCGCACTCGCGGACGCCGCCGTTCCGATGCACCTGCGGGGCCGGGCCCAGCGCGCCGTACGCCGCTGCCCGGCGCTCGCGCTGCGCATCGAACAGGCGGCCCCGGCCGAACGCCCCGCGCTGCCCCGCAGCGCACCGCGCAAGGCTCTCGGCGGCGGCCGGAACTGACCGGCGGCTCCTGCCCGGCGAGAGCGGGACGAGCGGCACGACGAGAAGCGGGTCACCCGATGAGGATGACCCGCTTCTTCACTGTGGAGCTAAGGAGAATTGAACTCCTGACCTCCTGCATGCCATGCAGGCGCTCTACCAACTGAGCTATAGCCCCGTGTTGTCCGCCACCCGGTTTCCCTGGCGACATCGAGAACATTACACGGTCCCCCCGGCCCATCAAAAATCGTTTCCGGCCGGGCTGGGGCCTCTCGTTCGGATCATGCTGGGCTCCTGGGGCCCGGTCGGCTCCGGCCGGCCCTCGTCAGGCGGTGGCGAAGGAGTAGAACCGTTTGAGGGTGCAGTGCTCCTCCAGGAGCCGCCCGTAGATGGGTTCCCCCTCGAGCTCCCGGTACGTCTCGATGGCGTCGCCTTTTATGATCAGCGCCTGCGCGCACTCCTCGCACCAGTACTGGAACTCGGCGTTGACGGGGTCCATGTCCCTGACGATGGGCGTACCGCTGCCGCACCAGTCGCACTTCCGCCTGTGTGCACCCATACGGTCAGCTCCGACTGTGGCCGCAGGCCGTGCACGCGAAGGAGTTCATCCGATGGGTGACGGATCCGCCGGCCGCGATGCGGTCACGGGTCGCGACGGGGGCAAGAGGCAGGTCCGGGACCCGTACGCGGCTCTCAGGCATCGCGCTCCCTCCCGATCGGTCCGTCGCCCCCTCCGGCGCTCCGATTCTGCCATGGCCTCGCAAGGGGGTCAGCCCGACGACGGCCCCACCGCCCGCCTTTGGCCTGAAGGAAGGGCACCGGACCGGCCGACATGTCGGCGAGGAGGACCCCGGGCGCCCTGTCGCCCCTAGTGCCCAGCCGTGCAAGGCAGTTGCGGAGTTGCCCCCGCAGGGTGCCGTCGCCGTCCCCGCGTGACGGTAAAAAAAAGATCCCGCCCCCTGCCGGGGACGAGATCTTGACTGTGGAGCTAAGGAGAATTGAACTCCTGACCTCCTGCATGCCATGCAGGCGCTCTACCAACTGAGCTATAGCCCCGCTGTCCGCTGTGTTTCCCTGCGTTTCCGCGCTGCGAACAAGAGGAACTTTAGCCTGCGACCAGCCGGAAAGTGAAATCCGGTCCCTGCCACCCGCGGATGGCTCCCCGGCACCTGCTAGTCGTCGTCCCCGAGCACCGGTTCGGGGAGCGTTCCGGCGTTGTGTTCGAGCAGGCGCCAGCCGCGCGCACCCTCGCCCAGCACGGACCAACAGCAGTTGGAGAGTCCTCCGAGCCCTTCCCAATGGAGGGCCTCGAGTCCGAGCAGACGGCCGATGGTCGTCCGGATCGTGCCACCGTGGCTCACCACGACGAGCGTGCCCGCGTCGGGCAGCTTGCCGACGTGGTCCAGGACGACGGGAGCGGCCCGGTCGGCCACCTCGGTCTCCAGTTCGCCACCGCCCCGGCGCACGGGTTCGCCGCGCTTCCACGCGGCGTACTGCTCGGCGTACTGCTCGATGATCTCCTCGTGCGTGAGCCCCTGCCAGGAGCCCGCGTACGTCTCGCGCAGTGCCGAGTCATGTGCGACGGCGAGGCCGGTGACCGAGCCGAGCTCGGCGGCCGTGGCCGCGGCACGGCGCAGGTCGGACGCCACGATCGCGTCCGGCTGGAGCGAGGCGAGCAGCCGGGCGGCCCGGCGGGCCTGCCCGACGCCGGCCTCGGTCAGCTCGATGTCCGTGGAGCCCTGGAATCGCCGCTCCAGGTTCCACGCCGTCTGACCGTGACGCCAGAGGACGATCCTGCGGCCGCGGCCGCTTCCGCTGCTGTTCAGCTCTGCTCACCTTCCGCGCGACCGTTGAGCTGGGCGTGCTCCTCGGCCTTGCCCCGGGTCTTGAGCGCGTCCTCGGGAAGGGCGATCTCGGGGCAGTCCTTCCACAGTCGCTCGAGTGCGTAGAACACGCGCTCCTCGCTGTGCTGGACGTGGATCACGATGTCGACGTAGTCGAGCAGGATCCAGCGTGCGTCGCGGTCGCCCTCGCGGCGTACCGGCTTGGCGCCGAGCTCCGCCTGCAGCCGCTCCTCGATCTCGTCGACGATCGACTTGACCTGGCGGTCGTTGGGAGCCGAGGCCACGAGGAAGGCGTCGGTGATCGACAGGACGTCGCTGACGTCGTAGGCGATGATGTCGTGCGCGAGCCGGTCGGCTGCCGCCTGGGCAGCGGCGTTGATGAGCTCGATGGAGCGGTCCGTGGCGGTCACATGCAGGCTTTCGTCGGCGGTCAGATCAACCCCTAGGGTCTCACGGACCGCCGACAGCCCTGACGACGTCTACTCCGGGATCTTGTAGTTCTGTCCGAGTACGACGGACACGTCGGCGTTCGCGGCGGGCTTGCCCTTCTGCACGGCGCTGTCGGGCAGGCCCAGGGTCTTCGCGACCTCGACCGCCTTGGCCTTTTCCTCCGGTGTCCCGTAGACCACCGAGGACGACACCGCCGTACCCGCCTTGCCGCTGTCGACGAAGGCGTAGCCGCCGTTGACCAGCTGGACCCTGGCGCTCTCCGTGCCGCGGGTGCTGCCCGTGGCGTTCTTGATCCCGACGCGTACCGCGGCGCCCTGGTCCGGGGCCTTCACCTTGCCGCCCAGGACGTCCTTGACGACGCTCTCGGTGGCACTCTCCGTGAGGGTGCCGTCCTCCTGGACCGGGAGCACCTCCGTCTTGTAGTCACCGACCTTGGCGTGTCCGGCGAGCTTCGCCAGCGAGGCGCCCAGGTCCCGCTCCGGCAGGGAGGGGTCGAGGATCTGCGCCAGCGTCTCGATGGTGAGCGTCGCGGCCTTTGGGTCCTCCGACAGCTTGCGCAGGACGCTCCGCATGACCTGACCGAAGCGGGTGAGCTGCTTGGCCTCGGACTCCCCCGGCCCCTGGTAGGTGGCGTACGCGACGGCCATCTGGCCGCTCAGGGTCTGGGCCTCGCCCTTGTTCACCAGGGGCGCGGCGCCCTTCTCGGTGGCGGGTACGGCCGTGTCGGTGTCGACCTCGATGTTGCCCACCAGCTCGACGAGGTTCTCGAGATAGGGGGTGTCGAGCCGCCAGGTCCCGCTGATGCTGGTGCCGAGCAGTGTGTCGATCGCCTCGCGGGTACCGGTGGACCCGTCGTCGTCGACGGACTTCCCGAGGGTGGTGGTGGAACCGTCGTCCCCGGCCACGGCGAGCGAGTTGGGCAGCAGGACCGTGGTCCCCTGTCCGGTGGTGACGTTGTCGACGAGCAGCGCCGTGGAGGTCCCGCCCTTCTTGGTGTTGTGCAGATGGACGACTATGACGTCCCTCTTCTGCGGACCCGTCGCCGCGGCACTCTGCTGGTCCTTGCCCGCGACTCCCGGGATCTTTCCGGCGAACCAGAGGTAGCCCGCACCGCCGACGACCACGAGGGCCACGACGACTATCAGCGCAATCATCCGGTTGTGCCCGCGCCGGCGTGCCTCCTCGCGCCGCTCGCTGCGGCTCTCGGTGAACTTCAGCCAGTCGATGACGTCCTCGGAGTCCTCGTCGGGCTCCTCGATGAACGCGAACTGCTCGGTGCCCGGCTCGCCGTCGGCGCGGCGCGGGCCCGAGACGGCTGAGGTGTCGGCCTGCGGCTCGGGCTCGCGGCGCTGCTCCGGAAACGGCGGTGCCGCAGCGGCTGCCGGGGGTGACGGGGCAGGGGTGACGGCCTGGGCGGGGGCGGCGGCCCACTGCTGGGTGGAGTCGTCGACGGCGGGCTGCCGGCCGGTGTCGTAGCCGTATGCGCCGTAGCCGTACCCGTATCCCTGCCCCTGCCCCTGCTGGGCCGGCTGCTCCTGCTGGGTGTACTGGGCGGCGTACGGGTCGTACTGCTGCTGCGTACCGGCGGCGTACGGGTCGTAGCCGTAGCCCTGCTGAGGCTGCCCGGGCTGCTGCTGGGTGTACGGGTCGTACTGCTGTTGTTCCTGCTGCCCCTGCTGCCCCTGCTGCCCCTGCTGCTGATAGACCGGCTGCCCGTACTCGTCATAGCCGATGATCTGCGGCTGTTGCTGGTAGTACGGGTCGTACGGGTTCTGTCGGTCGGTCACAGGTGCCCCTCTCCGTGGCTCATTCGCCGCGGTACAGCTGGCGCTTGTCGATGTAGCGGACGACGCCGTCCGGCACGAGATACCAGACCGGCTCGCCCTGCGCGACCCTGGCGCGGCAGTCCGTGGACGAGATCGCCAGTGCGGGCACCTCCACCAGCGAGACGCCGCCCTCGGGAAGTCCGTCGTCGGTCAGCACGTGACCCGGCCGGGTCACACCGATGAAGTGGGAGAGCGAGAAGAGCTCCTCGGCGTCCCGCCAGGTGAGGATCTGGGACAGTGCGTCGGCGCCGGTGATGAAGAAGAGGTCCGCGTCGCCGTGGACCCTGCGCAGGTCCCTCAGCGTATCGATCGTGTACGTCGGACCGCCACGGTCGATGTCGCTGCGGCTCACCGAGAACTGCGGGTTGGACGCGGTGGCGATGACCGTCATGAGGTATCGGTCCTCGGCCGGGGAGACCTGCTTGTGGCTCTTCTGCCACGGCTGTCCGGTCGGGACGAAGACGACCTCGTCGAGATGGAAATGGGCGGCCACTTCACTGGCCGCCACCAGGTGTCCGTGATGAATCGGGTCGAAAGTCCCGCCCATCACGCCGAGTCGGCGCTTGCCGCGGCCGGTAGGCACTTCCTGCTCTCCCATGCGTGCAGACCCTACTGGCACAGCTGTTCGCCTCTGCCTCAGCGGTCTCGGTTGAAGCGGGTGGTGATCCACAGCAGGAGGAGCAGCACGACGAACGCGCCGCCACCGGTGAGGTACGGGCTGAGGCTTTCGTGGTTCCCACCCTGCTCGCCTTCGGCGGCGAGGGTGACCAGCTGGTGCGCGGTGCTCGAGAGGCTCATCTTCTGCGGGACCTATCCATCGGGAATCTGGAGGGAGACGTCGCGCACATCGTATGCGGGCGCCGCGGGCACGCTCACGCCGACTCAGTCGTTGTTGTCGTCGTTGCGGTATCCGCGCAGCAGGAACCAGGCGAGCAGGGCTGCTCCGACGAGCGAGACCAGGAGCACGACACGGAGCGTGTTGCCCGGCCCCTGGTCCTCGGACACGGCGGCGAGCAGTACGGCGGTGTGCGGCATTCCGGGCGCTCCTCAAAGTTATCCACAGCCCCCCGCACACCGTAGCGCCAGCACATACGCTGGCTTTTGTCAGGGGGACGAGAGACGTCTCGTACGAAACAGGGGGCATCCATGACCGACACCGGCCACGATGACGTGCCGAGCAGGCAGCGCAAGCGATTCCCGGGCATCTCGTCCCGGGCCTACGAGCACCCGGCGGACCGCTCGGCCCTGGTGGCCCTGCGCAGGCTGAGTGGCTTCGACACGGTCTTCAAGGCACTCAGCGCCCTGCTGCCCGAGCGCAGCCTGCGGCTGCTCTTCCTGTCGGACTCCGTCCGGGTGAGCGACGCCCAGTTCGCGCACCTCAACGACATGCTGCGGGACGCCTGTTACATCCTGGACCTGAAGAAGGTCCCGCCGATGTACGTCAGCCAGGATCCGCAGCCCAACGCCATGTGCATCGGTCTAGACGAGCCGATCATCGTGGTGACGACCGGGCTGGTGGAGCTTCTCGACGAGGAGGAGATGCGCGCGGTCGTGGGCCACGAGGTGGGCCACGCCCTGTCGGGTCACGCGGTCTACCGCACGATATTGCTCTTCCTCACCAATCTCGCGCTCAAGGTGGCGTGGATCCCCCTGGGCAACGTAGCGATCATGGCGATCGTGACGGCGCTGCGCGAGTGGTTCCGCAAGTCGGAGCTGTCCGCCGACCGGGCCGGGTTGCTGGTGGGCCAGGACCTGCGTGCGTCGATGCGCGGCCTGATGAAGATCGCGGGCGGCAACCACCTCCACGAGATGAACGTGGACGCCTTCCTCGCCCAGGCCGACGAGTACGAGAAGGGCGGCGACCTGCGCGACTCCGTGCTCAAGATCCTCAACGTGCTGCCCCGGACGCACCCGTTCACCACGGTGCGGGCGGCAGAGCTCAAGAAGTGGTCGGAGACGCGGGATTACCAGCGCGTCATGGACGGCCACTACCCCCGGCGCGACGAGGACAAGGACGCCTCGGTGACGGACTCCTTCCGGGAGTCCGCCGCCCACTACGCGGACACGGTGCGCACCAGCAAGGATCCACTGATGAAGCTCGTCGGTGACATCGCGGGTGGCGCCGGCGATCTCGGCGGCAAGCTCCGGGACAGATTCACCGGAACGGCCGGTGGGGGCACGGGCGGCGCCGGTGCCGCCGGGAAGAGCGGGGGCACCGCCTCGGACACTACGGACGGCTCGGAGGGGACCTGGCGGCGTCCGGACCCCGAAGAGGGTCCGGGGACCGGGAGCTGACCACCAGAGCGCCGCAGAGTGCCGCTTTGGGCACTCCCGTGGCGTAGGGATCGGTCCCGGCCGGCCCCCGGGTGTCCGCCCGCTCGCCCGCGAGGAGCGGGCGGAAGGTCCCTGCCATGTCGGCGGAGCAGGACTGCGGGCCGGCCTGGACGTAGGCGCTGCGGACCTCGAGCCGGTGGAGCCTGATGTCCTCCCGGTCGAGAAGGAAGCGCAGCACGCGGCGCACGGTGAACATCGAGGCTTCGTCGGCCCGGTGGGGGCCGGACACGGCGGGACGCAGCATGTACGTGAAGGTGTGGTCGGACACCACCTCCAGGGTGTCCGCCCCCGCCTCCGCGTAGGCGAAGGTGCCCTGGACGCGGATCTCGGGGTCCGCCAGTGCCACCTCGGCGGGGTCGAAGCGCACCAGCCAGCCGGTCGCCATGTGCTCGCCGTCGTCGGACGGTGAGTCCACGCTCCGGTCGAACTGGGCCGTCTGGTCCGGGTCGAGGAGTCGCCCGACCGGCCGGACGACTCCGCCGGTGAGCACGTCGGGGTCGAGCGAGGATCCCACCAGGTAGTCCTTGACCGTGGTCAGGGCGATGGTCACCTGGCTCTCCGAGAAGTTCTTCGTCCGCCGTACACCCGGGAGGTTGATCCCCGAGGCACCCGTCCGGAATCCCGCGGCCGGGCCGTCGTCGAGGAGCGTCTCGGTGGTCCCGCCGGGTACCGGACCCTGGGGGGCGAGCGGGACGACGGTCGTCTGCAGTGGTTCCGCCCGCCGTGCCACGGGGGTCGGGTAGGGGTTGCGGAAGCCCATGTAGACGGCGGTGGCGAAGGCCAGGGCGATCAGCACGACGAGAGTGATGCCGGCCCTGGAGCGGTGCCGTCGGGTGACCCGGCCGGGGCGGGAGCGTACGGCGCGAGCCGGTTCGCCCATGCGCTCCCGGGCAGAGAGCTCCTGCAGCCGGGCTGCGCGCACAAACGATTCGTCGAAGACGAGGGAGCGGTACTCGTCGTCCCCGCCCGAAGGGTTCTCGGGCGGCCCTTCCGGCGGTTCTCCACGGCCTCTCATGGCTTCTCCCGATCTCCGCGCCACCGGCGGCGAGCGGTGGGGACCCGCCTCAGCCGGGCGGCTGCGGGCGGACCTGTCCGTCACGGGTTCGACGCATGGCCCTCTCCCCGGAGACGGGGACGGGAGGAGGGGTCACAGGGTCATACCTTCAGATTGGGTCGATCCTCATCAAGGTAAACGCCCCGCAGGTGGGAGCGCAGTCGGAAGCCCCGCTGTTACGCCACCGGGCTCACGGTCCGGCCGCGCGCAGGCAGACGCCCGGCTACCCCGTGCCCGGCCGGGGTGTGACCCGCGCCCGGCCGCGGTGAGCGGCGTTGGGCCGTCCCACGTATCCCGGCACACCGGCCACCGCACCGCGCTCCACACGGCAGCCCCACGCACGCCACACACAGGCTGTTCCCAGGCACCCGACATGCCGGCGGCGCGCACAGGCATCATCCCGGTCGGCCGCATCCCGGCCGCGCCGAGCGGGCCGCACCTGGTGGCGCGGCACCCGCAGACCGGTCCCGCCGCGCTCGGAGTTCAGGGGGTGGGCGGGACGGCGGAGACAGCCGCGCGGGAGCGGTCGGCGGCGGTCGAGGGCAAGGCAGACGTCGAGGGCGAGGCAGAGGCAGAGGGGCCAGGCCCCGACCCCGGTTTGTCCACGCCGCTCGTCGCCGGGGGCGGCACCTGGTCCTGCCGGTTGTTCGCCGCACCGCGGTAGACGGCGCTGAAGGCCAGCGCCACCATCCCGATGCCCATCAGCAGGGCGAGCAGCCAAGCGACCGGCCTGTGCCACCGCGCCGTACCGCGGTAGGGGCGCAGGGCGCCGCCGTGGGGCCCGTAGGGGCCACCTGGGTCTTCGTGGGCGCCGTCCGGGTCATCCGGATCACCGAATCCGCCGAAGGCCCTCTCGCGGCCGTACGCGCCGTCCGGCCCGTAGCCGTCGTCGTAGAGATCGTCGTCCATGGCGCCGCCGCCCGAACGCGCCCTGCTCGCCTCCGCCTCGGCGCGGGCCTGCGCGGCTGCGAGGAGGCGCTCCACCGCGGTGGGCTCATGGATCTCGGCGGATCGCACGAAGTCCTCGTCGAACACCACGGAGGCGAAGTCCTCGTCCGCGCCCCCGCGGTCGTCGTCTGGCTCGCGGCCGTCCGGAAACGGCCTGCCCCCCACGTCGTCCGGCACGGATTC
This sequence comes from Streptomyces sp. NPDC049970, assembly GCF_040660235.1. Classification (NCBI taxonomy): domain Bacteria; kingdom Bacillati; phylum Actinomycetota; class Actinomycetes; order Kitasatosporales; family Streptomycetaceae; genus Streptomyces; species Streptomyces sp. NPDC049970. The sequence continues at coordinate 686,708 of NZ_JBFALP010000002.1, read as the reverse complement.
AGCGTAGCCGCGGCGGGGCGTTTTGGGCAGAGAGCCCACAAAATCACCCGCCCCGCCGTATGGAGTGCGGCTACCTGATGTGGCCGTCGCCGGTGACGATGTACTTCGTCGACGTGAGCTCCGGCAGCCCCATGGGGCCACGGGCGTGCAGCTTCTGCGTGGAGATGCCGATCTCGGCCCCGAACCCGAACTGACCCCCGTCCGTGAACCGCGTGGACGCGTTCACGGTGACCGTCGTGGAATCCACCAATTGGGTGAACCGGCGGGCCGCCGCCTGCGAGGTGGTGACGATCGCCTCGGTATGGCCGGAGGACCAGAGCCGGATGTGCGCCACGGCCCCCTCCAGTGATTCCACGACGGCTGCCGCGATGTCGTAGGAGAGGTACTCGGTCTCCCAGTCCTCCGGGGTCGCCGGCACCACGGTGGCCTTCGATCCCTCGGCGTACGCCAGCACCCGCTCGTCGCCGTGCACCGTCACGCCGGCCGCGCCCAGCGCGTCCAGGGCCAAGGGCAGGAACTCCTCTGCGATGTCCTTGTGGACCAGGAGGGTCTCGGCGGCGTTGCACACGCTCGGGCGCTGCGCCTTGGAGTTGACCAGGATCTCGACGGCCATGGCGAGGTCGGTCTGCGCGTCGACGTACACGTGGCAGTTGCCGGTGCCGGTCTCGATGACGGGCACGGTCGACTCCTCCACGACCGTGCGGATCAGGGAGGCGCCGCCGCGCGGGATCAGCACGTCGACCAGCCCGCGGGCCCGCATCAGTTCGCGCACGGAGTCGCGGTTCTCCCCCGGCACCAGCTGCACCGCGTCCGCCGGGAGGCCGGACCCGCCCACCGCGTCACGGAGCACCCGTACGAGCGCGCTGTTCGAGGCGTACGCCGAGGACGAGCCGCGCAGGAGCACCGCGTTGCCCGACTTCAGACAGAGCGCGGCCGCGTCGACCGTCACGTTGGGCCGGGCCTCGTAGATGATGCCGACCACCCCGAGCGGCACCCGGACCTGACGCAGGTCGATGCCGTTGGGAAGGGTGGAGCCCCGGACCACTTCGCCGACCGGATCGGGCAGTGCGGCCACGTCGCGGGCGTCCGCGGCGATCGCGCGGATCCGCTCCGGGGTGAGCGTGAGCCGGTCGACGACGGACTCGCTCGTCCCGGCCTCCCGGGCCCGGGCGACGTCTTCGGCGTTGGCCTCGACGATCTCGCTGGTGCGTACCTCGAGCGCGTCCGCGATCGCCAGCAGCGCGTCGTCCTTCGCCGCGCGCGGGAGTGGCGCGATGTCGTCGGCGGCGGCGCGTGCCCGGTAGGCGGCCTGGGCGACCGGGGACATGTTGTCGTACGGCGAAAGCGTGGTCATGCCCGCAGGGTAGTGCGCACACCGAGGGCGTCCGTCACGTATCCCGTGATGCGAGACGGGCGTCCCGGTGCCCGTGCACCCGGTCCGGTATGCCCGGTCAGTACGGGTGCACCCCGACCGGAGCCGCCGGTGGCGGACCGTACCCCTCGGCGACCCGCAGGTGGTACGTCTGCCGGTCGATGACCTCCAGGCCGACGATCTCCCAGGGTGGGAGCCCGGCACTGGAACGGTGCTCGCCCCACAGCCGCAGCGCCACCGCCGCGGCGTCGTGGAGGTCCCGGGCCTCCTCCCAGTAACGGACCTCGGCGTGGTCGTTGGCATACCTGCTGGTCAGCAGAAAGGGGTGGTCGTGCGCAAGCTGTTCCAGTCCGCGTCTGACCTCGCTCAGCGGCGTCTCGCGGCCGGAGACGCTGAGGGTGATGTGCCACAGCCTGGAGACGTTCCGTCCGCCGTCCGTCACCACCGGTTCCTGCTCGGTGGTCCGGTCGGCGGGCGCGTCGGCGAAGTCGGCTCCCGCTCCGACGCTGGTCAGAGCGCGGCTGCCCGTCCCGCGGGGGAACGCCCCCGGGCGCGGTCGTCTCACCGGCGGCCTCCTGTGAATGCGTAGCTGCACTTACCCCTTTGTGTCCCCGTGACAAAGTTGACCAGCCCGGAGCGGGGTATGGGGCGGTTTTCGTGAAGGTCTCCGCCCGAAGGCTGGACTTTCAGCCGATTCAGGTGCCCGGGTGGGGCATCAGGACGACGAGATCGTCCCTGTGTACGACCTCCCGCTCGTAGGCGGGGCCCAGCTCTCGCGCGAGGTCGCGGGTGGACCTGCCGAGCAACTGGGGGATCTCCTTCGCGTCGAAGTTGACGAGGCCACGGGCGACCGCACGGCCGGCGGGGTCGCGGAGCTCGACCGGGTCACCCGCGGAGAACTCTCCCTCGACCCCGCTGATCCCGGCGGGCAGCAGGGACGTGCGGCGTTCGACGACGGCGCGCACCGCGCCTTCGTCGAGGATGAGGGCTCCCTGGGGGGTCGAGGCGTGGGCCAGCCAGAGCAGCCGGTCGGCCGAACGGCGCCCCGTGCGGTGGAAGTACGTGCCGGTGTCCCGCCCCGCGAGGGCGTCGGCCACCCGACTGGCGGACGTGAGTACCACCGGGATTCCGGCGGCAGTCGCGATCCGCGCGGCCTCGACCTTGGTGACCATCCCTCCGGTGCCGACGCCGGACCTGCCCGCGCTGCCGATGACGATGCCGTCCAGGTCTGCCGGCCCGCTCACCTCCGCGACACGGGAGGTGCCCGGCGTGCTCGGGTCCCCGTCGTAGAGGCCGTCGACGTCGGAGAGGAGGACGAGGAGGTCGGCGTGGACGAGATGGGCGACGAGCGCGGCGAGCCGGTCGTTGTCACCGAACCTGATCTCGTCGGTGGCCACCGTGTCGTTCTCGTTGACTACGGGGAGTGCGCCCATCTCCAGGAGTTGGTCGAGCGTGCTGTAGGCGTTGCGGTAGTGGGCCCGCCGGCTCGTGTCGTCGGAGGTGAGCAGTACCTGCCCGACCCGGACGCCGTAGCGGGCGAAGGACGCGGTGTAGCGGGCGACGAGCAGCCCCTGACCCACACTTGCGGCGGCCTGCTGGCGCGCCAGGTCCTTGGGCCTGCGGACGAGTCCGAGTGGGGCCAGCCCGGCCGCGATGGCGCCGCTGGAGACGAGGACGACCTCACGCTCCCCGCCGCTCCTGACCTTGGCGAGCGCGTCGACCAGCGCGTCGACCCGGTCGGCGTCGAGACCGCCCGCGGCCGTGGTGAGCGAGGACGATCCGACCTTGACGACGATCCTGCGGGCCCCCGTCACGTCCGGCCTCGGCCCCGTGTCCTCACCGGAGGGTGAACGGAGTGCGCCTTCGGATTCCCTTGCCCCTGACACGTACGCCCGTCCCCATCACGTCGTCCTGCGCGGTTCCCCTCAATCTACGCGAGGGGCGGGACCTGCACCGAGTCGTCTCAACTGCTGTCACAGCAGGGATCCACTTCGGTCCGGGGACTCGCCTTCTCGTTCCGACATGCCCACGAATAGAGTCATTTACGTAATCTCCACGGACCGTTCATCGGGCTACCCTCTTTTACGTGACTGATGAACCCACCCGCCAACGGCGCATTCTTCTCCGATCAGGCAAAAGCCCCTTCGACGTGGCCTCGCTCGAACAGTCCCTCGACAGAGACGTCTTCGCCACCAACGCGGGCAACCTGATCTTCAGCGACGCGTCGCACAAGATCCTTACAACGCCGCGGGCGGAGGTCTTCTCCAACGGCATCCGTACGGATCCGTCGGCGGCAGGTCGCATCAACGAGGAGTTCGACGTGTTCGTCGTACCCCTGGCCAACGCCTTTCGTCCGACCTTCGAGCGGCCTCTGAAGCGGATGACGCAGCTGATCAAGAAGCTGCGCATCCCCGTGGTCGTGCTGGGTGTCGGCGCGCAGGCCGATCTGAAGTACGACGCGTCCCGGTTGAAGGCGATGGAGCCGACCGTCAGGGAATTCGTCACCGAGGTGCTCAACCGCAGCGCGTCCATCGGGGTGCGGGGAGAGTTCACCGAGCAGTACCTGAAGAGCATGGGCTTCCGTGACGTGGAGGTCATCGGCTGCCCCTCCATGTTCATGAACGGCGACACGTTCCAGCTCGAGAAGAAGTCGGAGTCGCTGACCGCGGAATCCCGCATCTCGGTGAACGGCTCGCACAGCGCCGTGCGTTCGCACGGTCTCGACGCCATCATCCGGCAGGCCCACGAGCGCTATCCGCACCTGCGGTTCGTCGGGCAGAACCTCCTCGAGGCACAGCTGCTGCACTGGCGCGAGACGGGGAACCCGATCGGCGCCCAGACCTCGATGCCGACCCATCCGTCCCACCCGATGTACCGCGAGGGCAAGGTCCGGCTCTATGTGGACCCGGCCACCTGGATCGACGAGCTACGCGCGTTCGACTTCTCGTTCGGCTCGCGCATCCACGGCAACATCGCGGCGCTGCTGGCCGGTGTCCCGAGCACCGTGCTCTGCAGCGACTCCCGGACGCTGGAGCTCTGCCGGTACTTCGGCATACCGCACCGCAAGATCTCCGAGACGCCCAGGAACATCGACCCCGCGGAGCTGTACGAGGCGGCCGACTTCGGCGAACTCGTGAACGGCCACAAGGAACGGTTCCTGCGCTTCACCGGCTTCATGGAGAAGAACGGGCTGGAGAACACCTTCCACCACGGTGACGGCGGCGCGGCCTTCGACGCGCAGCTCTCCAAGCTCGCCCTCCCGCCGGCCGTGCGCCCGTGGACCGACACCGATCCCGACTCCATGAGCAGCCGCTTCAGCTGGATGCAGAGCCGGATGGACGAGCTGGCCTCGCAGAACGCGCTGCTGCGCGGCCAGCTCGAGGCGAAGGCCGGTCATGTCGCCTTCAAGGTGCAGGCCGGTGAGGGCTCGGCGGCATGGCCCTCCGCCTACCGCCGCGCCCGGCGCGTGGTGGGACGTCCGGTCCGACGGCTGCTGCGCCCCGAGCAGTAGGGAGTGACAGTCCGCTGCCGCGGCGCGCACCGCCTCAGACCTTGTGGGCCCGCCGCGGCACGTGCAGGGTGGCCCGGGCGGTCCTGCGCGCCTTGCCGACCAGGCGGCGAGCGAAGGCGGCAGTGGACTGGCGCCCCGGCACCTCGACCCGCTTGCCGCCGATCCATTCGGTCACGGTGAGCTCGTACGCGGAGTACGGCAGGCTCTCGCCGAAGTGGGGGTAGACGAGGTACAGCCGGCCCCGGAGCCCCTTGCGGACCCTCCTGGGCTTCTTCTCGTCCTTCATGAACCGCAGGATGTCCAGCAGCAGGTCGAGCCTGCCCATCGACAGGCAGATGAGGCGCAGCCGCTCGTGGACCTTGAGGCGGCGGCCCAGCCCCGCCGACCAGTAGGCCTTGACCAGAGGGGCGGCCAGTTCCATCTTCTCCTGCCGCACCTCGTCGGACTGGCGCAGCAGCACGGGACCGAACTGCGGGAGGAGGGTGATGACGAACGGCCGGACCATGAGGGCGTCCCGCTTCGGGCCGGGCGGGACGTGCGTGGCGATCAGGGCCATGAGCGCCCGGGCAGAGTCGAAGCGCAGCCGGTAGCTGCCGCTCTTCGTCACGTGCTTGCCGTCGTCCCGGCCCACCAGGTAGTAGCAGGTGTAGTCGGCCACTACGGAGACGCCCGCGCCCCTCAGGTACGCCTCCATGGTGAAGAGCGCGTCCTCACCCGTCCTGAGCTCCTCGTCGAAGCGCATCCCGAGCCGCACGAGCAGGTCGCGCCGGAACAGCTTCTGGGCGCTCAGGGTGAACTTGATGTTGGAGGAGTAGAGATCGGCCCGCTCGGCCGTCTTCTTCCACATCGACTTCGCGGCACCGCGGTTGACTCCGACGACCTTGCCCAGCACCACGTCCGTACCGGCCCGGTCGCCCATCGCGACCATCCGTTCGAGGGCCTCCTCGCCGAAGTAGTCGTCCGCGTCGAGGAAGAAGACGTACCGGCCGCGGGCGAGCCCGAGACCGACGTTGCGGGGGCCGCTGGGACCGCCGGAGTTCTCCTGGCGGACGACACGCATGTCGATGGAGGTCCGGGCCGCGAACTCCTCCAGGTACTCCCCCGTACCGTCCGTGGAGCCGTCGTCGACGGCGACGATCTCGATGCGGCCGGCCGGGAGGGTCTGCGCCGCGACCGAGTCCAGGCAGCGGATCAGGTACGGCATCGCCTCGTAGGCACCGATGACGACGGTCACATCCGGCACGTCGACGTCTACTGCGTTACTGCTCATTTCTCCCCGGTTCGCACATTTCTGCATTTGTCAGGAGAAACGATAGAACGCAGAGGTCCACCGCGTTCTGTGCACGGACACGCCGAACGGCCCGTACGTTCCCCTCCCTGAGGAGGAGACGGACGGACCGTCGGAGAGGTTGCGTCGCCAACCGGACGACTTTCGAACAACTACGTGACAGCGGGATTACATCCGGCGTTCGCCGCCGTTCAGGTGCGGCTGGCGGCCGTCAGTGGATCGTGGAGGGCCCCGCACCGATCTCGGCGTCGGCCTCCGAGGTGGCCGGTACGTCGGGGTCCACCGCCGCCTCCGCCTCGGCGACGAGCTCCGCCGCACCGTCGCCGACACCGCTGGACGCGGCCTCGGGATCGGGCAGCGGCGCGGCCTGCTGCTCCCCCACACGCTGCGCGACGCCCAGGTTGCGCGCCTCGGCCTTGGCCGCGAGCGCGTGCACCGCGGCGTTGAACTGCTCCATCGAGGTCGGCTCGTCCGGCCCCAGCAGGTAGCTCTTCAGCTCGTGACGGGCCGCAGCCAGCGGGTCGGCGGCCGGGGCGGCGACGGCGTCCAGCAGCCCGCCGATCTCCTCGGCACCGTTGGAGAGGATGACGGCGGCCCGCACGGCGGTGTTCTGCCGCCTGAACTCGTCAGCGCCGAGCTCGGCCGAGTCGGTGACCGCGTACGGCTTGCCGCTCGCGATGAAGTCGGAGACGACACTGGAGATGTCCGAAACCATCGCGTCGGACTGGTTGAAGCAGTCGTACAGCTTGGGCTGAGCACCGGTCACGGTCTTGTGCTCCCACCAGCCGAAGGAACGCCAGTAGGCGTCGTTCCACTCGGCCCGCAGGGTGGCGGTCTCCGCCTGGCGGGCCGGGTCGGCGAGCGCGACACGCGACTCCTCCGACTCGTCGCCGCCACCGCGGCCGGGCTTCGCGAGCTCGGCCAGCCTGGCCTCGACACGGGCCAGCTCCGCCTTGGCCGCGCGCTGTCCGGCCACGGCGGCCGAGGCCTCCTTGACCCAGCGCGGGTCGGCGGCACGTTCCTGCGCGGCCTTGGTGAGCAGCGCCTGGATCCGGGCGTTGACGGCCTTGGCCTTCGCGCTGCGGATGCCGGTGAAGGGGTGCGGCTTGTAGATGACCCGGACCGGGTTCTCGGCCCTGAGCAGTCCGCGGACGATGTTCTCACCGGCGAGCAGCAGCGAGGTGTTGCCCGGGTTGTCGTCCCAGCCCTCCCAGGTGGGGGCGTACAGCACCGTCGGGACGGGGTTCTTCGTGGCGCCGGTCCAGCTCTCGATGGGCGCCAGCTGCGGGCGTCCGACCTCGACGATGTCCTCGTCACGGATTCCGACGTCGGCCAGGGCGTAGCGGTCCCGGCCCGCGCGGCCGGCCGTCCACACCTCGTCGTACACCTTGGAGAACGGGTTGACGCTGGCCAGCTTGTCGCTGTCGCCGTGGCCGATGAAGACGTGCTTCATGGTCGGGACGCGGAGCATGTGGATGTTCTTGCCGACGTTGGCCGGATACAGGCAGACCCGGACGGTGGAGAGGTCGAGGTTCATCAGGTGCGTGCCCGCGGGCACGCAGACCACGGGTACGGAGGTGTCCGCGAGCTGCGCGACGAGGTTCCGCTCGCGCATGACGATCAGCGGGCGCCCCTCGACGGCGGCCATGGTGTCGAGCCACATGTTGCCCTGGTAGGCGGACTCGTTGGAGCCGGAGAAGTAGAGCACGACCGTCGGCTGGTACTCGCCCAGCCAGGTGTCCAGGGCCTTCAGCACCGCGGGTGCGGAGGGTGCCCGCCTGTTCCGGCGCAGGTAGGGGATCAGCAGGGCGTTGTAGAGGGCGGCCAGCACCAGCGTGACTCCGGCGCCGACGTACCCGATGACGTCCTCGCCGGTGCCGGCTGCGATCAGGACGCCGATCACCGCGGGCAGGTCGAGGTGGAGCATCTTCTCGCTGGAGCGGTGCAGCAGTGCGCGCGGCGGCGCGTCGGGGATGCGGACGGCGTGCAGGTCCACGTTCCGGGTGACGATCGGCAGGGTGCGGCGCAGCCGGATCAGTGTCGTCAGCGCGCCGTGCGGGGCCTGCAGGCCGTAGAAGACCAGGAAGCAGGCGACCGCGGCGAAGAAGAGCGGTTCCTCCGCGAGGTCCAACCGGGCCAGCAGCAGGATGATCATCAGCTGGCGGAGCAGGAAGCGGATGGAGAGCCCCGCCCGCACCTTGCCCAGCCTGTTGATCAGGTAGCTGCCGCGCTGGTGGAGGAAGAAGTCCGCGAGGTACGTGACAGCCGTGGCCGCCGCGAAGAACCAGATGTCGGGGAGAAGCGCGGCGATCATGACGCAGGGATATCCCAGCGTCATCAGTATTGCCGCTGCCAGTTCTGACCGGCTGCCCACACGGGCCAGGCGAATGGCTGTCGAAATCACGAAGAACCTGCTCCAGGGGGTGCCGGTTGTTTCACGTATAGAGGGAAATGTGAAGGTGCGGCTTCACGCAGTCGGGCCTTTGCGCACGCCGAATGGCGCACACAAAGGCCCGTAAAAAGTGCATTTGTCAAGAATTATTACACATCTTCTTGACGGTCCAGAACCGAGGCCAACGCCTGCTCGAATCCCGAGGCTTCGGACACGTCACGCGTCGGATCCTGCTGCCGTACGTCGATGACGTGGCCCGTCATCGCGGACAGGAGCACGTCGAGCGAGGTGCGCGCCACGGCCTCGGAGGAGAGCAGCGAGCCCTCCGGCTCCTGGCCGAACGCCTTGGTGCGCATGGGGGTCGCCGTGCGCTCCGGGTTCACACAGTTCACCCTGACGCCCTCGCCCGCCCACTCGTCGGCCAGCGCCTGCGTGAGGTTCACCATCGCGGCCTTGGTGGAGGAGTAGAGGCTGTACTCGGCGCGTCCCCGGGTGTAGCTGCTGGAGGTGTAGAGCAGCAACTGCCCCTTGGTCTCCGCCAGGTACTTGTACGAGGCGCGGGCGATCTGCACGGGGGCCAGGTAGTTGACGTTCAGCGCTTCCTGGATCGTCGCGGTGTCCGTCTCGGCCAGCTTGCCGATGCGCAGCACGCCCGCGGTGTTGATGACGTAGTCGATCCGGCCAGTCTCCGCGTACGCCTTGGAGAGCGCGTCGTCGATGTGCTCCGGGTTCTCCACGTGCGTGCCGGTGGTGGAGCGGCCCAGCGCGTACACCTTGGCGCCGTACCGCTCGGCCAGCGTCCCGATGTCGGCACCGATGCCGTACGAGCCGCCGAAGACCACCAGGGTCTTGTCCGAGAGCAGTTCGCGGTAGGCGGCCTCGTCGGCGGGGCGCGGGGCGGCGGTCGAGGCGAGCTGGAAGAGCTTGTCGGTGATGAAGACGTCGACCGGCTGCGTCACCTTCATGTTGTACTCGTCGCCCGCGACCACGTAGATCGGCACGTCGGGGAGGTAGCGGAGTACGACCGAACAGTCGTCCGTGGCCTGGAAGTTCGGGTCTCCGGCCGCGACGGCGTAGGCCTTGCGGATCGTGGAGAGCTTGAACGCCTGCGGGGTCTGGCCGCGGCGCAGCCGGGAGCGGTCCGGGACCTCGGTGATGAACTCGCCGTCGTCGCCGTGGGTGCGGGTGACGATGATCGTGTCCGCGGACGGGATGGCGACGTCGACCGCCTGGTAGCGGCCGAGGGCCTCGACACAGTCCTTGATGACCCGCTGTGACAGGAGCGGACGGACCGCGTCATGGAAGAGGACGTTGCGGTCCTCGCCCTCCGCGAGCCCTTCGCCGAGGGCCTCGATGGCTCGCTCGGTGGTCTCGTTCCGGGTGCTGCCACCCTCGATGACCCTGATGACCTTGGTCAGCCCGGCCTTGGCGACGATCTTCTCGACGTCGGGCACGAAACCGGGCGCCATCAGCACGATGACATCGTCGATGTCCTCGGCGTTCTCGAAGATGGTCAGCGTGTGCTCGATGACTGCCTTACCGGCGATCTTCAGCAGTTGCTTGGGGATCGCCAGACCCACGCGCTGACCGGTGCCACCGGCGAGCACGACAGCTGTGGTCCGGGGCTTGGCTTCAGGCGGCACAGACACAGACGACCTACCTTGCGACGACAGGGGGGAACAGCAGGATCGTCGCACTCTCCGTGACCGTCTCGCAAGGCGGACGTTTACCACCGCTCGCCTGTGGGAAACCCGCAGTTCACCGCCTGGCCAGGCAGATTGCGCCCTGCCGGGCCCGGAGCCGGAGTGACGGACTCCACAGACGAGTTACGCAATCCGCACATCATCGGCCGCCATACCGCCCGCTACCTGGCAGTTCTCTGTGAATCCGGCCGCCCCCGCCGGTGCGGGGACGGCCGTTCGGGACCTGGCCGCTTCGCCCTAGAAGGGGTCGAACTCGTCGTACTCGCGCTGTGCGTCGTCCAGGTCTGTCTCACGGTCCCTGCGGCGCTGCGCGGCGGGGCGCGGAGCCTCCAGGCGGTGGTCCTCACCGCGACGGCCCAGCATCTCGGCACCGGCTGCCATGCTCGGCTCCCAGTCGAAGACGACGGCGTTGTCCTCGGCACCGATGGCCACGCCGTCGCCGGCCTGGGCGCCCGCCTTGCGGAGCCCGTCCTCGACGCCGAGGCGGTTCAGCCGGTCGGCGAGGTAGCCCACGGCCTCGTCGTTGTTGAAGTCGGTCTGCCGGATCCAGCGCTCGGGCTTCTCGCCGCGCACGCGGTAGATGCCGTCCTCGTCCAGGGTGACCGTGAAGCCCGCGTCGTCCACGGCCTTGGGCCGGATGACGATCCGGGTCGACTCCTCCTTCGGCTTCGTGGCCCGCGCCTCGGCGATGATCCCGGCGAGGGCGTAGCTGAGGTCGTTGAGGCCCTTGTGCGCGATGGCCGAGACCTCGAAGACGCGGTAGCCGCGCGCCTCCAGGTCGGGGCGGATGATGTCGGCGAGGTCCTGGCCGTCCGGGATGTCGACCTTGTTGAGGGCGACGATGCGCGGGCGGTTCTCGAGGCCGCCGTACAGACGGAGCTCCTCCTCGATCATGTCGAGGTCGGAGACCGGGTCGCGGTCCGACTCCAGCGTCGCGGTGTCCAGGACGTGCACCAGGACGGAGCAGCGCTCGACGTGGCGCAGGAACTCGAGGCCGAGTCCCTTGCCCTGGCTGGCGCCGGGGATCAGGCCCGGGACATCGGCGATGGTGTAGACGGTGGAGCCGGCGGTGACGACCCCCAGGTTGGGGACGAGGGTGGTGAACGGGTAGTCCGCGATCTTCGGCTTCGCCGCGGAGAGCACCGAGATCAGCGAGGACTTGCCGGCGCTCGGGTAGCCGACGAGTGCGACGTCGGCGACGGTCTTCAGCTCCAGGACGATGTCCCGGCTCTCCCCCGGCTCACCGAGGAGCGCGAAGCCGGGCGCCTTGCGGCGGGCCGAGGCCAGCGCCGCGTTGCCGAGACCGCCGCGGCCACCCTGGCCGGCGACGAAGGTGGTGCCCTGACCGACCAGGTCGGCGAGGACTTCGCCGTTCTTGTCGAGGACGACGGTGCCGTCCGGGACGGGCAGGACCAGGTCCTGGCCGTCCTTGCCCGAGCGGTTGTCACCGGCGCCGGGCTGGCCGTTCGTGGCCTTGCGGTGAGGGTGGTGGTGGTAGTCGAGCAGGGTGGTGACGGACTGCTCGACGACGAGGATCACATCGCCGCCGCGTCCGCCGTTGCCCCCGTCGGGACCGCCCAGCGGCTTGAACTTCTCACGGTGCACGGAGGCCACGCCGTGGCCTCCGTTACCCGCGGCGGCATGCAGCTCGACGCGGTCCACGAAGGTGGTCATGGTTGGTGCCTCCAGGTACAGCGGAAAAATACGGAATGTCTCTAGTCGTAACGCGCCGAGGGCGGACCCGCTTCCCCGGTTACCGGGAAAGCTGAGATCCGCCCTCGGAAGGTGCTGTGCCGTCTCGCCGTTGCCTGATTCAGGCAGCGACGGGAACGATGTTCACGACCTTGCGGCCACGGTGGGTACCGAACTCCACCGCACCGGCGGTCAGCGCGAACAGCGTGTCGTCGCCGCCACGGCCGACGCCCGTGCCCGGGTGGAAGTGGGTGCCGCGCTGGCGGACCAGGATCTCACCGGCGTTGACGGCCTGACCGCCGAAGCGCTTCACGCCGAGCCGCTGAGCATTGGAATCGCGCCCGTTCCGAGTGGACGATGCGCCCTTCTTGTGTGCCATGTCTCCTCAGTCCCTTACTTCGCAGCCGCGGGGATACCGGTGACCTTGATCGCCGTGTACTGCTGGCGGTGACCCTGGCGACGGCGGTAACCCGTCTTGTTCTTGTAGCGAAGGATGTCGATCTTCGCGCCCTTGTGGTGGTCCACGATCTCGGCCTGGACCTTGATGCCGTCCAGCACCCAAGGGTCGCTTGTCACGGCGTCGCCGTCGACAACGAGCAGGGTCGAGAGCTCGACCGTGTCGCCAACCTTGGCGGTGGAAATCTTGTCAACCTCAACGATGTCGCCGACAGCAACCTTGTGCTGGCGACCACCGCTGCGCACGATGGCGTACACGCGGATCTCTCTCTCACTCGGAACGGATCCCCTGATGCCAGCCGCCCGCGCAGGCCGGAGCCCACGACAGTCCGGAAGGATGAGCGGCCTCCCCCGGGGACGGATCACCGGGAGGGATGTGCTCAGGGGGTAGGCGCACAGAAACACGCCGAGGGTCAAGATTACGGGGCGGGGGTGCGGGGGGTCAAACCGGGTCCTGGGCCACGGTCCGCGCCCGGACGGCATGCTCGGGGTACGGGTACCCGTCGCGGCAGGGTGCGAACGGCGCTCGCGGCCGTGCGGCACGGGCCACCCACGGGAGCCGTGCGCCGCCGGACTCGTATGCTCTCCTGGCAAGTCCGCCCGCCAGGAAGGCTCAGCACGTGAACTACAGGGTCCAGCCCACCGCCCAGGTCTCCGAGAGTGCCGAGATCGGGGACGGCAGCAGCGTCTGGGAGCTCGCCCAGATCCGCGAGGGCGCCAGGCTCGGCGCGGGCTGCGTGATCGGCCGTGGCGCGTACGTCGGCACCGGCGTGCAGATCGGCGACAACGTCAAGATCCAGAACTACGCCCTGGTCTACGAGCCGGCCGAGCTCGGGGACGGTGTCTTCGTCGGCCCCGCCGTGGTTCTCACCAACGACCACAACCCTCGCTCCGTCGACCCCGAGGGCAAGCAGAAGCGCGGCGGGGACTGGGAGGCCGTGGGCGTGACGGTCGCCGAGGGCGCCTCGCTCGGCGCGCGGTCCGTCTGTGTCGCCCCCGTACGCATCGGACGCTGGGCCATGGTCGCCGCCGGCGCGGTGGTGACCAAGGACGTCCCGGACTTCGGACTGGTCGTCGGCGTGCCCGCCCGCAGGATCGGCTGGGTGGGCCGCAGCGGCGTCAAGCTTGTCGAGCGGACCGACGAGCCGGGTGTCTGGGAGTGCCCGCAGACGGGCAGCCTGCACGACGAGGCGGACGGTGTGCTCGTGGAACGCACCGCCAGGGCGGTCTGAGCGACGGCTCACAGCACGTTCCGCCCCGGTGCCCGTACCCTGGGGGCGAACACGCTCGGAGGAGGGCACAAGCCCACCGAGTCGGTGGGCAGCGACTCTTCCGTTACCCGTGCCGAGCCCGTACGGTCCAGGTTCCTGACTCGAACGTGGAGCTTCGCTGTGCAGACACCTCGCCTCTCCGACACCCGCCTGGTCGGAATCGCACGCTGGGCCACCAACCGGATGGCGCACGTCAAGAACCCGGTCCTCGCGGAGCGGGTGCTAGGCGTGGCGAGTCATCGCATCCAGGACTCCAGGACCCGGGCCGACGTGCTGACCGAGGCCGCCGAGGCGAGGCTGGGCCTGGGATATGCGCCCCGCCATCTGACCCAGGCCTACGCGGCTGAACTGGTGTGCGCCGACGAGCACCACAAGGCGGGCCGGCGCAAGGCTGCCGCGGCGTCGGCTGCCAAGGCCCTGATACTCGCCTTCCACCGCGTCGCGCACCTCGACGGGACAACCTCGCCCCTCGCCACCGATCCGGCCCGCTTCACGGCTCCGATGCGCCGCAGCCGGACGCTGCGCGCCCTGCGGGCACCGCGCGGGCGCTCGGCTCCGGCGGCGGTGCCCCCGGAGAACCGGCCGCTGCGGCTCCTCTTCGTGCACAGCGGCAACGACAACTTCCTGCCGACGGTCATGGACCGTTACCGGCAGCGCCCCGATACCGAGGTCCGCGTTCTGAACACCGCGGCCGACCCGGTCACGGCCCCGCTGGCCAAGGGCATGGGCCGGATGATCGCCTGCGGCCTCGGGGTCCGGTCGGGAGGTTACGCCGACCGGACGGAAGAGGCTCTGCGTCCGCATCTGGAGTGGGCGGACGTCGTGTTCGTGGACTGGTGCACGGCCGCCGCCGCCTTCCTGACCCTCGTCGACCCCGGCACGGCCAGGGTGGTCGTACGCCTGCACAGCTTCGAGGCGTTCAGCTACTGGCCGCATCTGGTGGACTTCTCCCGCGTCGACGACCTGGTGTTCGTCAGCGAACACCTGCGGGATCTGGCCGTCGCCACGCTCCCCCGGCTGCGGGAGCCGGACGCACCGGCCACGCATGTCATCGACAACGCGGTCGACCTCACCCGCTTCGCCCTTCCGAAGAAGCCCGAAGCACGCTTCACCCTCGGCCTCGTCGGCGTCGGCCAGGTCGCCAAGGATCCCCGTTGGGCCCTGGAGGTGCTGCGCGTCCTGCGACGGAAGGACGACCGTTACCGGCTGCGCCTGATCGGCGGCCCGATGAACCCGGACGCAGGTCCTGCCCTCGCCCGCTATCACGCGGCGTACGCCGAGGAGTTGGCCCCACTGGTCGCGGCCGGGGCCGTGCACATGAGCGGGCACACGGACGACGTACCCGCCGAGCTGACCGAGGTGGGGCTGATACTCAGCACCTCCATCCGGGAGAGCTGGCATCTCGGCCTGGTGGAGGGGGCCGCGAGCGGCGCCGTCCCGGTGGTCCGGGACTGGCCGTTCTTCGCGGACAAGCCGCACGGCGCCCACTCGCTGTTTCCCCGCGACTGGGTGGTGTCCACGCCCCAGGAGGCCGCGGAACGGATCCTCGCGGTGAACGACACCGAGGAGTCCTGGCTCAAGGCCGGGCACGAGGCCTCGGAAGTGGCGATCTCCAGCTGGGACTGGGGCACCGTCGGCCCGCTCTACGACCAGCTGCTGCCGGTCGCGGAATCCGTCGGGGTCCCGGCCCAGCGGACCCAGCGGACACCCGTGGAGTGAGCGGCGACGGCCTGTCGTCCCGGGCCCTGGTCCCTGCGTCCCCGCAGGCTCCTTAGGATGTCCGGGCACGGCGCCCTCTTGAGGTGCCCGGTACGAATCTGACGAGGCCGACATGCCCCAGACCGAGGTCCAGGCGCCGAGCCGGCAGGCAACAGCCGCTCCGGCCGCGCAGGAGCCCCCCTCCAGGGCTCCCGCGCCGCGGCTGCACGCCCTGGACGCGCTGCGGGTCGTCGCGGCACTCGCCGTACTCGCCTTTCACTTCACCGGGGTTGACGCCGCTACGAAGGCGAACTGGGGCGTGAATCCCAAGGAGCTGTTCCCCTGGCTCTTCCCGGTGACCTCCTACGGCTCCTACGGCGTCCAGCTCTTCTTCCTCATCAGCGGCTTCGTGATCTGCCTGTCCGCCTGGGACCGGACCCCGGGACAGTTCGTCCGCGCGAGGTTCCTGCGGTTGTTTCCCGCGTACTGGTTCTCCGCGGCCGCTGCCTTCGTGGTCTGGCGCACGCTGCCTGACGGCTCTCGCACGGGCCCCAGCATCAGCGACTCGCTGACGAACCTGACCATGCTCCAGGTCCCGCTGTCCGCACAGCACCTGGTGGGCGCGTACTGGACGCTGTGGGCCGAGCTCACCTTCTACCTGATCTTCCTGCTGGTGGTCTGGAAGGGGCTCGACTACCGACGTGTCAGTGTGTTCTGCTGGCTCTGGCTGTTGGCGAGCGTGCTGATCCAGCAGAAGGACAACCAGGTCCCCGTCCTCGGAATCTTCGCCCAGCCGCTCAACACCGCCCTCTTCGTCGGCGGCATCGCGATGTACCTGATGTACCGCTTCGGCCCCGACCTCAAGCTGTGGGGTCTGCTCGCCGCGAGCTGGCTGGTCATGCAGAGCGATCTGGTCGAGCACGCCGACGGACTGCGCCACGATCGAGGAATGGACCGCCAGCCCTACGTCGCGCTGGCCCTGGTCACCGTCTTCTACCTGCTCGTCCTCGCCGTCGCGCTCCACAGGCTCGACCGGATCCGCTGGACCGGATTCGCCACCCTGGGCGCCCTCGTCTATCCCCTGTACCTGCTTCACGAAGAGCTCGGCTGGGCCCTGATCCGGAACCTGTACGGGCCCCTCGGTGCCTGGCCCACGCTACTGGTCACCACTGGCGCCATCCTGCTGGCGGCCTGGCTGCTGCACCGGCTGGTGGAGCGCCCCTCGCAGCGCTGGCTGCGCGCACGTCTGGAGCAGGAGGCACGCCGGGCCACGGACAGGGACCGTGCCGAGCGGGCCGCCTCCTGACGCGGGCGGCGGCGCACACGGCGGAGGCCCTCACCCCGAGCGGGTGAGGGCCTCCGGCCGTTGCTGCGAAGCGGTCAGCCGCCGATGACGACGCGGCGCACGCCCGCCCAGTTGGCCGGGTCGGTCGTACGACGTCCGTCGACCAGGACGCGGACGTCCGGCAGGTCGGCGGAGGCCAGCTCACGGTACTCGGCGTGGTCGGCCTGGAGGATCGCGGCGGTGACGGCCTGGCCCTGGTGGGGCACGAGGTGGTGCGCCGTCAGTTCGTCGGCCGTGTACATGGGGTCCGAGACGAACGGCACCGCGCCGCGCGCCTTAAGCGCCTCCACGACTCCGAAGACGCCGGAGAAGGCGGTCTCCTTGACGCCACCGCGGTAGGCGGCGCCCAGCACGAGCACCCCGACGCCGTCCAGGTCGCCGTAGGCGGCGGCCAGCAGGTCGACGGCGTACTCGGGCATCGCGGCGTTGGCCTCACGCGCGGAGCGCACGACGGTCGCCTCGGGGTCGTTCCACAGGTACATCCGGGGGTAGATCGGGATGCAGTGGCCGCCGACCGCGATACCGGGCTGGTGGATGTGGCTGTAGGGCTGGCTGTTGCAGGCCTCGATGACCTTCTTGACGTCGATGTCGTTCTTGTCGGCGAACCGGGCGAACTGGTTGGCCAGCCCGATGTTGACATCGCGGTAGGTGGTCTCGGCGAGCTTGGCCAGCTCGGAGGCCTCCGCCGTACCGAGGTCCCAGACGCCGTTCGGGCGGGGCAGGTCCTCGCGGTCGTCGAAGTCGAGCACGGACTCGTAGAACTCGACGCCGCGCTGGGCGGAAGCCTCGTCGATGCCGCCGACGAGCTTGGGGTAGCGGCGCAGGTCGGCGAAGACGCGGCCGGTCAGCACGCGCTCCGGGGAGAAGACGAGGTGGAAGTCGCGCCCGGGGGTGAGACCGGACCCCTCGGCGAGCATCGGCGCCCAGCGGGTGCGCGTGGTGCCGACCGGGAGGGTGGTCTCGTAGCTGACGAGGGTGCCGGGCTTCAGGCCTGCGGCGATGGCCTTCGTCGCCGAGTCCATCCAGCCGAAGTCCGGGGTTCCCTCGGCGTCCACGAAGAGCGGGACCACGACAACGACGGCGTCGGAGGCCGCGACAGCGGCCGTGGTGTCCGTCGTGGCGGAGAGCAGGCCGGCGCCCACGGTCTCCTTGAGCTTGACGTCCAGGTCGTGCTCGCCGGGGAACGGCTCGGTGGCCGCGTTGACCAGCTCGACGACCTTCTCGTTGACATCCGCGCCGATGACCTTGTGGCCCTTGGCTGCGAACTGCACGGCGAGCGGTAGGCCGATCTTGCCGAGCGCGACTACACAGATGTTCATCGGATTACTTTCCTCTTCAGCCTGGACAGCATGTGGCGCAGCCGCTTGCCCGCACCGGGTTCGATGTCCCACAGCGGCGCCGTCGTGATCACGAGCCGGCCCTTGGGGTTCTGGTTCGCCGCGACCCTGTACGGGACGGCCTGCCGCCACCGGCGGGCCAGGGGGAGCGGCCTTCCGCCGGTCTTCACCGGGATCTCGTACGTCGAGCCTGCCACGTCCACGTACACACGGACACCGCGCTTGGACTTCACGGCATGGACCGGAACCCGGCCCCGCACCGTCGTGGCCCGGCCGTCGTCCGTGGTCCCGTACACGAACTCCCCTTCGACGGGGGGAAGTTCGTGGTCGGCAGGAAGCCGGCGCGCACCGGGCTTGTCCGCGCTCTTGGGCATGGCCCCCTTCGCCAGGCGCACGGAGAGGGAGCCCGTGTCACCGAGAACCCCGACCCGGGCCGTGAGCACGAGGTGAAGGTCGTCGCCGCTCTGGTCCCACTCCGCGGCGAGAAGCTTCGTGCCCTGGGCCAGCCGCCCGGGCACGGCCTCGCCGATCAGCTCGAAGACGCGGTCGGGAAGACCGAGGGCCTCGTCGCGGAAACCCGGGTACCGGGCGAAGGCCCGGCCGTCTTCGAGGTGGAAGGGCGGGGCGCCGTGCTCCGCCTCCTCCGTGACGGCCCTGACCAGTTCGTCGACGGCACCGGCCTGCGCGAGACAGATCCGTACCCGGCGCTTCACGTCCAGGGAGTCCCGGAGCTCGTCGGTGAGGTACTCGTCCGCGAGGGCGGCGACACCCGCGCAGACCTGTCGCCGGGTGTCGGCGTCGAGCGCGGGGAAGTCCTCCTGGACGAGCTTGGCGAGCTCCCACGTGAAGTGCCGCTTGAACAGCGCGTCCCGGTCGGGGCCGGCGTCGACGAGCGAGGCCGTGTGCTTCATGATCGCCGCGGTGCACCGCAGCCGGGACAGATGATCGGCCCGGTAGGTGATGTTGCTGGCGTCACCGCGCTTCACCGCGTAGTAGAACGTGTAGTCCGAGAGCACCGAGATCTTCCGGGCCCGGACGCACGCCTCGATGGTGAAGGGCTGGTCGCTGCCGACCGGAAGGTCCTCGGGGAAGCGCAGGCCGTGCCTCTCGACCAACTCGCGCCGGAAGAGCTTGGTGTTGGCCAGCGTGAACGGCAGACTCGAACGGTAGAGGCTGATGTCGGGGTCGTTGTTCTTGTACAGCTTCTGGTGCACGTAGCGGCCGTTGGTCCCGACCATCTTGCCGATGACGACGTCGGACTCGTGCTCGTCCGCGTAGCCCACCATGCGCGCGAGCGCTTCCTCGCCCAGGTAGTCGTCCGACCCTATGAAGTAGACGAACCGTCCGGTCGCCACCTCCAGCGCCCTGTTGCTGGGCGCGGCGGGGCCACCGGAGTTGGCCTGGTGAATGACCTTGACCGTGCCGGGGTAACGCGCGGCGAACCGGTCGAGCTCGGCGCTGCTCTCGTCCGTCGATCCGTCGTCGACCGCGACGATCTCGAGCCGTTCGAGACCGATGCTCTGTCCGACGAGGGAGTTCAGGCATTCGGTCAGGTAGGGCATCGTGTTGTAGACCGCGACAACCACACTGACGTCAGGAGCCGTCGTCATCGTCTGTTCTCCGCCTTCTCGCGGTCAGGGAGCAGGCCGGCGTACAGCCCGTCGAGGACCTCGGCCTGTGCTTCCCAGGTCCAGGTGTCCAGCAGCCCGGGCTTGTCGTACGCGGCGCGGTACTGCTCCGGGGCGGCCAGCACCTGCTTGATCGCACGGGCCAGGTCGGCGACGTCCTCGGCGGTGCAGACCTCGCCCTGCCCGGTCGAGCGCGTCACCTCGGACATGGTCTTCACATCGCTCACGACCAGGGGCAGCCGGGCGTGCGAGTACTCGAAGAACTTGGTGATCAGGGCGATCTCGTGGTTCGGCCAGTGGTGGATCGGGATGCAGCCGGCGTTCGCCGCGGACAGGAACGGGACGACCTGCCAGTGCGGTACGTAGGGCACCGCGTGCAGACGGTCCCCGGCTCCCAGCTCCTCGGCCCGGGCCAGCAGGCCCTTTATGTAGGCCGCGGCCGGATTCGGCACCACGAACGCCATGTGTACGCCGTCGAGCTGCGGCAGCGTCTCCACCATGTCCCCGAGGCCGCGCTGCGGACCAGGAGACCCGCTGTAGACCACCAGCGGGACGTCGGGACCGATGCCGCACAGCTCGCGCAGGTCCGGCACCTCGTCCGGGTCGGCCGCGCCGGACCGCTCGACGGGCTTGTCGGGCGCGTTGAGCACGACCGTGGGCTGCTCGGTGAGGGAGTGGCGCTCACGCAACAGGTCGGCGAGCCCTTCCGAGACGGTCACGACCGCGTCGGCGTACGGGGCGTACTCGCTCTCATGCGCCGTGTTGCCCGGAATCCAGTGCGCGTTGTCCTCCCAGGGGCGGACTCCGGGCAGGAACTCGTGGGCGTCCCAGACCAGCTTGACCTGGCGGCCGGCTGCCCTGGCCCGGACGGCCGCGCGGGCACCGACACCGAGCATCCGGAAGTCGTTGGCGTGGATCAGGTCCGGCGCGAGCGCGTCGATCTCCTTGCCGTAGGTCAGTTCGTAGTCCCACAGCGCAGGCTCGAGCCTGCGCCAGGCCCTCTTCCCCTTGGTCGCCTTCCAGGTCGCGGTGAAGGCCCGGTCCAGCGGACCCTGGAGCCTTCGACCCGCCTTCTGGGCCTCGGTGGACTGGCGGGACCGGAGCTCGATCCAGCGCTGCATCGCCTTGGACGCCGGTCCTGCCAGCGCCAGGCGAACCTGTTCCGTCTTGCGGAAGGCCGGCGAACCGACCGCGTCGGGCACCACCTTGAGCGCGGCACGGCGGGTCGCCACATCGGCGCGCCACGCCTTGGCCCACTGCCGCCGGTACGCGCCGAGCGGACCGGGCGGGTAGGCAAGGGGACGGCGCAGCAGCGAGCGGTGCCGCTCGGCATGGCGCTTCGCCAGTGGCGTCTTCAGCGGCAGCAGTCGCACATCGGCGTCGCCGAGCTTCCAGCTGCGGCCGTTGCCCGAGCGGACCAGTCCGAGCAACGTCACGTCCCAGCCGGCCGCAGCCATGGACTCCGCGGCCTTCTGTACTCGCGAATCACCTTCGACCTTGTTGTCGACGAGCATGACGACCCGGCCCCTGCGGGGCCGCTCGATGCCGGCTTCCTGCGTCTCCATGAACAACCTTTCCCCCGGACGCGTCACTTGAGGAATCCGCTCAGAACCTGCGCGGTCCATCGTCCGTCGTGGTACGTGCGTGCGAACTCCACCGAGGCGCGGCCGATGGCCGCAGTGCCCTCACGATCGTCGATCAAGGAGCCCAGCACTTCACGCAGAGTGGCGGGCGTGGCACCGACGATGGGCAGTTCGCCGTTCGTCGTGGCCTTCACCGCGTCACTGATGTAACCGATCACCGGCTTGCCCGCGGCCATGGCCTCGACCGCGAACGTGCCGTAACTGCCTGTGGTGAACTGGTCCAGGACCAGGTCGCTCTCCTTGACCAGTTCCTGCATCTGCGCCCAGGGGATGTCCTCGGCGAGCCTGAAGTCGATCACACCGCTGTCGTGCAGTTCGGTGAGTACGGGCATGATCCGGTCCGTACCCTTCGTCCAGCGCTTGGACGGGGCGTGCAGCACGATGGGCCGCTTGCGCTCCATCACCGGTGCGTCGGCCGCCCACGAGGCGACGTCCACCACCAGCGGGGCCCACTTTGCCGCGGGCAGGTCGTCCAGGAGGTCGGGGGTCGTGACGAACAGCGGGAGCCCGGACTCGTCGGCGATGCGCCGGTTGGTCTCGGCCTTGCTCCGGAGCTTGTCGGCGATGCCGTCGGGAGCGTCCCGGAACAGCGAGTACTCGTGCCGCTCCAGATGACGGTCGGGGTGGCGGATGTCGCTGCCGTGCGAAAGGAGCGCCACCTTCACGCGTGCCTTGCGGAGCGCGGCGAGGTCACCTGCGACGGTCTCGCCGTTGAGCCGCCCGAAGACCGGCATGAAGGCGTCGACGATCAGGTGGCTGTACCTGCCGACGATCCGCTTGACCTGCTCCAGCTGGATGTCGAGCTCGCCGAGCCGGGAGGCGTCCACGTAGACGTCGGCCGGGTAGTCGAAGGTGTCGGAACGCTGGTTCATGACGACTTCGACGGACACATCAGGATCTGCCTGCGACAGCGCCTGGGCGAAGGCCGCTCCCTGACCGGCGTAGTTGGCCGGGCCGATGCCCAGCCTGACCGGAGTGGAACCGAGAGGGGTCCAGACCGGAACGCCGGACTTGCCGCTGCTCGAACCGATCCGCGCCGCCCCCGGGGTCTCCTGGACGGTCCACGGGATCTCGGTGGCCGGCACCGGCGGTGTCTTCTTCGACAGGGTGCGGTAGAGCTCCAGCAGTCCGGCGCTCTGCTGCTCCCAGGAGAGCTCCTTGAGCACGTCCTCGGTGATGGCTTCGGCAAGCTCACCGCGCCGCTCGAGCGCGCGGGCCGCGGCAGCGGCGAAGGTGGCGGGATCGTCCCAGGTGAAGACCTCGCCGAGCCCCTTCTCCTCCACGTAGGCCTTGATGACCCGCACATCGCTGGTGACCAGCGGAAGGCGTGCCTGAAGGTATTCGGAGACCTTCGTAGGCAGCGAGACCTCACAGTTGGGCACGCGTCGGAACGGGGTCAGGCCGACGTCTGCCGAGGACAGGTAGTCGGCGACCTCGTGCTGGGAGACGTACGGCACCAGGTGGATGCGGTCGCGTACGCCGAGCGTCACCGCCGTCGCCAGCAACTGCTCCAGCAGGGGCGTCACCCGGCTGCAGACCAGGGCGAGATGAACACCGGGCAGCTCGGGGAGACCGTCGATGACGGCGTCCACACCGCGCTCCGGGCCGAGCCATCCCGAGTAGACCATGAGCGGGACCTCGGGTCCCAGCCCGCACATCTCGCGGACCGACGCCCGCACCGAGCCGGACCCGATGACCTCGCGGACCGGGGAGTTGCCCACCACGAGAGGAAGCTCGGGGAGCTTGTGGTCGCTCTTGAGGAGCTCGGCCAGCTGCGGGGACACGGTGACCACGGCGTCGGCCCGCCCGATGAACTCGGCCTCGGCAGCGGGCAGGGCGTACGCCTGCCGCGGGTTGGGCCACTCCACGCCACGGACGTACTCGTGGGCGTCGTAGAGCCACGCGCACCGGTGACCGCTGGCCCGGAGCCGGGCGGCGCTGCGGGCAGCCGTCACGATCATGGTGGAGTCGTTGGCGTGGATGACGTCCGGCGCGAGTTCTTCGATGACCGGGCCGAACGCCAGGTCCAGGTCGACGAGCTGGGGCCAGTCGAGCCGCCAGTCGCTGACCGGCTCCGGCTCCTTCGGCACCCTGCGCTGCTCCCACTTGAATGCGCGCACCCGCAGCTTGTACACGGCTCGACGTGCGCGCAGCACGGCCTTGAGCGACGCCCGCCGGGGAGCACCGGACCAGCTCGTCTCGGCCGACGTCTGACGCACCCACGCCCGGTAGGAGGCGCGGTAATGGCTCAGCGCCGTCTGGTCCTGGATGCGGAACTGCGTCAGCGCACCGCGCAGGGGGTGGGTCCTGCGGGCCTTCACCGAGCGAACGTACTCCGTGGTCACGGGGACACGGACCACCTCGATCGGGCCCATGCGCGACCGCTGGACGCGCTTGGTGTCGCTCCTGCCGATCAGCGTCACGTCCCAGCCGTCGCGGGCCGCGGCCACAGCCGTCTTCTGGACCCGCGAATCGCCCGTGATGCCGTTGGCCACGATCACGGCGAGCCGCGGTCGGCGGGCAGGGGATTTCATCCTGTACTTCCTCCGGTGGAAGACGAACGAGCCTTGACCTGTCGCGCACTCCCCCGGAGTGCGCGACAGGCCTGGCAGTGGAGCGCTATGTCCACTGCCAGGGATTCAGCCCGCCGCACGATCGGTGTCCAGACGGACGGTGGTGCGGCTCGCTGCCGACTCGAGCACGGCCGCCGCGACCTCAACGGTACGCAGACCCTGCCGCAATGTGCAGATATCAGCAGACTCGCCCAGTACGGCGTCCCTGAACAGCTCGTGCTCGACGAGCAGCGGCTCGCGCTTCGGGATCGCGTAGCGGACCATGTCGCCCTCGGAGACACCGCGGAACGCGCGCAGCGCCTCCCATTCGGTGGTCACCGACGCGTTCGAGTGGAACGTGAGGTCGGCGGTGAGCGTGTCGGCGATGTAGCAGCCGCGCTCGCCGGTGACCGAGGTGAAGCGCTCCTTGAGCGGGCTCAGCCAGTTGACCAGGTGGTTGACCATGGTGCCGTCGGAGAGCTGGCCCACCGCGGACACCATGTCCTCGTGCGGGCGGCCCGACTTCGACACGGTGTGGGCCGCGATCGAGGTGTACGTCTGGCCGGTCACCCAGCTCGTCAGGTCGATGTCGTGCGTGGCGAGGTCCTTGACGACGCCGACGTCCGCGATGCGGTGGGGGAAGGGGCCCTGGCGGCGGGTGACGACCTGGAACACGTCGCCCAGTTCGCCGGCCTCCAGGCGGCTGCGCAGCGAGCGCAGGGCCGGGTTGCAGCGTTCGATGTGGCCGACGCCGGCCACCAGGTCGCGCGACTCGAAGGCCTCGACGAGGCGGCGGGCGCCCTCGACGGTGTCGGCGAGCGGCTTCTCGATCAGCGCGCACACGCCGGCGTCCGCCAGCTGCAGGCCGACCGTCTCGTGCAGTGCGGTCGGGCAGGCGACGACCGCGTAGTCGACGCCGAGCGCGATGAGCTCCTCGACGGTCGACAGGACGGGTGCGCCCTGTGCCCAGCCGTTCTTGTCGCCCATCGGGTCGACGACGCCGACCAGTTCCACGCCTTCGAGTCCGGCGAGGACGCGGGCGTGGTGGCGGCCCATGGAGCCGAGGCCGATGAGACCGGCCTTCAGTACGGCGGCGCTCACAGACTCTCCCCCAGTGCGTTCACGGCGTTGACGATGCGCTCCAGGTCACCCTCGCCCAGCGACGGGTGGACGGGGAGCGAGACGACCTCGGCGGCGGCCCGCTCGGTCTCGGGCAGGTCCCAGTTGCGGCCGGCCTTCTGGTCCGGCTCCCAGTACGGCTTGAGCCGGTGGATGGGGGTCGGGTAGTAGACCGCGTTGCCGATGCCGGCCTCGGTGAGCTTGGCCATGGCGGCCTCGCGGTCGCCCTGCACCCGGATCGTGTACTGGTGGTACACGTGGCGGGCGCCGTCCGCGACCGGCGGCGTCGTCACGTTCGGGGCGGAGATGTGCGCGTCGAGGTACGCGGCGTTGGCGCGGCGCTGATCGGTCCAGCCACCGATCTTGGTGAGCTGTACGCGGCCGACCGCGGCGGCGACGTCCGTCATGCGCATGTTGGCGCCGACGATCTCGTTGGCGTACCGCTGCTCCATGCCCTGGTTGCGCAGGAGGCGCAGGGTGCGGGCGAGTTCGGCGTCGGCCGTGGTGACCATGCCGCCTTCGAGCGCGTGCATGTTCTTCGTCGGGTAGAAGCTGAACGTTCCGCCTTCGCCGAACGCGCCGACGGGGGTGCCGTTCAGGGCAGCGGCGTGCGCCTGGCACGCGTCCTCGACGACGGCGAGCTTGTGCTTGGCCGCGATCGGCATGAGCTTGTCCATGGCTGCCGGGTGTCCGTAGAGGTGCACCGGCATGATGGCGGCCGTGCGCGGGGTGACCGCCGCCTCGACGGCGGCCGGGTCGAGGCCGTAGCTGCCGGGCTCGATGTCCGCGAACACGACGTCCGCGCCTACCAGTCGGACCGCGTTGGCCGAGGCCGCGAAGGAGAAGGAGGGGACGATCACCTCGTCGCCCGGACCGACACCGAGGGCGAGGAGGAGCATGTGCAACGCGGACGTACCGGAGTTGACGGCGACGCAGTGGCGGCCGTCGACCAGCTCCGAGAAGCCCTCCTCGAAGGCCGCGACCTCGGGGCCCTGCACTACGCGACCGCTGCGCAGCACACGCACCGCGGCCTCGATCTCTTCTTCACCGATGACCGGGCGGGCAGCAGGAATCGGCTGCTCGTTGATGCTCGTCATGGACGTCCTCCTTGAACACCGCAAGAGCTCTTCGTCAGGCAGAGGTCCGGGGTGCGGGACGTCTTACAAGGCCGCGCACAACCCCACCGGCACAATGCCGACGCCCCACCGAGGAATCTGGGCCCGGTCTGTCCTGAACCGGGTCGGTCACTGACTGTGATTTCCATCCTGGAACCTCACGGGCAGCGACCGCCGTCACATTATCAGGGATTTCTCAGGTGATTTCAGGCCTGTTAACCGGCTACTGCATCGGTTCTGAAACAAAGCACGTGTCCCGCCCCCAAGGTTTAGGAGCGGGACACGAACAGGTGAACAGCGGATTACGAAATGCTCAGCCTGCGGCAGAACCGGAGTCGTCGGCCGGGGCGGAAGCCGTCACGGAAGGCGACGACTGCTCGGCTGCGACCGTCTTCTTGGACGCGGCCTTCTTCGTGGTCGTCTTCTTCGCGGCGGTCTTCTTCGCGACCGTCTTGGCGGGCGCCTTCTTCGTGGCCGCCTTCTTCGCCGTGGCCTTCTTGGCGGTCTTGCGCGCGGCCGCCTTCTTTACCGGATTCTCCGGTTCCGAAACTTCGGCACCGGGGGTGTCGGGCGTGTCGGCCTCGTCGTCCGTGACCACCACGACCGCCGAGTCCTCGGCGCCGGCAGGGGACCCGGCCGGAGCGGTGGCCTTACGGGTCGCCCTGCGACGGGCGCGCGGAGCCGGAGCTGCCGGAGCCTCGGGCTCCGCCGCCTCGTCCGAGGGAGTGGACGCCGGGGCCTCCACCACCGGGTCCTCGACCGCGACGGGCTCCGCAGCGGGTTCGGACGGCTGCGCCGGCGGTGTCACGTCGGCCTGCTTGGGCGAGCCCGCGGGTGCGGTCGCCTTCCGCGTCGCCCTGCGGCGGGTACGAGCCGGCGGCGCGGCCTCCGCCGGGGTTGCCTCCACCGGGGCGGCCTCCGTGGCAACGGCCGGAGCCTCGGTCGCGGCGGCGGGCTCGGCCTGCGGCTTCGCCTCGGCGACCGGCGCCGGAGCGGGCTCCGCCACAGGGGCGGGCGCACCGGCCGGAGCGCTGACCTTGCGGGTCGCGCGACGGCGGCCACGACCGCGCGACGCAGCCGCCTCCGCCTCGGCGGGGTTGCTGTACAGCTCCTCGTCGGCGACGAACTCCGGTTCCGGCAGCGCCACCGGAGCGGCGACCTCGGCGGCGACCTCGGCCTCCGTCTCCGACTCGTTGTCCGCCAGGTGCTCGGTGTGGTCGTGGTCGTGGTCGTGGTCGTGTCCGGCACCACCGCGGCCGCGCTTCTTGGACCGCTTGCCACCGCCACCACCGCCGCCGGCGGACGTCGGCTGCTCCATGTGGACGATCACGCCGCGGCCGTTGCAGTGGACGCAGGTCTCGGAGAAGGACTCCAGCAGACCCTGGCCCACCCGCTTGCGCGTCATCTGGACCAGGCCGAGCGAGGTGACCTCCGCGACCTGGTGCTTCGTACGGTCGCGTCCCAGGCACTCCAGCAGCCGCCGCAGCACCAGGTCCCGGTTCGACTCGAGCACCATGTCGATGAAGTCGACGACGACGATGCCTCCGAGGTCGCGCAGCCGCAGCTGGCGCACGATCTCCTCGGCCGCCTCCAGGTTGTTCTTGGTGACGGTCTCCTCGAGGTTTCCGCCCTGACCGGTGAACTTGCCGGTGTTGACGTCGACGACGACCATCGCCTCGGTCTTGTCGATCACCAGCGAGCCACCGCTCGGCAGGTAGACCTTGCGGTCCAGCGCCTTCATCAGCTGCTCGTCGATCCGGTACGTCGCGAAGACGTCGACCTCGGAGGTCCAGCGCGACAGACGGTCGTTGAGGTCGGGCGCCACGTGCGAGACGTAGCCGTGGATGGTCTCCCAGGCGTCGTCACCGCTGACGATGACCTTCGAGAAGTCCTCGTTGAAGATGTCGCGGACGACTCGGACCGTCATGTCCGGCTCGCCGTAGAGCAGCGTCGGGGCGTTGGAGCTGCTGGTGTTCTTCGACTTCTTCTGGATCTCTTCCCACTGCTGCTGCAGCCGCTCGACGTCACGGCGCAGCTCGTCCTCGCTCGCGCCCTCGGCGGCGGTACGCACGATGACGCCCGCGTCCTCGGGGACGATCTTCTTGAGGATGGTCTTCAGCCGGGCGCGCTCGGTGTCGGGCAGCTTGCGGCTGATGCCGGTCATCGAGCCCTCGGGCACGTAGACCAGGTAACGGCCGGGCAGCGAGACCTGGCTGGTCAGGCGGGCGCCCTTGTGGCCGATCGGGTCCTTCGTCACCTGGACGAGGACGGACTGGCCGGACTTCAGCGCGGTCTCGATGCGGCGCGGCCCATGGGCCATGCCGAGCGCCTCGAAGTTCACCTCACCGGCGTACAGGACGGCGTTGCGGCCCTTGCCGATGTCGACGAAGGCGGCCTCCATGGACGGCAGTACGTTCTGCACCTTGCCCAGGTAGACGTTGCCGACGTAGCTGGTGGCCTGCTCCTTGTTGACGTAGTGCTCGACGAGCACGTTGTCCTCGAGGACGCCGATCTGGGTGCGCTCGCCGCTCTGGCGGACGACCATGACGCGCTCGACGGCCTCCCGGCGGGCCAGGAACTCGGCCTCGGTGATGATCGGGACGCGGCGGCGGCCCTGCTCACGGCCCTCGCGGCGGCGCTGCTTCTTGGCCTCCATACGGGTCGAGCCCTTGATGGACTGGACCTCGTCGAAGCCCGTGCCGGGCTCGCGCTCGGCCGCTTCCTTCGCACGCCGTTCACGCGGCTCGCGGACCTTGACGACCGTACGCTCCGGGTCGTCCGCGCCGGAGCCCGCGCCCGTGTCCTCGCCGGAGGCGTCCCCGCTGCGGCGGCGACGGCGGCGACGGCGACGGCTGCTGCTGGATCCGGAGGAGGACTCGTGGTCGTCCTCGTCGTCGTCGTGCTCGTCATCGGAGCGGTCCGCGGAGTCGTCCTGCTGATCCGCGTCGTCCGTGTCGTTGGCCTCGCCGCGACGGCGGCGGCGTCCACCCCGACGGCGACGGCGCGAGGGCCGGTCGCCGTACTCGTCCGACTCGTCGCCCTCGTGCTCGGCGTCGTTCTCGGGCTCGGCGTCGTGCTCGTCCTCGACGGGGGCGGCTGGCGGAGCGGCCTGCTCGGCGGGGAGCGAGACCGGCGTCGCGGCCGGCTCGGTCTCGACGGTCTCACCGCGACGGCGACGGCGACGGCGCGAGCCACCCTGCGGCGCGGCCTCGGCGGGCTCGGCGGCTTCCGCCGGAGCCGGAGCGGCCTCGGCGGCCTGCCTGCCCTCGGCCCTGCGCGGCGCGCGGTCCGTGGTCCTCCGCTCCTGGACCTCGTCGCCCTCGTCGGACGACGAGGCGGGACCGGTGGCCGCCGCTGCCGCAGCCGCGGACTCCGGCGTCTGGAACATCGGCTCGGAGAAGACCGGGGCCTGGAACACGGCCACGGCGGGGCGCGTCGCGCGACGGCCCTTGCGGGCGGGCTCCTCGGCCTTGCCGGTGAACTCGGGGCGGCCTGCGGCGGCGGTGGCCCGACGGCGCTGGCGGCCTCGGGGCGCGGCCTCCTCGACCTGCTCGGTCTCGGTGGCGAGTTCCTCGGCGACGGCGGCGGGAAGGCTCTCGCCGGTCTCGGCGGCCTCCGCGTCGGCGATCTCCTCGACGGGCTGGGGAGCGCCTGCGGGGGCGGTCGCCTTGCGGGAGGCACGACGGCGGCCACGCGGGGCCTCGACGACAGGGGCCTCTTCGGCCTCTTCCTCGGCCGGGATCTCCACGGCGGGCTCGGCGACGGTCTCCACGACCTCCGCGGCCTGCGGCGCACCCGCCGGAGCGGTCGCCTTACGGACCGCACGACGACGCGCACGCACCGGCGGCGCGGCCTCCGCCGGCTCGGGCGTCTCCTCGGCAGCGGCCGTCGGCGTGACGTCCTCGGGGGCGGTCGTACCCTGCTCGCCCGAAGGCGGGCCGGCGGGCCGGGACGCCGCGCGGCGCCTGCGGCGCGGGGGCAGCTTGTCCCCGGGGGCGTTGTTGTCTTCGGTGTTTCCGGTCGTGCCGGATGCGTTCTCGGGCATGCGGGCGGTTCTCCCGTCGCGCTCCCGGGCGCCGCGCCTGGTTCCGGTCCGACGCGATTCGCGTGATGTGCGCGATACCGCCGTCCGGGGCGCGGGCGCCGCACGGGAGCTGATGTCTGGCTCGCCGGTTCCGTACGCGCTACGCACGGCCTGGCGAAAGTCTTATGGGGCGGTGCGCGGCCCGACCCAGGTGGCTCCCGAGTCAGAGGGCTGCGCTACAACGACCGCCTTACGCGGAACCTGCACCTTCCGGCGCCGTCGCGGCGGCGGCCGGATCAGCCGTGGAAACGGCCGGGGCTGCCTCGCGGTCGGGCGCGAGCGGGTCGGTCACCGTGCCGGACTCCTCGTCGAAGAGCCCCTGCGCCAGCCTGGTCACCGCTGCGGGGACCGGCGGCGTTAGGTCGGCCACAGCTCGGAGACCGGACAGGACGTCGTCGGGTCGCACGGCAGGTGTCACGTGCCGCACTACCAGCCGCAGTATCGCACAGGGCGTGTCCCCGGACCTATCAGGCTGTGGATCAAGGGCCTGAAGATCAGCCACGGCCGCGCGGGCGTCGAAGGTCCTCATGCCGTTCTTGGCACGGCGCTGGACCTCGACGGTCTCGGCCTCCAGGAAGGCGGCCACGGCCTTTCGGGCGTCCTGCACGGCGACGCCGTCCAGCCGCATCTCCCACACGGAGGCGGTGAGCCGGTCGGCGAGGCCCGAGGTACGGGCCTCCACCGCGTCGATCACGTCGAGGCCCTCGGGCATGGACGCGTCGAGCAGCTCGCGGAGGGTGCCGGGATCCCGCGCCTCGGTGAGGGCGATCTCCAGGAACTCGGCCTCGCTGCCCGTGCCGGTGGGCGCCGCGTTGGCGTACGACACCTTGGGGTGCGGGGTGAAACCGGCCGAGTAGGCCATCGGGACCTCGGAGCGTCGCAGCGCCCGCTCGAAGGCGCGCTGGAAGTCTCTGTGACTGGTGAACCGGAGGCGGCCCCGCTTGGTGTAGCGCAGTCTGATGCGCTGCACCGCCGGTGCGGGCGGCGGGCCTTCGGGCTGTCGCTTGCCCAGTGGTTCTTCTCCTCGGTGCGGGGCGAACGCGGTGGCGTGCCGCCCACGAAGTACAGGATGCCCCGGGGTGCCGCTCCGGCTCACCCCCGCCGGACGGTTCTACCGGCCTTCGGGGAGATCTCGGGCGCGGGCGCCGCGCTGGGGACAGTCGTTGTCCTACCCAGGGTACGCGCAGCGGACCCTCAGAGTTCCCGCGCGTCCCTGACCTGCGGCGCGCCCACCGACGCCCGCCGGAAGTCACGACGCCCGCGCGCTCCGTCCCCCGGGTGGCCGACAGCGCGTCCCGGCTGCCACGGACCGCCCCGGGCCCGGCCGCTTTCGCCCGGTGGGAGGTGTGCGGTGCTTCCCGAGGCCCATGCCGTGCGGGACGCGAACGCCCGGTCCGGTAGATCCCGGACCGGGCGTTCGTCAGCGGACTCCCCGCCAGGTGTGCCTACTTCACGACCGTGAGCGGCAGGAGCTTCTTGCCGGTCGGGCCGATCTGGATGTCCAGGTCGAGCTGCGGGCAGACGCCGCAGTCGAAGCACGGCGTCCAGCGGCAGTCCTCGACCTCGGTCTCGTCGAGCGAGTCCTGCCAGTCCTCCCAGAGCCAGTCCTTGTCGAGGCCGGAGTCCAGGTGGTCCCAGGGCAGGACCTCCTCGTACGTCCGCTCCCGGGTGGTGTACCAGTCGACGTCCACGCCGAAGGCGGGCAGCGCCTTCTCGGCGCTCCTCATCCAGAGGTCGTAGCTGAAGTGCTCGCGCCAGCCGTCGAAGCGGCCGCCGGACTCGTAGACCTCGCGGATCACGGCACCGACGCGGCGGTCGCCCCGGGAGAGCAGGCCCTCGACGATGCCGGGCTTGCCGTCGTGGTACCGGAAGCCGATGGAGCGGCCGTACTTCTTGTCGTCGCGGATCTTGTCCCGGAGCTTCTTCAGCCGGGCGTCGGTGTCCTCGGCGCTGAGCTGCGGGGCCCACTGGAAGGGGGTGTGCGGCTTGGGGACGAAGCCGCCGATGGAGACGGTGCAGCGGATGTCGTTCTGCCCGGAGACCTCGCGGCCCTTGGCGATCACGTTGACCGCCATGTCGCCGATCTGGAGGACGTCCTCGTCGGTCTCGGTGGGCAGGCCGCACATGAAGTACAGCTTCACCTGCCGCCAGCCGTTGCCGTACGCGGTGGCGACCGTGCGGATCAGGTCCTCCTCCGAGACCATCTTGTTGATGACCTTGCGCATGCGCTCGGATCCGCCCTCGGGGGCGAAGGTGAGGCCCGACCTGCGGCCGTTGCGGGTCAGCTCGTTGGCCAGGTCCACGTTGAAGGCGTCGACCCGGGTGGAGGGCAGCGACAGGCCGATCTTGTCCTCGGTGTACCGGTCGGCGAGGCCCTTCGCGATGTCACCGATCTCGCTGTGGTCCGCGGAGGAGAGCGAGAGGAGACCCACCTCCTCGAAGCCGGTGGCCTTGAGCCCCTTCTCGACCATCTCGCCGATGCCGGTGATGCTCCGCTCCCGCACGGGGCGCGTGATCATGCCGGCCTGGCAGAAACGGCAGCCACGGGTGCAGCCGCGGAAGATCTCGACGGACATCCGCTCGTGGACGGTCTCGGCGAGGGGGACCAGCGGCTGCTTGGGGTACGGCCACTCGTCCAGGTCCATGACGGTGTGCTTGGACACGCGCCACGGCACCCCGGACCTGTTGGGCACGACGCGGCCGATGCGGCCGTCGGGGAGGTACTCGACGTCGTAGAAGCCCGGGACGTAGACGCCGCCGGTCCTCGCGAGGCGGAACAGCACCTCCTCGCGGCCACCGGGCCGGCCCTCCGCCTTCCAGGCGCGGATGATCTCAGTGATCTCCAGGACCGCCTGCTCGCCGTCGCCGATGACCGCGCAGTCGATGAAGTCCGCGATCGGCTCGGGGTTGAACGCGGCGTGGCCGCCCGCCAGCACGATCGGGTGGTCGACGGTGCGGTCCTTGGACTCCAGCGGGATGCCCGCGAGGTCCAGGGCGGTGAACATGTTGGTGTAGCCGAGCTCGGTGGAGAAGCTCAGCCCGAACACGTCGAAGGCGCCGACGGGCCGGTGGCTGTCCACGGTGAACTGCGGCACCTTGTGCTCGCGCATCAGCTCCTCGAGGTCCGGCCACACGCTGTACGTGCGCTCGGCGAGGACGCCCTCGCGCTCGTTGAGTACCTCGTACAGGATCATGACGCCCTGGTTGGGGAGTCCGACCTCGTAGGCGTCCGGGTACATGAGTGCCCAGCGGACGTCGCATTCGTCCCACGGTTTGACGGTGGAGTTCAGCTCACCGCCGACGTACTGGATGGGCTTCTGCACGTGCGGGAGCAGAGCTTCGAGCTGTGGGAAGACCGACTCGGCAGACATCTGAGGACCTTCGTAGCTGGCAGGGGTGACCATCAAGCGTAACCCGGTGCTCAGCCTTTCCACGCCGTGCGCGGTCGGGGGTGCGACGCCCTCGCCCACACATCGGGCAGTTCGCGTTCGCGTGCCCGTGCCGCCGACTCCTCCTGGCCGTACAGGAGCCCCCAGGTGAACGCGGACTCCCCCGCGGCGTGGGCCTGGACCGCCAGGGCGCGCAGGGCCTTCCGGGCCATGACGCTGTCCTGGTGGTCGCCGAGGACGGTCTGTACGGACTTCATCCGGCGGGAGAACCTCCTGGCGGGCTTGCCCAGCGCGGGCCTCGCCGCCTCCCCCGCGTACCGGACGCGCTTGGCGGCCTTGCGGGCCTCGTGCAGGGCGAGGTCGCGCTCGTGGCCGGGCGGCTGGTCGAGGGCTCGGCCGATGCGGGCGGCGAGCCGGTCGTAGTCCTTGAGGACCGCCCGGGGCAGGGCGTCCACCGGTTCCGCGGCGGCGCCGGGCCGCAAGGGCGGATCGGCGAGGAGCGCGTCGAGCGAGTCGAGGAGGTCGAGGTAGCGCCTCCCGTCGAGTACGGAGACGATCCGGCGCCGGGCCCCGCCGCGCCGGGCGGTGGACGCGACCTTCAGCCGTGCGCTCACCGGGCCGAGCACCAGGGTGCCGGGCAGCGCGTCGATCCTGGCCCGCAGCCTCTCGTCGAGCACTTCCCGGTCGCGGTCGACGCCGAGCTCGGCGGCGAGCCACCGCAACTCGTCGCCCAGGGGGTCGGTGACGGTCCTGTCGAGGATCCTGCGGTAGGTCCTGAAGGCGCTGCGCAGCCGCCGGGTGGCGACCCTCATGCGGTGCACGGAATCGGGCAGCTCACGGCGCACGGCCGGGTCGAGGGCGACGACGGCCGTGACCTGCCGGCGCACGTAGGCGAGTACGTGGTCGCCCGCGTCGCGCGGCGGGGCCGCGTCCTTCGGGTGCCCCGACTCCTCCGGGGCCGTCTCCTCCAGCGCCCTGGCCAGCTTGGAGGGTGCGGCGGCGGGCAGCACCCCGGCCTCGCGCAGCCCGCGTTCGACGGCGTCGAGGACGGCGGGGTCGCGGTCGTCGGCCAGCTCGACCTCGAGCTCGGTCCAGGCGGCCGTGGAGCCGCGACCGGCATCGGTGAGGCGCTCGGCACGGACCTCGTCGACGCTCAGTTCGGCGAGCAGGGCGCCGTCCTCGTCCAGGAGGTGGTGGACGTCGCGGGCGGAGCGGAGCCGCACGACGGGGATCACCGGGCTGTCCCGGACCCGGGAGCGGATCAGCCCGGCGAGGTCCTCGGGCAGGGTGTCGTTCAGCGGGGCGTGGATCTCGTCGCGGATGCCCGTGGAGACGGGGAACTTGAGGTGCCAACCCTCGTCGGACCCGCCCGTTCTGCGGCGCAGCGTGATCGAGTCCGCGGCCAGCCGTAGGTCCTCGGTGTCGTGGTAGACCGCGTCCAGCTCCATGAGGCCGCGGTGCCGCACGGCCGAGACCCCGGCCGCACGGGTCAGGTCGGGCAGCCGGGTTTCGGGGGTCGCCTCGTACTTGCGCTCGATCTCACGCTTCGAGTCCGCCATACACCGAATCTAGACGGATTGCCGTCGGATGGGCAGGG
This sequence comes from Streptomyces sp. NPDC049970, assembly GCF_040660235.1. Taxonomy (NCBI): domain Bacteria; kingdom Bacillati; phylum Actinomycetota; class Actinomycetes; order Kitasatosporales; family Streptomycetaceae; genus Streptomyces; species Streptomyces sp. NPDC049970. The sequence goes on along the minus strand of NZ_JBFALP010000002.1, from coordinate 651,516 downwards.
GCCCCGCTTCCCGCTCAGGCCGTTATCGGCCGTTGCACCCGGATCGACTGGAGCAGTCCGATGGCCACCCAGACGGCGAACATCGAGGATCCTCCGTACGACACGAAGGGCAGCGGGAGCCCGGCGACTGGCATGATCCCCAGCGTCATTCCGATGTTCTCGAAGGCCTGGAAGGCGAACCAGGCGATGATCCCGGCGGCCACGATCGTCCCGTACAGCTCGGTCGTCTCGCGGGCGATCCGGCAGGCGCGCCAGAGGATCACACCGAGCAGGACGATGATGAGTCCGGCTCCGAGGAAGCCGAGCTCCTCGCCCGCGACGGTGAACACGAAGTCGGTCTGCTGTTCGGGGACGAACTGGCCCGTCGTCTGGGAACCGTTGAAGAGGCCGGTGCCCGTGAGCCCGCCGGAACCGATCGCGATGCGGGCCTGGTTGGTGTTGTAGCCGACGCCGGCCGGGTCGAGCGCCGGGTTGGCGAAGGCCGCGAAGCGGGCGATCTGGTAGTCGTCGAGCACACCCAGCTGCCAGACGGCCACCGCGCCCGCGGTGCCCGCGCCCAGGAGGCCGAAGATCCAGCGGTTGGAGGCACCGGAGGCGAGGAGCACGCCGAGCACGATGACGGCCATGACCATGACGGAGCCGAGGTCGGGCATCAGCATGACGATCGCCATCGGGACGACGGCCAGGCCGAGCGCCTTGCCGACGGTCCGGTGGTCGGGGTGCTGCTGGTCGCCGGCGTCGACGCGGGCGGCGAGCAGCATCGCCATGCCGAGGATGATCGTGATCTTGGTGAACTCGGAGGGCTGGAGCGAGAAGCCGCCGGGAAGCAGGATCCAGGCGTGCGCGCCGTTGACGGTCGCGCCGAGTGGCGTGAGGACCGCGAGGACGAGCACCACCGAGAGCCCGTAGAGCACGGGCACCGCCCCTCGGAGGGTGCGGTGGCCGAGCCAGATGGTGCCGATCATCAGCGCGAGGCCGATACCGGTGTTGAGGGCGTGGCGGAAGAAGAAGTAGTACGGGTCGCCGTGGGTCAGCGACTCGCGCCCACGGGTCGCCGACCAGACCAGGAGCGAGCCGACGAACGACAGGGCGACCGCCGAGCCGAGCAGGGGCCAGTCCAGCCGCCGCACGACGGAGTCGCGTGCGGTCAGCTTGGCCCAGGTGGATCGCTCGGGGGCGTACCGCGCGACGGAGAAGCCGGCCATCAGTCCCGCCTCCCCGGGGCCCCGGCGAGCGGAGCGGCGAGAGCCTGTGTGCCGTCGTCGGCGGGCGGCTCGGGGGTGTAGGGCTTGATCTTCGGCGACTCGATCTGACCGTCGGGCTTGATCTTGGGCAGCGCCTTCTGGGGCTTGGGCAGCAGGGCCTTCTTGAGGTCCTGCTTCCCGGTGGCGTCGAGTCCGTAGAGCGCGTTGTAGATGTTGCGGACGGCGGGACCCGAGGCCCCGGAACCCGTACCACCCTGGGAGATCGTCATGACGATCGAGTAGTCCTTGGTGTACGTGGCGAACCAGGAGGTCGTCTGCTTGCCGTAGACCTCGGCCGTGCCGGTCTTGGCGTGCATCGGGATCTTGTCCTGGGGCCAACCGCCGAATCGCCAGGCGGCGCTGCCCCGGGTCGCGACTCCCGCGAGGGCTTCGTCTATCTCGTCGCGGGTGTCTCCCTTGAAGGGCAGCTTGCCGTGCGCCTGGGGCTTGATCTCCTGGACGTTCTGTCCGTCGCCGCTGACGACCGCCTTGCCGACGGTCGGGTCGTACAGGGTGCCGCCGTTGGAGATCGCGGAGTAGATGGTCGCCATCTGGATCGGGGTGACGAGGGTGTCGCCCTGGCCGATCGAGTAGTTGACGGAGTCACCGGCGCGCATCTTGTAGCCCTCGAGGCAGCCTTCGTACGCGATCTTCTCGACGTACGTGCCGTCCTTCTTGCCCTGCTTGCACCACGAGGTCTTGTTGGCGTCGTAGAAGCTCTGCTTCCACTGGCGGTCCGGGACACGGCCGGCGACCTCGTTGGGGAGGTCGATGCCCGTCTCCTTGCCGAGGCCGAACTGGTGAGCGGTCTTGTAGAACCAGTCGCCGGGGCTCTTCTTCGGCTTGTTGCCGCCGTCCTTCTGCCACTCCCTGTGCGCCAGGCCGTAGTAGACCGTGTCGCAGGAGACCTCGAGGGCGCGGCCGATGCTGATGCTGCCGTAGCCCTGGGACTCGAAGTTCTTGAAGGTCTGGCCGCCGATGGAGTACGAACTCGGGCACGGGTAGTCGCCGTCGAACGGGTACCCGGCGTTGACCGCCGCGGTCGAGGAGACGACCTTGAAGATGGAGCCGGGTGCGGCGGTGCCCTGGATGGCCCGGTTCAGCAGCGGGAAGTTCGACTTCTTCCCGGTGAGCTTGGCGTAGTCCTTGGCGGAGATCCCGCCGATCCAGGCGTTGGGGTCGTACGTCGGCAGCGACGCCATCGAGACGATGCGGCCGGTCTTGGCCTCCATGACGACGACCGCGCCGGAGTCCGCCTTGTAGAGCTCGTTGGTGTTGCGGTCCATCTCCTTGCGGGCCGTCTCCATCGCCTTGTTGAGCTCGTACTCGGCGACGGCCTGGACCCGGGCGTCGATGGAGGTGACGACGCTGGCGCCGGGCTCCGCCTCGTCGTTCTGCGCCTGCCCGATGACGCGGCCGAGGTTGTCGACCTCGTACCGGGTGACACCGGCCTTGCCGCGCAGTTCCTTGTCGTAGGTGCGCTCCAGGCCCGAGCGGCCGACCTGGTCGGAGCGCAGGTAGGGCGACTCGGTGTCCTGGGCCTTGGTGACCTCGTCGTCGGTGACTGGCGAGAGGTAGCCGAGGACCTGGGCGGTGTTGGCCTTGCCGGGTGCTGCGTACCGGCGGACGGCGGTGGGCTCGGCGGTGATGCCGGGGAAGTCCTCGGCGCGCTCACGGATCTGGAGGGCCTGCTGGGTGGTGGCCTCGTCGGTCACCGGGATCGGTTGGTAGGGCGAGCCGTTCCAGCAGGGCTGCGGGGTCTTGGCGTCGCAGAGCCGGACCTTGTCCAGGATGTCCTTGGGCTTCACGTCCAGGACATCGGCCAGCCGGGTGAGGACGCCGACGCCGTCGTCCTTCATCTTCATCAGCTCGGTGCGGCTCGCGGAGACGACGAGGCGGGTCTCGTTGTCGGCGAGCGGCACACCGCGCGCGTCGAGGATGGCTCCCCGGACGGCGGGCTGCACGACCTGCTGGACGTGGTTGTTCTTGGCCTCGTCGGTGTACTCCTGCCCGTTGCGGATCTGGAGGTACCAGAGCCGCCCGCCGAGCGTCAGGAGGAGGGAGAAGACGAGGACCTGGATGACGACGAGACGGATCTGGACCCGCTGGGTCCGTCCGGTCTCCGGAATGTTGCTCACAGGCCACCCCCGGTGGCGGTTCGGTCGAGGCCGCGGGGGTCGTCCCCGGTGCTCGTCCGGTGCCGGTACAACCTCACAGTCGCTTGACCCCCTTGATCCTTCCTGCGCGTGCGGCGCGGCCTCGGGCCGCCCGCAGGCGCATCCCGCCCCGCTGGCTGCCGATCCGCAGCCCGGTCCCGGAGGCCAGCCAGCCGGCGGCGACGTCACCGCTGCCGGAACTGTCGGCCACCGGGTCGTTCTCGGTACGTCTCGCGAGCGCCATGATCAGCGGAACGGTGAACGGCGCGAGGAGCAGGTCGTACACCGCCGCGGTGAACAGCAGGCTGCCCAGGCCCACGTGGCGGGCCGCGGTGTCGCCGACGAGGGCGCCCACCCCGGCGTACAGCAGGGTCGATCCGATCGCGGCGGCGACCACGAAGGCCATCGGGGTGAAGGCCGACTTGATCTGGCCGTTCTCCGGCCGGGCGAGTCCGGCGACGTAGCCGATGAGACAGAGCACCAGGGCGTACCGCCCGGCGGCGTGGTCGGCGGGCGGCGCGAGGTCGGCGAGGAGGCCCGCGCCGAAGCCGATCAGCGCGCCGCTGACAGGCCCGTACACGAAGGCGAGTCCGAGGACGACGAGCAGCACCAGGTCGGGTGTGGCGCCGGGCAGTTGGAGGCGTGCGAGCACGGACACCTGGATGACCAGGGCGACCACGACCAGGGCGACGGAGAGCAGCATCCGGTTGATACGCATGGGGATCAGCTCTATTCCTGGTCGTTCGCCGCGTCACCGGCGGGTGTGTCGGCGTTCGCGGAGGGGCTCCCGGAGGCGTCGGCGCCGGGCTTCTCGTTGACGTTCCCGACGACCTTCCCGCTGCCGTCGACGAGGTCGCCGTTCGGCTGCACCGTGACCGTGACGGTGGGGGTGGGCTTGGGCTTCGCCGGCTTCTTGGGCTGCTTCGGCAGGACCATGTCACGGGGGTCCTCGCGGGGCGCCTGGACGACGACGCCGACGATGTCGAGCTTGGTGAAGCCGACGAACGGGCTGACGTAGACGGTCCGGGTCAGGTCACCGCCCGACGGGTCGACGCGGACGACCTCGCCGACCGGCACGCCGGGGACGAAGGGCTTGTCCTTGCTGGACCCGAAGGTGACCAGCCGGTCGCCCTTCTTCACGTCGGCCTTGCCGTTGAGGAACTGGACCGACAGGGGCCGGGACCCCTGTCCGGTGGCGAAGCCGAGCTCGTCGGTCTTCTCCAGCCGGGTGCCGACCGTGAAGTCGGGGTCGTTGGCCAGCAGGACGGTGGCGGTGTCCGGGCCGACGGTGGTGACGCGGCCGACGAGCCCTTCGCCGTTCAGCACGGTCATGTCGCGCTTGAGCCCGTCGTTCGTTCCGGCGTCGATGGTGATCGTCCAGGAGAAGCCCTGAGCGGCTCCTATGGCGATGACCTCGGCGCCCTTGATGCCGTACTGGCCCGCTCCGGCGCTCTTGAGCATGGTGTCCAGCTGACGGACCTTGCTGGTGTTGCGGTCGTCGCTGCCGAGCCTGGTCTTCAGCGCGGCGTTCTCCTGCTCCAGGGCCGCGATCCGGTCGTGCCGGTCACCGGAGTCCCGTACGGCGCCGATGGCGTTGCCCACCGGGTCCACCGCCGCCGCGACACCGTTCTCGACCGGTCCGAAGACCGTGGCCGCGGCCTGCCGGGCTCCGTCCACCGGTGACTCCTCGCCACCGCGGATATCGACCGTGATCAGGGCGAATGCGATGGCGATCAGCAGCACCAGGAGCAGCCGGCTCTCTCGTGTGTCCCTCACGTGCGGCGGCCGTGCCTTCCTCGTCGGAATGTTCGTGCCTTGATAGCGACGTTCCGCCGTACGGGCGGCTTGCGCGCGTACGGCGGAACATCGTCGGTCCTACCTTCGGGGCTGGGCGTCGAGCACCTGCTGCAGTGCCTCGAACTCCTCGACGCACTTGCCCGATCCGAGCGCCACGGAGTCCAGCGGGTCCTCGGCGATGTGGATCGGCATGCCCGTCTCGTGGCGCAGCCGCTCGTCGAGGCCGCGCAGGAGCGCGCCGCCGCCGGTGAGGACGATGCCGCGGTCCATGACGTCGCCGGAGAGCTCCGGCGGGCACTTGTCGAGCGTCGTCTTCACGGCGTCGACGATCGCGTTGACCGGCTCCTCGATGGCCTTGCGGACCTCGGTCGCCGAGATGACGACGGTCTTGGGCAGGCCCGAGACCAGGTCGCGGCCGCGGATCTCGGTGTGCTCGTCCTTCTCCATCTCGAAGGCCGAGCCGATCGTGATCTTGATCTGTTCGGCGGTGCGCTCACCGAGGAGGAGGGAGTACTCCTTCTTGATGTGCTGGATGATCGCGTTGTCCAGTTCGTCACCGGCGACCCGGATCGACTGGGCAGTGACGATTCCGCCGAGCGAGATCACCGCGACCTCGGTGGTGCCGCCACCGATGTCGACGACCATGTTGCCGGTGGCCTCGTGGACCGGCAGGCCGGAGCCGATCGCCGCAGCCATGGGCTCTTCGATGATGTGCACCTGGCGCGCACCGGCCTGCGTCGACGCCTCGATGACGGCGCGTCGCTCGACCCCCGTGATGCCGGAGGGCACACAGACGACGACCCGCGGGCGGGCCAGGTAGCGGCGCTTGTGGATCTTGAGGATGAAGTAGCGGAGCATGCGCTCCGTGATCTCGAAGTCGGCGATCACGCCGTCCTTCAGCGGGCGCACGGCAACGATGTTGCCCGGTGTGCGCCCGATCATCTTCTTGGCCTCGGCACCGACCGCCAGGATTCCGCCGGTGTTGGTGTTGATGGCCACGACGGACGGCTCGTTCAGTACGATGCCGCGCCCCCTGACGTACACCAGCGTGTTGGCAGTCCCGAGGTCGATAGCCATGTCACGGCCGATGAACGACATTGAGTTCCCCTTGTTCCCCATGAGGATGCGTCGGGCCTTCCCAAGAAGCGGAAATGGCTTGTTCAGGTAGGCGAGGGTCGGCGCTGCGGGCGTGGAAGCTTCCATCGTAGTGCCGTATGCACGGACACAGCGCGAGGGTCCTTCGCCATAACGGGTGGAACGGCTGCCCGCTCCACCCATGCTGACGTTACGTCGGGGTGATGCGTTCCCGCGACACCTGACCCTATGCCGAAGGGCGGCCGAATTACTTCGGTCGCCCCAGGTCATGAGCGCTGTTTGGCGGAGCCGAAGTCAGGAAAGTCCGGGAAAGAAAAGCTTGAGTTCCCGCTCCGCGGACTCCTCGGAGTCCGAGGCGTGGATGAGGTTCTCCCGGGTGATCGTACCGAAGTCGCCACGGATCGAGCCGGGCGCGGCGGCGATCGGGTCGGTGGGGCCGGCCAGGGCGCGGACGCCCTCGATGACGCGCTCGCCCTCGGCCACCAGGGCGACGACGGGGCCGGAGGCCATGAACTCGACCAGCGGCTCGTAGAACGGACGGCCCTTGTGCTCACCGTAGTGCTGTTCCAGGGTCTCTTGGTCGAGGGTGCGCAGTTCCAGCGCGGTGATCGTCCAGCCCGCCTTGCGTTCGATGCGGCCGACGATCTCGCCGATCAGCCCGCGCCGGACGGCGTCGGGCTTGAGAAGGACGAGGGTGCGCTGGGTCATGTGCGGCTCCTTGCAGACTTTCGGTGCGGGTGAGGCGAGATTACAGGGGCACGCGAACGGCTCCACCGCCGGGCTCACGCTGCGTCATCCTCGGGCCGGAGCCTGAGTGCCTTCCTGCGCCCCGGCCTGGGCCGCCCACCGCGCCTTCGCCTCGTCGATCTTTCGGCCGTAGTGCACCGACGCCCACCACAGGGCGCCGAAGGCGACGCCGAGGATGTACATCATCGGGACGAAGAAACCACTCAGTACGAGCGCGACCTGGAGCGCCCAGCCGAGCTGCACCCCGCCGGGCCGGGTGATCACACCGCAGAGCAGGACGGACAGCAGCATGCCGATGCCGCAGACCGTCCACACCGTAGCCATGGACATGCCGTCCAGCTTCATCGCGACGAGCCCGGCGAAGCCGATGACGAAGAACTCACCGATCAGCGTCGATGCACAGAGCGTACGCACAGGTCAGCGCCTTCCCAGGAGCAGTCGGGCCTCGCCGACCGTGATCACGGATCCGGTCACCAGGACTCCGGCGCCCGCGTATTCGGCCTCTTCCTCCGCGAGGGTGATGGCCGCCTCCAGGGCGTCGTCCAGACGGGGTTCGACCTGGACGCGCTCGTTGCCGAAGACCTCGACGGCGACCGCGGCCAGCGCGTCCGCGTCCATGGCCCGCGGGCTGGAGTTCTGGGTGACGACGATCTCGGCGAAGATCGGCTCGAACGCTTCGAGCAGCCCGCGGACGTCCTTGCCGTCACTGGTCCCGACGACCCCGATGAGCCGCGAGAAGCTGAACGCCTCGCTGACGCCCGCGGCGGCCGCACGGGCACCGGCCGGGTTGTGCGCCGCGTCCAGGACGACCGTGGGGCTGGACCGCACCACTTCCAGGCGGCCCGGCGAGAGCACCGAGAGGAACGCCTTGCGGACCGCCTCGACGTCGAGACTGCGGGCCTGCTCCGCGCCGATACCGAAGAACGCCTCGACCGCGGCGAGCGCCACGACCGCGTTGTGCGCCTGGTGCGCGCCGTACAGCGGCAGGAAGATGTTGTCGTACTCGCCACCGAGACCGCGCAGGGTCAGCAACTGGCCGCCGACAGCGATCTCCCGCGAGACGATGCCGAACTCCATGCCCTCGCGGGCCACCGTGGCGTCCACCTCGACGGCCTTCTTCAGCATGACCTGCGCGGCGTCGACCGGCTGCTGGGCCAGGATCACCGTCGCGTCCTGCTTGACGACGCCCGCCTTCTCCTCGGCGATCTCGGCCGGGGTGGTGCCGAGCCGGTCCGTGTGGTCGAGCGAGATCGGGGTGATCACCGCGACCGAACCGTCGATGACGTTCGTCGCGTCCCAGGTCCCGCCCATGCCGACCTCCACGACCGCCACGTCGACCGGCGCGTCGGCGAAGGCCGCGTACGCCATGCCCGTCAGCACCTCGAAGAAGGAGAGCCGGTAGGGCTGCTGGGCGTCGACCATCTCGACGTACGGCTTGATGTCCTCGTACGTCTCGATGAAGCGCTCGGGGTCGATCGGGGAGCCGTCCAGGCTGATCCGCTCGGTGATCGACTGGACGTGCGGGGAGGTGTATCGGCCGGTACGGAGTTCGAAGGCGCCGAGCAGTGCCTCGATCATCCGGGCCGTGCTGGTCTTGCCGTTCGTCCCCGTGATGTGGATGGAGGGGTAGGCGCGCTGCGGCTCGCCGAGCACGTCCATCAGGGCCGCGATCCGGGTCACCGACGGCTCGAGCTTGGTCTCGCCCCAGCGGCCTGCGAGCTCCTGCTCCACGGCGCGCAGCGCCCTGTCGGTCTCGGGATCGGCGGGGCGGTCGGGGGCCGCGTCGCCCTGGGGCGCGCCCGACTGGGTGCGCAGCGTCCGGCTCCCGGCCTCGATCACCGCCAGGTCGGGGTCGCGCTTGGTCTCTTCGTCGACGATCTCCGCGAAGGTGTCGTCGGGATCTGACGCGTCGTGCCGGTCTGAAGGGCGGGGATCACTCACAGGGCCCAGTCTACGGATGGCCGCGGACATCGCGCGCAGCGCCCGCTGGGGGGTGCGCCCGCGGACACCGTGAAGCCCCCGCGCTCCCGGTCGGTCGGGGGCGCGGGGGCTCCGTACTCAGGGCATCAGCCCTTCGGCAGGTTCGCCAGCTGGGCGGTGATCCGCTCGATGTCGGTCTGCGCCTTCGCGAGCCGGCCGCGGATCTTGTCGACCACGTTGTCCGGCGCCTTGCCGAGGAACGCCTCGTTGTTCAGCTTGCCGTCGGCCTGCGCCTTCTCCTTCTCGGCGGCGCCCAGGTCCTTCGTCAGGCGCTTGCGCTCGGCCTCGATGTCGATGGTGCCGGACAGGTCGAGGGCCACGGTGGCCCCGGCCACGGGCAGGGTCGCCGTGGCGTGGAAGCCCTCCCCGGCGGGGAGCAGGCGCAGCAGCTGGCGGATGGCCGCCTCGTGCGGGGCGAGCACCGTGCCGGTGACCGTCAGCTCGGCCGGGACCTTCTGGCCGGGCTGCAGCCCCTGGTCGGAGCGGAACCGGCGGACCTCGGTGACGACCTGCTGGACGAGCTCGATCTCCTTCTCGGCCGCGTCGTCGCGGAAGCCGCTGTCCTTGGGCCAGTCCGCGACGACGACCGACTCCTGGCCGGTGAGCGTCGTCCAGAGCGCCTCGGTCACGAACGGGACGATCGGGTGCAGCAGCCGGAGGGTGACGTCGAGGACCTCGCCGAGGACCCGTGCGGAGACCTTGGCCTGCTCGCCGCCGGCGAAGAAGGTGGTCTTCGACAGCTCGACGTACCAGTCGAAGACCTCGTCCCACGCGAAGTGGTAGAGCGCGTCGCTGAGCTTGGCGAACTGGAAGTCCTCGTAGAACGCGTCGGCGTCGGCCACGGACTTGTTCAGCCGGGACAGGATCCACCGGTCGGTCGCCGAGAGCTGCTCGACGGGCGGGAGGTCGCCCTCCACCGTCGCGCCGTTCATCATCGCGAAGCGGGTGGCGTTCCAGATCTTGTTGGCGAAGTTGCGCGAGGCCTGGACCCAGTCCTCGCCGATCGGGACGTCGGTGCCGGGGTTGGCGCCCCTGGCGAGGGTGAAGCGGACCGCGTCGGAGCCGTAGGTGTCCATCCAGTCCAGCGGGTCGACGACGTTGCCGAAGGACTTCGACATCTTCTTGCCGCGCTCGTCACGGACCAGGCCCGTGAGGGCGATCGTCTTGAACGGGACCTCGCCGTCCATGACGTACAGGCCGAACATCATCATCCGGGCGACCCAGAAGAAGATGATGTCGTGGCCGGTGACCAGGACGTCGGTCGGATAGAACTTCTTGAGGTCCGGGGTCTCCTCGGGCCAGCCGAGCGTCGAGAACGGCCACAGGCCGGAGGAGAACCAGGTGTCCAGGACGTCGGTGTCCTGGGTCCAGCCCTCACCCGTGGGCGGCTGCTCGTCAGGGCCGACGCAGACGACCTCGCCGTCGGGGCCGTACCAGACGGGGATGCGGTGGCCCCACCAGAGCTGGCGCGAGATGCACCAGTCGCGGAGGTTGTCGACCCAGTCGAAGTACCGCTGCTCCATCTCCTTGGGGTGGATCGCGACCCGGCCGTCACGGACCGCGTCACCGGCGGCCTTGGCGAGGGTGTCGACCTTGACCCACCACTGGAGCGAGAGCCGCGGCTCGACCGTGGTACGGCAGCGGGAGCAGTGGCCGACCGAGTGGACGTACGGGCGCTTCTCCGCGACGATCCGGCCCTGCTCGCGCAGTGCGCCGACGATGGCGGAACGGGCCTCGAAGCGGTCGAGTCCCTCGAACGGGCCGGCGACGGTGATGACGCCGCGCTCGTCCATGACGGTCATCGACTCCAGGCCGTGACGCTGACCGATCGCGAAGTCGTTCGGGTCGTGGGCCGGCGTCACCTTGACCGCGCCGGTGCCGAACTCCGGGTCGACGTGGGCGTCCGCGACGACGGGGATGGTGCGGTCGGTCAGCGGGAGCTTGATCCGCTTGCCGAGGAGGTGCGTGTACCGGGCGTCGTCCGGGTGGACCGCGACCGCGGTGTCACCGAGCATCGTCTCGGCACGGGTGGTGGCGACGACCAGCGTCTCGTCGCCCTCGCCGTACTTGATGGAGACGAGCTCGCCGTCGTCGTCCTGGTAGTCGACCTCGATGTCCGAGATGGCCGTCAGACAGCGCGGGCACCAGTTGATGATGCGCTCGGCGCGGTAGATCAGGCCGTCGTCGTACATCTTCTTGAAGACGGTCTGGACGGCGGCGGAGAGGCCCTCGTCCATCGTGAAGCGCTCACGGGACCAGTCGACGCCGTCGCCGAGGCGGCGCATCTGCCCGAGGATCCTGCCGCCGTACTCCTCCTTCCACTGCCAGACGCGGTCGACGAACTCCTCGCGCCCCAGGTCGTGGCGGGACTTGCCCTCCTCGCCGAGCTGCTGCTCGACCTTGTTCTGGGTGGCGATGCCGGCGTGGTCCATGCCGGGCAGCCACAGCGCCTCGTAACCCTGCATCCGCTTGCGGCGGGTGAGGGCGTCCATCAGCGTGTGCTGGAAGGCGTGGCCGAGGTGGAGGGAGCCGGTGACGTTGGGCGGCGGGATGACGATCGTGTACGGAGGCTTCTCGCTCTCCGGGTCGGCCGTGAAGTAACCGCGCTCTACCCAGCGCTCGTACAGCTTCCCCTCTACCTCGGCCGGCGCGTACTGGGTCGGCAGTTCGGGGGTGCTGGCTGGCTGCTGCGCTGCGTTCTCGGTCACGGCAGACAGTTTAGGGGCGTCACAGTCCTGCACTGAAACCGGTTTGTGTCGTAACGGTCTACCTCCGGATGTCCTATGCGGACGCCGCTTCCGTCAGGATGTTCGGAACGCATAAGCATTCTGGAGGGGACAGCGCCATGAGCTACAACCAGCCGGGCCCGTACGGCGGTCAGCCGCCGCAGGGCCAGCCCGGACCGTACGGCCAGCAGCCCGGTCCGTACGGCGGCCCGCCGCCGCAGGGGCCGCCGCAGGGCCAGCCCGGCTACGGCTACCCGCAGCAGGCCCCCCAGGGCGTCCCGCCGCAGCAGCAGCCCCCACAGCCGGGCTACGGTTACCCGCAGGGCCAGCAGCCGGGCCCGTACGGCCAGCAGCCGCCCACCCCGCCGTACGGCGGTCAGCAGGCGTATCCCGGGATGCCCCCGCAGCCGGGCGCCCCGAAGAAGAAGACCGGCCTCATCGTCGGCGCGGCCGTGGTGGCGCTGGCCGTCGTCGCGGGCGGGGTGTACTTCTTCACGTCGGGCGGAGGCAGCGGCAACGGCGGTGTGGCGGACGCCACCAAGGGCTACAAGCTGACGCCCGCCGCCTCGGTGGACGACTACAAGAAGGACACCTCCGGCTCCTCGGCCAAGACCGGCCCGGTGACGGGCAAGGACAAGGCCGAAGCCGAGGCCATGGGCATCAAGAACCCGCAGCAGGCGGGCGCCCAGTACGTGAGCGGCGACATGAAGCAGAACCCGCTCACCGCGAAGATGCTGATCCTCACGGGCATGTGGGGCGAGATCGACGACCCCGCCAAGGCACTCGACAACGCGTTCGCGAGCGCTCAGCGCACGATCTCGGAAGAGGACGACAGCGAGGTGTCGCTCGTCGACAGCCCAAAGGCCGTCGAGCCTGCCGGGTTCAAGGGCGCGCTCATGAAGTGCCAGAACCTCAAGACGGTCAACAAGGAAGCCGACGGCTCTGTGCAGAAGGGGCCCAAGGAGTTCCTCACTCCGGTCTGCATCTGGTCCGACTACAGCACGGTCGGAATCGTGGTGGGCGTGGACATCGGTGCGGCGCTGACCAACAAGGCCATGCCGCAGAGCGATGTGGCCGCCCTCGCCGCCAAGCTCTACAACACCTCACGCACGAAGGCCTGACCCTGCCTCACAACATCGAAGGGGCGCCCGGCCATTGGCCGGGCGCCCCTTCGGCGTGCGTGCGCGGCTCGCGCGGGTAGTTCAGTCGTCGCTCAGAGCTTCACGGACACGTTCCCGACTGTGGCCAGTATCGTCAACTCGCCTCCGATGGCATGCAGATAGGCCGACATCGTCGATGTGTCCAACCGCACGCCGCCCCGCTCGATCTGGCTGATCCGCCCCTGCGTCACACCCATGACCTTCGCCACCTGCACCTGGGTCATCCCCTGCGCCTTCCGGAGAGAGGCAAGCTCATGACCTCGTTCCGCATCGACCATGTCGCTCTTGAGCGCGTCGATGCGCGCACGCTTGTCCGGTGTGATGTCAGCCGTCAGGTCGGCCATGCTGCCGAGATTCATCCGCTGTCCTCCTCCTTCAGGGCTTCAAGGTATGCCATGTACTTCGCGTCGGCTTCTTTGATCGCCTTGGGATACCAGGTCGCCCACTGCCGCCCGGTCGCCTTGTTTCCTGCAACGAGGAACACCGCTCGCCGCAGCGGGTCGAACACGAAGAGCATCCGGATGCTCACCGTGCTGCCGCTGCGTGGGCGGAGCTCGCGCATATTGCGGTATCCGCTGCCTTCGACAGCCCCCACCGTAGGGCGCCTCAACGCAGGACCGACTTCCTGCAAACGCTCCAAGGCGGCTATCACATGATCATGGCTGTCTGGATCCTCCTTCGCCAGCACATGGATCCACTCCAGGACATCTGCAAAGAATCTGATCTCGTACGGACCGTCCACAATGAAGAATATTAGCATTGACTAATATTCATGAGCAAAAGAAGGGGCGCCCAGCCAGTGGCCGGGCGCCCCTTCGGCGTACGCAGTATCGCCGCCGCTACGCCGACTTCTCGTGCCGGCCGCCGTCGTTCTTGCCGATCGTGCGCGGCTCGCGCGGGACCAGCGTCGGGTTGACGTTGTTGCGGACGACGTCCGGGGTGATGACGACGCGGGCCACGTCCTTGCGGGACGGCACCTCGTACATCACGGACTGGAGGACCTCTTCCATGATGGCGCGCAGACCGCGCGCGCCCGTCTGGCGGAGGATCGCCTGGTCGGCGATGGCCTCGAGGGCCTCGCGCTCGAACTCCAGCTCCACACCGTCGAGTTCGAACAGGCGCTGGTACTGCTTCACGAGTGCGTTGCGCGGCTCGACCAGGATCTGGAGCAGCGCCTCGCGGTCCAGGTTGTGGACCGAGGTCAGCACCGGGAGACGGCCGATGAACTCGGGGATCATCCCGAACTTCACCAGGTCCTCAGGCATGACCTCCTGGAACTGGTCGCTCGCCTGGATCTCCAGCTTGGAGCGGATCGTGGCGCCGAAGCCGATGCCCTTGGCGCCGGCCCGCGACTCGATGATCTTCTCCAGGCCCGAGAAGGCACCGCCCACGATGAACAGGACGTTCGTCGTGTCGATCTGGATGAACTCCTGGTGCGGGTGCTTCCGTCCGCCCTGTGGCGGGACCGAGGCGGTGGTGCCCTCCAGGATCTTCAGCAGGGCCTGCTGGACGCCCTCGCCGGAGACATCGCGGGTGATCGACGGGTTCTCGCTCTTGCGCGCGACCTTGTCGATCTCGTCGATGTAGATGATCCCGGTCTCGGCCTTCTTGACGTCGTAGTCGGCGGCCTGGATCAACTTCAGCAGGATGTTCTCGACGTCCTCGCCGACGTATCCGGCCTCCGTCAGCGCCGTCGCGTCCGCGATGGCGAACGGGACGTTGAGCATGCGGGCCAGCGTCTGCGCCAGGAGCGTCTTGCCGGAGCCCGTGGGGCCCAGCAGCAGGATGTTCGACTTGGCGAGCTCGATGGCGTCGTCGCGGTTCGAACCGCTGCCGTTCTCGCCCGCCTGGACCCGCTTGTAGTGGTTGTACACCGCGACCGAGAGGGCCTTCTTCGCGGGCTCCTGCCCGACGACGTACCCCTCGAGGAACTCGTAGATCTCGCGCGGCTTGGGGAGTTCCTCCCACCGGACCTCGGAGGTCTCCGCGAGCTCCTCCTCGATGATCTCGTTGCAGAGATCGATGCACTCGTCGCAGATGTACACACCGGGTCCCGCGATGAGCTTCTTCACCTGCTTCTGGCTCTTTCCGCAGAACGAGCACTTGAGCAGGTCGCCGCCATCACCGATGCGTGCCACGAGGTGCTTCCCCTTCGCCTGGGAGTCGCCTGGTTCAGCGGCTCCTGGTGCCTCTATCCGACGGTACCTTGCCTGGCCCCCCGTTCGGGCCCCCCTTGGCACGGTTCACACGGCCGTGGCCGTGCGGTTGGAATGTGCCAAGGGGAAAGACCGACGTCAGACGGACGCGCCTGCTGTGGTCTTACGGGTGGAGACGATCTGGTCCACAAGACCGTACGCGAGTGCGTCGTCGGCGGTAAGGATCTTGTCGCGCTCGATGTCCTCGCTGATCTTCTCCAGCGGGGTGGTGGAGTGCTTGGCCAGCATCTCTTCGAGCTGGGTGCGCATCCGCAGGATCTCGTTGGCCGCGATCTCCAGGTCGGAGAGCTGCTCACGGCCGGTCTGCGAGGAGGGCTGGTGGATCAGGACACGGGCGTGCGGGAGCGCCATGCGCTTGCCCGGGGTGCCCGCGGCCAGCAGGACGGCGGCGGCGGAGGCCGCCTGGCCCATGCAGACCGTCTGGATGTCCGGCTTCACGAACTGCATCGTGTCGTAGATCGCGGTGAGCGCGGTGAACGAGCCGCCGGGGCTGTTGATGTAGATCGAGATGTCACGGTCCGGGTCCATCGACTCCAGGCACAGCAGCTGCGCCATGACGTCGTTGGCCGAGGCGTCGTCGATCTGGACGCCGAGGAAGATCACGCGCTCCTCGAAGAGCTTCGCGTACGGGTCGTACTCACGCACACCCTGCGAGGTGCGCTCCACGAAGCGCGGGACGACGTAGCGGTTGTCCACCTGCGGGCCGGTGTAGAGGCCGCTCGCGGAGGCGCCGGGGAAGTTGTTCATGTGGGTGTTCACCATCCTGGTGGCGGATCTGTGGGCTGGAGGTCTCGGCGTACGAGAAGGTGCGGGGCCGTGCACGCCCGGATCAGGCGCCCGTGCCGCCGCCGCCAGGGATGCCCGACGCGAACGTGATGATCTCGTCGATGAGGCCGTAGTCCTTGGCCTCCTCCGCGGTGTACCAGCGGTCGCGGTCGCCGTCGCGGATGATCGTCTCCACGGTCTGCCCGGAGTGGTGGGCGGTGATCTCGGCCATCCGCGTCTTCGTCCGGAGGAGGTACTGCGCCTGGATCTTGATGTCCGAGGCGGTACCGCCGATGCCGGCCGAACCCTGGTGCATGAGGATGTCGGTGTTCGGGAGCGCGAAGCGCTTGCCCGCGGTGCCGCCGGTGAGCAGGAACTGGCCCATCGAGGCCGCCATTCCCATCCCGATGGTGACCACGTCGTTCGGGATGTACTGCATGGTGTCGTAGACCGCCATGCCCGCCGTCACCGAACCGCCGGGGCTGTTGATGTAGAGGTAGATGTCCTTGTCCGGGTCGGCGGCAAGGAGCAGGAGCTGCGCGGTGATCTTGTTGGCGATGTCATCGTCGACCTGCTGACCGAGGAAGATGATGCGCTCGCCGAGCAGTCGGCTGTAGACCTGGTCACCGAGGCCTCCACCGAGGGACGGCTCTCCGGCGGCGTAGGGCATCAGATTCGTCACGTATCCACCTGCTCGTCTCTGACGGCTCCGGCCGTCTCAGCGTCTTCGTACCGGGTGGGCCGGGACTACCCGACCCTTCCTCTTCATGGACCCTAACGCGCAGGTGGGACAACGCCATCCCGGTTCCCCAACTGTTCGCTGGGAGCGCAAGGTGGGCAGTCCGCACAAGGGTTCCCCGGCGCGGGCCGATACGACGACGGGCCCCGGACGCGGAACGTCCGGAGCCCGTCGTGCGGATCAGATCAACGATCGGAACGAGGCTCAGGCCTCGGTCTTCCCGTCCTTCTCCTCGTCCTTCTTCTCATCGGCCGCCTCGGTGTCACCCTCGGCCGCCTCGACCGTCCCGGCGGTCTCGTCCGTCACCTCTTCGTCGTCCTCGAGGTCGACGACCTCGCCGTTGGTGTCGACGACCTTGGCGGCCTCGACGACGACGGCGAGCGCCTTGCCGCGGGCGACCTCGCCGACGAGCATCGGCACCTGGCCGCCTTCGACGACGGCCTGGGCGAACTGGTCGGGGCTCATGCCGGAGGACTGCGCACGCCGCATGAGGTGCTCGGTGAGCTCCTCCTGGTTGACGTTCAGCTTCTCCTTGTTGACGAGCTCGTCAAGGATGAACTGGGTCTTGATGCCCTTGACGGCCTGCTCGGAGGTCTCGGCCTCGAACTCCTCGAGCGTCTTGCCCTGGATCTCCAGGTACTTCTCGAGGTCGAGACCCATCTGGCCGAGCTGGTGGTGCTCGAGGTTGTGCTTGCGGGTCTGGACCTCGTCCGCGAGGAGCTTCTCGGGGATCGGGACCTCGGCCAGCTTCAGGAGCTCGTCGAGGACACGCTCCTGGGCCTGGGTGGCCTGGTCGTACTGCTTGGTGTTCTCGAGGCGCTTGCGGCTGTCCTCGCGCAGCTCGGCGAGCGTGTCGAACTCGCTCGCCATCTGCGCGAAGTCGTCGTCCAGCTCAGGCAGTTCGCGGGCGGCGACGGCGGTGACCTTGACGGTGACCTCCGCTTCCTTGCCCTCGGCGGAGCCGCCCTTCAGCTCGGAGGTGAAGGTGGCCTCGCCACCGGCCTCCAGGCCGGTCACGGCGTCGTCGATGCCTTCGAGGAGCTCGCCGGAACCGATGGTGTACGAGACACCCGCGGCCACGCCGTCCTCGAGGACCTCTCCGTCGACCTTGGCCTCCAGGTCGATCGTCACGACGTCGCCGTCGGCGGCGGCGCGCTCGACCGGGTTGGTGGACGCGAAGCGCTCACGGAGCTGCTCCACCGCCTTGTCGACTTCCTCGTCGGTGACCTCGAGTGCGTCCACGGTGACCTCGATGCCGGAGTAGTCCGGGATCTCGATCTCGGGACGGACGTCCACCTCGGCGGTGAAGGCCAGCAGCTCGCCGTCCTTGAGTTCGGTGATGTCAACCTCGGGCTGGCCCAGAACGTTGAGCTCACCCTCGTTGACAGCCTCGGTGTAGAACTTCGGAAGGGCGTCGTTGACGGCCTCCTCCAGCACAGCACCACGGCCGAACCGCTGGTCGATGACGCGGTTGGGGATCTTGCCCTTACGGAAGCCCTTCACCGTGACCTGCTGGTTGATCTTCTTGTACGCCGCGTCGAGGCTGTCCTTGAGCTCCTCGAAGGGCACCTCGATGCTGAGCCGAACCCGAGTCGGGTTCAGGGTCTCCACGGCGCTCTTCACGGTTCGGTCTCCTTGGGGCTGACATCTTGGGGTTCTGCTGGGCCGCCGAGCGGCGGCTTCGCGGATCGGGCCCGGCACATCAGAAGACACACGGGCACGCAATTTGCATAGTAACGGCAAGGGGGATGACTCCCACAATGCGATCTTGCTGGTGGTCGGGGTGGCCGGATTCGAACCGACGACCTTCCGCTCCCAAAGCGGACGCGCTACCAAGCTGCGCCACACCCCGTCGGTGCGAGACGTAGGGTACATGCAGACGGGCGGCGCATCGGCCGCATTACGCGGTCCGTGACCGAGGCCGCCACGGGGGCACAGCGATACGGGTGTGCGCGCACCGGTCCGGACCGGCTACGATGCTCTCCGTACCGCGGTCCGAAAGACCTGCGGTGCGGCGCTTGCGGGCGTAGCTCAATGGTAGAGCCCTAGTCTTCCAAACTAGCTACGCGGGTTCGATTCCCGTCGCCCGCTCCACACGAAGAACCCGGTCCGGCGGTCATCCGCCGGGCCGGGTTCTCTCGTATGCCCGCAGACCCGCCGGGCCCGCTCCGAGCTTCCGGGGGCCAGGAGCCCTCGGGGCCCGGGACCCTCAGAAGCTGATCTGGTTGATCGTGTCGGCTATCGAGTTCATGAATCTGTTGATCGACGGCGCCATGCCCGTCGACGCGAGGAAGAAGCCGAAGAGCACCGCGACGATCGCCGGCCCGCCCTTGATGGAGCCGCCGCGGATCAGCACCACCAGGACGATCCCCAGCATCAGCACCACAGACAGTGAAATGGCCACGACTGATCACATCCTTGGTCGGTCCGCCTTGCCGGCCCGGTGGCGTGCGATCCCCGCACGCCTCCGTCGCGCCCATCGTGCCACCAACTCCCCCGCGGGGGCTGCCGGGTGACGGAGGGGAGTGACCGGATCGCGCCATCCTCGCGCCCGCGCGCGCCCGGGTGCGAGACGCCGGAGTGCGCGGTGCCCCCCAAGGCCGGCACGGTGATTCCGGGGAAAGCTGTGCGTCCGCTGTGCGCAAGGCGGTTCGGATATCGGCCCGATGTGATCGTTTCCGTATCCCCACACTTCATTCACCGTGATTCACCGCGATTCACCGGGTGTTCGTGCGACGAAATTCACTCCCGCCAACTACCCGCCGATATGCGCCATTTAAGATGGATGAATCATCACAGAACGGGCACCCTTCAGTGGTTTCGCTTTCGAATGTCCGGGAACACGCGTTATCTCATGGCGTTTTACGCATACCGATCGACGGGTCTAAGGTGCATGAGATGTCCAAAGCTCCGAGCGATATTCAGCGGGCCCAGTTCACCCCGGACGGCCGGGAGTCGGAGCCCGGACACGAGCAGACCCGGACGGTGGCCGGGGCGCACTCGGCCGGTTCGGCAACAGCCCCGGCCCGCGCCGCGCCGCCCGTACCGGCCAAGCGGCGGGACGCGTACTTCGACAATGTGAAGTACCTCGCCATCGTGCTCGTAGCCGTGGCCCACGCCTGGGAGCCGGTGATGGACGGCAGCCGCACGGCAAGGGCGCTGTACATGGTCGTCTACACCTTCCACATGCCGGCGTTCATCCTCGTCTCCGGTTACTTCTCCCGTTCGTTCGACATGAGCGCGCCCAAGGTGAAGCGTCTGGTCACCGGGGTCGTCGTGCCCTACGTGCTCTTCGAGACGGCGTACTCGCTCTTCAAGCGCTTCGCCGGGGGCGTGGACGACACCCCCATCACCCTGCTCGACCCGCTGTTCCTCACCTGGTTCCTGATCGCCCTCTTCATCTGGCGGGTCACCACCCCCCTGTGGCAGTCCCTGCGCCACCCGCTGCCCGTCGCACTCGCCATCGCCGTACTCGCCTCGGTGACACCCGGCATCGGTGACGACCTGGACCTGCAGCGCGTCTGCCAGCTCCTGCCGTTCTTCGTGCTCGGCCTGCTGATGAAGCCCGAGCACTTCCAGCTGGTCCGCCGGCGCGAGGTACGGCTGCTGGCCCTTCCGATGTTCGCCGGCGCCCTGGTCTTCGCCTACTGGGCCGCGCCCCGCATGCAGCTCGGCTGGTTCTACCGCAGCAGCGCCGCCCAGGAACTGGACGCTCCGTGGTGGTCCGGGGCCGTTATGACGCTGGCGATGTTCGGCTGCGCGCTGCTGCTCACGGTCGGTTTCCTGGCCTGGGTCCCGCGCCGCCACATGTGGTTCACCGTGCTGGGCGCCGGGACCATCTGCGGCTACCTGCTGCACGGCTTCCTGGTGAAGGGCGCGGGCTACTACGACCTGTTCGACCGCTACGAGTGGCTCAAGGGACCGGCCGGACTGGTCGTCGTCTCCCTCGTCGCGGCCGCCGCCGTGACCGTGCTGTGCACCCCACCGGTCCGGCGCGCCCTGCGCTTCGCCACCGAGCCGGACATGAACTGGGCGTTCCGCCGGAACCTCGTCAAGCGCTGAGCCCGTCCGGGGCGGGCCCGCCGGACCTGGGCCCGCCCCGTGGGCGCGTCAGCCCTCGGCGGGGTTGGCTTGATCCCGCCGTTCGACGGGCCCGAGTGCCCCGTCGAGCCCCAACAGCCCGCGTACCTGCGCATATTTAGCGGTCAGCCGGGTACGGGTCGCCGGCTCCAGGACCGCGAGCCGGTCCGGATCCCCGTTGTGGGCGAGGTCCGACTCCTTGATCAACAGCGCTCCGGGTGTGGCGAGAATCCGCCCGGTGTACGCGACCAGGTCCTCGCCGTCCCGCTTGGTGACGGCGAGGACCATTTCCTTGACCCGCCGGGGCAGCGGAGCGTCCTCCAGCCACCGCGCGGAGAGCACGCCGTCCTCCACCGCGTCGTGCAGCCAGGCGGCCGCTATCTGGTCCTCGCCGCCGCCCCGGACCCGTACGCCGTCGGCGACCGCGGCCAGGTGCTCGGCGTACGGCCGCCCGGCCTTGTCGGTCTGGGCCCGGTGGGCCTCGCGGGCGATCGACTCCACTTCGGACAGGGTCAGGTACGCGTTCGGCATGAGCCGAATGTACGCCGCGTCCCGGCCTCCTTCGCAGGGTTCAGAGAGACCACTCAAATCGTTCGGTAAACTAATTACTGACGATTCCTTGACGCTCTCTTGACCGAAAGAAGGAGACAGGCTCATCGGACACGCAGACACGCTCATCGCCATGGGGGGCGCGTTCCTCGCGGCCGCCGTACTCGCCCGCGTCGGCGGCCGCATCGGCCTGCCGACCATCCCCCTGTTCATCCTCGCCGGGATCCTGCTCGGCCCCCACACGCCCGGGGTCGTCCTGCTCGACGACCCCCATGACCTCGAGATGCTCTCCGCGCTCGGCCTGGTGCTGCTCCTCTTCTACCTCGGCCTCGAGTTCCACCTGGACGACCTGAAGAAGGGCGGGCGCAAGATGGCGCTCGCCGGCGGCGCCTACCTCGCCCTGAACGTCGGCGCGGGTCTCGGCTTCGGCTTCGCGCTCGGCTGGGGCACCTCGGAAGCCCTGGTGCTCGCCGGTGTGCTGGGCATCTCCTCGTCGGCCATCGTCACGAAGGTCCTGGTCGACCTCGGGCGGATCGGCAACCCGGAGACACGGCCGATCCTCGGCATCATCGTGGTCGAGGACGTCTTCCTCGCCCTCTACCTCGCCGCGCTGCAACCGATCCTGTCCGGTGCGGACAGCCTCGGTGCCGCGGTGATGGACGGCGGCAAGGCCTTCGGCTTCCTGCTGCTGCTCGCCGTGGTCGCCCGCTTCGGTACGAAACTCATCAGCAAGCTGATCAACACGAGGGACGACGAGCTGCTCGTCATCTCCTTCCTGGGTGCGGCCGTCTTCGTGGCCGGGGTCTCGGAGTGGTTCGGGGTCGCCGACGCGATCGGCGCCTTCATGGTCGGCCTGATGCTGGGCAGCACCACGTCGGGGGCCCGCATCCTGAAGCTGGTGCATCCGCTGCGGGACGCGTTCGGCGCGATCTTCTTCTTCGCCTTCGGACTGTCCATCAACCCCGGCGATCTGCCGAGCGTCGTGTGGCCGGTACTGGCAGCCGTCGCGGTGACCATGGCGATGAACGTCTTCGCGGGACTGGCCACCGCGAAGATCTACACCTTCGGGCCGAAGGCCACGGCCAACATCTCGACCACCCTGCTGGCGCGCGGCGAGTTCGCGCTGATCCTCGCCACCATGGCGGCGGGCGCGGGGCTGGACGAACGCCTCTCCCCCTTCATCGCCGGGTACGTGCTCGTGCTCGCGGTCCTCTCCCCCTTGGCGGCCGGCCGTTCGCACTGGCTCGCCCGGATCCTGCCCGGGGGCCGGACGCCGGAGCGGGAGGCCGACAAAGAGGCGGTACCGGTCTGAGGGGGCGGACGGCCCGGGTGCGCGGAGTCAGGGCCTGCGCACCCGGGATGACCTCACGTTCGGGTGACAGCGCGGGCACCCCTTTGACGTCCGTACCGTTTGGGCCGGTTGCACATGGTTCAGGGGCGGCGGGACAGCAACAGCAGCGCGCGGTCGTCGTTGACGTCCTTCGCGCAGGCCTCGATCAGATGCCAGGCCGCACCCTCGAAGCCCGTCGCCACGTAGCGGTCGGCCTCCCCGGTCAGCCGGTCGATTCCCTCGGCGATGTCCCGGTCGGAGGCCTCCACCAGTCCGTCCGTGAAGAGCATCAGGACGTCGCCGGGCGCCAGCGAACCCTTCACCGCGTCGAACTCGGCGCCGTCGTACACCCCGAGCAGCGGGCCCTCGGCGACCATCTCCTCCCACCGGCCGCTCCCGGCGTGCAGTTGCAGCGCGGGGGGATGGCCGGCCGAGAGGAGCTCGTAGTCGCCTGAGTCCAGGTCCAGGACGAGGTGGATGGATGTGGCGAAGCCCTCGTCCCAGTCCTGGCGAAGCAGGTAGCCGTTGGCCGCGGGGAGGAACCCGTGCGGTGGCAGGGATCCCAGGAGGCCGCCGAAGGCGCCGGACAGCAGCAGGGCGCGGGAGCCGGCGTCCATGCCCTTGCCCGAGACGTCGGTGAGCACCACTTCAAGGGTGCGCCCGCCGTTCGTGCGGGCGGCGACCACGAAGTCGCCGGAGAAGGACTGCCCGCCCGCCGGACGCAGTGCCATTTCGCGGTGCCAGCCCTCAGGCAGCCGTGGCAGGGCGCTCTGGACCCGGATCCGCTCGCGCAGGTCGAACAGCATCGTGCCGCCGCGCCGCCAGGGCACTCCGACCCTGGCCCTGAACTGGGCGAGGACCAGGCCGAAGAACCCGCAGGCCGCGACCACCAGGACGGTGCCGGGCGTGACCCGGGCAGGTCCCTCCGCGTAGGGGCCGAGGGCGATGGACTCCACGATCAGGGCAGCGGCGGCGGTCGCGTAGAGACTCAGCAGGCTGGCCGGCCGCAGCAGCAGCCCGCCCGCGACGATCGGCAGGGCGAGTGCGGTGGGCGAGCTCCAGACCGGGTTGAGCAGCGTGGTGCAGGTGATCACCGGAATGAGGATCAGCAGACCGGCCAGGGCTATCCAGTCGCTCCCGTCACCGCGGAAGTAGTCGACGCCGGATCTGCGCAGCGCGATGCGCGCCCGATGCATGGATCTTCGCCACCGGGCGGTGTACGTGTCTACTCCTCTGCGACTGGCCATTGCCGGGACCTTATCCACCCGGAGGCCTCCGGTGCAGGGGTACCCCTGTGCCAAGGTGTTCGAAACCCGGTCGCTCCGGGGGCACGGCCCTGGTAGGCAGGGCGCATGACCACTGAACTGCGCGTGCTGTCGGGCTCGGAGTGGGACGTCTGGTTCGGCTGCCTCGAGTCGGCGTTCGGCGGCGTCCCCATCGCGCCCGAGACCCGCGAGATGTACGCCGAGCTCACCGAGCCGGACCGCGCGCTCGGCCACTGGGACGGCGCGGACTGTGTGGGTACGGCCGGGGCTCACAGCTTCCGGGTCGCCGTGCCCGGCGGGGCGGTGGTGCCGGCCGCGGGCATCACGATGGTGAGTGTCGCGGCGACGCACCGCAGGCAGGGGCTGCTCACCGCGATGATGCGGCGCCAGCTGGACGACGTCCGCTCCTGGGGCGAACCGCTCGCGGTGCTGCTGGCCTCGGAGCCCGGTATCTACGGGCGGTTCGGCTACGGCGCGGCCACCTCGGAGATGAACCTGCGGATCGACAGCTCCCGGGTCCTCCTCTCCTCGCCGCCGGGCACCGACGGGGTCCGGCTGCGGCAGGCCTCCCCGGCACGGGCCCTCGACGCCTGCGAGGCGGTGTACGGGCGGCTGGCCGCGTCCCGGCCCGGCACTCCACTCCGGCAGCCCGGCTGGGAGCGGGTGCCGGTCAACGACCCGGAGCGCGGCAGGCAGGGCGGGTCCGCCCTGCAGTGCGTCCTCGCGGAGCGGGACGGCGAGGTCACGGGGTACGCCACCTACCACCTCAGGCCCGCCTGGGACGACGCCGGGCCCAAGGGCACGGTGGCGGTACGGGACCTGATGGCGCTGGACTCCGCCTCGTACGCGGCCCTGTGGCGTTTCCTGTTCGGGATCGACCTGATGTCGGTGGTGGAGTGCCGCAACCGGCCCGTCGACGACGCGGTGCTCCGGCTGGTCTCGGACGTGCGGCGGTGCGAGGTCCGGCTGCGGGACGGGCTGTACGTCCGGCTGGTCGAACTGGGCGCGGCGCTGGAGGCGCGGACCTACCGCACTCCGGTGGACGTGGTGATGGAGGTGGAGGACGCCTTCTGCCCCTGGAACGCGGGGCGTTGGCGGCTCACGGCGGACTCGAAGGGCGCGGCCACCTGCCGGCGCACCCACGATGATCCCGAACTGGCTCTCTCGGTGAAGGAGTTGGGGGCCGCGTATCTGGGCGGGGTGTCGCTCTCGACGCTGGCGGCGGCCGGACTCGTGCGGGAGCTGAGGCCCGGCGCGCTGGCCGGGGCCTCCTCGGCGTTCTCCTCGGACATACAGCCCTGGTGCCCGCACGGCTTCTGAGGCGGGCCGGGTACGCGCCCGGTCCCTACCGCCCGCCCGTGGACGGCTGGCAGCCCGGGCACCAGAAGAGGTTGCGGGCCGCCAGTTCGGCCGTGCGGATCCCGGTGCCGCAGACGTGGCAGGCCTGCCGGGCCCGCCGGTAGACGTAGACCTCGCCGCCGTGGTCGTCGACCCTCGGCGGCCGGCCCATCGCCTCGGGCAGGTGCTCGGGGCGGACGGTGTCGATCCGGTTGTTCCGGACGCCTTCGCGCATCAGGACGCCGAGATCGGTCCAGAGCGCGTCCCACTCGCCGCGCGTCAGGTCCTTGCCGGGCAGGTACGGGTCGATGCCGTGCCGGAAGAGGACCTCGGCGCGGTAGACGTTGCCGACTCCGGCGACGACCTTCTGGTCCATCAGCAGGGCGGCCACCGTGACACGGCTGCGGGAGACGCGTCGCCAGGCCCGCTCGCCGTCCTCGTCCGTGCGCAGCGGGTCGGGGCCCAACCGGTCGTGTATCGCGCGCTTCTCGGGCCCGGTGATCAGGGCGCACGTGGTGGGACCGCGCAGATCGGCGTGGTGGGCGTCGTTGAGCAGGCGGAGCCGGACCGTGCCGGTGGGCGGTGGGGCCGGGGTGGTACCGAAGCCGAGCTTGCCGAACAGGCCGAGGTGGATGTGGACCCAGACCGATCCCTCGAAGCCGAGGAAGAGGTGCTTGCCGTGGGCGTCCACGCCGGTGAAGGTCCGGCCGTCCAGCAACTCGGCGCTCCCGGCGAACGTGCCCTGCGGGCTGCTCACGCGCACCGGGCCGCCCGCGAAACGCTCGTGGTGGTCCGCGGCGAGGCGGTGGATCGTATGCCCCTCGGGCACGGTATGTCTCCTGGGAACGCGCGTGTGCCGCCGGGCCTGGCCCGGCGGCACACGGGAGAGCGGGCAGGGGCGGAGGCTGTTCAGCCCTGCTGGGGGTGGTGGGCCGGGACCGGGGGGAGCTCGCCGGTGTTCTCGTACGCCGAGAGCATCTCGATACGGCGGGTGTGGCGCTCCTCGCCCGAGTACGGGGTGGCCAGGAAGATCTCGACGAACTTCGTGGACTCCTCGACCGTGTGCATCCGGCCGCCGACGGCCACGACGTTGGCGTCGTTGTGCTCGCGGCCGAGGGCGGCGGTCTGCTCGCTCCAGGCGAGCGCGGCACGCACGCCCTTGACCTTGTTCGCGGCGATCTGCTCGCCGTTGCCGGAGCCGCCGATGACGATGCCGAGGCTGTCCTTGTCCGCGGCCGTCCGTTCGGCGGCGCGGAGGCAGAACGGCGGATAGTCGTCCTGGGCGTCGTAGATGTGAGGACCGCAGTCGACGGGCTCGTGGCCGTGGGCCGTGAGCCACTCGACGAGGTGGTTCTTCAGTTCGAAGCCGGCATGGTCGGAGCCGAGGTACACGCGCATGGTGCGAAGTGTGACACGTGGCGGGCGGGGTAATGGTCAGCGGGGTCGGGACCCACCGGGCCGTCCGGGGGTGTCTTTCGGCACGCGTCCTGTGGGCAACGCCACTCCGGCAACGATCGGGTCAAGGAACCGGATGAAGGGGTTCCGCTTTTGGTGCCGGGCGGGCTTGAATGCGTGGCCTTGCCTTCGCACCACCCCCGCACAGGCAACACCGACACACGTGATCAGAAAACGTAAGGATTCGATCCATGACGTCGCAGACGACTCTGGCCGGACCGGGCCAACAGCCCGGCGAGCCGGGTAAGCCGGACTCCCCGGACGGGCTCCAGGCCGGTCTCAAGAACCGTCATCTCTCGATGATCGCCATCGGCGGCGTGATCGGAGCCGGCCTCTTCGTCGGCTCCGGCGCGGGTATCGCCGCCGCGGGACCGGCCATTCTCCTGTCGTACGCGCTGGTCGGCCTGATGGTCGTCTTCGTCATGCGGATGCTCGGCGAGATGGCCGTAGCCCGGCCGAGCTCCGGCTCCTTCTCCGCCTACGCCGACCAGGCCCTGGGACGCTGGGCCGGCTTCTCCATCGGCTGGCTCTACTGGTTCTTCTGGGTCGTGGTGCTCGCCGTCGAGGCCACGGCGGGTGCCAAGATCCTGGAGAGCTGGGTCCCGGGCGTGCCGCAGTGGGCGTGGGCCCTGATAGTCATGGTGGTGCTGACGGCGACCAACCTGGTCTCCGTGGGCTCCTACGGCGAGTTCGAGTTCTGGTTCGCCGGCATCAAGGTCGTGGCCATCGGCGCGTTCGTCGTCGTCGGCCTGCTCGCGGTCTTCGGCGTGCTGCCGGGATCGGACCACGAGGGGTCCGGCCTCTCCCATCTCACGGACACCGGAGGGTTCTTCCCCGAAGGACCCGGAGCAGTGCTCACCGGTGTGCTGATGGTCGTCTTCTCCTTCATGGGCAGCGAGATCGTGACGCTGGCGGCGGGCGAGTCCGAGGACCCCCAGCGCGCCGTCTCCAAGGCAACCAACAGCGTGATCTGGCGTATCGCCATCTTCTACCTGGGCTCGATCTTCATCGTGCTGACCCTGCTGCCGTGGAACGACCCGTCGATCGTCAAGGACGGTTCGTACGTCGCCGCGCTCAACGTCATCGGCATCCCGCACGCGGGCCAGGTCATGGACGTGATCGTGCTGACGGCCGTGCTGTCCTGCCTCAACTCCGGCCTCTACACGGCCTCGCGCATGGCCTTCTCGCTGGGGCAGCGCGGGGACGCGCCCAAGGCGTTCACCA
Source organism: Streptomyces sp. NPDC049970 (assembly GCF_040660235.1). Classification (NCBI taxonomy): domain Bacteria; kingdom Bacillati; phylum Actinomycetota; class Actinomycetes; order Kitasatosporales; family Streptomycetaceae; genus Streptomyces; species Streptomyces sp. NPDC049970. The sequence continues at coordinate 623,650 of NZ_JBFALP010000002.1, read as the reverse complement.
AGGTGAACAAGCGGGGCGTGCCGCAGGCGGCGATCCTCTCGTCCGTCGTGTTCGGCTTCGTCGCCGTGTTCTTCAACTACCAGTGGCCCGACACGGTGTTCGCGTTCCTGCTGAACTCCTCGGGCGCGGTCGCCCTGTTCGTCTGGCTGGTGATCTGCTTCACCCAGCTGCGGATGCGCGGCATCATCCTGCGCGAGTCGCCCGAGAAGCTCGTCGTACGGATGTGGCTCTTCCCGTACCTGACCTGGGCGACGATCGCGATGATCTCCTTCGTCCTCGTCTACATGCTGACCGACGACGCCGGACGCGAACAGGTGCTGCTCTCGCTGCTGGTGGCGGCGCTGGTGGTCGGCGTGTCGCTGATACGCGACGCCCGCAGCCGGAAGGCGGCGGCTCCGGTCGAGTGACCTGAGCCCCTGCCTGACCGCGGATCGGAATCCGGAGGCCCTCCCCCGTATCGCCCCGACGGCGAGCGGACGGAGGGCCTTCCTCGTCCGTGTACGTCTCCGCATGTCCCCGCCCGCACCCGGACACGCGAGAGGCCCGCCGGTCTGGTGTCGCGTCACGCGATCCGGCGAGCCTCCTCGGTGGTTGCCTGGCGGCGTCAGCCGCGGCGCCCCGCGAGCTTCCAGGAGGCCGGGAGCGCCCCCATGGCCAGTGCGGCCTTGAGCCCGTCGCCGATCAGGAAGGGCACCAGGCCCGCCGCGACGGCGGCGCCCAGCGACATGCCGGTGGAGAGCGCCAGGTAGGGCACGCCGACGGCGTAGATGATCAGCGAGCCGACCGCCATGGTGCCCGCGGTGCGCAGGACGGAGCGGTCACCGCCGCGGCGGGCGAGGCCGCCGACGACCGTGGCGGCGAGGAGCATGCCGAGCACGTAGCCGAAGGAGGCACCACCGGCACCGGAGCTGCCCTCGGAGAACCACGGCATTCCGGCCATGCCGACGAGCGTGTACAGGGCGAGGGAGAGGAAGCCGCGGCGGGCACCCAGGGCGGTGCCGATGAGCAGCGCGGCGAAGGTCTGTCCGGTGACGGGCACCGGGGAGCCGGGTACGGGAACGGCGATCTGGGCGGCGATGCCGGTGAGCGCGGCGCCGCCGACGACCAGCGCCGTGTCCACGGCGTAGCGGTGCCGGGCCGCGGGCAGCAGGTCGGCGAGGACCGCTCCGGATCGGACGGGGGCGGCAGCAGTACTCATCAGGACTCCGCGGGTGAGATCGGCAGGGCAGGGACTGATGGTGACGTTAGCCGACTGAATATCGCTCGATCACCATCAGCCGCCCACAAAGCGTTGGTTGAGGGTTTGGTCGGGTTCACACAAAGCCTGTTCCGCAGTCTCTCCTCGACGTGACACTGGTCACTGAGGTGAGGGTGCACCCGGTGCTCGGTTCGGGAGCAGGCGTGGCGCCGTGAGACTGTAGGTTCCCCATAAATGATCCGAGAGTGACCAGCAGCTCATGCACGACGCGCCCCCCACGCACTCCCCCGTACGGTCCGAGCCCCTGGCCCATGGCCTGAAACAGCGCCATCTGACGATGCTCGGCCTGGGCGGCGTGATCGGAGCGGGCCTCTTCGTCGGGTCGGGTGCCGGGATCGCGGTCGCCGGACCCGCCGTCGTCGTCTCGTACCTGATTGCCGGCGCGCTCGCGACGCTGGTCATGCGGATGCTCGGTGAGATGTCGGCGGCGATGCCCGCGTCCGGCTCGTTCTCCGTCCACGCGGAGCGCGCGCTCGGCCGCTGGGCCGGGTTCGGTGTGGGCTGGCTCTACTGGTTCATGCTCGTGGTGGTCCTCGCCGTCGAGGCGACGGCCGCCGCGCAGATCGCCCACGCCTGGGTGCCCGCGGTGGCCCGGTGGCTGTGGGTGCTCCTCTTCATGCTGGTGTTCACCGCGGCGAACCTGACGGCCGTGAAGAACTTCGGTGAGTTCGAGTTCTGGTTCGCCACGCTCAAGGTGGCCGCGATCGTGGCCTTCCTGGTGCTCGGGGTGCTGGCCGTGCTCGGCCTGCTCCCGGACACTGATCCGGTGGGGCTGACGAACCTCACCGGCCGGGGCGGCTTCCTGCCGAACGGCTGGAGCGGGGTCGTGTCCGGTGTGCTCACGGTGGTGTTCGCCTTCGGCGGGCTGGAGGTCGTGACGATCGCGGCGGCCGAGACCGACGACCCGGCGCGCGCGGTGGGCCGTGCGGTTCGGAGCGCCGTGGTGCGCGTCCTCTTCTTCTACGTCGGTTCGATGCTGGTCATAGTGACCGTCCTGCCGTGGACCGCGCAGCGGGCGGGACTGAGCCCGTACGTGAAGGTCCTGGACTCCGTGGGCGTGCCGTCGGCCGGACAGGTCATGAACATCGTGGTGTTCGTCGCGCTGCTCTCTGCGCTCAACGCCAACCTGTACGGAGCGTCGCGGATGGCCTTCTCCCTGGCCGAGCGCGGGGAGGCGCCGCGCGGGCTGCTCAAGGTGTCGGGCGGGCGGGGCGACGGGAGCGGTGTCCCCCGGCGGGCGGTGCTGGCCTCGGTGGCCTTCGGCTTCGTCTCCGTACTGCTCAATCTCCGGTGGCCGGACACGGTGTTCCTCTACATGCTCAACTCCGTCGGCGCGGTGCTGCTGTTCGTGTGGGGCCTGATCGCGGCTTCGCAACTGCGGCTGCGGCGACGGCTGGAGCGCGAGGCGCCCGGCGGCCTGGCACTGCGGATGTGGTGTTTCCCGTACCTGACCTGGGTGACGCTGGCCGGGCTGCTCGCCGTCCTGCTGCTGATGCTCACGGACGACGCGGCGCGCCCGCAGGTGCTGTGGTCGGCGGGAGCCACCGGTGCCGTGCTGCTGGTGGCCGCGGTGAGGGAGTCGCGGGCCCGGCGGTAGGCGCGTGCGCACGATGTGTGAACCCGGTGACCGTATAGCGGACAGCCGTTCCCCGTGGGCGGGGCTCGTGCCCAGACTGTGGGCCGTCCCCTGTCCCGACCAGTGAACAGAGCCGTCCATGTCCCGGACCTCCGCGCCGCCCCCCACGGACGACGCCGGCCCCAGCGCCGACTCCGCCCTCACCAACGGCCTCAAGCAGCGCCACCTGTCGATGATCGCCCTCGGGGGTGTCATCGGGGCCGGGTTGTTCGTCGGCTCGGGCGCGGGCATCGCGGCGGCCGGCCCGTCGATCGTCATCGCCTACGGCATCTCCGGGCTGCTGGTCATGTTCGTGATGCGGATGCTCGGCGAGATGTCGGCGGCCAATCCCGCGTCCGGCTCCTTCTCCGTCCACGCGGAACGGGCGATCGGGCCGTGGGCGGGCTTCACCGCCGGGTGGTCGTTCTGGGTGCTGCTCTGCGTCGCCGTCGGGCTGGAGGGCATCGGCGCGGCGCAGATCGTCACGGGCTGGCTGCCCGGCACCCCCGAGTGGGCATGGGTGGCCCTGTTCATGCTGATCTTCCTCGGTACGAACCTGGCCGCCGTGAAGAACTTCGGCGAGTTCGAGTTCTGGTTCGCCGCGCTCAAGGTCGTGGCGATCACGCTCTTCCTGGTGCTCGGCGTACTCGCCATCCTGGGCGTACTGCCCGGGACGGACTCTCCCGGCGCCTCCAACCTCACCGTGGACGGCGGGTTCCTGCCCAACGGGTCGAACGGGTTCATCATCGGGCTGCTCGCCTCCGTCTTCGCGTACGGCGGTCTGGAGACCGTCACCATCGCGGCGGCCGAGTCCGAGAACCCGGTGCGGGGGGTCGCCAAGGCCGTGCGTACGGCGATGTGGCGCATCGCGGTCTTCTACGTCGGCTCGATGGCGGTCATCGTCACGCTCGTCCCGTGGGACGACCCCCAGGTCGCGGAGGTCGGGCCGTTCTACGCGATGCTGGACCACCTCGGCATCAGCGGCGCGGCCGAGATCATGAACGTGGTCATCCTGGTCGCCCTGCTCTCCGCGATGAACGCCAACATCTACGGCTCCTCGCGCATGGCGTGCTCCCTCGTCGCCCGTGGCCAAGGACCGAGGATCCTCGGCAGGATCTCGTCCGGCGTCCCGCGCAACGCCGTGCTCGCCTCCTCGGTCTTCGGCTTCCTGTGCGTGCTGCTCAGCTACTGGCGCCCCGACGACGTCTTCCCTTGGCTCCTGAACATGATCGGCGCGGTCATCCTGGTCGTCTGGATCTTCATCGCCGTCTCGCAGCTGATCCTGCGCAGGCGGACGGAGCGCGAGGAGCCGGACCGGCTAGTCGTCCGGATGTGGCTCTTCCCGGTCCTGACGATCGTGGCGCTGGCGGCCATGGCGGGCATCTTCGTGCTGATGCTGCTGCAACCGGAGACGCGTGACCAACTGCTGGCGACCGGCGCACTGACCGCGGTGCTGATCGTGATCGGCCTGGTCCGCCAGAAGCGGGCGGGGCGCGGCACGCCGGCCCAAAACTGAGTGCGTGCGGCACGGCCGTTCTGCGAGGGTGCCTCCATGAGCCCCCTCCCCGCAGACCCGACCGTGCTGCACCCGATGCCCGGCCAGCCACGGGTGGTACAGCTCAAGCCGCTGGTCACGTCGCCGCTCATCGAGGTCGGGGCCTACTCCTACTACGACGACCCCGACGACGCGACGGCGTTCGAGACCCGCAACGTGCTGTACCACTACGGCCCGGAGAAGCTGGTCATCGGCCGCTTCTGTGCGCTGGGCACCGGGGTGCGGTTCATCATGAACGGCGCCAACCACCGGATGGACGGCCCGTCCACGTTCCCGTTCCCCACCATGGGCGGGTCCTGGGCCGACCACTTCGACCTGCTGACGGGGCTGCCCGGCCGGGGCGACACGGTGGTCGGCCACGACGTGTGGTTCGGCCACGGCGTGACGGTGATGCCGGGCGTACGCATCGGGAACGGCGCGATCGTCGCCACCGGGTCCGTCGTCACGGGTGACGTGCCGGACTACGGCGTCGTCGGCGGCAATCCGGCGAAGCTGATCCGCACGCGCTACGACGACGCGGACATCGCCCGCCTCCTCGCCGTCGCCTGGTGGGACTGGCCGGCCGAGCACATCACCGAGCACGTCCGCACGCTGATGTCCGGCAGCATCGACGAACTGGAGGCGGCGGCCCCTCAACCGGGCTGAGCCCGCAGGAGCGCCTCGCCCGCGTCCGTTCGGAAGTAGAGGACCGAGCGGCCCGAACGTCGTCGCCCGGCAAGGCCGGCATCCAGCAGCACCCTCAGGTGCCGGCCCACCGATCCGAGGCCCTGCCCGGTCAGTGCCACCAGCTCCGTGGTGCTCCTCGGCCTGCCGAGCAGCACGAGGACACCGGCCCGCGCGGTCCCCAGCAAGCGGCCGAGGCTGTCGGGCACCGCGGGCCGGTCCGCCTCGGACAGCACCCCTGAGCAGGCGTAGACGACTGCGTACCGTTGCGCCGGCGCGTCCCAGGAGACCCATCCCTGGCGAGGTGTGACGGGAATGAAAACCAGTCGTACGCCCGCGAGTTCGCGTGGCGGGTAGTCGCGCGGATTCACCTGGAGCCTGTTGCCGCCCAGCCAGCGCATGCCCGGGTTCAGGGCGTCCAGCGCCTCGGCCCAGCCGCCCCGGCTCAACTGACCGGCTCGCGCGACAATGTCCGCCTCGATGATCCGGCGGCGACGTGGCCAGTCGGGGTGCACCACCCGGTCCCACAACCATTCCAGCAGGTCCGCAGCCCTTTCCGACAGGTCCGCCCGGTGCAGGGCGGCCGGCAGCGGCCCTCCCCTCGACACCTCCAGATCGGCGCGCGCCTCGTCCGGCGGCGTCGCCCTCACCCGGTCCAGCTCCTGGGAGAACGTGGTGCCGCCGGCCGGTGTGGGAGTGAGGAAGTCCGCGTTCCAGTGGCCGCCGAGCCCGATCCGTACGAGCCGCGCGGCGACCGGATCTTCGGCGAGGCGCTCCCGGTAGGCCGGTCCGTACCTGGCGAACCATGCGCGTTCGGCCGGGTTCGCGGCCGTTCCGCGCTCCAGGAACTGGAGGGTCGCGGTCACCTCGGCCAGCTCCGACACGACGAACCGGCCGGCGGCCAGCGTGTCCGCGTTGACCTGCCACCACCCCATGCTTTCGCCTCCCCGCGAAACAGTAACGGCCCCACGTGGCGCCCACCGAGACTCCCGGCATGCTCACCTACCGGGATGTCTTCCGCGTGCCGCAGTTCGGGGCCCTCTTCGCGACCGGTGCTCTCCAGGGCGCGGCCTCGACGACCGGAGCCCTGGCCCTGGGAGTCCTCGTCTTCACGACGACCGGGTCCCCCCTGCTCTCCGCCCTCTCCATGTTCGGCTCCTCACTCGCCCAACTGGTCGGCGCGACACTGCTGATGTCGGCGGCCGACCGGCTCCCGCCGCGCGCGGCGCTGAGCTGGGCCGCGCTCGCCTTCGGGCTCGGAACGGCAGTGCTGGCGGTCCCCGGCCTGCCGCTGCCCGCGGTGTTCTCAGTCGTTCTGGGCGAGGGGGTGATCGCGGCGGTGATCGGTGGGGTGCGGTACGGGCTGCTCAGCGAGGTGCTGCCCAAGGACGCCTACCTGCTGGGTCGCTCCGTGCTCAACATGTGCGCGGGCACGACGCAGGTGTGCGGGTACGCGGCAGGTGGCGTCCTGATGGCCGTACTCTCCCCGCGCGGCACGCTGCTCGTCGCCGCGGCACTGTACGCGGCCGGCGCCGCGGCAGCCCGGTTCGGCCTCGCGCACCGCTCACCCCGGGTCACCGGCCGGGCATCGGTCGGCGAAACCCTGCGGACCAACGCACTGCTGTGGTCCTCGGCATCCCGGCGGCGTGTCTATCTCGCGCTGTGGCTGCCCAACGGGCTGGTCGTCGGCTGCGAGTCGCTCTTCGTCCCCTACCACCCGGAGCGGGCGGGGCTCCTGTTCGCCTGCGCGGCACTCGGGATGCTGATCGGGGACACGGCGACGGGGCGCTTCGTGCCGACGCGGTGGCGGGTCAGGCTCGGCACGCCGATGCTCCTGCTGCTCGCCGGGCCCTATCTGCTGTTCGCGCTGCGGCCGGGGCTGCCCTGGGCTCTCACGCTCGCCGCCCTGGCCTCGACCGGGTTCTCGGCGAGCCTGCTGTTCCAAGAACGCCTGATGACCCTGACACCGGACTCGATGGCCGGTCAGGCCTTGGGCCTGCATGCTTCCGGGATGCTCGCCATGCAGGGCGCCGCGGCGGCGCTCGCGGGCACGGTCGCGCAGTGGGTCTCCCCCGCGACGGCTGTCGCCGTGATGGCGGCGGCCTCCGTCGCGGTGACACTGGCCCTGGCCCCGGGCCTGCGACACGACCGGGCACGAGCCGCCGCGCCCCTGCTGCCCGTCAACCGAGACCGAGCTCCAGCAGCGGCAGTTCACGGCCCGGCACCGAGCCCGACGGCGTCACTCCGATCCGTACCGCGCCCATGGCCGTGTAGAAGGGTTCGGCGTTCGGGTCGGCGTCGATGGTGAGGCGTACGAATCCGAGCCGATGGGCCTGGGCCGTCATGTGGGCGAACAGCAGCCGGCCCACGCCACGGCCCATGGAGTCCGGGTCCACGAACATCATGCCGAGCACCCCTTCGGGCGGGCTCCCGTCGAGCATGGTGAAGCCCAGAGGCCTGCCGCCCAGCTCCGCCACCGCCGTGCGCCGGGCGGTCACATCCGCCGGCCGGACCGCCAGTTCGTCCCGGCAGACCGCCAGGAACTCCTCGTCGTAGCCCCAGTGCGCCTTCGACCGCAGGGCCAGCCCGGTCAGTGCGGCGGCCTCCTCGGGCCGCCCCGCGCGTACGAACGTCATCTTCTCCCCCTCCGTCGGTGTCGTCCCGCGTGCCCAGGATGATCCGAACGGGGCCCTAGGACCAAGGACTGATCACTTCCGCGGCTTCCTCCTGCTAGCCTGCAATTGCGAGTAGCTCGCAATAACAACCATGCAGCAGTTGGAGGGTTCGACCCATGGCCACGTACACGCTTCCGGAACTCCCGTACGACTACGCGGCGCTGGAACCGGTCATCAACCCGCAGATCGTCGAGCTCCACCACGACAAGCACCACGCGGCGTACGTCAAGGGCGCCAACGACACCCTCGAGCAGCTGGAGGAAGCCCGGGACAAGGAGGCCTGGGGTGCGATCAACGGGCTCCAGAAGAACCTCGCCTTCCATCTGTCCGGCCACATCCTGCACTCGATCTACTGGCACAACATGACCGGCGACGGCGGCGGCGAGCCCCTCGCGGCAGACGGTGTCGGCGATCTCGCGCACGCGATCGCCGAGTCGTTCGGCTCGTACGCCGGCTTCAAGTCCCAGCTGACGAAGGCCGCCGCGACCACACAGGGCTCCGGCTGGGGCGTCCTCGCCTACGAGCCGCTCAGCGGCAGGCTGATCGTCGAGCAGGTCTACGACCACCAGGGCAACGTCGGCCAGGGCTCCGTCCCGATCCTGGTCTTCGACGCCTGGGAGCACGCGTTCTACCTCCAGTACAAGAACCAGAAGGTGGACTTCATCGAGGCGATGTGGCGCGTCGTCAACTGGCAGGACGTGGCGAAGCGCTACGCCGCCGCCAAGGAGCGCGCGGACGTGCTGCTGCTGGCCCCCTGAGCCACCGGATGCGTCCTGCCTCGTGATCGTCTTCTCAACCTTCACCGGGCAGGCGGATGAAAGGAGGGCCCCCGCGAGGACATGACTCGCGGGGGCTCTCCCATGGGTCGGGCGCCGGTCGTGGTCAGATCCGGAAGACGGAACCGACGAACTCGGAGAGCAGCCGCTCCTTGAGCTCCCCGGGCAGCGCGTCCAGCAGGGCGAGTACGGGTGCCATCCGGTCCGGCAGCCCGGCGCCGTCGCCGAGTCCGGCGAAGGCGAGGACCGCGGCGATCTCCTCCGGTCCGAGGGCCAGGGGATCGAGCCCGGCCGCGAACGAGACGAGGGCCGGATCCACCGTCACCGGCTCCAGGGCGCGGGCCTTCGCCAGCGCGGCGCTGAGGTCGTCGAGCAGCGCGCCGACCTGGCCGACGGTGGCGGGCGTCAGGGTCAGGTGGAGGTTGGGCGGCAGGCCGCCGAAGGAGAGCTGCGGCTGGAGGTACCAGCCGAGTTCACGCATCTCGTCGGCGAGGTGGAGGAGCAGGCTGAGGTCCGGGGCCCTCCCTGCGCCCTCCCCCAGGACGGTGAACGCGACGAGCCCGGCGGCGGGATCGCCCAGGACCTGTACGCCGTCGATGCCCCGCAGCCCGGCGAGCAGCCGGTCCGAGGCCTCGCCGACCCGGCCGGCGAGCGCGGTGTAGCCCTCCTCGCCGACGTGCCGGAGCACCGCCCACGCCTGGGCCAGCAGACCGCCCGGCTTGGTGCCCTGCACCGTCGGGTTGACGACCGGGTACCCCGGCCAGCCGGCGTGCGCGAAGTACTGGTGGCGGCGGAGCTCGGCGTCGCGGTAGAGGACCACGGAGGCGCCCTTGTCCGCGTATCCGTACTTGTGCAGGTCCACGGAGAGCGAGGTGACACCCGGCACGGACAGGTCGAAGGGTTCCACCTCCCGCCCGGCGCGCCGCAGATACGGCAGGAGCCAGCCGCCGATGCAGGCGTCCACATGGCAGAGCACCCCGCGCTCGGCCGCCGCCGCCGCGATCTCGGCGACGGGGTCGATCACCCCGTGGGCGTACGAGGGCGTCGAGGCGACCACCAGCACGGTGCGGTCGTCGAGCGCGGCGGCCATGGCGTCGGCGTCGGCCCGGAAGGTGGCGGGGTCGACGGGTACGACGACCGCCTCGACGCCCAGGTAGGCGGCGGCCTTGTGGAAGGCCGCGTGGGCGGTGGACGGCAGCACCAGCCGGGGCTCGGTGATCCCGCGCACCGACCGGGCGTGGTCCCGGGCCGTCTTGACCGCGAGCAGGATGCTCTCCGTGCCGCCGCTGGTGAACGTGCCCTGGGCGCCGGGCGCACCGAGCAGGGCCGCGACGGCCGCGACCAGGTCGTTCTCCAGGCGGGCGACACTCGGGAAGACCGTCGGGTCGAGCGCGTTGACCGTCGCGAACGCGCTGTACGCCTCGGCGGCCAGCTCGTCCAGGCCCTCCAGCCCGGCGTCGTAGACGTAGGCGAAGGTGCGGCCTCCGCGCGTGGGCGCGTCCGCCTCGCGCAGGGCGCGCAGTTCGGCGAGCACCTCGGTGGCGGGGCGGCCCTCGGGCAGGGCGGGTTCAGTCGGCACGGGCGGGCTCTTCCTGGAGGGAGCGGGGCGCGGTCGGGGTCGCGCGGTAGCGGTGCAGCAGCAGGAGGCTCGCCGCGGCGAGCACGGCGGGCAGCACGCTCATCCCCGCGGTGATCCCGGTCAGCGCGGCCTCCGGCTGCTCCACCTGGTGCGCGGCGTCGGAGGACCGGAAACCCGTCACGGCCAGGACGAGGGCGAACACTCCGGCGCCGAGGGCGAAGGCGAGGGTCTCGGCCGCCGTCCACAGTCCGGTGAAGGTCGCGGCCCTGCGCCTGCCGGTGGCGGCGGCATCGGCGGCCAGGGTGTCCGCGAGCATGGTCAGCGGCAGCAACTGCAGCCCGGCGTAGGCGATTCCGACGAGGACGACCGCCGCGTACCCGACGGCGGGGCCCAGGACACCGGTGAGGGCTAGGAGCGCCGCGCCGGCGGTGTAGAGCAGCGACGCGCACCACTGGGCGTACGTCACGCCCTTGCGGCGGGCCAGCCTGTTCCACAGCGGCATGAAGAGGACCAGCGGGCCGATCAGGCAGACGAACAGCGGGGTGACGGCGCCCGCCGAGCCGAGGGTGTACGTCGCGAAGTACTGGACGCCCGCGAGCATCACGCCGATGGCGAGGGCCTGGAGCGTCCACATCCCGGCCAGGTGGAGGAACGGCCTGCTGGAGCGGGCCGCGGCGAGCTGCGCCCGGAGGGAGGGTTCGGCCTCGCTGCGGGCGACGGCCGGGGCACGTCGGGTGGCGGACCACGCCCCGAACATGCCGACGGCGAGCAGCACGGCGACGAGGGCTCCCATGAGCCGGTAGCTCTCCGGGGTGTCGCCGTCGGCGTGCGCGATCGCCGGGGCCAGCGCGCCGGACAGCAGGATCGCTGCGCCGAGGAATCCCACCCGCCAGCCGAGGACGCGCCCGCGTTCGTGCGGGTCCTCCGTCATCTCTGCGGGCATGGTCACGTACGGCACCTGGAAGACGGCGTACGCGGTGGCGGCCAGCAGGAACAGGACGCTGACGTATCCGGCGGCCGGGGCGCCGCGCAGGGGCGGCGCGGCGAAGACCAGCGCGAAGAGCGGCGGCAGGGTGCAGGCGCCGGCCAGCAGGAAGGGCCGGCGTGGCCCGCCGCGCAGCCGGCTGCGGTCGGAGAGCGCTCCGACGAGCGGGTTGATCAGGACGTCCCAGGCCTTGGGGAGGAAGACGGCGGCGCCGGCGACCGCGGCGGGCACGGCGAGGACGTCGGTGAGGTAGTAGAGGAGGATCAGACCGGGCACGGTCGCGAAGGTGCCCGTGCACAGGGAGCCGAGCCCGTATCCGATCCGCACGGTGCGCGGCAGGGGCGGGGCCGCGGGTGGGTCCGGGACGACAGCTGGCATGCGCAGATCATGAACGACGGTTCACGCGGTCGGCAATACCCGGGGGCGCCCACGACACGTGATCGTCGTGCCCCGGACCGGGCCGGACATGGCGGCCGGGCCCGGGGCACGGTGCGAGGTCAGTCGAAGACCGGGCCCTGTGTGCGGGTGCGCTTGATCTCGTAGAAGCCGGGGATCGACGCCACCAGCAGCGTACCGTCCCAGAGCTTCGCCGCCTCCTCGCCCTTGGGCGCGGGGGTGACGACCGGGCCGAAGAAGGCGATCTGCTCGCCGTCGGCGCCGGGCACGGCGATGACCGGGGTGCCGACGTCCTGGCCGACCTTGTCGATGCCCTCCTGGTGGGAGGCGCGCAACTCCTTGTCGTACGCGTCGGAGTCGGCGTACTCCAGGAGGTCGGCGGGCAGGCCGACGTCTGCCAGGGCGCCCGCGATCGCCTCGCGGGTGGGGCCCTCGCCGTTGTTGTGGATGCGGGTGCCGAGGGCCGTGTAGAGCGGGCCGGTGATCGCGTCCCCGTGCTTCTGCTGCGCCGCGACGACGACGCGCACCGGCGCCCACGCCTGCGTGCGCATCATGTCCTGGTACTCCTCGGGCAGCTCGTCCAGCCTGGGCTCGTTGAGTACGGCGAGGCTCATCACGTGCCAGCGGACCTCGACGTCGCGGACCTTCTCCACCTCCAGCATCCAGCGGGAGGTCATCCAGGCCCAGGGACAGAGCGGGTCGAACCAGAAGTCGGCGGGGACCTTGACGCCTGCCGTGCTGTTCTCGGGCATGTCTCTCCTCATGAGGTCGGTCTGCTCCTGGTTTCCAGAACACCGCGGGGCGCGCCCGCCATTCCCGTGCGAGGGCGCGTACGGCCGCATGCGAGGATCAAAGGTGTTCGAATGAGACACGAAGGAGTGTTCAGTGCCCGGTGAAAACCTGTCCCGCGACGAGGCCCGCGAGAGGGCCGAGCTGGTGACCGTCGACGGTTACGAGGTCGCTCTCGACCTGCGTTCCGCCGTCGGCGAGCCCGGCGGGGGCGACGGGGAGGCCGGTCCGCGCACCTTCCGCTCGCAGACCACGATCCGCTTCCGCGCCGGCCGAGCCGGGGCGTCGACGTTCGCCGATCTGCTGGCCCCGGCAGTGAGCGCCGTGACGCTGAACGGCAAGGACCTGGACCCGGCGACCGTCTTCGACGGCGCCCGGATCGCGCTGGACGACCTCGCCGAGGGTGAGAACGTCCTGGTGGTCGACGCGCGGTGCGCGTACAGCCGGACCGGCGAGGGCATGCACCGCTTCGTCGACCCGGAGGACGGCGAGGTCTACCTCTACACGCAGTACGAGCCGGCCGACGCACGGCGCGTCTACGCCAACTTCGAGCAGCCCGACCTCAAGGCGCCCTACCGCTTCGAGGTGACGGCGCCGGAGGGCTGGGAGGTCCGGAGCAACGGCGCCGAGGAGTTCCACGAGGGCGAGGTGTGGCGGTTCGCCGAGACTCAGCCCGTCTCCACGTACATCACGTCGGTCCTCGCCGGGCCGTACCACTCGGTGAGCGACGTCTACACGCGCACGCTGGACGACGGTTCGAAGCTGGAGATCCCGCTGGCGGCGCTGTGCCGCAAGGGCCTGGCGCGGCACTTCGACGCCGACGACGTCTTCCTGGTCACCAAGCAGGGGCTGGACTTCTTCCACGACCACTTCGACTACCCGTACCCCTTCGGGAAGTACGACCAGGCGTTCGTGCCGGAGTACAACCTCGGCGCGATGGAGAACCCGGGCCTGGTCACCTTCCGCGAGGAGTACATCTACCGCGGCAAGGTCACCACGGCGTCCTACGAACGGCGCGCCAACGTCATCCTGCACGAGATGGCGCACATGTGGTTCGGCGACCTGGTCACCATGCAGTGGTGGGACGACCTGTGGCTGAAGGAGTCCTTCGCCGACTTCATGGGGACGTTCTCGATGGTGGAGGCGACCCGTTTCACCAACGGCTGGATCACCTTCGCCAACAACCGCAAGGCCTGGGCCTACCGCGCCGACCAGCTGCCGTCCACCCATCCGGTCACGGCCGACATCCGTGACCTGGAGGACGCCAAGCTGAACTTCGACGGCATCACGTACGCCAAGGGCGCGTCGGTGCTGAAGCAGCTGGTGGCCTACGTGGGACGGGACGCGTTCCTGGAGGGCGCGCGCCGCTACTTCAAGCGGCACGCCTACGGGAACACCCGGCTCGGCGACCTGCTCTCGGTGCTGGCCGAGACCTCCGGGCGCGACATGACGGCTTGGTCGCGCGCGTGGCTCCAGACGGCGGGGGTCAACGTCCTGACGCCGGCCGTCACGTACGACGGCGAGGGCAGGATCGCGGAGCTCGCCGTGACCCAGGAGGCCGCCGCCTCGCACCCGGAGCTGCGACCGCACCGGGTCGCGGTGGGCCTGTACCGGCTCACCCCGGAGGGCACGCTGGTGCGGTACGCCCGCGCCGAGACCGATGTCGCGGGCGCGCGTACCGTCGTCACGGAGCTGGCCGGGGCCGAGCGGCCCGACCTGGTCCTGGTGAACGACGACGACCTGACGTTCTGCAAGATCCGCTTCGACGAGGGGTCCCTGGCAACCCTGCGCGAGCACCTCGGCGGCGTCACCGACCCGCTGGCGCGGGCGCTGTGCTGGTCCGCGCTGTGGAACCTGACCCGTGACGCGCTGCTCCCGGCCCGGGACTTCGTGTCCCTGGTGCTGTCGTTCGCAGGCCGGGAGTCGGACATCGGGGTCCTTCAGATGCTGCACACCTGGGCCCGGTCGGCCCTGGAGCACTACGCCGCGCCGGCCTGGCGCGAGGAGGGCGGCCGGGCGCTGGCGGAGGGCGCGCTGCGGGAGCTGCGGCTCGCGGAGCCGGGGAGCCAGCACCAGCTGACGTGGGCACGGTTCTTCGCCGCGGTCGCCACGTCCGACGCCGACCTGCGGCTGCTGGGAGAGCTGCTCGACGGCTCGGCCGTGATCGAGGGCCTGGAGGTCGACCAGGAGCTGCGCTGGGCGTTCCTGTCGCCACTGGTCTCGCACGGCGCGGCCGACGAGGCGGCCGTGGACGCCGAGCTCGCCCGCGACGACACGGCGTCCGGCAAGCGGCACCACGTGAGGTGTCTGGCCTCGCGCCCGTCCGCCGCGGTCAAGGCGCAGGCCTGGGCGGCGGTCGTGGAGTCGGACAAGCTGTCCAACGCCCTCGTCGGGGCGACGATCGCCGGCTTCGAGCAGCCCTCGCAGCGTGAGCTGCTGGCGCCGTACACGGCCTCCTACTTCGAGGCCATCGAGCGGGTGTGGGCCGAGCGCTCCATCCAGATCGGCATGGACGTGGTCAAGGGCCTGTTCCCGGGGCTGCAGGACGACCCGGCGACCCTCGCCGCGACGGACGCGTGGCTGACCTCGCGCCCGGACGCGGCACCCGCGCTGCGTCGCCTCGTCCTGGAGGCGCGGGACGATCTGGCCCGGGCGCTGCGGGGTCAGGCGCACGACGCGGGGGCGTGAGGACACGGCGCGCGCCCCGCAGGCACGGAGCGCGCGCCGTCCGCATACCCCGTCGTGACCACTCTTTTCGTCCATCGAACTGGCGTGCTTTGGGGCGGCCTTGTCCTGGAATGTCGACGGACGTGTAACACGAGTCATGGCCTGGCGGGCCTGCGGGAACGTCCCCGGCATGACCCACAACATCCCGCTGTCCCCCGACACCGCCCACGACGTCCGTCACCGCGTGCAGTCCGTCGCGCAGCTGCGCGCCCGGGGCGTGACCTCGGCGCAGACCGCCGCCCGGTGCCTGCCCGGCGGCCCGTGGCAGCAGCTGCTGCCCGGCGTCTACCTGCTGCACTCGGGGCGGCCGTCGGACGAGGAGCGCTTGCGCGGCGCGCTGCTCTACGCCGGGCGACCCGCCGCCGCGCCCGCCCGCCGCACCGTGCCCGTCCAGGCCGGACACGGCTACGGCGAGGCGATGGTCACCGGCCTGGCGGCCCTGGCGCTGTACGGCTTCGCGTCCGCGCCCCCGGCAATCGCGCTGCACCGCGTCGACGTACTGGTACCGCGCACCAGGCGGCTGCGCTCCACCCGGTTCGTGCAGGTGACCAGGGCCGCGGTCCTGCCCCGGCCGCAGCGCCGGCTGGGGCTGCCGCTGGCGCCGGTGGAGCGGGCCCTCGCCGACGCGGTGTCCGCGCTCGACGACGCATCGACGGTGCGCCGGCTCCTGACGGAGGCGGTGCGCGGCGGGCACTGCGAACCCGTCGCGGTCGTCCAGGAGTTGAACGCCGCCGAACTGCTGGGCCGCGCACACGTGACCGACGCCGTCGACGCACTGCTCATGGAGGGCCGGGCGGTGGCCGAGGGCCGGCTGTACGAGATGGTGCGCACCCACGGACTGCCGGAACCGCTGTGGAACGTCGAGCTGTCGCTGCCGGGCGGCCGCCTCCTGGGCGGGGTGGACGCCTACTGGCCGGAGCAGGCCGTGGCGCTCGAACTGGGCGTCCGCTCACCCCGGGAGCAGCACGTCGTCTTCGCCGCGGAACGGGAGCACCTGGAGCGCCTCGGGGTCACGGTGGTGCGGGTGGGTTCGAAGCAGTTGCGCGAGGCCATGTCCCAGCAGGCGGTGGTGGTGCGCACGGCGATGATGGCGGCCGAGGACCGTGAGCCGGCGGCGTACGTGGTGGCGCTGCCCCGTTGAGTGGCGGAATGGGGCCAGTGGCGGATCTGTGCCATGTCCGGTTCTCGTACCCGTCAACTCTCCACAAACCCCTGTCATTTACGAAAGGCTGAGCGGTCATCGGGTACCGAATTCCGGACTCTCTCTTTCTTTCACAAAAACAGGGATGCTGATGACCAAGGAATCCCCCAGCTCCATACCCGGGGCGAGACGCGCGGCGCGCATCGCGGCCGCAGCCGGCCTGGCGGCCGCACTGGCCGCCTCCGGCGCCGCCCCGGCCTTCGCCGCCGACGACCCGGCCGCCTCTCCGGTGAAGCCGGCCGCGGCGAGCGCGAAGGGCGACAAGCTGGGCGAGGCCGACGCCGGTGTACTGGCGAAGGCCGAGGCCAAGGGCGAGAAGAACATCACGATGATGGTCGCCACCGAGCCCGGTGCGACCGAGAAGGTCGCCGAGCAGCTGGACGCCGTCAAGGGGTCCGTGGTGGGGCAGACGTACGACAAGCTCGGCTACGTCCGGGCGACCGTGCCGACCGCGACCGCCGAAGCCACCATCAAGGCGGCGCAGAAGCTCTCCTCCGTCCAGGGGATCGATCTCAAGCAGGAGATCGAGCTGGACGACCCGACGCCCGCGGGCGACCGCGTCGCCGGGGTGAAGCAGCCGAAGGCCACGGGAAGTTACCCGGCGCCCGGCAAGAGCACGCCCGCGAAGAACCCGTACAACCCGTCCTTCGAGACGGGCGCGGTCGACTTCGTGAAGCAGCACCCGAAGGCCGACGGCCGCGGGATCACCATCGGCGTCCTGGACTCCGGTGTCGACCTCGGCCACCCCGCGCTGCAGAAGACCACCACCGGCGAGCGCAAGATCGTCGACTGGGTCACGGCGACCGACCCCGTGAACGACGGCGACGGCACCTGGCTGCGGATGACCGCCGCCGTGGCGGGTCCGACGTTCACCATCGGTGGCCGCACCTACTCGGCACCGGAGGGGTCCTACAAGATCCAGCTCTTCTCCGAGGCCGCCACCAAGGGTGGCGACATGGCCGGGGACCTGAACCGGGACGGCGACACCACCGACGTCTGGGCCGTGCTCTACGACCAGGTCGCCGGCACCGTGCGCGTCGACCTGGACAACGACGCGGACTTCCGCGACGACGCCGTGCTGAAGCCGTACAAGGACAAGCACCAGGTCGGGTACTTCGGGACGGACAACCCGGCGACCCAGATCGTCGAGCGCATCCCGTTCGTCGTCGAGACCCGCAAGGACGTCGTCTACAACGCGGCCGGCGCGAAGGCCGACTACGTCAACATCGGCGTCATCGAGAGCGAGCACGGCACCCACGTCGCGGGCATCACCGCGGCCAACGGCCTGTTCGGCGGCAAGATGAACGGCGCGGCGCCCGGCGCCAAGGTCGTCTCGTCACGTGCCTGCACCTGGTCCGGCGGCTGCACCAACATCGCGCTGACCGAGGGCATGATCGACCTCGTCGTCAACCGCGGCGTCGACGTCGTCAACATGTCGATCGGCGGTCTGCCGCCGCTCAACGACGGCAACAACGCGCGCGCCGAGCTCTACAAGCGGCTCATCGACATCTACGGCGTGCAGCTGGTCATCTCGGCCGGCAACGAGGGGCCCGGCCTGAACACCATCGGTGACCCCGGCCTCGCCGACCACGTCATCTCGGTGGGCGCGTCCATCTCCAAGGAGACCTGGGCCGCCAACTACGGCTCGAACGTCACCAAGAAGTACGACATGCTGCCCTTCTCCTCGCGCGGTCCGCGTGAGGACGGCGGCTTCACGCCGACCCTGACGGCACCGGGTGCGTCGATCAACACCACGCAGACCTGGTTCCCCGGTGGTCCGGTCAAGGAGTCGGGCTACTCACTCCCCGCCGGCTACTCCATGCTGCAGGGCACGTCGATGTCCTCGCCGCAGGCCGCGGGCGCGACGGCGCTGCTGCTGTCCGCCGCGAAGCAGAAGCACATCGAGCTGCCCCCGGCCGATCTGCGGACCGCGCTGACCAGCACCGCGACCCACATCGACGGTGTGCCCGCGCACGCCCAGGGCTCCGGTCTGATCGACATCGTCGGCGCCTGGAAGCAGATCGAGAAGCAGGGCGCCCCGGCGCACGAGTACACGGTGAAGGCCCCGGTCGACACCGCGATCGACTTCGCGCTGAAGGACCCGGGCTTCGGCACCGGACTGTACGACCGTGAGGGCGGCCTGAAGGCCGGCCAGAAGAAGTCGTACGACGTCACCGTCACCCGCACCACGGGACCGGACAAGGCCGTCAAGCACAAGCTGTCCTGGAAGAACAACGACGGCACCTTCTCCCTGACGGGTTCGAGCACCGTCTCGCTGCCGCTCGGCAGGCCGGTGACCGTCAAGGTCCAGGCGAAGCCGCGTACGGCGGGCGTCCACAGCGCGATCCTGCGGGTGGACGACGCGAAGACCAGCGGCGTGGACCAGCAGATCCTCTCCACGGTGGTCGTCGCCAAGGAGCTGGTGAAGCCGGGTTACGCGTTCTCGACGACCGGGTCGGTGAAGCGCAACGGCACCACGTCGTACTTCGTGAACGTGCCGGAGGGCGCCGAGACCCTCGAGGTCGCGCTCAGCGCCCTGCGCTCGGGCAGCCAGACGCGGTTCATCTCCATCCACCCCTACGGGGTCTCGGTGGAGGACAGCTCCACGATCTTCTGCTACCCGAACTACGAGAACCCGGCCAACACCTGCCGCCCGGACACGCGCTCGTACAAGGCGCCGCAGCCGGGCGTCTGGGAGATCGAGGTCGAGTCCCGCCGCACGTCGCCGCTGCTGGACAACCCGTACAAGCTGGACGTCTCGCTGCTCGGCGCCACCTTCGACCCGGCGGTGCAGACCATCCCCGAGGCGAAGATCGGCACCCCGGCGGCGGTGGACTGGACGGTCACCAACAACGCCGGCGACCTGGAGGGCAAGCTCAAGGGCGGCTCGCTGGGTTCGGCCGACGTCGAGCGTCCGTCGATCTCCACGGGCGGCGAGTACACCAAGACGATCACCATCGGTGAGGGCGTCGAGAAGCTGGACGTCGCCGTCGGCAACACGTCGGACGCCAACGCCGACATCGATCTGTACGTGTACAAGGGCGCCACCCAGGTGGGCGCCTCGACCACGGCGGGCTCCGAGGAGTCCGTCAGTCTGGTGAAGCCGGCGGCCGGCACGTACACCGTCGTCATCGACGGCTACTCGGTCCCGGCCGGGACCACCGAGTACGACTACCGGGACGTGTACTACGCCCCGTCGCTCGGCGAGATCAAGGTCGACGAGTCGAAGGCCGTGAACCTGGTCAACGGCGCGTCCGCCGAGGTCGGCGCCGAGGTCGTGGTCGCCGGAGCGGCTCCCGAGGGCCGGCAGTTCTTCGGCGAGGTCCAGCTGGTGAACGCCCGCGGCACCGCGGCGGGCACCGGCAGCGTGGTGATCGAGAAGGTCGCGCCGTAGCCGTCACGGCGGTGTGATCCGCACGACACCGCACGACCGTGGGGCGGGTGCTGTCAAGGCACCCGCCCCACAGCTCTGAGCGCACCCGGCCCACCTGCTGGACAATGGATTGGACAACGGGACCCCGGACATAAGCATCATGGACCGGCAACCGTGCCCGTTCGCATCCGTGAGGGAGTCTCTGTGAAGGTCGGAATCGTCGGCGCCACCGGTCAGGTCGGCACAGTCATGCGCAGCATCCTGGCCGAGCGGAAGTTCCCCGTCGCCGAACTGCGTCTCTTCGCCTCCGCGCGCTCCGCGGGCTCCACCATCACGTACGAGGGCACGGACATCACCGTGGAGGACGCCTCGACGGCGGACTACACCGGGCTCGACATCGTGCTGTTCTCCGCAGGGGGCGCCACGTCCAAGGCGCTGGCCGAGAAGGTCGCCGCCCAGGGCGCCGTGGTGATCGACAACTCCTCCGCCTGGCGCAAGGACCCCGAGGTCCCGCTGGTGGTCTCGGAGGTTAACGCGCACGCGATCCGCAACCGCCCCAAGGGCATCATCGCCAACCCGAACTGCACCACGATGGCCGCCATGCCCGTGCTGCGCCCCCTGCACGACGAGGCACGGCTCGACGCGCTGACCGTGGCCACCTACCAGGCGGTGTCCGGTTCCGGGGTCGCCGGTGTCGCGGAGCTGCACGGCCAGGCGTCCAAGGTCGTGGCCGACGCGGACAAGCTGACGCACGACGGTGCGGCCGTCGACTTCCCGGAGCCGGCCGTCTACAAGCGTCCGATCGCGTTCAACGTGCTGCCGCTCGCCGGCGCCATCGTCGACGACGGTTCCTTCGAGACCGACGAGGAGCAGAAGCTCCGCAACGAGTCCCGCAAGATCCTGGAGATCCCGGAGCTCAAGGTGTCAGGCACCTGTGTCCGGGTCCCGGTCTTCTCCGGTCACTCCCTCCAGATCAACGCCCGCTTCGGCCGCCCGATCAGTGTCGAGCGCGCCTACGAGCTGCTGAAGGACGCCGAGGGCGTCGAGCTCTCCGAGATCCCCACCCCGCTCCAGGCCGCCGGCAAGGACGCCTCGTACGTGGGCCGCATCCGGGCCGACGAGACCGTCGAGCACGGCCTCGCGCTGTTCGTGTCCAACGACAACCTGCGCAAGGGCGCCGCACTGAACGCGGTCCAGATCGCGGAGCTGGTCGCGGCGGAGCTCAAGGGCTGACCCCTCACCCGCTCACCCGCGAAAGGGCGGCCTCCTGCGTCAGGGGGCCGCCCTTTCGCGTGCCCGGACCCGCCGGGCCGGGCGGAAAACGGACGCGCCGCGCCTGTCCCACGTGGAAGGATGGCCAAAAACATCGCATATCAAGGAGATGACCGCGTGCCTGGCACGAATCTGACCCGCGAAGAGGCACAGGAGCGGGCGCGCCTGCTGACCGTGGACGCGTACGAGATCGATCTCGACCTCTCCGGGGCGCAGGAGGGCGGTACCTACAGGTCCGTCACCACCGTGCGCTTCGACTCCGCCGAGGCCGGTGCGGAGACCTTCATCGACCTGGTCGCCCCGGCCGTGCACGATGTGGTGCTGAACGGCAAGGACCTGGACATCGCCTCCGTCTTCCGGGACTCCCGGATCACGCTGAAGCACCTCCAGGCCGGCGCCAACGAGTTGAAGGTCGTCGCCGACTGCTCCTACACCAACACCGGCGAGGGTCTGCACCGGTTCGTCGACCCGGTCGACGAGCAGGCCTACCTCTACACCCAGTTCGAGGTGCCGGACGCCCGCCGGGTGTTCGCGAGCTTCGAGCAGCCCGACCTGAAGGCGACCTTCCGCTTCACCGTGAAGGCACCCCCGGGCTGGACCGTGATCTCCAACTCGCCGACGCCCGAGCCGAAGGACGACGTCTGGTCCTTCGAGCCGACGCCGCGCGTCTCGACGTACATCACGGCCCTGATCGCCGGCCCGTACCACGCGGTTCACAGCAGCTACGAGAAGGACGGCCAGTCCGTTCCGCTCGGCATCTACTGCCGGCCGTCGCTCGCCGAGTTCCTCGACGCGGACGAGATCTTCGCCGTCACGCGGCAGGGCTTCGAGTGGTTCCAGGAGAAGTTCGACTACGCCTACCCGTTCGCCAAGTACGACCAGCTCTTCGTCCCGGAGTTCAACGCGGGCGCGATGGAGAACGCGGGCGCGGTCACCATCCGCGACCAGTACGTCTTCCGCTCGAAGGTGACGGACGCCGCGTACGAGACGCGGGCCGAGACCATCCTCCACGAGCTGGCCCACATGTGGTTCGGCGACCTGGTCACCATGGAGTGGTGGAACGACCTGTGGCTGAACGAGTCGTTCGCCACGTACACCTCCATCGCCTGCCAGGCGGACGCCGAGGGCTCGAAGTGGCCGCACTCCTGGACCACCTTCGCCAACTCGATGAAGACCTGGGCCTACCGCCAGGACCAGCTTCCCTCGACGCACCCGATCATGGCGGACATCCAGGACCTCGACGACGTCCTGGTGAACTTCGACGGGATCACGTACGCGAAGGGCGCCTCGGTCCTCAAGCAGCTCGTGGCGTACGTCGGCAAGGACGCGTTCTTCAAGGGCGTGCAGGCGTACTTCAAGGCGCACGCCTTCGGCAACACGCGCCTCTCCGACCTGCTGGGCGCACTGGAGGAGACCTCCGGCCGTGACCTGAAGACCTGGTCGAAGGCGTGGCTGGAGACGGCGGGGATCAACGTCCTGCGCCCGGAGATCGAGACCGACGAGAACGGCCACGTCAGCTCCTTCACCGTCCTCCAGGAGGCCCCGGCCCTGCCCGCCGGCGCGAAGGGCGAGCCGACTCTGCGCCCGCACCGCATCGCGATCGGCTGCTACGACCTCGACGAGGCCGGGAAGCTGGTCCGTACGGACCGGATCGAGCTGGACGTCGACGGCGAGCGCACCACCGTGCCGTTCCCGGCAGGTACCGCCCGCCCGGCGGTCGTCCTGCTCAACGACGACGACCTGTCGTACGCGAAGGTCCGTCTCGACGAGGAGTCCCTGCGGGTCGTCACCGCGCACCTGGGAGACTTCGCCGAGTCCCTCCCCCGCGCCCTGAGCTGGGCCTCGGCGTGGGACATGACGCGTGACGGCGAGCTGGCGACGCGTGACTACCTGGCGCTGGTCCTCTCCGGCATCTCCAAGGAGACGGACATCGGCGTGGTGCAGTCGCTGCACCGCCAGGTGAAGCTGGCCCTCGACCTGTACGCGGCGCCGGAGTGGCGCGAGGCGGGTCTGAACCAGTGGACCGAGGCGACGCTGGCCCACCTGCGCGCGGCGGCGCCCGGGGGCGACCACCAGCTGGCCTGGGCACGCGCCTTCGCCACCACGGCGCGCAGCCCGCTCCACCTGGACGTGCTCCAGTCGCTGCTGAACGGCACCCAGGTGATCGAGGGGCTGGCCGTCGACACCGAGCTGCGCTGGGCGTTCGTGCAGCGCCTCGCCGCGACGGGCCTCCTGGACGAGGAGGAGATCGCCGCCGAGTACGAGCGCGACAGGACGGCGGCGGGCGAGCGCCACGCGGCGTCCGCCCGTGCGGCCCAGCCCACGGAGGGTGCGAAGGCCGAGGCGTGGGCGTCGGTCGTCGAGTCGGACAAGCTGCCGAACTCCCTCCAGGAGTCGGTCATCGGCGGTTTCGTGCAGACCGACCAGCGTGAGCTGCTGGCTCCGTACACGGAGAGGTTCTTCACGGCGGTCAAGGACGTCTGGGACACGCGGAGCCACGAGATGGCCCAGCAGATCGCGGTGGGCCTGTACCCGGCCCTCCAGGTCTCCCAGGAGACCCTGGACGCCACGGACGCCTGGCTGGCATCGGCGCAGCCGAGCGCCGCGCTGCGCCGGCTGATGTCGGAGTCCAGGGCGGGCGTGGAGCGCGCGCTGAAGGCCCAGGCGGCGGACGCGGCGGCGGCTACCGCGTAGCCTCCTCGGCCGGACCGGGAGGGGGCGCTCCCGCCGGGGGCGCCCCCTCCCGTGCGAGCGACCCGGCACACAGCACGGCCCGGCGCACCGGCACGGACAGGCCCAGCCCGCCGAGCCGCCATGGGGCGACCTCTGGAAACCGCCCGGCGGGCAGGCGCTGTTCGCGCAGCCGTCCGCCGGGCGGAGCTCGTGCGGTGCTACGCGACCGACTCCCGGAAGCGGCGCACCAGTTCGGCCGCGCCGGCCTCGGTCGGCGAGCCGTGCAGGCGCATCCGGGCGACTCCGCCGTCGGGGAAGGCGTCGAGGCGTACGTGGGTGACCACGGCCTCCGCCTCCAGGACGAAGCGGTGCGGGGTGTCGGGCTGGAGCCTGGTGCGGGGGATGATCTCGAACCACTCGCCACTGTCGCCGTCACGGCCCTGGAGGCCGATCCAGCCGGCGGAGTTGCCCTTGAGGTAGGCGGTGTCGATCTCGACGGCGCGCACCGCGCCCTGGGCGGGCAGCCGGAAGCGGACCCAGTCGTTGGTGTCTCGGACCCGGCGGCGGCGGTTCTCCCAGCCGTCGTCCATCTTCCGGGACGTGCCGGGCAGGATGATCTGGGCGGGCGAGGAGTAGAAGCGGTCCGACGCGTCCTCGTACATCCCGCCGTTCAGGATGGAGATCAGGTCGACCGTGCCCAGCGCGGCGAGCCAGGCCGGGTCCGGGACGACCTCGCCGTGGACGCGCAGCCGGGCGATGCCGCCGTCGGGGTGCTGGCAGAGGCGGACGTGGGTGTAGCGGCGGCCGCCGGTGACCTCGAAGGCGTTGGCCGCGTGGCCGCGTACGGGGGTCGGGGGGATGATCTCCTCCCACTTCACGTCGTCCGCGAGGAGCCGCTCGGGGCTGGGGGCGCCCTCGACGGCGGTCGCCTGGACGGAGACGCGCTGGGGGTAGTTGCCGCGGAAGTGGGCCGTGTCGACGACGATGCCCCGGATGATCCCGGGAACGCCGAGACGGACGATCGCCCAGTCGTGGTCCCCGGGGGCGGGGAAGGGGTGGTCCGCGTCCGCGCCACGGCGGCGGCGCGTCTCCCAGCCGTCCATGATCTTGCCCTTGTGGCCGAAGCGCTCGGGGTCGAAGACGGCGGGTTCACGGATCAGCAGGTTCTCGCGTTCGGCGAAGAACTCGTCGTTGGCGGCGATCACACCGGCGCCGAGGCGGCGGTCCGCGAGGTCGACGAGGTCGGTGAAGGAGAGACCGGTGGCGGCCCGGTAGTCGGCGTACGGGTCGCCACCGCCGTAGGGGGCGGCGTCGTTCGCGTGGGGGTCGGTGTCCTGGAATACGGTCTCGCTCGCGTCGGTGGTCATGGCACGACTGTCGCGCACGCGAACCCATCAGGTCCATCGAAAGTTTTCGTACAGTTCTTTCAGTTCTGCTTAAGAGTCAGTCCTGCTCAAGAGTCAGTCCCGCTCAGGAGTCGGACCCAACGGTTCCGGCTGGGTCCGGCGTTCGGATCCGCCCGCCGTGTCGGTCACCCGTCGCAGCGCCGCCAGCACCCGTGCGACCGCGGGACCGCCCTCGGCACCCTGCCGTACCGCCGCCACCACATGGCGGTGCGGCCGGTCCGCCTCCAGGACCCGCATGGCCACTCCGTCACCGGACCGGTCCGCGGCCGACGCCATCCGGGGTACGAGCGCCACGCCCATCCCCGCCTCCACCATGGCCAGGATCGCGGTCCAGCCCGAGGCGCTGTGAGCCTGCTCGGGCACGAACCCCGCCGCCTCGCACGCGGCCCGCGTGATCTCCGACCAGGGCCCCGAGCCGCCGAAGATCCAGGGCTCGGAGGCGAGATCGGCCAGCCGCAGGCCGGGGACGGCGGCGAGGCGGTGGTCCACGGGCAGCGCGACGTCCAGCGGGTCGGCGAGGAGCGGCACCAGGGTGAACCGCGGGTCCACGGCCGTCGGGGCGTGCGCGGCCAGGGAGAGCGCGAGGTCCACGTCCCCGGCCGAGAGCAGCTCGTACGCCTCGGCGGCCTCGGCCTCCCGCACCCGGACGTCCGGGCCGGGGCGGTCACCGTCCCGCAGGAGCCGTACGGCCGGCACGACGAGGGCGGGCACGGCCGTCGAGAAGGCGCCGATCCGGACCTGGCCCGCCTCGCCGCGCAGGTAGCCGGTCAGCTCGGCGTCGGCCCGCTCCAGCTGGGCGAAGACCGCCTCCGCGTGGCGCAGCACCAGGTGGGCCGCGTCGGTGAGACGGACCCGGCGGCCCTGGGCCTCCAGCAGCCGCACCCCGAGCTGTCCGGCGAGATTGCTCAGCTGCTGCGAGACGGCGGACGGGGTCATGAGGAGGGCCTCGGCCGTCGCGGTCACCGTGCCGCGGTCCCGGAGCGTGCGCAGGATGCGGAGCTTCTTGACGTCCCACTCGGTCATGGCCGCGACCTACCCGGGTCCGGACATGCCGGTGCGCCGCGCGGTACTCCGTACCGGCGGCGCACTCGGGAGAACCCTCAGGCCTGCTTCTTGGACTTGTCGAGGACCATGACGAGGCCCGCGATCACCAGGAAGAGGACGATCGGCAGCGCGACGTAGAGGCCGAGGGTCTCCAGCACGCTCAGGCCGGGCCCCGGGTCGTCACCGTCGTCGCGGGTGAGCGCGAGCGCGGGGGACGACATGAGCAGCATCATCAGCGTCGTACCGGCCGCGACGGCGCCGGCGCGCATAGCGTTCTTCTTGTCCACGGTGCAAACGTAGCGAACGCCTACGAGGGGCGCGCGTCCGGGGGTGCCGTACGGGCCCGGGACGCGCCCCGACGCTTCGGCGCGCCCCGGCCGTTCGGCCCGTCCGAGGCGCCCTGGGACTGCGTCAGTACGGCCATCAGCCTGTGCAGCCGGGGCGACGCGGCGATCTCCTCCAGCGTGACCGGGTGTCCCTCAGCGTCGGCGACGGGCAGGCGCCAGTTGGGGTACTGGTCCCAGGTGCCGGGGAGGTTCTGCGGGCGGCGGTCACCCACGGTGTCCGGGAGCCAGACCCCCGCCATCCGGGCCGGGGTGCGCAGCAGGAAGCGGTGGACGGCGCGGACGGCGGCCTCCTCGTCGCCCTCGCCCTCGGGCAGCAGCCGCAGCCGGGCCAGGTAGGCCAGCCACTCCGCGGTGTCGGTGGCGTCCGCGGCCAGTTCCTCCTCCAGGCTCCGGGTGAGCAGCCCGAGGCGGTGGCGGAGTGTCACATGGTCGCCCGTCAGCCGGGCTGCTGTGGACGGCAGGTCGTGGGTGGTCGCCGTGGCGACGCAGTCCGCACGCCACTTCTCGGGGGCCAGCGGCCGTCCGGTGCCGTCCCAGTCGCGCTCGAACCAGAGCACGGAGGTGCCGAGCACCCCGCGCCGGGCGAGCGCCTCCCGCACACCGGGTTCGACGGTGCCCAGGTCCTCCCCCAGGACGACGGCGCCGGCCCGGTGCGCCTCCAGGACGAGCACGGCGAGCATCGCATCGGCGTCGTAGCCGACGTAGGTGCCCTCGGTGGGCGGGCGGCCCTCGGGCACCCACCAGAGGCGGAAGAGCCCCATGACGTGGTCGATGCGCAGCGCCCCGGCGTGCGCGAGGAGGCCGCGCAGCAGGTGGCGGAACGGGGCGTAGCCGGATGCCGCGAGGGCGTCCGGGCGCCAGGGGGGCAGGCCCCAGTCCTGGCCGCGGGCGTTGAAGGTGTCGGCGGGCGCGCCGACCGACATGCCGTGCGCGAAGGCGTCCTGCCGGGACCAGACGTCGGCGCCGTCCGGGTGCACGCCGACCGCGAGGTCGTGGACGATCCCGACCGCCATGCCCGACTCCCGCGCCGCGCCCTGGGCGGTGGCGAGCTGGGAGTCCGTGAGCCAGGCGAGCCGGCAGTGGAAGTCGACCCGGTCCATGAGCTCGGAACGGGCACGGGCGCTGCGCGGGGAGCGCGGGTCACGCAGTTCCGCGGGCCAGGTGCGCCACTGCGGTCCGTGCACCTCCGCCAGGGCGCACCAGAGGGCGTGGTCCTCCAGGGCTCGTCCCTGTTCGGCGAGGAAGTCGCAGTAGGCGGCGCGCCGGCCGGGCGTCAGGGGGACCTGGTGGATCAGCTCCAGGGCCTGCCTCTTCAGCTCCCACACGGCGTCCCGGTCGATCAGGGCGCCCTTGTTCAGGACGGCCTCGCGCAGTGCGGCGGCCTGCTGCCGCAGGTCGTCCAGTGCGGCCCTGCCGGGCTCGGGGACGTGGCCGTACTCCGGGATCGACTCGATGTGCAGGTGGACGGGGTCGGGGAAGCGCCGCGAGGAGGGGCGGTACGGGGAGGGGTCCGTCGGCCGGCCGGGTACGGCGGCGTGCAGGGGGTTCACCTGTACGAACCCGCTGCGCAGGGTGCGTCCCGACCAGGCGGCGAGGTCGGCCAGATCTCCCAGGTCGCCCATGCCCCAGGAGCGGGCGGAGAGCAGGGAGTAGAGCTGGACGAGGAAGCCGTGCGTCCGCCCGGGCGGCTGCGGCACGCGGTCCGGGGCGACGACGAGGGTGACGGTTGTGTGGTGGTGGTCCGGGGTGCGGACGGTCAGCCGGTGGACGCCCAGAGGCGGTCCGGTCCACCACGAGGGCGTCGCCGTACCCGGCGCCGGGGCCGCGGTCACCCGCATCCGCAGGGGCGAGGGCGCTCCGGCGGTACCCGGCTCGGGGTCGAGCGTCAGGACCGCTCCGGGCGGCAGCGCGGTCAGCGCGGCGGGCAGCGGCTCTCCCGACCAGATCACCACCGTCGGGGGGAGCAGGCGGGAGGAGGCGGCGGATTCGGCCGCGGCGAGTGATCTCCCCACCTCCGCGGGGGTGGCGGCGTCGACGCCCAGCGCGGCGAGCACGGCCGTGACCGTGTCGTCGGGGACGGACACCGTGACGTCCGCGGACGGGGAGAAGGAGGTGGCGACGCCGTGCAGTTCGGCGAGCCGGGACAAGCCCATTCAGACTCCTGGGGACTCCATGCCCCCTGCGGTGCCAGGTGCTGTCGGCTCGCTGGTCAGAGGGGCGACGGCGGCGAGCGGAGGCTCGCTCGTGAGAGGTGTGGCGTCGGCGAGCGGAGGCTCGCTGGTGAGCGGCGCGTCGGCGAACCCGGTTTCACCCGTGAGGTCGGAGACGTAGGAGAGCGGCAGCTCGCTGATCATCGGAGGGGCGGTGGCGGTCCAGGACGTCTTGCCCGAGACGGAACCGGAGGCCTTGGGGCTCGGTACCTGTTTGGAGAGGGCGGAGAGGAGAAGTTGCGCGGAAGCGGGCATGTCGGCCTCCTGGCCGTGGACAACAGGACAGAGCAGACCTACCCAGCCGACGCGGTCACAGGCGTGGACGTGACATAGGCGTTATACCAACGAGCTCAACGTGCCGTGGGTCACATTCCGTTCCCCGCGTGCCGGGTATGGGTGGTTTTCAGCCACTCGACATCACACCACTCACAACCGGACACCTAACCGTGCGACACATTCGGCATATCCGACATAGCCCCCACGCGCATTGACACCCTCGCGCCCGGGTGGTGGGCTCGGACACCACTGGCGGGGCGGGAACGAGGAGACGGCGTGCAGCTCGGGCGTAAGAGGCACGTGACGGCGCTCACCGTCGCCGTGATCGGTGGACTGCTGAGCCCCTTCGCCCCCGCGGCGACCGCGGCTCCGGCCGAACCCGGCGGCCCGGCCGCCACGACCGCCGACCGCACCGGCACGGCCCCGCTGCCCTCGGTCTGGCCCCGGCCGCAGTCCGTCAAGGCATCCGGGCAGGCGGTCCCGCTCGGCACGGAGGTCACGCTCCTCGCCGACGCCGGGACCGATCCGTACGCCGTGGAAGCGCTTCGGGCGGTCTTGCGGGACGCCGGCGTACGCACGGTCCACGAGTCCCTGCCCGGCCGCGGTCCGGTGATCCGGCTCGGCGGTACGGACGCGGGACGGTCGCTGAGGGCCCTTCGCGCACCCGAGCGGGCAGATCTGCCGTCCGGGGGCTACCGCCTCGCCTCGGGAAGCGTCGAGAGCCGGCCCACCGTGGCCCTGGACGGTGTCGGCGAGGACGGCCTGTTCCACGCGGTCCAGACCCTGCGCCAGCTCGTCTCCGGAGGCACCGTCCCAGGAGTCCTGGTCCGGGACTGGCCGGGCACCGCCGTGCGCGGCATGGCCGAGGGCTTCTACGGACAGCCCTGGACCCGCGAGGAGCGGCTGGCACAGCTCGGATTCATGGGACGTACCAAGCAGAACCTCTACCTCTACGCGGCCGGGGACGACCCCTACCGGCAGGCCCGCTGGCGCGAGCCGTACCCGGCGGACCGGCGCGCCGACTTCCGCGCGCTGGCCGCGAAGGCGCGGGCCGAGCACGTGACGCTCGGCTGGGCCGTCTCGCCGGGGCAGGCGATGTGCATGTCGTCCGACGCGGACGTGCGGGCGCTGACCCGCAAGATCGACGCGATGTGGGCCCTGGGGGTGCGGGCGTTCCAGCTGCAGTTCCAGGACGTGAGCTACAGCGAGTGGCACTGCGACCAGGACGCGGAGACGTTCGGCAGCGGCCCCCGGGCGGCGGCGAGGGCGCAGGCCCGGGTCGCGAGCGCGGTCGCCCGGCACCTCGCGGACCGGCACCCCGGCGGGGAGCCGCTGTCGGTGATGCCGACGGAGTACTACCAGGACGGCGCCACCGACTACCGCACGGAGCTGGCGGCCTCGCTGGACGACCGGGTGCAGGTCGCCTGGACCGGTGTCGGCGTCGTACCGAAGACGATCACCGGGCGGGAGCTGGCGGGCGCACGGGCCGCCTTCCGCCGCCCCCTCGTCACCCTGGACAACTACCCGGTCAACGACTACGCGCAGGACCGGATCTTCCTCGGCCCGTACACCGGCCGCGACCCGGCGGTGGCCGGTGGTTCCGCGGCGCTGCTGGCCAACGCCATGGAGCAGCCCTCGGCCTCGCGCATCCCGCTGTTCACCGCGGCGGACTTCGCCTGGAACCCGAAGGACTACCGGCCGCAGGAGTCGTGGCAGGCGGCCCTGGACGACCTGGCGGACGGGGACGCCTCGGCGCGGGCCGCCCTGGGAGCGCTCGCGGGCAACAGCGCCACCTCCTTGCTGGGCGGCGACGAGTCCGCCTACCTCCGGCCGCTGCTGACCGCGTTCTGGGAGTCCCGCCGGGCGACGGACACGAAGGCCCGGGCCGAGGCGGTACGCGGGCTGCGGGACGCGTTCGGCGTGATGCGGCGGACACCGGAGGGACTGGAGAGCCCGGCGGGTGGACGGCTCCGGGACGAGGTGCGGCCGTGGACCGAGCAGCTGGCCCGGTACGGCCGGGCGGGCGAACTGGCCGTCGATCTGCTGGAGGCCCAGGAGCGCGGCGACGGAGCGGCCGCCTGGCAGGCCCAGCTGGCGCTGGAGCCGCTGCGTGAGGAGATCGGCGCGAGCGCGGCCACGGTCGGCGAGGGTGTCCTGGACCCGTTCCTGAAGCGGGTCGTCAAGGAGGCCGACGCCTGGAACGGCACCGACCGCGCCGCGGGCAAGGTGACCCGCAGCGCGAACAGCTACACGGTCCGGCTCGGCAGGACCCGCCCCCTGGACGCCGTCACCACGATGACCGGACCGGGCGCCGGCGCGGCGGGCACGGTCCTCCAGGCCCACGTGCCCGGCGAGGGCTGGCGATCTATCGGCTCCCTGTCGGAGACCGGCTGGACGCAGACGGAGGTGAAGGGCCTGCGCGCGGACGCGCTCCGGGTCACCGTGCCCTCGGTCCGCCCGGACCTCGTCGGCCCCCTGGCCCCGGGTGTCACCGGCGCGCCGTCGGCCGGCGGCGCGCCCGAGGTACGCGCCCTCGTCCCGTGGTTCGACGACGAGCCCGCGGCCCGCCTCGCGCTGGTGCGCGACAGGACGGACGCCGTGATCGGCGGCGGCACGCAGCGGGTCGAGGCCCGGCTGGCGGGCGGACGCCCCGCCGAGGTGGAGGGCACGCTGACGGCCAAGGCACCCGAGGGCATCGAGGTGAAGGTGCCGAAGCGGACGACGGTGCCCCGCGGCTCGCGCACCCGTGTCCCGGTCGACATCACCGTGCCGGCGGACACCCCGGCCGGCGAGTACCGGGTACCGCTGAGCTTCGGCGGTGAGGAGAGCACGCTGACCGTGCGGGCCTTCCCCGCGACGGCGGGCCCGGACCTGGTGCGTTCGGCCACCGCCTCCTCCTCGGGTGACGAGACCCCGGACTTCCCCGCGTCCGCGGCCTCGGACGGCGATCCGGCGACCCGCTGGTCCTCACCGGTCGAGGACGGCGCCTGGTGGCAGGCCGAGCTGCCCGAGCCGGTCCGGCTGGGGCAGGTCGTCCTGCGGTGGCAGGACGCCTACGCGTCGAGCTACCGCGTGCAGGTATCCGCCGACGGCCGCACCTGGCGTACGGCGGCGACGGTGCGGGACGGCGGCGGCGGGCGCGAGTCCGTGCGGATGGACGCGAAGGACACCCGCTTCATCAGGATCCAGGGCGACGGCCGCGCGACGCAGTACGGCTACTCGCTGTGGTCGGTGGAGGCCTACGCCGTCGCCGCGAAGCCCTGACCGGCGCGGACCGGCACGGCGCGGACCAGCGGGAGGACGCGAGCCCCGGCGGACGCGGGCCGAACGGGCCGGACCAGGGCCCGGCCCCTCAGGCGGAGACGCCGTCGATACGGGCCATCACGTCCTCCGCGCCGAACGGCTGCAGGTAGGGCAGCCAACGCGGGTCCCGGTGCCCGGTCCCGATGATCCGCCAGGCGAGCCCGCTGGGCGGCGCCGGCTGATGACTCAGCCGCCATCCCAGCTCGGGCAGGTGCCGGTCCGCCTTGACGTGGTTGCAGCGGCGGCAGGCCGCCACCACGTTGTCCCAGGCGTGCTGACCTCCGCGACTGCGCGGAATGACGTGGTCGACGCTGGTCGCGGCGGCCCCGCAGTACATGCAGCGGCCTCCGTCCCTCGCGAAGAGCGCCCGGCGGGTGAGGGGGACGGGCCCGCGGTAGGGAATCCGTACGAACCGCTTGAGGCGGACGACGCTGGGCGCGGGCACGGCACGGGTGGCACTGTGCATGAAGGCGCCGGACTCCTCGAGGCAGATGGCCTTGTTCTCGAGGACGAGGACGAGCGCGCGGCGCAGAGGTACGACGCCGAGCGGCTCGTACGAAGCGTTGAGAACCAGGACGTGCGGCACGTGGATGCCTCCTTGTACGCCGGCGACGCGTGGCTCGCGCCGGGACGATCCGTTTCTCAGTCTCTCCTCATGCCTGGTCCGAGCGCCACCACGTGCGGGTAACGGGCCGGAGGGATTTTTCCCGCCCCCGGGACCCCGGTGCGCCCGGGACACGCAGGAGAGCGGTGCTCCGGCAGGGCGGCCGGCCCCGTGTGGGATCGGCCACAGACCAGGTATCCCCGGGTGAGACGTGTCTCTCCCCCTTCCACGGCAACGAACCACTCCCCCGGCTTCGTTAGTGTTGTTGGTCTGCTGTCGCCCCACCTGGAGGTCCCCGCCGTGCCCCTGTCCGCCCTCCTGGCCGCGGCCTCGCCCCCCGGGACCGCCGGCTCGCTGGACGAAGCCGCCGAACGCGCCGGGAACGCCGCAGGCTGGGTCGAGGAGAACTGGTCCACCTGGCTGAACACCGGTCTGCGCATCGTCCTCATCGCGGCCATCGCGATCGTGCTGCGGTATCTGATCCGGCGCGCCCTCACCAACCTCATCGACCGGATGAACCGCAGCGCCCAGGCGGTGGCGGGCACGGCCCTCGGCGGCCTGCTGGTCAACGCCGAACGCCGCCGTCAGCGGTCGGAGGCCATCGGTTCCGTCCTCCGCTCGGTCACGTCGTTCATGATCCTCGGCACCGCGGCGCTGATGATCCTGGGCGCGTTCCAGATCAACCTGGCCCCGCTGCTGGCATCCGCCGGGGTCGCCGGTGTGGCGCTGGGCTTCGGCGCGCGCAACCTCGTCACCGACTTCCTCTCCGGCGTCTTCATGATCCTGGAGGACCAGTACGGCGTGGGTGACCAGATCGACGCGGGCGTCGCCTCCGGCGAGGTCATCGAGGTCGGCCTGCGGGTCACCAAGCTGCGTGGCGACAACGGCGAGATCTGGTACGTCCGCAACGGTGAGGTGAAGCGCATCGGCAACCTCAGCCAGGGCTGGTCCACGGCCGGGGTCGACGTCACCGTCCGTCCCTCGGAGGACCTGGACCTGGTGCGCAAGGCGATCGCCGGGGCCGCCGAGACCATGACCAAGGAGGAGCCCTGGTCGGAACGGCTGTGGGGTCCGGTGGACGTGCTCGGCCTGGACGCGGTGCTGCTCGACTCGATGACCGTGCGCGTCACGGCGAAGACGATGCCGGGCAAGTCGCTGGGCGTGGAGCGCGAGCTGCGCTGGCGGATCAAGCAGGCGCTGGACTCGGCCGGTATCCGGATGGTCGGCGTCCTGCCGCTCCAGGCGGACCCGGGCTCCGCGGCGGACCCGACGGCCGGCGTCGCGGCACCCTCGGCGTACGCGTCGGCGACGTCACCGCAGTCCCTGGCGGCGACCCCGATACCGCCGCCGAACCTGACGAAGTAGAACCGATTGAAGGGGCGCCCCGCGAGACCTGCGGGGCGCCCCTTCGGCGTTGCTGCCGAAGGCCGAGCGGTCCGCGCGCCCACCGGCCGCCGGTAAAGCTTCGGTAGAGGCCTTGCCTCACCCCATTGACGATCCGGTGACGCGGGTCCTACCTTCCTCTCAATTGATTAGGAAAGTTTCCTAACAGAAGGCGAGTGCGTCACTCATGGCCGGAACCACACCGGGTACCCCGCGCGTCCTGCGCGCCATGAACGACCGGGCCGCCCTCGACCTGCTGGTCACCCAGGGCCCCCTCACCCGTACCCGAATCGGCGAGCTGACCGGGCTCTCCAAGCCCACGGCCTCCCAGTTGCTGGCGCGGCTGGAGGAGGCGGGCCTGGTCCGCTCGACCGGCAGCCAGAGCGGGCGCCCCGGGCCGAAGGCGGTGCTCTACGAGATCGACCCGTCCGCGGCGCACGTGGCGGCGCTCTCCGTGGGGCCCACCGGCATCAGCGCCGTGGTCGCCGACATCACCGGGACCGTGGCCGGCTCCTGCCGCGTCGAGGCCGAGGCGATCGCGGAAGACGTACGCCACCGCACCGCACAGCTCGTCGCGGAGGCGGTGGACGGCGCCCTGCGTCCGACCGGCCTCGGTCACGGCGACCTCGCGGCCGTCGTGGTGGGCACACCGGGGGCCATCGACCCGCAGACCGGGCAGTTGCGTTACGCGCCCCATCTGCCGGGCTGGCACTCCCGCAGCCTGCTCGCCGACCTCGCCGAGGTGGTCGGCAGGCCCGTCGTCATCGAGAACGACGTGAACCTGGCCGCCGTCGCCGAGCAGTACGAGGGCGCCGCGCAGGACCACGACCACTTCGTGCTCGCCTGGCTCGACGAAGGCGTCGGCGCCGCGATCGTGCTGGGTGGCGCCCTGCTTCGCGGCGCCACCGGCGGCGCGGGGGAGATCGGCTACATGCCGCTGCCCGGTGCCCCGCTCGCCCGCGGCGGCGAGGCCGACCGGGCGGGCCCGGACTCGGGGGGCGGCTTCCAGAGCCAGGTCTCCTGTCACGCCGTGCGCGAGCTGGCCGGGGGCCGGGAGCTCACCGAGGCGCTCGCCGACGAGGCCGTGTGCGCCGAGGTGGCCCGCAGACTGGCCACCGGCCTGGCCGCCGTGGTCGCCGTGCTGGATCCCGAACTGGTCGTCCTGTCAGGCCTGGTGGCCCAGGCAGGCGGGGAGGAGCTCCGCAGACGGGTGGAGGCCGAACTGACCGGCCTGGCGCTGCCCAGGCCGCTCATCCGCATCAGCGACATCGACGGCGATCCGATCCTGACCGGAGCCCTGCGGACCGCACTCGCCCAGGCGCGCGACAGCGTCTTCGACACCGTCTGACCCCCGGTCGCCGCCGTGGCGACACCCCGCACCCGGTGGGCCGTACGGCACCTCCATGCCCCGCCGCACCCCCTTCCCGTCCGCCCCTCCCCGTTAAGGAAGTCCGACATGGCGCGATGGCACATCAGTACCCGTGTCCCCGTGGCACTCGGCGCAGCCGCTCTGCTGCTGGCCGGCTGCGCCAACCCGAGCACCGGCAGTGACACCGACGACCCCACGAAACCGGTCACTCTGAAGTTCTGGCACGGCTGGTCGGCGCCCGGCGAGGTCAGGGCGATCAACGAGAACATCGCCCGGTTCGAGAAGCTCCACCCGAACATCGACGTCGTCTCCACCGGCAACGTCAGCGACGAGACGATCAACCAGGCGCTGCGCGCCGGTGGCGGCGACGCACCCGACGTCGTCACGTCCTTCACCACCAACAACGTCGGCCAGTACTGCTCCTCCGGCATGTGGGTGGATCTGGACCCGTTCCTGAGGAAGAGCGGGATCGACAAGACGAAGGTCTTCCCGAAGACCCTGCTGGACTACACGCGGTACGAGGGCGTCCAGTGTGCGACGCCCCTGCTCGCCGACGCGTTCGGCATGTACTACAACAAGGACGCGTTCAGGGAGGCCGGGATCAGCCGGCCCCCGCGCACCATGTCCGAGATGAAGGCCGACGCGGTCGAGCTGACGCGGAAGAACAAGGACGGCACGCTGAAGCGGGCCGGCTTCATGCCGAACTTCCAGCTCTACCAGAACTCCCCCGACCGGATGTTCGCGCAGTGGGGACCGGAGTACTTCGACGGTGACGGCAAGGCCGCACTCGCCGAGGAGCCCAAGACCGAGGACTTCTTCACCACCATGCGCGGTATCGCCGACGCGCAGGGCGGCTACGACGCCATGGAGCGGCTCCGGTCCGGCTTCGGTGACGAGATGTCCTCCCAGAACGGCTTCCTGACCGGCAAGCTCGCGATGCATCTGGACGGCGAGTGGCGCGGGCTGATGCTCAAGGAGGCCAAGGCCGGATTCGACTGGGGTGTCGCCCCGCTGCCGGTCCCCGACGACCAGGCCGACACCTACGGGCGCGGCTATCTCACCGGCACCGTCGCCGGCATCGCACACAGCAGCCGGCACCAGAACGCGGCCTGGGAGCTGGTCAGGTACCTGACGACCGACACCGACGCGGTCGTCCACTTCGCCAACGCGATCCACAACGTGCCGTCCACCTTCGACGCGCTCAAGTCGCCCGGGCTGGATGCCGATCCGTCCTTCCTGGCCTTCCTGAAGATCGCGCAGAACCCGCACAGCCAGGCGGTTCCGCCCTCGAACAACGGCGGTCAGTACATCAACTCGTTCGGCGACTTCTCTCAGTCCGTCGAGTCGGGCAGGACCAAGGACCTGCACCGCGCCCTGCGTGAACTCGACGACCAGATCGACGCCGACAACGTCCAGTCGGAAAACTGAGGAGCCGAGTCATGGCACTTTCCCTCCCCACCTCGGCGAAGCCTGCCGGGCGGGCGGCCGAACCGGCCCCCCGCGACTCCCCCCTGCGGCGCAAGCGGAACCGCGAGCGGCTGCGCACGCTGGGATTCCTCTCGCCCTGGCTGGTCGGCTTCTCGGTCTTCTTCGGCTATCCGCTGATCGCGACCGTCTACTTCTCGTTCATGCACTACAACCAGATCAAGGCGCCCACCTACGTCGGGCTGCGGAACTGGCGGTACGTGCTGGAGCAGATGCCGCTGTTCGGCCCGGCGCTGTGGAACACGCTGTGGCTGGTCGTGGTCATGGTCGCGCTGCGTGTGGTGTTCGGCCTCGGCATCGGGCTGCTGATCACGAAGATCAAGACGGGTGTCGGGCTGTTCCGCACCGCCTTCTACATCCCGTATCTCGCTCCGCCGGTCGCGGCCACGGTCGCCTTCGTCTTCCTCCTCAACCCGTCCACGGGCCCGGTCAACGAGATGCTCTCGTGGGTCGGCCTGCACGGGCCGAGCTGGTTCAACGACCCGAACTGGTCCAAGCCCTCGCTCGTGCTGCTGTCCCTCTGGGGCATCGGCGACCTGATGGTCATCTTCATGGCCTCGCTGCTGGACGTACCGAAGGAGCAGTACGAGGCGGCCGACCTGGACGGCGCGGGCTCCTGGACGAAGTTCCGCTACGTCACCTGGCCCGCCATCACCCCGATCGTGCTGTTCGCCGTCGTCACCGGCGTCGTGCAGACGATGCAGTACTACACGCAGGCCCTCGTCGCGGGGAAGCTCGCCTCGGGCGTCTCCATCGGCCCCGGCACGGTGATCCAGCCCGGCTATCCGGACCACTCCACGCTGACGGTGCCGCAACTCGTCTACTCCATGGGCTTCCAGAACTTCAACACCGGTGCCGCGTGCGTGCTCTCACTCGTGCTCTTCGCCATCGCCATGGCCGTCACCCTTCTGCTGATGCGCAAGAGCGTCGGCCTCATTCCGGCGGAGGACTGAGATGACCACCACCCTGACCAGGCCGGAGACGGCCCTGCCGAGCCGTCCGAGCGGCGCCGACGCGGCGCGGCACCGCCGCAAGCGCGTCCTGAACTGGATCGCGGTCCACTCCGTGGCCGTCGCGCTGGCCCTCTTCTTCGTCCTGCCCTTCGTGTTCGTCCTCCTCACCTCGGTGATGAGCGACGGGCAGGCGATGAGCGGCGACCTGTGGCCGGACTCCTGGAACTGGTCGAACTACGCGACCGTCTTCCACACCCCCGGCTTCCTCGACTGGTGGCGCAACTCGCTGGTGTACGCGCTGCTGGGCACCGTCTTCACGGTGTGCTCCTCGGTACCGGTCGCCTACGCACTGGCCAAGTTCCGCTTCCGTGGCCGGCGTACGGCGATGATCCTCGTCATCTCCACGATGATGCTGCCGCCGCAGGTCATCATCATCCCGATGTACCTGGTGTGGTCGCAGCAGTTCCACCTCTCGGGCTCGCTGTGGCCGCTGATCATCCCGATGGCGTTCGGCGACGCCTACTCGATCTTCCTGCTGCGGCAGTTCCTGCTGACCATCCCGCAGGAGTACATCGAGTCCGCGAAGGTCGACGGGTGCGGTGAGTTCCGCACGCTCCTGCGGATCGTCGTACCGATGGCCAGACCGGGTATCGCCGCCGTGGCGCTCTTCCAGTTCTTCTACTGCTGGAACGACTACTTCGGACCGCAGATCTACGCCGCGCAGAACCCCGGCGCCTGGACACTGAGCTACGGCCTGGAGTCCTTCAAGAGCGCGCACGCCGTGAACTGGAACCTGACCATGGCCGCGACGCTGCTCGTCATGGCGCCGGTCATCATCGTGTTCTTCTTCGCACAGAAGGCCTTCGTCGAAGGCGTCACACTGACCGGAGTGAAGGGCTGAAATGAAGCTCGCAGTAGTGGGTGGCGGGTCCACCTACACACCCGAACTGATCGACGGTTTCGCACGCCTGCGGGACACACTGCCGGTCGAGGAGCTGGTGCTCGTCGACCCGGCCGCCGACCGGCTGGAGCTCGTCGGCGGCCTGGCCAGGCGGATCTTCGCCAAGCAGGGCCACCCGGGGCGGATCACCACCACCGCCGACCTGGACGCGGGGGTGGACGGCGCCGACGCGGTGCTGCTCCAGCTGCGCGTCGGCGGGCAGGCCGCGCGCAACCAGGACGAGACCTGGCCCCTGGAGTGCGGCTGCGTCGGCCAGGAGACCACCGGGGCCGGCGGCCTCGCCAAGGCGATGCGCACGGTGCCGGTCGTCCTGGACATCGCCGAGCGCGTCAGGCGCGCCAACCCGGACGCCTGGATCATCGACTTCACCAACCCGGTCGGCATCGTGACCCGGGCCCTCCTCCAAGCCGGGCACAAGGCCGTGGGGCTGTGCAACGTCGCGATCGGCTTCCAGCGGAAGTTCGCCCGCCTGCTCGACGTCGCGCCGCACGAGGTGCACCTGGACCACGTCGGGCTCAACCACCTCTCGTGGGAGCTGGGGGTGCGTCTCGGCGGCCCGGAGGGCGAGAACGTCCTGCCGCGGCTGCTGGCGGAGCACGGCGGCACGATCGCCGGCGACCTGCGCATGCCGCGGCAGCTCGTGGACCGGCTCGGCGTCGTCCCCTCGTACTACCTGCGGTACTTCTACGCGCACGACGAGGTCGTCCGGGAGCTCGGTACGAAGCCGTCCCGGGCGGCGGAGGTCGCCGCCATGGAGAAGGAACTCCTGGCCCTGTACGGCGATCCGGCGCTGGACGAGAAGCCCGAACTGCTCGCCAAGCGCGGTGGTGCCTTCTACTCGGAGGCGGCCGTGGACCTGGCGGCCTCCCTGCTCGCCGGGGGCGGCTCGGCGGTGCAGGTGGTCAACACGGCCAACAACGGCACGCTGCCCTTCCTGCCGGACGACGCGGTGATCGAGGTACAGGCCCGGGTGGACGGTACGGGCGCCTCCCCGCTCGCGGTCCCGGCCCTCGACCCGCTGTACGCGGGGCTGGTCGGACATGTGACGGCGTACGAGGACCTGGCGCTCGACGCGGCGCTCCGGGGCGGCCGTGACCGGGTGTTCAAGGCGCTGCTCTCGCATCCGCTCGTCGGCCAGTTCGAGTACGCCGAGGCCCTCACCGACAAGCTGATCGCGCACAACCGGGAGCACCTGCCGTGGGCGTGAACGCATCGGTCCTCGCCGTCGACGCGGGCAACAGCAAGACCGACGTGGCGCTGATCGGCGAGGACGGCTCGGTCCTTTCGACGTCCCGCGGCGGCGGCTTCCAGCCGCCGGCCGTCGGCGTGGAGACGGCCGTGGACGTCCTGGCCTCGGCGATCGGGGAGGCGTTCGCCTCGTGCGAGGCGGATCCCGGGGGCGTGATCCATGTTTCGGCCTGCCTGGCCAACGCCGATCTCCCCGTCGAGGAGGCCGAGCTGACCGAGGCTCTGCTGCGGCGCGGGTGGGGCCGCACGGTGGAGGTGCGCAACGACACCTTCGCGATCCTGCGCGCCGGGGTGGACGAGCCGCGTGGCGTGGCCGTCGTCTGCGGCGCCGGGATCAACTGCGTGGGGATGGTGCCGGACGGCCGCACCGCGCGCTTCCCCGCGATCGGGCGCATATCGGGGGACTGGGGCGGCGGTTCGGGACTGGCCGAGGAGGCGCTTTGGTTCGCCGCGCGGGCCGAGGACGGCCGTGGGGAGCCGACGGAGCTGGTCCGCACGCTGCCGGGGCACTTCGGGCTCGGCACGATGTACGAGCTGATCGAGGCGCTGCACCGGGGGCTGATCCCCGACGGGCGCAGGCACGAGCTGACCCCGGTGCTGTTCGCGACGAGCGCGGCCGGGGACCCGGTCGCGGGCGCCCTGGTGGACCGGTTGGCGGACGAGGTCGTCGCCATGGCGTCGGTGGCACTGGGCACGCTCGGGCTGCTGACCGAGGACGTCCCGGTGGTGCT
Source organism: Streptomyces sp. NPDC049970 (assembly GCF_040660235.1). NCBI lineage: Bacteria > Bacillati > Actinomycetota > Actinomycetes > Kitasatosporales > Streptomycetaceae > Streptomyces > Streptomyces sp. NPDC049970. The sequence continues at coordinate 582,793 of NZ_JBFALP010000002.1, read as the reverse complement.
GGGAGGCAGTGTGCTGGCCGCGCGGCACCCCCGGCTGGACGACCGGATCGCCGGGCTCCTCTCGGAGCGCGCCCCGAAGGCGGTCGTACGCGTGGTCGCCCAACCCCCGGTGCTGGGGGCCGCGCTGCTCGGCCTGGACCACACGGGGGCGGCCCCTGATGCCCACCGGAGGCTGCGCTCGCACTACACCTGACACACTGGGCCCGGAAGGTGGGGGCGTCGCGTGGCCCCGGCGCCGCGCGGCGCCCCTTCCGCACGGGAACCGATCAGATGCCCCGAACGTGTTCATGGTGGGGAGATCGATCCGGTGGTCGCTGGTGCATACCGGTCCCTGCCGCCATACTTCTGGCCGGGCACGCGTCCCCCTTCGGCGGGGGGCCAGGGCCGTCGTCAGTGACCGAGGGGGAGGTCAAGTGACATACCCGCCGAGCGGGTCCGCGCTGCGGGAGTCCGCGCCGGATCCGCGGGCCGCACCCGTGACCGTACCCGCGCCCCGGCGCGGTGTCCGGTCCGTCGCCGCCGAGCGGCTGCGCACCGCGGCGACGACCGAGCCGGGCCGGTTGCAGATCGCCGGCGCCGTACTGGCCCTGCTGGTGGTGGTGTTCGGAGCGGTCACGTATCTGGAGATCGCCGGACGGGCCTCGGCCGCCCATGACGTGGTGACCCGCAGTCAGCCGCTGAGCGCGGACGCGGCGAGCATCTACCGCTCGCTGGCCGACGCGGACACGATGGCGGCGAGCGGCTTCCTGGCGGGCGCGCAGGAGCCCGAGGACGTGCACGACCAGTACGAGAAGGACGTCAAGGAGGCTTCCCGGCTCCTGGTGAAGGCCGCGGCGAGCACCGACGCCTCGACCTCCTCGCACCGGGAGATCACGACGCTGGGTGAGCTGCTCCCCGAGTACACGGGACTCGTCGAGCGGGCGCGGGCCAACAACCGGCAGGGGCTTCCGCTCGGCGGCGCCTACCTCCGGTACGCCAACCAGAAGATGGCGGACGAACTCCTCCCGGCCGCCGAGCGCCTGTACACGGCGGAGACCGGCCGTCTGGCCACCGACTCGGCCGACGCCCGCCGTTGGCCCTTCCTCGCGCTGGCCGCCGGGGTCGTGGCGCTGGGCGCACTGGTGTGGATGCAGCGGCGCAACTACCGCATGACCAACCGCGTCCTCAACCAGGGGCTGCTCGCCGCGACGGCGGCGGCGACGGTGGTGCTGCTCTGGCTGGCGGTGGGACACACGGTGGCCAGGGCCGAGCTGCGTGAGGCGATGGTCCACGGGCAGGAGTCACTCGACGTCCTGAACAAGGCCCGGATCAACTCCCTGAAGGCGCGGGCCAACGAGAACCTCACCCTGGTCGCCCGTGGTGCGGTGCTCACCCCGGACGGCACACGGGACCAGTACGAGAGCGACTACACCACGGGCATGAGGGCGCTCTCCGCACAGCTCGTGAGCGCGGAGGAACTCGCCGACGACGCCCGTGGGAGCGATCCGGTGGCGAGCGCCATCAGCAGTGTGTCCGAGTGGCAGGACCGCCACAGGAAGGCCCGGGCGACGGACGACCAGGGTGACTACGACGGCGCGCTGAAGCAGATCATCGGCCCGGAGGGCTCCACGGGTGAGTCCTTCGAAGAGGTCGACGGCGCGCTCCGGCAGGCGCTCGCCCATGAGCAGGGCGAGTTCGACACCGCGGCCAGGAGCGGGCGCGGGGCGCTGGACGGGCTGCCGATCGGGGCCGCCGCCCTCGCCCTGCTGGGGGCGGTCGCCGTCGTCGTCGGGGTCAACCGCAGGCTCTCGGAGTACCGGTGAGGGGACGAGCGATGACCAGGGCGAATGGCTGGGCCGCGCGCGGCAGGCTGCGCGGCTGGGGCGGCGTGACGGGCATGGCGGTGGCCTGCGCGGTCACCGCCTCGCTCACCCTGCTGCCACTGGCGCGCGGGGACGGGACGCTCGGCGGGACGAGCACCGGGCACGGGGCCACCACGGCGGTGCCCGCGAAGGCCGACACCTGTGAGGATCCGGAGGCCAGTCTCCCGCCGTCGGGCGCCGACGGCCCGAACATCGCGAAGATCAAGGAGCGCGGCAAGCTCATCGCGGGTGTCGACCAGAACAGCTTCCGCTGGGGGTACCGGGATCCGGAGAGCGGCACCCTCGAAGGGTTCGACATCGATCTGGTCAGGGCCATCGCGAAGGACGTCCTCGGCGATCCCGACGCGGTGATCTTCCGCGCCATACCCACCAACCAGCGCATCACCGCCCTCGAACACGACAGGGTCGACGTCGTCGTGCGCACGATGACGATCAACTGCAAGCGCCTCGACCAGGTCGCGTTCTCCACGGCGTACTTCCAGGCCGGTCAGCAGGTGCTGGCCCCCGAGGACTCCGACATCACCGGGTACGACGAGTCGCTGAAGGGCAAGCGGGTCTGCACGGCGGAGGGCTCGACGGCGTTCGAGGCGCTGGAGAGGCAGTCGTACGGTGCGGTGTTCCAGGACGAGCACGAGGGCACCGACCGGGACCTGGACCAGCTGACCGTGCCGAACCAGCTGGACTGCCTGGTCCGGTTGCAGCTCGGCGAGGTCGACGCGGTGGTCACGGACAACGCGCTGGCGGCCGGCCAGGCGGCGCAGGACCCGGCGGTGGAGCTCAAGGGCGATGCTCCGTTCACCACCGAGTACTACGGCGTAGCGGCGAAGCTCGGGGCCGACGACCTGGTGGCACGGGTCAACAAGGTGCTGGTCGACTACCGCCAGGGCGGTGGGAACAGCCCCTGGATGGTGTCGTACCGCGAGTGGCTGGCGGCGGGACTGCCCGGCGTCACGGGCCCCCCGGCACCCAAGTACCGGAGCAACTGAACCTGTCCGGGCCCCAGCGGCCCGGACGACTCGAACGGAGAGGTGGTCGATGGGCGTGGCGGGATCCTTCCCCGGCTTCGCGGGGAAGCCCCCCGGCCCGGTCATGGACCGGGACGAGGCGGACCGTGCGCTGGCCCGGCTCGGCGCGGAGCACGAGGCCATCGAGACCTCGCTCCTCGCCCTGCAGGACCACGCCGGGCGCCGGCTCCTGGAGGGCGCCGATCTGACCGGTGTCACCGAGGAGCGCTGGGCCGCGGCCGAGCAGTCGATCACCCTGTTGTGGGGGTACTTCGACGCCTACGCCGGCGCGCTCGCCACCGCCCGGAAGCTCCGGTCCGGCCGCCGCAACCCGGGCCGGGACGATCTGGTCGCCCTGACCGACCTGCTGCGAGGCGACAGCGTGACGGTCGCCAACCCGGGTGCGGTCAGCCCCGGGCCGTCGACGGGCGCTCCGGCCAGGCTCTCCGAGCGGTTCACGCTGGAGGAGCTGGTCGACCGGATGAACGGTCTGTACGCACGCTCGCTGGACATGGTCGTCGCCGCGGACTCCGTGTGGTCGGCGCTGCCCGCCCGGATAGACCTGCTCGCCGCCGAACTGCGCCGCACCCGCTCGCTGGCGCACTCCGTGGGCGTGCGGCCCGGGGAGCATCCGTCCGGGGACGACCTGGAGTCGATCACCGAGGAACTGACCACGCTGCGGGTGCAGGTGATCTCGGACCCGCTGGCGTTCTGGCTGCCGGGGCCGGGCAGCGCGGCCCCCGGCGGCGGACGTCCGGACACCACGCGCTACGACCGGGCCGCCCGCGCGCTCGACGACGTACGCCGGGAGGTCGAGGCGGTGCTCCTGGTGCGGCAGGACGCCGAGCAGCGCCTGGTCCGGCTGCGTGATGTGCTGTCGCGCGCGGACCGCACGCTGGCCGAGGCCCGTTCGGCGCGCGGCGAGGTACTGGCGAAGATCGCCGCGTCGGAGGTGCCCGCGGTGAGCGGCCCGCCCACCGCCCTGCACGAGCGGCTGGCCGCGGCCTCGGAGCACCGCAGGCACGCCCGGTGGAGCCGGCTTTCGCCACTGCTGGACTCGCTGGAGCGGGAGGCCGAGGACGAGCTGATGCGCGCCCGGGACTCGCTGACGTCCGTCACGGCGCCGCTCGCGGTCCGGGCCGAGCTGCGCGGCAGGCTGGACGCCTACAAGGCCAAGGTGGCCAGGCACGGCCTGGCGGAGGACCCGCTGCTGATCGAGCGGTACGACGCGGCCCGCCGGGTCCTGTGGAGCGCCCCGTGCGATCTGCGCGTCGCCGACCAGGCGGTGCTGCGCTACCAGCGGGCCGCCACGGATCTGCTGACACCCGGCAGCCGGGGCGAGCACGACGGACAGGGGGAGACATCATGAGTACGCAGTGCCAGCGCCCCGGGTGCGAGGGCGCTTACGAGGACATGGGCGGCGGCGAGCTGTACTGCGACACCTGCGGCCTCGCGCCCGTCGTGTCGCCGACGGGCATGGTGAGTTCGCCGCCCACCGGTATCGCGGGCGGCGGCAGGACCGGCAGCCGCGGGAGCGGCAGCACCTCGCAGCAGGCAGGTTCGCGCGCGTCGTCGCGGGCCTCATCCCGCTCGTCTACCTCCCGGCGTTCGGTGTCCGGGCGGCTCTCCCACGCCCTGTCCGGATCCTCCACGTCCCGTTCGGTCTCGGTGCGCTCCTCCGGCTCCTCGACCGGTTCCACGTCCGGGCGCGGCAGGCTGGGCGTGGGGCTGGTCCTGGTCCCGGACGTGCCGAGGCCCGACCCGCGGACCGCGGTGATGGAGAACCCCGAGGTCCCCGAGCGGAAGCGGTTCTGCTCCCGGTCCGACTGCGGCGCCCCGGTGGGCCGCTCACGCGGCGCACGGCAGGGCCGCACCGAGGGGTTCTGCACCAAGTGCGGCCACCCCTACTCCTTCGTGCCCAAGCTGCGCGGCGGCGACGTCGTGCACGGGCAGTACGAGGTGGCGGGCTGCCTGGCGCACGGGGGGCTCGGCTGGGTCTATCTCGCGGTGGACCGCGCGGTCTCCGACCGCTGGGTGGTCCTCAAGGGCCTGCTGGACACCGGGGACCAGGACGCCATGGCCGCCGCGATCTCCGAGCGGCGCTTCCTCGCGGAGATCGAGCACTCCAACATCGTCCGCATCTACAACTTCGTGGAGCACCTCGACCAGCGGACAGGTTCGCTCGACGGCTACATCGTCATGGAGTACGTCGGCGGCAAGGCGCTCAAGGAGATCGCCAACGAGCGCCGGACACCGGCCGGGAAGCGGGATCCGCTACCGGTCGAGCAGGCGTGCGCGTACGGCATCGAGGCGCTGGAGGCGCTGGGTCACCTGCACAGCCGCAACCTGCTGTACTGCGACTTCAAGGTCGACAACGCCATCCAGACCGAGGACCAGCTCAAGCTCATCGACATGGGCGCGGTCCGCAGGATGGACGACGACGAGTCCGCGATCTACGGCACGGTCGGCTACCAGGCACCGGAGGTGGCCGAGACCGGCCCGTCCGTCGCGTCCGACCTGTACACGGTGGCGCGGACGCTGGCGGTGCTGACCTTCGACTTCCAGGGTTACACCAACGTCTTCGTGGACGCGCTGCCCGACCCGGACAACATCGAGGTCTTCCGGAGGTACGAGTCGTTCTACCGGCTGCTCGTGCGGGCCACGGACCCCGACCCGGCTCGCCGGTTCTCCTCGGCCGCGGAGATGGCCGAGCAGTTGACGGGTGTCCTGCGCGAGGTCGTCGCCCTGCAGACGGGACGTCCGCGCCCGGCTCTCTCGACCCTGTTCGGCACGGAACTTCGGGTGACAGATACGGAGTTGTTCGCCGAGCCGACCCACGAGGTGTCGCTGCTCGGTGCCCGGACGGAAAGGGCGGCAGGCAGGGGACGCTTCGCCGGCCGCCGTACGCGGGTGCCCGCGCTTCCGACCGCGGTTCCCGCACCGGCGTTCGCTCCCGCCACGGCTCCCGCACAGGCGTTCCCCCCGGCTGTGGCCTCCCCGGCCCCTCCGCGGGAGCCTCCGGCGGGCGCCGCTCCGTTGCACGCGCCGGACACGCACGTCCGGGGCACGGGGAGCGGCCGACCGGCCCGGACCCCGGCCGCCGTCCCGGCTCCACGCGCCCCGGTCCCGGACCCCGGGCGGATTCCCGCCGCGCACGCGGGTGCCGGGCCCCGGCTCGCCGCGTTCGACGCCCGGGCGACCTCGCTGGCCCTGCCGGTCCCACGGGTCGACCCGAACGACCCGAACGCGGGGTTCCTCGCCGGGGTGATGACGTCGGCCCCCGCGGAACTGATCGCCGCCCTGCACTCCGTGCCCGCCTCCTCGCTGGAGACGCGGCTGCGGGAACTGCGCGCCCGCCTGGAGATGGGCGAACTCGACTCCGCGGTGACGGCGTTGGGCTCGGTGGAGGGGCAGCACCCGGACGACTGGCGGGTCGTGTGGTACCGCGGGATCACCTCGCTGGTGACCGGCGACCGGGAGAACGCGGCCCTGGCCTTCGACGCGGTCTACGACGCCTTCCCGGGCGAACCCGCTCCGAAGCTGGCCCTGGGCGTCTGTGCCGAGGTGCTGGGGCAGCTGGACAACGCGGCGGAGTACTACCGCCTGGTGTGGACGACCGACCCGGGCTTCGTCAGCGCGGCGTTCGGCCTGGCCCGGGTGCAGATCGCCGCCGGGAACAGGGACGGGGCGGTGCGCACCCTGGAGTCGGTGCCCGAGTCGTCGATCCACTACACGGCGGCCCGGGTGGCGGCGGTGCGCGCGCGACTGCGCGAACGCGCCCCCGACGAGCCGCTGTTCGACGACCTGTCGGCGGCAGCCGACCAGGTGACGGCGCTGCGGGAGTACGGCCTGGACGCGGTGCGCCGTGAGCAGTTGTCGACCGAGGTGCTGGGTACGGCGCTCGACTGGGTACTCTCCGGTAGTCCCACGGCTCAGCCGGCCGCTCCGTCCTCCCCCGCGGCTGCGGGTGCGAGGTCGGTGCTGGGCAGCGAGCTGGACGAGCGGGGCCTCAGGTTCGGTCTCGAACGCTCGTACCGGATGCTCGCCCGGCTCGCGCAGCGGGGCGACGAGAGGATCGAACTGGTGGAGCGGGCCAACCGTTTCCGCCCCCGGACCTGGGTGTGAAGATGTCACAGATCCACCAGCAGGCCTCCTTGCCGGGGTGCCCGAGCTGCGAGGAACCGCTGGAGTCGGGCGACCTGTTCTGCGGGGCGTGCGGATACGACCTCTCGGCCGTGCCCGCGCCTCCCGGTGACCGTCCGACGGTAGCCATCACCGTACCGGCGCAGGGTGCGGCGACGGCCGCCGACGGTTCTGTGCGGTGGCCGGCCGCGGCGGAGACCGGCGGCTCCGACCGGCAGGTGCCCACGCACCGCCCTGCCGACGTCCCGGGCGTGGACTCGGGCGGCAGGCCCCTGTCCACCGCGGCCCCGGCGGCCGTCCGCTTCGACGAGCCGGACGGACCGGACGGACCCGCGGGCGGAGGCCCGGCCGGCGCCTCGGGCGACTTCGAGCCGGCGGCACCGGACCCGCGGACGGTCGAGCACGCCGCAGCGGGCGTGGCTGCCGGGGGCAAGGTGTGCGTGGCCTGCCGCTCGGGCCACGTGGACACCGACGGGTACTGCGAGAACTGCGGCCACGCCCAGCCACGCGAGCGGGACCACATGGAGCAGGAGCTCGGTTCCGTGGCCGCGGTCAGTGACCGGGGTCTGCGCCACCACCGCAACGAGGACTCCTTCTCGGTGTCCTCGACCGCCCTCCCGGACGGTTCGCCGGCCGTGGTGGCCATCGTGTGCGACGGGGTCTCGTCGGCGAGCCGTCCGGACGAGGCGTCGGCCGCTGCCGCGAGCGCCGCCGGCGAGGCCCTGCTGGAGTCGCTGCCCAGGGGCACGCATCCGCAGCAGGCGATGCACGAGGCGATCCTGGCCGCGTCCGAGGCCGTCAACGCGCTTGCGCAGGGCACCGGCCAGGCGCTGGAGCGCGATCAGCACCGCCATCAGAACGCCCCGGCCTGCACCCTGGTGGGCGCGATCGTGGCGGGCGGCCTGCTGTTCGTCGGCTGGGTCGGCGACAGCCGTGTCTACTGGGTGCCGGAGGACCGCTCCAGCCCGCCGGCCCGGCTCACGGAGGACGACTCCTGGGCCGCGCAGATGGTGGCGACGGGCCTGATGAACGAGGCGGAGGCGTACGCCGACGAGCGCGCCCACGCGATCACGGGCTGGCTCGGGGCCGACGCGTACGAACTCGAGCCGCACACCGCGACCTTCAAACCGGACCGGCCCGGCCTCGTGGTGGTGTGCACCGACGGTCTGTGGAACTACGCGGAGGCGGCGGCGGAGATGGCCGCCGCCCTGCCGGACGACGCGTACGAACGGCCGCTGCGCGGCGCCCAGGTGCTGGTGGGGCACGCGCTCGACGGCGGGGGCCACGACAACGTAACAGTGGCACTGCTGCCGTTCGCCGTGGTGGCCGAAGGGGCAGGATCGGCCTGAGTCCCGCCCGGTCCGTCCCGGCGGGCCCGATCCCCGGCCCCGGTCCCCGCCGCCTTCCCCGCTTCCCGTCCTCCGTCCTGAACTCTGTCCGCACGCCTGTCTTCTTCTGACATACGTGGAGCCTCAAGGAGCCGATCAGATGGCCAACTTCTCCAAGTCCAACGTGCCGCAGTTCTCCGTCGAGGTGTACCAGAACGCGTACCTGCCCGAGGGCGGACGCGAGGTCAACGCGATCGTCACCGTCACGTCCACCGGCGGAGGGACGACCGGCGGTGTGCCCCTGGGCAACGCGGTCCCCGCGCCCAGGGACTCCTCGGGCCGGGCGCCCGACGCGGCCGTGGTGCTCATGGTCGACTGCTCGGGTTCGATGGACTATCCGCCGACGAAGATGCGCAACGCGCGCGACGCGACGGCGGCGGCCATCGACACCCTCCGGGACGGCACCCGTTTCGCGGTGGTCGCGGGTACGCACGTGGCGAAGGACGTGTACCCCGGCAACGGGCGGCTGGCGACGGCCGATCCGCGGACCAAGGGGCAGGCCAAGGAGGCCCTGCGCCGGCTGAGCGCGGGAGGCGGCACGGCGATCGGCACCTGGCTGCGTCTGGCGGACCGGCTGCTGGGCGCGGCCGACGTCGACATCCGGCACGGCGTCCTCCTCACCGACGGACGCAACGAGCACGAGGCCCCGGAGGACCTGCGGGCCGCTCTGGAGTCGTGTGCGGGCCGGTTCACCTGTGACGCGAGGGGTGTGGGTACCGACTGGGAGGTGAAAGAGGTCACAGCGGTCGCCTCCGCCCTGCTCGGCACCGCGGACATCGTCGCCGATCCCGCGGGTCTGGCACAGGACTTCACGCGGATGATGGAGAACGCGATGGGGAAGGAGGTCGCGGACGTGGCTCTGCGGCTCTGGACGCCCGTCGGTGTGGAGATCGTGTTCGTCAAGCAGGTGGCGCCCTCGGTAGCCGACCTGACCGGCCGCCGCACCGAGGCGGGGCCCCGCGCGGGGGACTACCCCACCGGCTCCTGGGGCGACGAGTCCCGTGACTACCACGTGTGCGTGAGGGTCCCGGAGGCCGGGGTCGGCCAGGAGATGCTGGCGGCCAGGGTTTCGCTGATCCTGCCCTCCACGCCGGACGGCGGTGCGCCGCAGACCCTCTCGCAGGGTCTGGTGCGGGCGGTCTGGACGGACGACATGACGGCGTCCACCTCGATCAACCCCCAGGTCGCGCACTACACGGGACAGGCGGAACTGGCGCAAGTCATCCAGCAGGGACTCGATGCGCGCAAATCGGGAGACTTCGACGGCGCGACGGCGAAACTGGGCCGTGCGGTGCAGCTCGCGTCGGCCTCCGGGAACGCGGATACCGCCAAGCTGCTTTCAAAGGTGGTCGACGTCGTGGACGCGGCGACAGGTACTGTGCGACTGAAAGCGAGGGTCGCGGAAGCGGACGAGATGACACTCGAAACGCGCTCGACCAAGACAGTTCGCGTCAAGAAGTAGCCACCCGAACGACATCGACAGAACCGTACGGAGAGCCGCCCGACCGGACGGCGCACCGACAACGCATGGCGGCCTCCGGGCCGGACGAGGAGAGGGGGAAGCGCCGACATGCCGACATGCCCGAACGGACACCAGTCGGGTTCCGAGGACTGGTGCGAGGTCTGCGGACATCGCATGGCCGGGACGGGCGCGGTCCCGTCGCCGCCTCCCCCGCCGCCCGCGCCCGGTTACGGCTACCCGCAGGGTCGCGGCGGCGAAGGCCCGCCGACCGCCCAGGCGGAGCTGTGCCCGCAGTGCCGCACCCCGCGTGAGGCGATGGCGCCGTACTGCGAGGAGTGCCGCTGGAACTTCCTCACGAACACGGCGACGTCCTACACCCCGCTCGCCCCGCAGGCCGGTGCCGGTGGACCGGTGCCGGGACTGAACCTACCGCCCGGCTTCCAGGCCCAGCAGGGTCCGCCGCCCCAGCAGCGGGACCCCTTCGAGTACCAGGGCTCGCGGCCTTCGCAGATGAACCGGCCCGCCGAGCCGCTCTCGTCCGAGCAGGGGAGCCCGCCCGGACCGCCTCCCCCATCCCCCTTCCAGCAGGATCCCCCGGTACCGCCGTCCTTCCAGCAGGGACCGCCCCCGCCGCCTTTCCAGCAGGGGCCCCCGGCACCGGGGTCGTTCCAGCAGCAGTCGCCGTCCCCGTTCGAACAGCGGGGACAGGGGCAGCACGGCGGCCAGGGGCAGGGCCCGCAGAATCCGGCCGGTGCTCCGTCTCCGTTCGAGCCGCAGCGGCAGGGGCCGCCGCCCCCGCCGTCCTTCCAGCAGCAGTCGGCGCCGCCCGCTCCCGCTCAGCCGCAGTCTCCGCAGACCGGCGGGGACGACGACTGGATGCTTCCGCCGCCCTCACGGCAGCAGTCACCCCAGGGCTTCCCGCAGGCTCCGCAGCAGCCCCAGGCCCCGCAGCAGCAGTTCCCCGGCCAGGGACCTTCCCAGGGTTCCGCGCAGGGCGGCCGTGACCGGGGAACGGGCAGTTGGACGGCGGTCATCGCCCCGGACCGCGACTACTTCCTGGCGATGATGCAGCGCAGCGGACCCGAGGCGACCGGGCTCAACCTGCCCGCGTACTCCCCGGAACAGCATCTGCCGCTCACCGGAAGCCAGATCACCATCGGCCGTCGCCGGCACAGCACCGGCGAGTCCCCCGACATCGATCTCGCCGTGCCGCCCGAGGACCCGGGCGTATCGCACCAGCACGCGGTGCTGGTGCAGCAGCCGGACGGCAACTGGGCCGTGGTCGACCAGAACTCCACCAACGGCACGACCCTGAACGGCGCCGAGGACCCGATCCAGCCCTACGTCCCGGTGCCGCTCCAGGACGGCGACCAGGTGCACGTCGGGGCGTGGACGACCATCACGGTCCGCCGCGACTGATCCGGCCTCCCGGCGGCGGGCCGGGGGCCGGGGTCCTAGGACCCCGGTCCTCAGTCCGCGCGTCTGCGACGATGGACAGGTGACAGAGATTCCGCGCGACACGCTTCAGGAGCAGACCTTCTACGAGCAGGTCGGCGGCGAGGAGACCTTCCGGCGCCTGGTCCACCGCTTCTACCAGGGCGTCGCGGAGGACCCGCTGCTGCGCCCGATGTACCCGGAGGCGGATCTGGGTCCCGCCGAGGAGCGCTTCACGCTGTTCCTGATGCAGTACTGGGGCGGCCCGCGCACCTACAGCGACGAGCGGGGTCATCCCCGGCTGCGGATGCGGCACGCGCCCTTCCGTGTGGACAGGGCGGCCCACGACGCCTGGCTCGCCCACATGCGGGTGGCGCTCGACGAACTCGGCCTCGCCCCGCAGCACGAACGGCAGTTGTGGGACTACCTCACCTACGCCGCCGCGTCGATGATCAACACCGCCGGCTGACCGGCCGTGTGCGGAATTCGGCGCTCCGTAGCCGTATAGCGGTCACGATCTCATCAAGCTGCGACCACAGGCGGTTTCCAGGAGCCCGTGCAATCTGAAAGCATCCTGAGCACGCCGGGGGGGCGTGCGGCTGCTCAGGGTTCGGGGGATCAGGTGACGGGGTTCGTCCTTCTGCGGCTGCGCGCGCACCGGCTCCTGCTCACCGCAGCCCTTCTCACCGTGCTGCTCACCACCTGTGTGCTGGCCGCGCTCACCGCCTTCTCCGGTTCGACGGGCGATGCCGCCCTGCGGCACACGCTCACCGACCGCGCCGCCGCACGGTCCTCGCTCGTCGTCTCCGCCGATGTGGACCGCGAGAAGCGCGAGGACGCCGACGCCGCGGTGCGCCGGGCGGCCGGGGACACGTTCGACGGGCTTCCGGTGACCGTGCGGAAGCTGGAGAGTTCGGGTCCGTACGCGCTGCCACGCGATACTCGCACGGCGGCGGAGCGACACGGTGAGCCCGATCTGACACATCTCGCGTCGCTGGACCGCAGCCGTGTGCGCCTCACCGCCGGGCGCATGCCCCGTGCCGGAGCGGCGGGGGCGGAGGGGCCGGTGCAGGTGGCGCTGCCGCGAACCGCCGCCGAGGTCCTGAAACTGGGGCCGGGATCCCGGATCACCCTCACCGACCGGTTGAGCGACACCCGGCTCCCGATCGAGATCACCGGCCTGTACGAGGCGTCCGACCTGTCCGATCCCTACTGGCGGTTGGACCCGCTGGGCGGGCGGGGCGTCCGCGAGGTCGTCTTCACCACCTACGGCCCGTTGCTCGCGGACCCCGGCGTGGTCGGATCCGGACGGCTCAGTGCCGGTCCGGTGTCCTGGCTCGCCACCGCCGACTTCCGCACGGTGACCACGAGCCGGACCGGCGCGCTGCACCGGGCGTCGACGGACGGGCCCGAGTCCCTTGCCTCCTCCGGGCTGTTCGGGGAGGGGGCGACGGTGCGGACCTCGCTGCCGACCGTCATCGAGCAGGTCGAACGGGCGCTGCTGGTGTCGCGTTCGACCATCATGATCGTGGCCGTGCAACTGGTCCTGCTCGCCGGATACGCCCTGCTGCTCGTGGCCAGGCTGCTGAGCAGCGAACGGGGCGGCGAGACCGAACTCCTGCGGGCCAGGGGTGGTTCGCGGGGCCGGATCGCCACGCCGGCGGCGATCGAGGCCCTGCTGCTGGCGCTACCGGCCGGAGTCGTCGCGCCGCTGCTCGCCGGGCCGCTGACCGGGCTGCTGGCGCGGTGGAGCGAGCTCGGCCGGATCGGGCTGCGGCTCGACGGCGGGGTGGACGGCACGGTCTGGCTGGTGGCCGCCGCCGTGGCGCTGATGTGCGCGCTCGCGGTGGTCGCGCCCGCGCTGGCGGCGGGGGCGGGCGGAGACCGGGGCGCCCGCGCCTCCGCGCTGCCGGCCGTGGTGCGGGCCGGCGCCGACATCGGACTGCTCCTGATCGCCGGGGTGGCGTACTGGCAGCTCGACCGGCAGACCGGAGCGTCCGGCGGTGGTGCGCTCAGCGGTGACCGTGGGGGCGAGCTGGGCATCGACCCGCTGCTGGTCGCCGCCCCCGCTCTGGCCCTGCTCGCGGGCACCGTGCTGACACTACGGTTGCTCCCGCCCGCGGCCAGGCTCGCGGAGCGGCGTGCGGCGGGCGGGCGCGGCCTGTCCGCGGCTCTGGCCGGCTGGCAGTTCAGCCGTCGCCCGCTCCGGAACGCGGGGCCGGTACTGCTGCTGGTCCTCTCGGTCGCCATGGGCATGCTGGCGATCGGCCAGAGCGCGTCCTGGGACCGGTCGCAGGGCGACCAGGCGGACTTCAGGTCGGGCGCGTCGGTGCGCATGGTGGGCGGGCTGTCCGGCGACCCGGCGAAGGCAGCCCCCTACTCGGATCTGCCGGGGGTGCGGCAGGCGGCTCCGGCGTTCCGTACGACGGCCGATCTGTCCGGCGGCCGGACGTCCGAGGTGCTGGCTCTGGACACCGCGCACGCCGAGGAGCGGATGCTGTTGCGCGAGGACCTCTCGGGAGACTCACCCCGGCGGCTGTTCGAGGCGATCGCCCCGCCGAAGACCGCGCGGACCGGTGTGGTGCTGCCCGGGGGCAGCACCCGGGTGCTGTTCGATCTGCGGATCAGCGACACCTCCGCGTCCGGCGGCAGGTCGCCGTCCGGTTCGGCGCCGCTGGTGAGTGTGCTGCTGGAGGACCGTTACGGCATCGGCTACCGGACCGGTGTGGGGACGGTCCCGGTCGACGGCGGCACGCACACCGTGTCCTTCCCGGTGTCGGCGGCGGGCGAACTGTCTCTGACGGGATTCGAGTTGGACAGCGACGTACCCGAGAGCCGCCCCGAGCGGCGCCTGGTCGCCCTGACCCGGCTCCGGGCGCTCACCACGGGCGGCGCCGAGCAGCCGGTCACCGGCGCGGACGGCGTTCGCTGGCAGGCGGGGACGACCACGGCCGCGGCCGGGGAGGAGCAGGCCGGGGAGACTCCGGAGGAGGTGGCGGGCACGGGCGCGTCGCCCGCCTTCCGTTACGAGACCGGCTACACGCGCCCCGACAGCGCCTACTACGGCGACCCGGTCGACACCCTCCGGATAACCGCCGGACGTCCGCCGGCCCCCGCGCTGAAGGCGGTGGCCACGGACGCGTACCTGAAGTACTCGGGGGCGAGGCAGGGCCAGGAGGTCGACCTCGTGCTGGCGGGCAACACGGTCCGGGTGACCCTCGTGAAGTCGGTGCGGCAACTGCCCGCCACCGGACCCGGCGCGGCCACAGCCTCCACCGCGGGCGGCGTCGCGGACGTGTCGGCGAAGCCTGGCGGGGCCCTGCTGCTCGACCTCAGGGCGGTGTCCGAGGTGCTCGCCCACCGGTCGGGAGCCACGCTCGCGCCCACCGAGTGGTGGCTGAGCACGGCGCCCGGCGACGGCCCGCGGGTGGCGGCGCGGCTGCGCGGGCTGCCCGGCACGGACCCGGCCCAGGTGCGGGTACGCGACGAGGTGGCGCGGGATCTCGCGGACGATCCGCTCGGGGCCGGCCCGCAGTCCGCGCTGCTGGCGGCGGCCGTCGTGGCGACCGCCCTGGCCGCGGTCGGCTTCGCGGTGGGCCTCGTGGGCTCGCAGCGCGAGCGGTCCGCCGAATTCGCGGTGCTGCGCGCCCTGGGCGCGTCGCGTCGCCGGCTCGCCCGGATGATGGCCGCCGAGCAGGGCGTTCTGATCGCCCTCGCCCTGCTGATCGGGCTCGCCCTCGGAGCCGTGCTGACCAGGGCCGTCGTGCCGCTCGTCGTACTCACCGGGCAGGCGGCGCGGCCCGTGCCGGAGGTGTTGGTGCTGCTGCCCGCGGGGCAGGTCGGCGTCCTGCTGGCCTCGGTCGCCGCACTGCCGCTGCTGTTCGTCGCGGCGATCACGCTGCGCCGCGCCGATCCGGCGGTGTCGCTGCGCCACCAGGGGGACAACTGACATGAGGACCACCAGGGTTCCGGCCGCCTGTGCCCCCTGGGTGCGCACGAGACTGCGCACCGCCCCGGGGATCTCCGCCGCGCTCGCGGTGCTGGTGCTTCTGACCGCCTTCCTGGCAGCCGCGTTCCCGCGCGCGGTGGACGCGTACGAGACGAGGGCGCTGCGCCACGACGTCACGACCGCCCAGCCGGGGCAGAGCGTGCTGGAGGTGACCACACCGCCGCCCGCGCTCGGGCAGCCCGCCGCGGTCCGGGAGCGGGCGATGCGCGAGGACGCGCTGTCACGAGCCGGCAAGGCGCTGGTGGGGACGCTGCCCGCTCCCCTGCGTGCCGACGTGCCGCGTTCGTCGTACGGGGTGCACACCACGAAGCCCGTGGTGGCGGACGAGCCCTGGCTGCCGCGCCCCGACGCGATGCCGCCGCAGCTCGGCTACGCCGCGCCTTCGGCGCTCGCCGCGCACAGCACCCTGCGGTCGGGGCGGTGGCCGGTGGTGCGCGACGAGGTGACCCTGGAGTCCCGTGAGGTGGAGGCCGCCGTCACCGAGGAGACCGCGGCCGCGCTGCACATGAGGGCGGGCTCCACGATCACGGTCCCGACCCAGCGGGGGAAGCCGCTCACCGTTCGGATCACCGGTGTCGTCACGCCGCTGCGGCCGGAGAGCGGCTACTGGGCGGTCGAGCCGCTGTACCGCTCCCCGTCCCTGGTCCGGGACCCGGGATCGCCGACCCCGGTCTTCTACTGGACGGCCACGCTTCTGCTGCCACCGGGCGCCGGACCGGCACTGCTGGCGACCATGAGCGAACCGGAGCTCTACTGGCGTCTCGCGCCGGACGCCTCGCATCTCGCCGCCTCCGACGCCTCGCGCCTCGGGACCGCGGTGGCCGAGGTGGAGAACGGCCCCGGGCTCCTGCGGCTGCGTGACATCGCCGGACCGAACACCACGCTCACCACCGACCTGGACGCGATCCTCGACGCCCAGCTGGGGATGCGCGCCGCGATCGACCCCGTCGTCACGGTCGCCGCGGTCGGGACGGGCGCGGTGGCCGTCGTCGTCCTGCTGATGACCGGCGGGCTGATCGGCGCCCGCCGCCACCACGAGCTCGCGCTGCTGCGCTCGCGCGGCGGCTCGCTGCGGGGCATCGGCCGGCGGCTGCTCGCCGAGACCGCGGTGGCCGTACTGCCCGCGGCGGCGCTCGGGCTGCTCCTGGCCGTCCTGCTCGTCCCGGAGGCCCGGTTCCCGCCCGCCGCGGCCGGTGCCGCGGTCGTCGCCGCCCTGGTCTGCGTGGTGCTGCCGCTCCGCACCACGCTGCACCACCGCAGGCCTCTGCTGCACGGGGCCCGCGACGACGTGGCGAACGCCCGGCCCAGCCGCCGTCGTACGGTCGTCGAACTGACCCTGCTGGTCCTGGCGGTCGGCGCGGTCGCCGCGCTGCGCCGCCGCGGCACGACGACGGGGTCGGGAGCCGATCTGCTGGTCAGCGCCGCCCCGGTCCTGGTGGGTCTGATCGCGGCGCTCGTGCTGGTACGGCTGTACCCCCTGCCGCTGCGGCTGGCGTCCCGCCCCCTCGCGAGGCTGCGCGGGGCGGTCGGGTTCCTGTCGCTGGCCCGCGCCGGCCGCGCGTCGTCGAGCAGTACGCTGCCCCTGCTCGCCCTGCTGGTCGCACTGACCACGGCGGCGTTCGGCGGCTCCGTCCTCGCGGGGGTCGCCGACGCGCGTGACGACGCGTCACTGCGGGCCGTCGGCGCGGACGCCAGGATCAGTGGCGAGGGCGCTCTCTCCCCCGTCCCGGAGGACGTCATCGACCGGGTACGTGCGGTGGACGGCGTCGAGGACCTCGCAGCCGTGCGCATCGAGTACGGGACGCCGCTGGCCGCCTCCAGGGACGTCAGGTCGGACACGAAGCGCGCGACCCTGGTGGCGGTCGAGCCCGAGTCGTACGCACGGCTGGCCCGCGCCACCGGGCTGCCCGCCTTCCCCGCGGGTGCGCTGGCGGGCGGGGCCGGCCCGGACGGGGTACTTCCGGCGGTGGCGTCACCGGGCCTCGCGGAACGGCTCGGCGACGGCCGGCACACCGTGCGCTCGCAGGCCGGGGACATCACCGTGCGGATCGCGGCGGTCCTCGCGCGTACGTCCGCGGTGGGCGACCCGGGCTTCCTGATCGTGGACGCGACGGCACCCGCCCTGCGGAAACCCACGACTCTGCTGATCAGCGGGGCCGCACCCGACCCGGCCCAGCTGCACGCGGCGGCGCTCGACGCCGGTCCCGAGTACGCGGTCCGTACGCGGTCGGCGGAGCGGGGGACCTTCGCCGACACCCCGATGCAGTCGGGTGCGGAAGGGATCTACGGGGCGGCGATCGTGGCGGGCGCGGGGTACGCGCTGCTCGCCGTGCTCCTCTCCCTGCTACAGACGGCGCCGGAGCGCACCACGCTCCTCGCCGGGCTGCGCACCATGGGGCTCACCACCCGGCAGGGCAGGCGGCTGCTCGCGTTCGAGGCGATGCCCCAGGCGCTGCTGGCCGCGTTCGGCGGGCTCCTCGTCGGCTGGGCGACCATCGTCCTGCTGGCACCCGGCGTCGACCTGGCCGCCCTCGCCCTGGCCGGCGGGGACCCGGGGACACCGCGCACCGCCTCGCTGCGGGTGGACCTCAGGTCCCTGGCCCTTCCCGCACTGGGCGTGGTCGTCCTCGCAGCCGCCGTGGCCGGCACCCAGGCGTGGTGGGTGAGCCGCCGTGGCTCCATCAGAGAACTCAGGGCAGGAGACACCCGGTGACATCCTCGACAGAGACCACGCTGGCGGAGCTCGAACAACGGGCGGCGGCGCGCCGCGACCGGCCGTCGTACGGGCACGACGCCCTGATCGCCTGCGACCGGCTGGTGCGCATCTTCTCCGCCGACGGGGTGGAGGTGCAAGCACTCCAGGGGCTCGACCTACTGGTGGCCAAGGGCGAGTTGATGGCGCTGGTCGGTGCCTCCGGGAGCGGGAAGTCGACCCTGATGAACATCCTGGCGGGTCTGGACGTCCCCACCGCAGGTTCGGCGAAGGTGGCGGGCCGCGACCTGCTCGCGATGGGGCAGAAGGAGCGGCTGGGCTACCGGCGGGACGTCGTCGGCTTCGTCTGGCAGCAGACCTCGCGGAATCTCCTGTCGTATCTGACCGCCGCGCAGAACATCACGCTCCCGATGCAACTGCGAGGGGGCGGCAGGAAGCGCGAACGGGCCGCGCGTGCCGAGTCCTTGCTGGCGATGCTGGAGGTCGCGGACTGCCGCGACCGGCGGCCCGCGCAGATGTCCGGCGGACAGCAGCAGCGGGTGGCGATCGCGGTGGCCTTGGCCAACAACCCCTCGGTGCTGCTCGCGGACGAACCGACCGGGGAGCTGGACTCGGCGACGGGTGAGCAGGTGTTCGCGGCGTTCCGCAGGGCCAACGAGGAGCTCGGTACGACGATCGTGATCGTCACCCACGACCAGGCGGTGGCGGGCGAGGTTCGCCGTACGGTCGCGATCCGGGACGGCCGGACGTCCTCCGAGGTGCTGCGGCACACCGAGGTCGACGCGGCGACGGGTCAGGAGTCCCAGGTGGCGCGGGAGTACGCGATGCTCGACCGGGCGGGCCGGCTACAGCTCCCGGCGGACTACACCGAGGCACTGGGGATGGAACAGCGGGTGATGCTGGAACTGGAGCAGGACCACATCGGCGTATGGCCGGACGCCACCGGGAAGTGACCCGGTGGAGCACCGGCGGGGCGAGGGAGGAAGGCCGGTGGTCAGGCGGTCCCGACCGTCACAGCGAGCGGGCCGAGGCCGCCGCCGGCGCCCCGGAGGGCGATCGAGCCGTACGGCGTGCGCAGCCGCATCCAGGAACCGGCGGTGAGCAGCGCCACGGGGAAACCGGGCGCCGGGCGCAGGAAGCCGAGCGACTGTGCGGCGTGCACGGCACGCAGCGGAAGTTCCGTGTCCCCGACGGTGCGGGACCAGATGCCGCGGCCGATGAGATCACGTTCCGCCCTGGTGCGCCGTTGCTCCGGCAGTGCCGCGTCGCGGGATCGGAACTCCGACACGGCTTCTTCGAGTGCGGTGCCCAGGTCGACCGGTCCCGGAAGTCCGGTGCGTTCCTGCCAGCCGCCGCGCGGCGGCAGCACCCCGGTCCACGGTGGTCCGGTCACGGCCGCCGGCAGTGCGCCCACGCCGGCCGCCCCGTCCGTCGCATCCGTGTCCAGCGCTTCGAGGAGTTCCCCGGCCGACACGGTGACGTCGAGGTCGTGCGTCCCGGACAGCCGGGCGGTTCGGATCGCGAGGACGTCGAACGACGGCGGCCGGCCGAAGACCGCGAGCGCGCCGCCGCCCGCCTGGAGGCGGACGGCGGCGGCCCGGTCGTAGTGGAGCAGCCGGCCGAGGAAGGCGGCGAGGTCCGCCGCCTCCCTCGCGTCGGCGAACCGCAGCGACCGTACTGGCACTGTCATACGACGACGGGCTCCTGGTCGAGGTACTCCTGCAGGAAGAGCTTCTCCTCGGCAGTGATCCGCCGGGGCCGCTCCTCGGCCAGGTTGTAGGGCACGACGACCGTCGACGCCCGGACGTAGACCTGCTCGGGGTCCTTGACCTCGTAGGCGATGGTCAGGGACGCGGCCGTTATCTTCGTGACCCAGGACTCGATGGTCACCGGCGCGTGCCGGTGGACCAGCGGGCGCACGTAGTCGATCTCGTGCCGGGCCACGACGGAGCCGCCCGAGAAGGACGGCGAGCCGTCCCCCGGCGCCAGCCGGAACATGAAGTCGATGCGCGCCTCCTCCAGGTAGCGGAGGAAGACCACGTTGTTCACGTGGCCGAAGGCGTCCATGTCCGACCAGCGCAACGGGCAGCTGTAGATGTGACGGGCCAACTCGATCAGCCTCGCGTGAGCTTCTTGTACGTGGCACGGTGCGGGCGGGCCGCGTCGGCACCGAGACGCTCGATCTTGTTCTTCTCGTACGACTCGAAGTTGCCCTCGAACCAGTACCACTTGGAGTCGCCCTCGTACGCCAGGATGTGCGTGGCGACGCGGTCCAGGAACCAGCGGTCGTGGGAGATGACCACAGCGGCTCCGGGGAACTCCAGGAGCGCGTTCTCGAGCGAGGACAGGGTCTCGACGTCGAGGTCGTTGGTGGGCTCGTCGAGGAGCAGCAGGTTGCCGCCCTCCTTGAGGGTCAGCGCCAGGTTGAGGCGGTTGCGCTCACCACCGGACAGGACGCCGGCCGGCTTCTGCTGGTCCGGGCCCTTGAAGCCGAACGCGGAGACGTACGCCCGCGAAGGCATCTCGACCTGGCCGACGTTGATGTAGTCCAGCTCGTCCGACACGACGGCCCAGAGGGTCTTCTTCGGGTCGATGTTGGCGCGGGACTGGTCGACGTAGGAGATCTTGACCGTGTCGCCGACCTTGATGGCGCCGGAGTCCGGTGTCTCCAGGCCCTGGATCATCTTGAACAGCGTGGTCTTGCCTGCGCCGTTCGGGCCGATGATGCCGACGATGCCGTTGCGCGGCAGCGTGAACGACAGGTCGTCGATGAGGACCTTGTCGCCGAAGGCCTTGGAGAGGTTCTCGACCTCGACGACGATGGAACCGAGCCGCGGGCCCGGCGGGATCTGGATCTCCTCGAAGTCCAGCTTCCGCATCTTGTCCGCCTCGGCCGCCATCTCCTCGTAACGGGCGAGACGGGCCTTGGACTTGGTCTGACGGCCCTTGGCGTTGGAGCGGACCCACTCCAGCTCTTCCTTGAGCCGCTTCTGCCGCTTCTCGTCCTTGCGGCCCTCGACCTTCAGGCGGGCCTGCTTCTTCTCCAGGTACGTGGAGTAGTTGCCCTCGTAGGCGATGGCGCGGCCGCGGTCGAGTTCGAGGATCCACTCGGCGACGTTGTTCAGGAAGTACCGGTCGTGGGTGACGGCGATGACACAGCCGGCGTACTTCGAGAGGTGCTGCTCCAGCCAGTTCACCGACTCGGCGTCGAGGTGGTTGGTGGGCTCGTCGAGGAGGAGCAGGTCCGGTGCCTCGATGAGCAGCTTGCAGAGCGCCACACGGCGCTTCTCGCCGCCGGAGAGGTTGTTGACGGGCCAGTCGCCGGGCGGGCAGCCCAGGGCGTCCATGGCCTGCTCCAGCTGGGCGTCCAGGTCCCACGCGTTGGCGTGGTCCAGGTCCTCCTGGAGCTTGCCCATCTCGTCCATGAGCGCGTCGGAGTAGTCGGTCGCCATGAGCTCGGCGACCTCGTTGAAGCGCGTGAGCTTGCCCATGATCTCGGCGGCGCCGTCCTGGACGTTCTCCAGGACGGTCTTCGACTCGTCGAGCTTCGGCTCCTGCATGAGGATGCCGACGCTGAAGCCGGGCGAGATGTACGCCTCGCCGTTGGACGGCTGCTCGAGGCCCGCCATGATCTTCAGCACCGTGGACTTACCGGCGCCGTTGGGCCCCACGACACCGATCTTCGCGCCGGGCAGGAAGTTCAGGGTGACGTCGTCGAGAATCACCTTGTCGCCGTGCGCCTTGCGCGTCTTGCGCATGGTGTAGATGAACTCAGCCAAGAGAAACCGTCCGGCAGCAATAGAGGTGTGGGCAGATACACCCATCTTGCCTGACGTCCGCACCCGGAAGGAAACCCGTCCGGCCCCCGGTACGCTCCCGGCGCCCGCGACCGGGCACCCGGAACCCGAAGGACCCGGTACGGAATGTCCGTACCGGGTCCCCGACCGGCGCTTTCGCGCGCTGCGCCGCTATCGGTCACTCAGCGCTGTTCTGCGGCTTCCTCCGGCGGAGGAGGAAGACCGCGCCGCCGCCGACGACCACGAGGGCGATCGCGACACCCGCGATGACGGGGGTGGCGCTGGATCCGCCGGTCTCGGCGAGGTCGCCCTCGGCGCCGGCGGAGCTGGTGCCGGTCTGCGCGGGCACCGGCTCGGAGCCGCTCTGCGTACCGATGCCGTCACCCGGGGCGGGGGCGCCGGCGGTCAGGCAGTCGAGGACACCCTTGAAGTTCTTGCTGAAGCCGCCGGGGCCGGTGATCGTGAAGTCGTAGGCCTGGTCCTCGGCCACCGGGATCGTCACCGTGCGGGTCTCGCCTGCCGCGATGGTGTGCTCGGCACCGGCCAGCTCGAAGGTGAACGGCTCGTCGCCCTTGTTGGCCGCGGTGATGTCCACACCGCCCTTGGCGCAGTTCTTCTGCGCGGTGAGCGCGGGGGCCGCGCCCTTCTCCGACCAGGTGGCGCTCGCCGAGGCGGTCACGGTGGACTCGCTGGAGCCCGCGAGGATCATGGTCTGGCTCTTGGTGAGCCCGGCGAAGACACGGCCGACGGGCACCGAGGTGGTGGCCTGGACGCCCAGCGCGGCGGAGCCGTCCGCGGCGTCCGCGGGGACGTCGAAGTAGAGGGCGGCGCCGTCGGCGGCCTCGGTGACGGGCTTGCCGTCCTTGTCGGTGACCTTGACCCCGCCGGCGGCGGCGTCGGCGGGCGGGGTCACCGAGACCTGGCCCGCGTCGGTACGGACGGTGACCGGGCCGACCCGCTCACCGGCCTTGCCGGACACCGCGGCGGGCTCCAGTGCCACGGACGCCTTGGGCTCCGCGACGTTCTGCGCCTTCTTCTCCAGCCAGTCGGCCAGCTTCTCGGCCTGCTCGTCCTTGGCCTCGACCTCGGCCTTGTCCGAGAAGCGCCAGATGGCGACCTGGGTGCCGGCGGCCGCGGTCTTCGCGGTGAGCGGGCCGGTGCCCGCCTCGCCGGCCAGGGCCGCGAGGTCGTCCACCTGCGGGTAGGAGTGCTGCAGGATCCAGCGGATCCTGCCGGCGTTCCCGTTGGCACCGAGGGAGGTCTGGTCCCAGGGGGTCTCCAGGTACTTCGCCCGGTCCTGGGTGGGGTTGTGGATGTCGACGCAGTACGTCTTCAGCTGGCCGCCGCCGTCGACGTCGAGCTCGAACAGGCCGGCGGGGAGATCCTGAGTGGTGGCCGGACCCCCGTCCTTGCCGTCGACGTGGAGCACGGCGGTGTCATAGGTCTTCAGCCCGTCCAGCACGGCTGTGGCACCGCCCTGGTGGGCGCCGGTCTCGTCGGCCGTCGCCGCGGTCGCCGCCGTCGCACCGACGAGGGTGCCGGCGGCGACCAGGCCTGCGGTCAGCACCGCGGCCGCCACCCGGGCGATGCCCCGGCCCCGCCCGGAACCGGCCGGCTCCAGGTCGCGGTGCCCGCCTCCGTTCCGACTCCCTGGGGAGTGTTCCGCCGCCGTCATCGACGGCGGGGTGGACGCTGAAGAACCAGAAAACACAGAATTCCCCTCCGGGCGAGGCCTTCACGCCTGTATGCACGTGTGGGAGGTGCCTCGCCAGCAAACTCAAGTGCCGCATGAGTACTGGGGAATCGTAAGGAGCGAGCGAAGAGCAGTCCCCCGTCATACCTTCAGATAAGCATTCCGAATCGCAATCGTTACAGCTTTCACCGGCGCGCCCCCGTTGTTCAGGACATCGATGCCGCCTCCGTGGCCGGATTCTGACGATGCGTGGGCGCGGTGAGCGCCGGATCGCCTCTGACGATCCTCCGGAACGCCGCTGTTCCCCTGGTCAGGTCGTGTCCGATCGCCACGGCCTCGACGTCCACCGAGGACTTGCGGACCCCGTCGCGCTCCTCCTCGCGTACCTTCAGGCGGCCGTGCACGACGAGCGGCTCCCCCACCGAGACCGAACCCGACAGGTTCGCCGCGAGTGTCCGCCGGGCCCACACCGTGTAGAAGCTGGTGCGGCCGTCGGTCCAGCTCTGCCGCTCGCGGTCCCACCGCCTGGGGGTGACCGCCAGGCGGAATCGCGCCGTCGCCCCTGTCTCCGTCTCCCGGTAGTCCACCGCGGTCGCGGAGTTCCCCACCAGCGTCACCCAGGTCTCACTCATTCTTCCGTCCCCCGTCCACGCGACGTCCGGCCGGTGCGTCCGACCGGTCCGTGCGCACCATGGTGGCCGGAATCCTGGAATCCCGCGGGGCCTGTGGATCACCCGCCGGTTGTGGAGAACTCCGTCACCGCCACGTACCGTTCGCGCACCTCGCGGTAGCGCGCCAGTTCCGCCGCCACCGGGTCGAGGACCCTGGCCCGGCCGCAGCCCGCCGCGGCCTCGCGCAGCCGCCGCTCGGCCTCCTGCCCGTATCGGCGGGCCGGACCGCGCGCCGCGGCGAGGCAGGACCACTCCACGAGCGGCCCGCCGATCACACCGGCCAGCATGAGCAGGGCGGGAACGGTCAGGCCTGGTTCGAGTACGCCGACGATCTGCCCCAGCAGCCACAGGCCGCCGAAGATCTGAAGCAGGGTCATGGATGCCTGCGCCAGCACCGCGGCGGGCCACCAAGCGGGGCGCGGCGGCCTGGCCGCGCGGACTCCCGGCGCCCCCGCGAGTCCGCCGGCCGCCCCGGCGGACGTACCCGTCCCGCGCGGGTACGCGGCCTTCCCGCCCGGGGCCGAACCGCCGGAACCGGAACCGCCCGCCCCCGAAGTCCCGGAACCACCGGAAACCGAGCCGCTCGACGCCGTGGCAGCGGAACCCCCCTTGCCGGCGCGGCCCCGGCCGCCCGCCCCCGACTGCGCGCTCCTCGACAGCTCGTCGAGCGCCTCCGGCAGCCCGTGCGCCCCGTTGACCGCGGCCTCCCGCACCGCCTGTGCCCAGGGTGTCGGCAGGCCGTCCACCGCGTCGTCGGCCAGCGTCCGCACCGCCTGCTCCACACGCTGACGGGCCGTGAGCTCCTCCTCCGGGGGCGCGAGGGCCTGCGCCATCAGGTCGAGGCCGCCGAGCTGCCGGGTGGATTCGTACCAGCGCCACAGCCGCAACCACGGCGTTCCGCAGGCCCGGCCCGCGTTCCTGCGCCACTCCCGCTCCGCCGCCTGCCCGGCCGCAGCCGCGCCGACCGCTTCGGCCAGCCGGTCGGTGAACTCCTCGCGGGCCCGCTCGTCGAGCCCGGGGCGGCCGTCGGCGACGTACACCGGGCGGAGCCGGGCCGCCGCGGCGTCCACGTCCGCCGAGAGCCGGCGCGCAGCCGCCGTACGGTCCTGGACGAACCTGCCGAGCAGCTCGCGCAGATCGGCCACCCCGGCCCCGGTGAGGGCGGACACGGACATGACGGTGGCGCCGGGTTCGCCGTGCTCGCCCACCGCCATGCCGTCCTCGTCGAGCAGCCTGCGCAGGTCGTCGAGGACCAGGTCGGCGGCCTCGCCGGGGAGCCGGTCGATCTGGTTGAGGACGACGAAGGAGATCTCGGCGTGCCCGGCGAGCGGCCGCAGATAGCGTTCGTGCAGGGCGGCGTCGGCGTACTTCTCGGGGTCGACGACCCAGATCACCGCGTCGACCAGGGCAAGCACCCGGTCCACCTGGTCCCGGTGGCCCGTCGCCGCCGAATCGTGGTCGGGCAGGTCCACCAGGACGAGCCCCTGCAGCGCCTCGTCGGTCGCCGTGCCGCCCTGGACGGGCCTGCGACGCAGCCGGCCGGGGATGGCCAGCCGGTCGAGGAGGCCGGCGGCACCGTCGGTCCAACTGCAGGCGATCGGTGCGGAGGTGGTCGGCCTGCGCAGCCCGGTGTCGGAGATCTGGGCCCCCGCGAGCGTGTTGAACAGGGTCGACTTGCCACTGCCGGTGGCCCCGGCGATGGCGACGACGGTGTGGCGGGAGGACAGCCGCTGGCGGGCCGACGCCTCGTCGAGCACGCGCCCCGCCTCGGCGAGGGTCTCCCCGTCGAGGCGTGCGCGGGAGAGGCCGACCAGCTCACGCAGCGCGTCGAGCCGGGGCCGCAGCGGGCTGCCCGGCAGTCCGTACGCCTCGACCTGGGGCCCCGCATCGTCCTCCGGCGTACGCTCCCCCTCGCCCCGCTCCTTCGACGCCTCGGCGGCACGGCGGGCGATGAGCCCGTCGTCCCAGCGGCGCCCGTCGGTCCTCCCGGTCCCCTCGGGGCCCTCGGGGTGCTCCGGGTTCACGGGTTCCGCGGGGTCGCCGGGGCTCCCGCTCTCCGGGCCCGGTCCCTGTCCCTGCTCCCGGCCCTGGTCAGTGACGGCAGTCATCGCTGCTTCCTCTCCCTCTGCAGTACGGACAGCGCGGCGATGAGCTCGGCCTGCGGTTCGGGGGCCACTTCGAGCGCGTCGAGCGGGGCGAGCCGCCGGTCCCGTTCGCCGTGCAGGACCTGGTCCAGGCAGGTGGTGAGCAGCGCCCCGCCCTTGTCGCGGAGGCGCAGCGCGCTCTGGGCGCCGATGCGTTCGGCGAGCTGCTCGCCCGCGCCCCTGGCACGGCGACCGCCGAGCAGGGCGGCGGCAAGCAGCGCGGCGACCGTCTCGGCGTCCGGCGCGGCGTTGCGTTCGAGCAGCCGCGCCTCCTCCTCGGCCAGCTCTTCGAGGACCCTGCGCCAGCGCCGTACGGCCATGCCGATGCGGCCCTGGATGTCCTCGGCGGGGCCCCATCCACCGGCCTCCCGGCCCGCGTCCTCGAACCGGAAGCCCGCGGCGGCGGGTTCGCGCTGCCAGGTCGTGCGGACCTGCTCGTCGGCGGCCGCCACCGCGCACTGCAGAAGGGCCGTCAGGCTCTCCACGAGTGCGTCGAGCAGCTCTCCCGCCGTGCTGTAGAGGGGGTAGCCGCGCCATCGGGTGCGGGCGCCGCCCGCGAGCACCGTGCCGTTGCCGAGCCGTCGCCTGACGCGCGACAGCTCCTTGCCGTAGGCCTCCTCGACCACTCCGGTCAGCCGGACGGCGGCCGCGTACTGCGCCGCG
The DNA here is from genome assembly GCF_040660235.1 of Streptomyces sp. NPDC049970. Lineage (NCBI taxonomy): Bacteria > Bacillati > Actinomycetota > Actinomycetes > Kitasatosporales > Streptomycetaceae > Streptomyces > Streptomyces sp. NPDC049970. The sequence goes on along the minus strand of NZ_JBFALP010000002.1, from coordinate 555,810 downwards.
ACGGACGCCGCCAGCTCGGGCATCCGCACGTTCAGCGAGTCGATGACCCCGGACGCCGTACGCCCCACGGCCTGCTGACGGGCCGCCGGGTCCTGTGCCCGGTGGGTGAGCCAGGCCCGCAGAGGTGCGACGGCGGTGGTGGGGAGCAGTCCGCTGCCGCCGCCGGCGGACTCGGGCAGCTCCGGAATGGTGAAGCGGGGGACCTCGCCGAGGCCGGCCCGGGTGAGCAGGGCGGCGTACTGGCGTGACACCTCACCGATCACCTGGTGCGGTACCCGGTCCAGGACGATGACCAGGGACGCGTCGTACTCCTTGGCGGTACGCAGCAGATGCCAGGGGACCGCGTCGGCGTACCTGGACGCCGTGGTCACCATGATCCACACGTCGGCCGCGCAGATGAGTTCGCCCGCGAGGACCCGGTTCCGTACGACCAGGGAGTCGATGTCGGGGGCGTCCAGGAGCGCGAGCCCCCTGGGCAGGGTCGCCGCGGTCTCCACCCGCAGCACCATGTCGTCCTGGCCCCCCTCGGCTCCGAGGTGGTCGAGCCCGTCCGGGTCAGGGGCCTGCCCCGGAGGCAGCCACACCCGGGTCAGCTGCGGCAGCACGCGCACCCCTGCGAACCAGTGGTGGTCGTCCGGGTGGCAGACGAGCACCGGGGTCCTGGTCGTCGGGCGCAGCACCCCGGCCTCGCTGACCCGGCACCCCACCAGCGAGTTGACGAGTGTCGACTTGCCCGCACCGGTGGATCCCCCGATCACCGCGAGCAGCGGCGCCCCGGGATCCTTGAGGCGGGGTACGAGGTAGTCGTCGAGCTGGGCGAGCAGTTCGGTCCGCGTCTGCCGGGCGCGCGGGGCCCCCGGCAGCGGGAGTGGAAGACGCACGGCAGCGACACGGTCGCGCAGGGCGGAAAGTGCGTCGATGAGCTGGGGCCGTACATCCATGGTTACCACATGCGAAGAATGCCCAATTTTGGCGCCTTTTTGAAGCGTATAGGCCCCCCTGCGCGGCGGATCCTCTCCGGGGGACAGAGGGGACGAGTAGGGCGCAGGCATAACGAGTGCACAACACCCGGGGCGCGAGGCGCCAAAAGCGGTGCACGAATCGCACCTACCTGCGATTATCGTTTCGCTTCACCGAACCTCCACATCGTGCCACGCAGGTGAAGCAACCGGGACAGGGTGATCTGAGCCCTATCCTTGTCCCGGCAACGTCGCGGATGGCTTGAACCAACGCCTTCCGGGACACCTGGCCGACACCCGGCCCCCGTAGCTCAGTGGATAGAGCAGGCGCCTTCTAAGCGCTTGGCCGCAGGTTCGAGTCCTGCCGGGGGCACATACGGCGCACCACAGCGAGGCCCTCCGACCCGGAGGGCCTTTTCGCTGGTCAGGGGCACATTAGCGGGCAGGGCGTAGCAGGGACGTAAGCGCCGGACCGGCCCCATGTGGCCACGGGGGCGGTCCGACGCTGTCCGGTCACCCCGAGTTCCTTCGGGTGGCCGAGGAGAGGCCGGGGGGAGGTTCTCCACGCCATACCGGCCCGCGCCGAGCAGGCTCCGGGAGGTCTCCCCCGCCCCGCCCTCTCACCGAGTTCAGGGAGCCGACCGGACACACAACGGGCCTGGGTGGACAGCAGATCCGGCACTCCACTCACCCACCTGGCAGGCGGAATGCCGTCGCCGCCGCGTCGCTGACCGAGTGTGCCGCAGCTCGGCGAAGAGCGGAGTCGCGAGGAGCCCGCCCTCCCTGTACTCGAGCTCTGGAGCCCTGGACCAGCAGGTCACCCGGTCCCGCCTTCTCGGCCGCGGCGCGCCCACGCAAGATCTTCGTGCGCGACCGTCGTCCCGGGACGACTCGGACGCCGCCTGCGACTCGCCCCTTCGAGTGAGTTGTGAAGATGTCCACATGCGGCTCGGCCTCGTCGGGGGCCGTCGATCCGGGGACACCCGGCGCGGGGGCGCGAGGGTCGATGGGACGAGGGTCAGCAGGAGGCCGTACCAGGCGCGCGGCAGAGTTCCGCGACGAGGAAGGCGAGGTCCAGGGCCGCCGAGGAGTCCGGGCCCAGGGCCGTGGCCAGGCCGCCGGGGTGGGTGCCGAGCGCGTGGTGCACCTCGAAGAAGGCGGCGACCTCGGCCAGTACGTCGCCGAAGCGCCGTGTGCCCCCTCTCTCCCCTCCGGCCGGTGCGGGCGCGCAGATCCAGGCGACCCGGTGGTCCTCCGCCGTGACCTTCTCGACGAGCGCGGGCAGGGTGTCGCGCAGCGCCGCCGAGTCCATCCGCACCAGGAAGGCCGTGCGGCCGGCTTCCCTCAGCGGGTCGAGCCGGCCGAGGAGTTCCAGTACGTCGTCGGGGCCGTCCTCCGCGCCGAGCCGGACACCGACGGGGTTGCGTACGTCGGCCAGGTGGTCCACGTACCGGGTGGGCGCGCCTCCGGTCCACACGAAGTGGCCCGAGGTGTTGTAGCGGCGGCCGGTCCGCGAGTCGACCCGGGTGAGCGCGGAGTCGTAGGCGGGCGAGCGCGCCTCGTGGGCGGCGAAGAACTCGACGGTGGCCAGCTGTGCGGGGTCGGGGCCGCAGGCGCGCATGAAGGCGAGAGCCCGGCCGATCTCGTCCGCCAGCGCCGAGTAGCGGTGCCCCGCGGACGACGCTGCCACGAACTCCGTGTTCCACCGGTGTACTTGGCGCAGGTCGGCGTAGCCGCCCGTGGCGAGGGCCCGTACGAGGTTCAAGGTGGCCACGGAGAACTCGTACCGGCGCGTCATGGCCGCCGGGTCCGGTTCGGCGCCCTGCGCGGGGTCCTGTTCGTCCGGGCCGATCTGGCCGAGCTTGACCACCGGTACGGAGGCCGCGTAGGTGAGGATCGCGGACATCTGGAGGAGGGTGCGCAGACGGGCCCTGACCGCGTCGGCGGTCACCCCGTCGAAGGACCTCGTCCGGTCGGCGCCCCACAGGACCAGCGCCTCGCCGCGCGCGACGCCTGCCAGCCGTTCGGTGAGCAGGTCGCACTCCCCCGCGAACACCAGGGGCGGGACCGCGCCCAGGCGGGCGGTGCCACCCGGTGAAGCGGAGGCCGGGACGCGCCGTGCTCCGGACTCGGTCATGTCCACCACCCCGCAGCGCGGACACCTGCCGCGCGTCTCGCCTGTCGGCTGCCTGTGTTCCTGTACCTGTGCCTCAGCGTAGGCGGGCGGCCGCTCACGCAGGACGCGCACGCGAGGCGTTCTATAAGATTTCCCAGGCCTTGCGGGGGAACAGCGATCGGGTGTGCCGCCGGCCATTCATCCGCAATGGAATAGGGCTGCGGCGTTCTCCGCGTCGCCAATCCCCTTAATCGACGCGGAATCCTCCGCAATGGAAGTCGTCGGCCGACCGCCGCACCATGCCGGGAGCCGGCCGATTCGCCTGTGCGGCACCACACTTGGCGCACTCGGTGCCGAGTCGGCCGCTTGGTGTCGGAGCGGCGGGGAGATTTTTCGGAGGTATAGACCCAAGTTGTGAACGCTTCAACCAAATCCATCGGTCGTCGGATTTCACGGGTTCCGCGCACGGGCGGCCCGGCACGCGGGAACAACCCTGCCGACGGGAAAGCGAATTGTCCGGGCCCGCACCTGTCATCAGGTGCTGCCGCGTGGAAAGCGACCGGCCGCGGAACGCGGGAAACGGCGCCCGCTCACGCGTCCTGCGGCCGGGGAATACTCAACCTCACGCACAGGCCGTGCGGCCGCACGGCGGCGAACGTCAGCTGGGCGCCGATCGCGGTCGCTATCTCACGGGCGATGCTGAGCCCGAGCCCGGTGCCGGGTGCGTCCTGGGTCGCGGGGCCGCGCCAGAACCGGTCACCGAGGCGGGCGAACTCTGCCGGCTCCAGCCCCGGTCCCTCGTCCAGCACCTCGATGACCGTCGCGGGCCAGGCGTCCCGGAGGCGTACGGTGATCCGGCCGCCCTCCGGGCTGAACTTGATCGCGTTGTCCAGCACGGTGTCCAGGATCGAGCCGGCCAGGGCGGCGTCGACCCGCACGACGGCGGGTATCTCGGCGGTCACGGCGAGCTGGATCGACCGGCGCTCCGCCTGCGGCCGCCACGCGGTGACCCGGTCGCCGACCAGGCCCACCGCGTCGACGGGACCCGGCAGTGTGGGGAGGGGGCCGCGGGCGGAGGACAGCTCGAGGAGCCGGCCGAGCATGACGACGAGCCGGTTCATCTCCTCCCGGATCAGCTCCACCTCCTCCCGCCGCGTTCCCTCCAGACTCATCGAGAGCATCTCCATGCGGAGGCTCAGCACGGTCAGCGGATTACGCAGCTGATGGGAGGCGTCGACCACGAAGGCCGACTGCTTCTCCATCAGGACGCGCAGCGAGTCCGCCATGTCGTTGAACGCGGTCATCAGGCGGCGTACCTCCGCGGGCCCCTGGCCCGACGGCAGCACCTCGCCCGTCAGGTCACCGTCCGCGAACTGCCTGGCCGCCCGCTCCAGCCTGGCGAGCTGGCGCTGGAACCGCAGGTAGCGGAACGCGAGCAGCGCGACAGCGATCAGCACGCAGCCGTCCACCAGCAGGTCGCCCAGGACGTGCCGGCAGGTCGCCAGCACCGGCTCGCCCTTCGACATGACGCTGTCCAGCACGACGGACAACAGGACGAGCAGCAGCAGGGCGGAGAAGACCTCGGCGCACGTGATCGATTTGAGCAGGCGCTTCATCGGTTACGCGGATCCGGTGGTGGACAGCCGGTAACCCGCCCCGTCCGCCGCCTCCACCAGGTCCGGTACGTCGAGCCGTTCGCGCAGGGAGGCGACGTGGCGCCGCACCGACGCCTGTAGCGTGATCCGCTGGTTGCGCAGGATCTCCTCGACGAGCCGGTCGACGGCCAGGGTCTCCCCCGGGTGCAGGGCGAGCGCGACGAGGATGCCGAACTCCTCGTCCGGCAGATCCGTCGGCGCCCCGTTGACCAGGACGACCCGCTCCCGCAGGTCTATGCGCACGGGCCCGGCCAGGACCAGCCCGTCCGAGGGCAGTTCGGCCGGCTCGGGCTCGGGCGGACGCTTGCGGCGGAGCACCGCCCGCACCCGGGCCAGCACCTCAGCCAGGTTGTAGGGCTTGACGAGGTAGTCGTCGGCGCCGAGGTCGAGTCCCCGTACGCACGAGGCGTGGTCCGCCCGCGCGGTGGTGACCAGGATGGGCACGGAGCTGACCGCCCGGATCGCGGTGCACACGGCGAAGCCGTCGTAGTCCGGCAGGCCGAGGTCCAGCAGCACGGCGTCCGGGCGGGTCTCCTCGAGGAGTTCGATCGCGGCCTTGCCCGTGGTGGCACAGACCGCTTCCAACCCCTGCTGGGCCAGGGCGGCCTGTAGAGCGGCCGATACCCGCTCGTTGTCCTCAACCACCAGAAGTTTCACATTTCCCCCGCGAGTGTTACCGAGCCCCGTTGCAGGCCGACGCAGCGGTATGTCCGGTGGTCACCCGCACACTGCGCCGTCGTGGTCGTGGTCGCCGATCACTCCACAGCGTTGCCACGATAACCATCAGTACGATCAACGTCTACGAACGGCGACCTTCCGCCTTCGCCTCGCCCCGTCCACGCTCACCCGTCTGACGACCAGGGCGGATGTAGTCGGGGAGCACCTTCGGCGGCCAGCAGCCGATGCTGAACATGCCCATCGAGTACGCCTTCGCCGCGAGGGCCGTGCGGTTGGGCACCTTGAACTGCCGCAGCAGGATGCTCACGTGGTACTCGATGCCCTGACGGCTGAGGAACAGCTTGGCCGCGAGGCGGACGGTCGGGTCCCCCGCGGCGACACCCTCGAGGACCTTCGCCGTGAGCGGGGTGAGCTTCCACTGCGAACCCACCAGCGCCTGGTGGTCGTCGGTCGTCTCCTCGGGCGTGAACTGGACCAGGATCATCTTGACCTTGTCCGCCGCGTCCTCCACCGGGAACGCGGTCAGCTTGCCCGAGACCGCGGTGTCGTGGAACCACATGGTGATCGACCGGCTGACGAGGCGCGCCTGGTGCCCCTGGACGAGGCGGCAGAACTGCCGCAGCACGTACTGCCGCACGCTCGGGTGCAGGAACTCCGCGAAACCGCGCTCGCAGATCTCGTCGTGGTGCCGGCCGCACTGGGTGCTGAAGGCGCTGTTCACGGAACGCACCCGAAGTGTGGGATCGAGGATCGCGAGCCCGATACCGGAGCGTTCGAAAAGAGAGAGAACGACGTCCCCGTATTCGTCGCCCCCGATCTCCGTACGGAACAGGGAAGCGTCGATGTCGCGCAATTCCTCGGTGGAGCGGGATTGTTGTCTCGGAATTAGGGATATTCTTCCGGTCTTCTCCCGAAGCCCGTTTTCCGTAGCACTCTCTGCATGGATCATGTAAGCCACACCTTCCCCGTTGAGATTGTCGGCGGGCAGTCGGCAGCCTAATGACGCCAAACCCGGATGGGCAATGTGATCCAGTGCCGTAACCCAACACTGTGGTCGGCAGCAGAACGGTTCGGACGGAGTGACCGGATGGGCACCCGGAGTGGATCGACGCGACCTCTCACCAGCCGCGCCGACCTCCGCTACCGGCAGTAGTACGTATCACCCACCGGACATATACCCAATTACCGCGGGCGCCCGCCCCGTTTACCGACAGGTAACCCGGGTGGTGCACCGGTCGGGGTGCACCACCCGGGCACCGAAAGGGAATCCCGCAAAGGCACATGCGGGCACCGCCGGCGAAGAACGGCAAGTCCGGTAGATGCCGGATGGGCACAAATGGGGTGCGGGGACTCCGGGCGATCGACCGAACACTCAGCGTGTCCGCCGTCCGTTCAGAGTTTCGTGGAGAGCGCCCCCGAGGAGAATGCGGCCGCACCCGCCATACGGCGGACGACGGGAATGAGTTCGGCCCGGCCGGCGACGTCGAGGCGCCGGTACAACCGGGTGAGGGTCTTCTCCACGGCGCGCCGTGTGACGCCGAGTGCCTCCGCCGCCTCCTGGCTGGTGTGCCCGAGAGCGACCATCGCCGCGACCCGGCGTTCGGTGTCGGTGAGCCGACCGCTGCCGGGAGGTACCGCTCCGTGCTTGTGAGCGCCGAGCGCCCGGGACCAGCAGTGCAGCACGGGCACGCCCATCTCGTCCGCGATCCGGTCGGCCTCGGCGAGGAGCTCGTCGCCCCCCGGCCTTCCGGCGGCCCGCAGCCGGGTCCCGTACGCCGTCAACGACCGCCCCAGCTCCAGGGTGTTGGCGCTCTCCCTGAGGACGGCGACGGCCTCGGCCAGGAGGGACAGCGCGTAGCGGCCCCGTACCACCGTCCCCCACAGGCGGAGCACACGGCCGAGCGCGGTGGGCGAGCCGAAGGCGCGGGCCCTGTCGCAGGACCGGGCGAGGAGTTCGAGCGCGACCTCCGGTTCCGCGACGCGCAGCAGGAGGGGTACGCAGATCAGGTCGACCGGGAACAGGGTCTGGTTGCACCAGCCCTCCGCCTCGCCCTGCTGGGCGGCCGCGAGTATCTCGCGCACCATCTCGGGCAGGGCGTCCTCGGAGGCGGACGGGGCGTCCATGACCTTGAGGGCGAGGTCCCTCAGCGGCATGCCGGTCTCCGGTTGCGCACGCAGCAGGATTCTCAGCCGGTCCGCCTGCCAGGGGGCGTTCGTCGCCGCCGCCACGCTGGCGAGGCCCAGCAGGGACAGCCAGTCGTCGTCCCCGAGTGTGCCGGGCTCCGCAGTGCACGCCTCCAGCGCGTCCGACCAGGCCTCCGTCACCCGCCCCGAGTGCAGGGCCGCCAGCGCCCGCCAGCCCAGGATCCGGATCCGCTGCCGTTCGTCGCCGCGGCGCCGGGCCGCCTCCAGCGCCGCGTCCAGCCATGCACGCACCGGGCCGTGGGCCTCGGCGGCGATGCCGGAGGCGATCAGAAGCGCGGTCGCGCCGTACCCGGTGGTGCCGGCGACGGGTTCGTGTTCCAGCAGGCGGCACACCAGCCCGGCGGCGTCCACGGCGGGGAGGCCGCCTCCGAGGGTCCCGGCGAAGACGTGGACGACGGCGAGTTCGCGCTGTGCGGCCGTACCGGGGTCGGGGAGGTGGCGGAGCGCGGGCAGCCGTCCGATCTCGCCGGCCGGCGCGGCGCCCCCTCCGGCGCCGAACAGGAGGGCGCGGGCCTCCAGCCGCAGCCTCAGCTCCTCCGGCTCGGTTCCGGACGTCACGGCCCCGTCCGGCTCACGGACGGAGTCGAGGGCCTCGGACGCCACCTGGCGGGCGGAGACGAACAGGGCGAGCGGCATGCTCCCCACCACTTCGCGGCGTTCGCGGACGGACCGCAGCAGCGGGATCGCCTGCCGGACGTGCCGCAGCATGGCGGGGACGTCGGTGTCCTGTTCGGCGCGGGCGAGGGCGGCCAGGAACTCGCCGCGCTCGGGGCTGTCCGGGAGGAACTCCCGCAGGGCGCGGCGCAGGTAGCGGATCGCGGAGACGCTGTCCCCCCGGCGTCGCGCGCTGTCGGCGGCGGCGCGCAGCACCCAGGGTGCTCCGCTCCATTCGCCGGGCCCGATCTCCAGGAGATGGGGGGTGATGCGCTCGGCCGGGGCGCCGGCCTCGTGGAGGAGTTCGGCCGCTGCGCGGTGGAGTTCGGCGCGGCGGTCGAGGGGCATCCCGTCGTCGGCGATCTCCCGCACGCAGTCCCACAGGACAGGCGGCAGACCTCGGCCCGGTGCCCATCCGAGCCGCCTGAGCGCTCCCTCGGCGGCTTCCGCCTCTCCGGTGTCGAGCCGGGCGAGCCGGGCGAGGAGACCGGCCTCGGGCGCGCCGCCGAGGAGGGCGGCGCAGTGGGCGAAGTGCCGTACGTCCTCCGGGAGACCGCTCAGTGCCGCGGAGACCCTGGCCCGCAGGCTCCAGGGAGCGTCGTGGGAGCGGGCCACGGCGAGGAGCGTCTCGGGGGCGAGGCGCTGCGGCTCCCGCAGGCGTTCGAGCAGGGACACGATCAGCGCCGGGTTGCCGCCCGTCGCACGGGTCCAGGCGCGGGCCTGCGCGTCCGTGAGGAGCACTCCCCGTTCGCGGAGGAGGGCGCGTACGCCTCCGTTGCCGAGCGGGCCGGTCCGCACCACCGTGTCCGCCGCGTCGAGCAGGGGCCGCAGGGCGGGCCGTCCGGAGGCGCCCTCCCCCTCGCACACGGCGTACACCAGCAGGAGGGGTGCGCTCTCCTGGCCGGCCGAGAGCCGGGCCAGCCTGGCCAGGGACTCCTCGTCGGCCCACTGCAGATCGTCGAGGAGGACGGCGACCGGAGCCGTGTGCGGGGCCTGTTCGGCCGTGACGACCGCGCGTACGACATCCGCACGGGTCGCGTCGCCATCAAGTGCGGCCCCTGGCAGGAGCCGACGGGCGAGATCGAGGCCGAGTCCCTGGTCCAGGCGGCTGCCCCGGGCCCGACGGACGACGAAGCCGTCCTTCTCCACCAGGTCCCCGATCGTGTCGAGGAGGAACGAACGGCCGGTGCCCGGCGGGCCGGTGACCGCCATCTGGACCGTCGCGCCGTCCCGCACCCGAGCCGTGGCCGAGTGGAGCGCGGCGAGCCCGGACGTCCGGTCGTACAGCGGCACGGGTGTCTTCCTTCTCGCGTGAGCCGAAGCGATGCCGTCGATCGTGTCGGGCGGCCACGAGGCGCCGCCGTCAAACGGTCTCTCCATCCTCAACAAGACTCACAGGATTGTCATATCGTAAGCACTGTGAGCTCATATCGATCAGAGCACATGTGCCCAGCGGCACCGTCGGCGCTACGGTCCGCTTCCCCCCTCGGCGCCTTCTTCGATCGCTCACCACGAGCGGGCCGGCCCTCCCGGGCCTCCGTGGGCCCTGGCGGCGCACGCTGCGTCCTCGTGCTCGGATCCGCCGGTCAGGCAGCTCTGGACGGGATCCTGCGGCACATCGGAGAGGTGTGCGGACGGGACGCGAACCAGCGGCGCGTCAGCTGCCGACGCGAGGAGGCCGGTACCGAACACGCCGCCCTGCGACGGCTGCTCCCCTCCCTCGGCGAAGGACCGCCGGGCCCCGAGGAGATGCGGCGGTCCGCACTGGCGCGGGTCGAGGGCCTGCTGGAACAGGGTCCGCTCCTGCTCACCGTCACCGAGGCCCAGTGGTGCGACGAAGGAACCCTGCGGTGCGTCGACCATCTGGTCCGCCGCACGGACGGGCGACCCCTGACCGTCCTGCTGAACGTCCCGGCGGGCGGCCTCGCCGCCGCGGGGGCCTCGTTCCACGAACTGGCCTCGCGGGACTACTGCACGGTCACCGATGTCGCCGATCCGTGGCTCTCCGGCCTCGGGCGGCCGCCGGGCGAGGACCTGGACGAACTCGCCCGGCGTGACCCCGGGCTGCTCCGGGTCGCACAGGCGGCGGCGATGCTCCGCAGCGGCGACGCCGACCTCGTCGGAGCGCTCGCGGGCCTTCCCGCCGGTCCGGCGGGCCGGGCGCTGAGGTCCTCGCGGGTCCTGGGGCTGCTCCCGGAGACGATGCCGGCCGGGGGCTCCTCCGCCCAGCTGGACCGGCTCCTCGACGCCCTGCCCGCCGAGCGGGGGGCCCTGATGCGCGTACAGGCCGCCGAGATCCTCAACGACGCGGCGCGGCCCGCCGTCCAGGTGGCCGACCTGCTGCTGGGGCAGCCCGCGCCGGTCCGTCCCTGGATGGCCACCATCCTCAAGGAGGCCGCTGTCGCCGCCCGGCGGGACCGGCCCGCTTCGGTGGTCTCCTACCTGACCCCCCTCCACGAGACGGATCCGCAGGACGCCACGGTACGGACCGACCTCGCCACCGCGCTCCTGGACATCGACCCGGCGACCGCCCTGCGGCACCTGGACGGCTCGCCCTCCCGGGGCACCGATCCACGGATCCGGGCACGTGCGACCGCGTCGCTCCGGCTGGCCTCGCTCATGACGCACCGCACGCCGGCCACCCCCGACGCCCTCGGCGGCGTACTGCGCGAACTGGAGGCCGCGCACCCGGACGACGTGCCGTACGACCGGACGCGGCCCGCGCCGGTGGGATCCGCGGCCCTGTCCTCAGGGGCGTCCGGGGGTTATCTCGCCCTGACCGTCCGGGCGGTGCGGTCCGCTCTCACCGGGGCGGGGAGCGACTCACAGCCTGCCACGGTCGTCACCGACACCATGGGCGACGCCCGCCAGGTCCTGGCGGCCGAGCCGCCGCGCCCCGCCTGGGAGCGCGTCGCCGCCGCCCGGGTCCTCGGGCTGGCGGACGACACCGCCGCGGCTCTGGACCACCTGGACCGGGCCGTCGCCGACAGCCGCGGGCGGGACGAACCGTGGGCGGAGGGCCATGCCCGCTCGGCCCGTGCCCAGATGCTGCTCGAGTCCGGGCGGGCCTACGAGGCGGCCCAGGAGGCGCTGGCCGCCTCGCGTACGGCGGGGGCGCAGGGAGCCAGGCCGGCGCCGATCACCCTGGCGCTGGCCCTGCTCTCCCGCTGTGAGGTCGACCGGGCCGAGGCCGTGCTCAGGCGGCTCGACGGCCGCGACTTCGAGGACGCCGTCTGGGAGCACCACCACCACCTGGTGGCCCAGGCGCTGCTCGCACGAGGACGCGGGCACACCGAGAGGGCCCTGGAGCTCATGGAGCGGTGCGGAGCGGGTCTGACGGCAGCGGGGATCGGCAACCCGGTGTTCACCGCCTGGTGGATGGGCAGCACGGAACTGCTCATGGAACTGGGACTGACCGGCGCCGCCCACGAACGGGCCGCGCTGGGGCGGCAGCTGGCCGACCGGTGGCCGACGGCCCGCAGCACCGGTCTGAGCCTGCTGGCGGAGGCCGCGGTGGCCGAGCCGCCGGAGCGCGTGGACCTGCTCACCGAGTGCGTACGGCTGCTGGGCGCGTCCTCCGACCGCTTCAGCCACGCCCGGGCCGAACTGCAGCTCGGACGCGCCTACCTGCAGCGGGACGACGACAAGGCGGCACGCGGCCACCTGCGTGCGGCACAGGCCATGGCCATGCGGGGCGGCCTGACGGCGGTGGCCCGGCAGGCCAGGGACGCGCTCGCCGCGGCGGGCGGCCGGCCGGCCCGCGTCGTGCTCACCAGCGCGGAGCGGCCGGTGGCGGAGCTCGCGGCGGCCGGCGCGACGAACCGCGCCATCGCCGACGCCCTGTACCTGACGGTACGCACCGTGGAGTACCACCTGACGAACGTGTACCGGAAGCTCGGCGTCACCGGTCGCTCCGGACTCGCCGCGTACTTCCCGGGCCGGGGCCCGCACCCGCCCGCGCGCCCCCTCGACGAGGGGAACTGACCCCCCTGCGGCGGTCTGCGACCCGCCGGGCCGAGGGACGCACGCCGGCATCCGATTCACGCCAGAACGGCGCAACCGCGCTCCGCGGCACGGCGATCGATTCTCGCCACGCGGCGGAGCCGGGGGCGAGGGCCGGTGCGGCGCGTCCCGGGGGCCGCGTGCCTCCGCCGGAGAGCCGGTGGCCGGCCTCCTAGACGTGCGGCTCCACCCCGGCGCTCACGAGCCCCTCGCGGAGGGCGGTCACCACGGCCTGGGTGCGGTTGGGGCAGTCGAGTTTGGACATCATGACCGCCACCGCGCGCTTGGCGGCGTGTTCGGACACCCCCAGGGCGTGCCCTATCTGCTTGTTGCTCAGGCCCTCGACGAGCAGTTCGATGATCTGCCGCTCGCGCTCGGTCAGCAGACCGGCCCGGGTCCCGGCGGGGTGCGAACCCTCCGGGGCGGGCGTCCCGGCCCCCGTGCGCGCGGTCGGCTGCGGCAGGATCCGCTCCCCTCCGGACAGCCTGCGCAGGGCGTCGTCCAGACCGCGGGTGGTCAGCGCGTTCTGGTCCAGGACCCCGTCACACGGCACCCCCTCGCCGGAGGCCGCTCGCTGCACCTTGGCCCCGGGCAGGATCAGCACCACCCGGATGCCGTTGCGGCGGGCGACCGCCGCCAGTTCGTCCGCCCACGCGTCCTCCTCGGGACCCGGCCCGGTCACGCACCACAGCGCCAGTACGTCGCAGGAGAGGATGAGCAGCTGGATGGCGTCCTCGCGTGCGGAAGCCGTGAACTCCTCGGGCTCGAAGACGGAGTACTGCCGGACGTGGGAGGCGTCCTCGAGCATCCGGGCCAGCCCGCTCCGGGCCACCTCGCTCCTCGCCACGACCGCAACTCTGACCGACGCGTTCATACGTGCTCCCCCGTTCAGACCGCGCGTTCGACCGCCCGTCACGATTCAGCCACATGCAGACGCATCGCACTCATGGCGATTATCGCTCGACAACGAGTCTTCGCCACCCTTCATCAACTTCTGCCAACATCCAGCCACCACACACCTCTTGTGACGCGCGTAGAATCTCATGCGGGGCAGGAAAAGAATGTGAACATGGCGTAAAGACGTTCCCGGCACCCTTGGAAACCCGGACGAAGCGGTCCAGTACCTACCGCTGCTCCCGACCTGTCCGGCGTCCACCCCGACACCCGGTCCGGCCCCGTCGGTCCAGGACCCGTGCGGCGCGTGGGCCCAGCAGCGCTGTCCGGGCCCACGGGACGGGCATCAGCGCCCCGGATCAGGCCGGGTTCGCGGTGTCCGCCCGGCTCGCGGCACCCGCTCCGTTCGCGGCCACCTTCTCGACGTAGTCCGCGGCGAGCTCGGGGCCGCCGGCCGAACGCAGCGCGGCGCTGAGCGCGCCGACGCGCTCGCGTGTGCGCCGGTCCCCGGCGACCCGGTCCACCGCCTCGCGCAGGCCCCGGCCCGTGGCCAGGTCCGGCGGCAGGTGCACGCCGAGGCCGAGTTCCTCCAGCCGGGCCGCCACGAGCCGCTGTTCGGGCATGTGCGGCACGGCGACCACGGGCGTACCGAAGTACATGGCCTCCATCACGCTGTTCATGCCCGCGTGCGACACGAACACGTCGGCGTGGTGGAGCACGGTCAGCTGGGGCACCCAGCGCAGCAGCTGGATGTTGTCCGGGATCATCGGGAAGGCGTCGCCGTCCGCCCAGGCCCCGGCGGCGACGACCACGTGCCACTCGGTGTCGGCGAAGGTCTCGACACAGGTGCGGACGAAGTCCTTCTGGTGGTCGAAGCTGAAGCTGCCCATGGAGACCAGCAGCAGCGGACGGCCGTCGCCCGGCGGGTGCCAGGGCAGCTCGTCGGCCCGGTCACCGATGGACGCGCCGACGAAGGCGAACCGCTCGTCGAAGGTGTCCTCGGCGGGCTGGAACTCGCGCGGCAGGAAGACGAGGTTGGCGTCGTCGGCGGGAGCGTTGAACTCCTCCAGCGTCACGTCGTGCAGCCCGTGGTCACGCAGCAGCTGGGCCTGCTTCACGAAGAAGTCGACGAGCGCGGGATGCTCCCGGTCGATCTCGCCCTCGTACAGGGCACCGATCTGCTGGGTGAGCGAGTAGTGCTCGTTGGAGGCGAACGTCGCGAAGAGCTCGATCGCGGGGCGCCCCCACTTGCGGGCCAGCACCCGCCCGGCGGCGAAGGTGCTGACGTCGTAGAGCAGCACGTCCGGCAGGTCGTCGGCGAAGCCCTCCTCGTAGACCGGGACGGTGGCGATGGCCTCGTCGATCGAGCGGACCGGCTCCCGCACCATGTAGTCGGCGTCCACGGTCTCCGGCAGTTTGCGCGAGGCCAGCCAGGACTCGTACTCCAGCACCTCGGCGCCCGCCGCGGCGGCCAGTGGCGCGAAGCGGGCATTGGTCGCGAAGGTCACCCGGTGCCCTCGGCGCACCAGCTCCGCCACCACGGGCAGCGCCGTGTTGATGTGTCCGAACGCGGGAAACGGCATGAACGCCACGTGATACGCCGACATGCACGGCAGCATGCCAGCGGGCTGCCCGACCGCCCGGAACGGAGCTCGAACACTGGGTGATTCACCAGTCGATTCCGGCGGCCCGGCGCGCAGTTCGGAAGAACACCTGGTCTCTCGCGCCGGTTGTGGTTGCGCGCACGGTCCGCGTGCTCCCGTGGGGCCGACAACCGGCCCTGACCGAGAGCGAGATGCCGTGAGCAACCCAGCAGGTCGCACCGACGCGCAGGAGCAACTCCAGCACAACCCCGGCCTGGATGTGTTCTCACGGGGGTGGCCGGACCAGGCCCCCGACACCGTCTGCGGCTGGGGTTCCAGCGAGCCGCACACCCAGCTCGTACGCAAGGGGCTCACGACGATCCTCGACACGTACGGGGTGAGGACGCTGAACGACGCCGGTTGCGGCGATCTGGCGTGGATGAGCACGCTGGACCTCGACGCGATCGACTACGTCGGCTACGACGTCCACGAGCGGGCGACCTGGCCCGAACTACGCGGGCGCGGCTACCGGCTGGAGGTCGTCGACATCACGTCGGACGAACTGCGGCCGGCCGACATGCTGATCTGCCGCGACGTCTTCATCCACCTGCCCAACGACATGATCCTGCCAGCCCTGGAGCGGTTCCGCCGCGCCTGCCGACTGCTGCTCACCACCAGCTACACGAGCGATCCGACGACGGAGCGCGGCGAGTTCTCCAACCTCCAGCGGATCGGCGAACCGAGCCTTCGCCACGCGAAGCTGGACCTGTCGCTGGCGCCGTTCGGCCTGGGAGAGCCGCTGGAACGCATCCCGGAGGACTCACCGAACAAGTACCTCGGACTCTGGGACCTCTCCCGCTGAGCGCCCTCCCACCGAATCCAGGAGCCGCCATGGCAAGCCCTGTGAGCCTCGCCCACTCCCCGTGCCCCAACGACACCTTCGTCTTCCACGCGTGGACGGCCGGGCTGCTGCCCGGGAGGCCCGTGCCCGCGGTCACCATCGCCGACATCGACGTCACCAACAAGGCTGCCGTGCGCGGCGGTTCGGACGTGCTGAAGATCTCGTACGCCGCACTCCCCTACGTCCTGGACCGCTACGAGCTGCTGCCGGCCGGCGGCGCCCTCGGCCATGGCTGCGGGCCGCTGCTCCTCACCCGGCTGCCCTGCGCGCCCGAGGCCCTGGAGGGGCGGGTCGTCGCCATCCCCACGGAGCTGTCGACCGCGTACCTCCTCTTCCGGCTGTGGGCCGAGCGGGCGCTGCCGGGCGTGAAGGTGCGTACCACGGTGCTGCCCTTCGACCGGATCATGCCCGCGGTCCGGGACGGCGAGGTGGACGCGGGACTCGTGATCCACGAGGCCCGCTTCACGTTCCACGAGTACGGGCTGCACCGGCTCGTCGACCTCGGCGAGGCCTGGGAGGAGCGGACCGGTATGCCCATCCCGCTCGGTGCCATCGTCGCCCGGCGCTCTCTGGGCGCCGGGGCCGTCTCGGAGGTCACCGCCGCAGTCCGCGAGTCCGTCCGGCACGCGTGGGCCGACCCCGCGGCCTCCCGCGACCATGTGCGGTCGCACGCACAGGAGATGGCGCCCGATGTGCAGCGGCGGCACATCGATCTGTACGTCAACCGGTACACCGAGGACCTCGGTCCGCAGGGTTACGTCGCCGTCCGCACGCTCCTGGACGAGGCGGCGGGGGCCGGCATCGCCCCCGCGGTCCCCGCGGAGGCGCTGGAACCGTCGGGCTCCGCGGGTTGAACGCAGCGGCTGTCCCGGGGTGTGTCCCGGGACAGCCGCCCGCGCGCTACGCGGGCTCGGGCACCTGGCCCGCCCCGCCGGCAGGGACGTCCTCCGGCCCCGCGACACCGGTGGGCCGGGCGGCGGCTTCGGCGGCTTCGGCCATGACGGCCTCAAGCCGGTCGGCGACCGCTCCGGCGCCGGGTGCCGCCCGTACGCGGACGCTCAGCTCGGCCACCCGGCGCCGGACCCCGGCGTCGGCGGCCACCGCTTCGACTGCGGCCGACAGGGTGCGGCCGTCGAGTTCGTCGGGGCGGACCGACAGGCCGAGCCCGAGGTCGGCGACCTGCTGGGCGATGGCCCACTGGTCCTGCTGCTGCGGCACGACCACGACCGGGACCCCTTGGTGGAAGGCCTCCATGAGGCTGCCGGTGCCTCCCTGGCAGACGAACGCGTCGGCGTGTTCGAGGACGGCCAGGTGCGGAACCCACGCGTGCGCCTCGACGTTGGGCGGCAGCGGTCCCAGGGACGCCGGGTCGACGCCGCCGCCGAGTGTCATCACGACGTGCCACGGGGTGCCGGCGAAGGCCTCCGCGCACTGCCGGAAGAATCCGGGGCGGCGGTTGGCCGAGGTGCCGAGCGACACCAGCAGCAGGGGCGGCGACCCCGGCGGGGGCGACCAGGCTCCGGCGAAGTCCGCCGCGCGCAGACAGGGACCGGCGAACAGGTAGTCGTCGCCGAAGGTCTCGCCCCTGATCTGGAACTCCCGTACGACGAAGGAGATGCTGGCCGCGGCCTCGTCGCCCCCGGGCGGCCCGGCCGCGAACAGGTCGGCGACACCTGCCGCCGTGACGCGGGCGGTCAGCTCCTCGCCCAGGTCGCGCAGTCGTACGTCCGCCAGGTCCACCGGGGCGCGTGCGGGGTCGTGCTCGGTGCCGTTCTGCGGCACGTGCTCGTTGCTGCCGAATCCGGCGTAGGTACGCACGGTGGGCACTCCGTGGAGCCTGCTCACCGCCGTCGCCGTCTCGGAGGCGAGCACGTCGTGCACGACCAGGTGGGGCGGATCGCCGGCGACGGCCGCCAGGGTCGTCTCCAGCGGGGCGAAGCTCTCCCGCAGGAAGGCGAGCAGCATCGTGGTGGCGGTCTCGGCGGGGTCGATCGACGCGGGGAACACCGAGGTGTAGGTCACCACCCGGGCGCCGGTGCCCGTGGCCTGCTCCGCGAACCTGTCCGCCACGACGTAGGTGACGCGGTGGCCGCGGCGTACGAGCTCCTCGACCATGCCGAAGGTCGCCTTGACGTGCCCGTACCCGGGAAAGCCCAGCCACAGCACGTGTCTTCGCGACGGTTCGGCGTCAGCGCCGGCGGAGGCCACAGGAGGTACCCGTGTGGTCATCGGCCCTCCTCGGCGGCGTGGCCGCGGTCCGGGGCCGGGGGCCGGGTGGCGGCGTCGCGTGTCACGACCGACTCCAGCAGCGCGGCCTGGCGGACCGCGTCGTCGGTGTGCGACTCACGGGCCGCCGGATCGGCGCATGCCGAGGCGAAGGCCGTCACGGCACCGAGGAACTGGTCGGCGGCGGGCAGCACCCGCTCCTCGCGGTGGTCGGCCCGGAGCAGCCGTAGCACGGGGCGGGCGTCCGGGGGTGGGGTGAAGGCCCGGTCGAGTTCGATGCGGCCTTCGCTGCCCCAGACCGCGTACGTGTTGCGGTAGGCGTGGTCCAGGCCGAAGTCGCACTGGGCGGTGACACCGGCGGCGTCGGCGAGCAGCGCCGATCCGGCCATGTCGACCCCCAGGTCGGCGTCGAACCGCAGCCGGGAGCCGATGACTTGGACGTCGGCGCCGAGGAAGAGCTGCGCGGCGCGGACCGGATAGCAGCCGGTCTCCCGCAGGGCCCCGCCGGCCAGTCCGCGGCTGTAGCGGATGAGCCCGTCGTCGCCCCGCGGGATCCCGAAGGACGCGCTGAAGAGCTGGGGTGTGCCGATGGCGCCCTCGGCGACGAGGTCGGCGACCGTGCGGTGCTGCGTGTGGTGGAGGAAGGCGAAGTTCTCCATGAACGCGAGTCCGCGCTCCCGTGCCGTGCGGGCCAGTTTCAGGGCGGCGGCTCCGTCCGCGGAGAGCGACTTCTCCACGAGTACGTGCTTGCCCGCCCGCAGCGCGGCCTCGGCCCATTCCTCGTGCAGGGCGTTCGGCAGGGGGATGTAGACGGCCTGGACGTCCTCGCGGGCGAGGAGGCGCTCGTAGCCCGTCACGGCATCGCAGTCGAACCGCTCCGCGAAGGTGCGGGCCTTCTCGGGAGTGCGGCTCGCCACGGCCACCAGGCGCAGTCCCTGGCAGCGGCCCACGGCGGGGAGGGTGCGCCGCCAGGCGATGTCGGCGGCACCCAGGACGGCGATGCCCAGCGGTTCGGCGTCAGTCACGGCCGGCTCCGGGGGACGGTCTCGCCGCGCGGGCGGTCTCGTGCGTGCGTGGCCTTGGCTGCATGGGGTCCCCCAGCGTGGATCCGTGGGCCGGCCGCGACGGTCCGGCCCGAGGCGAATCCCATATGTCTCACAGGGAGGTGACCGCTGCGACGCGGCTGCCGGGAGTCTGCGAATTCCCCCAGTGTGCGGCCCGGGGAAGCCGGGGGCGCGCTCGCGGCCGGGGGGATGCGGCAGGATCGCCGTACGATCCGCTCCCGGCCCGTGGCCACCCGTCGGGGTGCCGGGCTGCCGTGCCGCCCGAAGCGCTGCCCGGTCGCCGTGATGCCGTGATGCCGTGATGCCGTGATGCCGTGATGCCGTGATGCCGGCAACGATCCAGCCGTCGACAGGGGTGCCCCGTGCGTGTGCTGTTCTCCGTGTCCTCCTGGCCGACGCACTACGCCTCGATGGTTCCGCTGGGCTGGGCGCTGCGCGCGAGCGGGCACGAGGTCGCGGTGCTGTGCGCGCCCTCGCAGACGGACGCGGTGATCCGCGCCGGGCTGCGGCCGGTGCCCGTACTGGACGGCATGGAGGTGGCCGTGCGGAACCGGATGTCCTATGTGCGGGAGGCACTGCGGGGCGAGTGGCCGTACCCGTGGCTGCCGCTGCACCCGCTCACCGGCGCCGTGATGACCTCGCTCGACGACTTCGACCTGGCGGAGTACCGGCGGACCACCGAGCGGGAGTTCGCGCGGCGGTCCGCCGAGGGGCACGACAGGGCGGTGGGCTTCGCCCGGCGCTGGCGGCCGGACCTCGTCGTCCACGACCCGGTGAGCACTGAGGGTCCGCTCGCCGCCCGGGTGCTGGATGTGCCGGCCGCCCTCGCGCTGTGGGGTCCGGTCGGTACGCACGAGCCCGACGGCCCGGACATCCTCCCCGAGGATCCGGGCCGGTCGTTCGAGCGGTACGGGCAAGCCCCGTTCTCCGCCGACTCCGTCGACCACGTGGTCGACCCCTGCCCCGGATCGCTGGAACCACCGGTGAGGGCGAGCCGTCTGCCGGTGCGGTTCGTCCCGTACAACGGGGGCGGTACGGCACCGGAGTGGCTCGACGCACCGGGGCCGCGGCCGCGGATCGCGGTGACGTGGTCGACGGCCCTCACCGCCATGTCTGGCCCGCGCTCCTACGTGCTGCCGGTGATCGTGTCGGCTCTCGCCGGTCTGGACGCCGAGGTGGTGCTGACCGCTACGCGGGAGGACGTCCTGGCTCTGGGTACGGTGCCGCCGTCGGTGCGGGTACTGGAGCGCTGCCCGCTGGAGGCGCTGCTCGCCCACAGCGATCTGGTCGTGCACCACGGTGGCGCGGGCAGCGCGATGACCGCCCTCGCCGCGGGGGTGACGCAGCTGGGCCTCACCTTCGCCTCCGAGCAGGCCCGGGTCGCCGGGCGGGTGTGCGAGGCCGGCGCGGGCCTGCATCTGCCGGGACACCTGGCCACGCGGGAGGCGATCCGCTCGGCGGCCGAGGACCTGCTGTCGGGGAAGGCCCGTCGTGTGGCGGCCTGGAGCATCCGCGAGGAGAACCTGCGCCGGCCCACCCCGGCCCGCCTGGTGGACCGGCTGCTGCGACTGGCCCGGGGCTGAGCCGCCGCGCTGTCCCACGGCCCGTCCACGGGCCGGGAACGGACCGTTCAGGGGCCGTTCCGGAGCCGCCGTCGCGGCTCCGGAACCCGCCGGTCAGCGGTGCTTGGCGACGAACTCCTTGATGGAGGCGACCATGTAGTCCGTCATCTCGGCCGTCACGCCCGGGTACACCCCGAGCCAGAACGTGCGCTCGGTGACGACGTCGCTGTTGGTCAGGTCTCCACTGACCCGGTGCTCGACGTCGCGGTAGGCGGGGTGGCGCAGGAGGTTGCCCGCGAACAGCAGGCGCGTGCCGATGCGGCGGGCCGTGAGGAAGTCGACGAGCTCGGGCCGCCGGAAGGGCGCGTCGTCGGTCAGGGTGATGACGAAGCCGAACCAGCTCGGGTCGCTTCCCGGTGTGGCTTCGGGCAGGAGCAGACCGGGGACTCCTTCGAGGCCTTCGCGCAGCCGAAGCCAGTTGCGCTTGCGGGCGGCCACGAAGTCGGTGAGCTTGGTGAGCTGGCTCAGCCCGAGTGCCGCCTGGATGTCGGTGGCCTTCAGGTTGTAACCGACGTGCGAGAAGATGTACTTGTGGTCGTAGCCGAGCGGCAGGTCACCCATCTGGTAGTCGAACCGCTTGAGGCACTTGTTGTCCTCGCCGGGCTCGCACCAGCAGTCGCGCCCCCAGTCCCGCATCGACTCGGTGATCCGCGCCAGCTCCAGGGTGTTGGACAGTACGCAGCCGCCCTCGCCCATGGTCAGGTGGTGGGCCGGATAGAAGCTGACCGTCGAGTAGTCGCCGAACGTGCCGGTGTTGCGGCCCTGGTAGGTCGACAGGACGGCGTCGCAGTTGTCCTCGA
Source organism: Streptomyces sp. NPDC049970 (assembly GCF_040660235.1). Classification (NCBI taxonomy): domain Bacteria; kingdom Bacillati; phylum Actinomycetota; class Actinomycetes; order Kitasatosporales; family Streptomycetaceae; genus Streptomyces; species Streptomyces sp. NPDC049970. Next base: position 534,451 of record NZ_JBFALP010000002.1, on the reverse strand, counting down.
CGAGGAACAGGTCGTTGTCCGTGGCGAGTTGGGCGATCTCGGCGGCGGGGAAGGGGTTGCCGAGTGTGTGGGCCATCATGATGGCCTTGGTACGTGGCCCGATCGCCTTCTCGACCCGCTCGACGGTGGTGTTGTACGTGGCGAGGTCGACGTCGACGAACACCGGCACCAGACCGCACTGGATGATCGGGTTGACGGTGGTGGGGAAGCCCGCCGCGACGGTGATGACCTCGTCGCCCGGGCGCAGCCGGCGCTCCTCCAGTTCCGGCACCGTGAGCGACGCGAGCGCCAGCAGGTTCGCGGACGAACCCGAGTTCGTCAGATGTGCCTTGCGCACACCGATCGTCTTCGCGAACAGCCGCTCGAAGCGCAGCGCGGCGGCGCCGGAGGCTATCCGCATCTGGAGCGCCTGCTCCACGAGCGCGGCCCGGTCGTCCTCGTCGAGGACCGCGCCCGACGGCAGGATCGGGGTGACCCCGGGGACGAACTCCTGCTCGGACGCCTCCAGGTCCCGGTGAAGTTTCCGGGTCTGTTCGAGAATGGACCGCACGTCCGTGTCAGCCATGAATGCTCTCTCCGTCCACTGCGACAGTCGATGGTGATGCTGTGGTTGGGCCCCCGACGCTGTCCCACAGGCCCCGCAGCGCCTCCGTGAGGGTGCGGGCCGGGACCCAGCCGAGCTCTCTGCGTGCCAGGCCGATGTCCAGGGGCTGTTCGCCGATGCCCGCGTCGCGGCGTTCCGACGGCTCGGGGCCGCGCGCGGCCGTGCTGACGGCCGGCCCCGCCCCGGCGACCCGGAACAGCGTGTCCACCGCGTCGACCAGGCGGACACCGGTCCCGGAGCCGATGTTGACCACGGGTGGGACCCGGTGGGCGCGGGCGGCGTCGAGTACGGCGGCCGCCACGTCGCGGACGTCGACGATGTCCCGTACGCCGCTGATCGGGGGCAGCCGCACCTCGTCGGGCCGGCCGGCGAGGTCGCGTGCGATGCCGCCGAGCAGGCTGTGCCTGGAGGCGTGGGGTCCGACCGCGAGGCCGATGCGCAGCACAACCGCGTCGATCCGGCCGGCGTCGACGGCGTCGGTGATGATCCGTGTGCCGGCGAGCTTGCTCCGGGCGTATCCGCTGACCGGGCGGCCCGGCAGCGTCTCGGCCAGTTCCCGCCGGCCGGGGTGGGGTCCGTACTCGTAGGCCGATCCGATGTGCACCAGCCGCACCCGGCCCGGCAGCGCGGACACGGCGCCGACCAGCCGCTCGACGAACGTCACGTTGGCCTCGGCGAGTTCGGTCTCGTCGACGCCCCACAGGGCGCCCACGGTGTTCACCACCACGCCGGGCCGCAGGTCCGCGAGTTCGGCCCGGATCACGTCCGGATCGGTGTGCAGAACGTCGAGGAGGACGGTTCGGCAACCGGCCGGCAGGGCCGGTTCCGGGGTGCCGCGCACCACCGCGGTCACCTGCCGGCCGGCGTCGCTCAGCGCGGTGCACACGGCGCGGCCGACGAAGCCGCCGCCGAACACGACGGCGGTCGGGCTGACCGCGGATCCAACCGGTTCCATCGGCGACTCCCTGGGTCGGGCCGAAAGGGCGAGGCCCCGTCCGGGCGCCCCTCGCCGCCACTATCCACACGCTGCGGGGATGCGCACAGCGACGGCCGGGACATGCGCGCAAACTCTGGGTGTTTCCCCCGAGACCCGGGTGCCCGCCCCCGGTGGGTGGGGGCCCGGACGAACCTGGAACGGCACCGGACCACTCGCCACCCAGGAGCCCACCGTGCGTGTGCTGTTCACGACCATCCCGGAGAAGTCCCACCTGTTCTGCCTGACACCGCTCGCGTGGGCGATGCGCGCCGCGGGTCACGAGGTGCGGGTCGCCAGTTGCGCGGAGCTGGTCGACGTCATAGCCGCCACGGGCATGACTGCGGTGGCGACCGGCAGGAACGACGGCATCAGCGAGGCGATGACCGCCAACCGCCAGTCGCAGGAGGAGTGGGAGGCGGCCAGCTGGAACGAGCTGGACCCGGCGAAGCTGACCTACGAGGGCGAGCTGGAGCGGATCCAGCTCGCCGCGTACGGCAGCGCCATGTACAACGAGCCGATGCTCGACGACCTGGTGGAGTTCGCCCGCTCGTGGCAGCCCGACCTGGTGGTCTGGGACCCCCTGACCTATGCCGGGCCGATCGCCGCAGGGGCCGTCGGGGCCGCGCACGCCAGGTCGCTGTGCTTCGCCGACGTATGGGTGATGAAGCGTCAGCTGTTCCGGAAGCTGGCCGCGGACGTGGCCGTCGAGCAGCGCAGGGACCCGCTCGCCGACTGGCTGGGGGCCCGCGCCGAGGAGCTCGGGGGGACCTTCACGGAGGAGTTCGCGACGGGGCAGCTCACCATCGACCCGCTGCCCGACAGCCTCGCCATCGCGACCGACGCGCGGCGCACGCCCATGCGGTTCGTGCCGTACAACGGCCCCGCGGTGGTGCCCGACTGGCTGCGGGCGCCGCCCGAGCGGACCAGGATCTGTATGAGCCTGGGCGCCTCCAACACCGAGCGCTACGGCGGGGACTACGTCTCCAAGGGCTCCATCCTGGAGGCGCTGGCGGAGCTCGACGCGGAGGTGGTCGCCGCGCTGCTGCCGGCCCAGACCGCCGAGCTCGGCCCGCTGCCCGACAACGTCCGCGTGGTGGAGTCGGTGCCCCTGCACGCACTGCTGCCGAGCTGCTCCCTGCTGATCCACCACGGCGGCTTCGGCTCCTACGCGAACGCCCTGGTGTACGGCGTCCCGCAGCTCACGGTCACCACACCGGTGGCCGACCAGCTCTACCGGGGTGCCGGTCTGGAGGAGCAGCGGGCGGGTCTGCTGCTGCCGCACGACCTGGCTACCCCGGACGCGGTGTTCGACCGGGTCTCCACGATCCTCGGGGACGCGGACTTCCGGCAGCAGGCGGGCCGGCTGCGCGACGAGGCGGTGGCCCGCCCGGCGCCGGCCGAGGTGGTGCCCGTACTTGAGGAGCTGGTCGAGGAGCGGCGTACGGCACCGTGGCGGACCGCCTGAACGCGCGGAGCCGGCCGCACCGCGAGGCCACGCCCGCCGGGGCCCGCGCCTTCCGTCCGGGTCAGGACCCCACGATGCCCGCGTCGTGGGCGAGGAGGCCGGCCTGGGTGCGGTTGACGCACCCCAGTTTCTCCAGGGTCCGTGACACGTAGCCCTTGATCGTGGCTTCGGAGAGGTGGAGTCCGGCCGCGATCTGCGCGTTCGCCAGGCCTTCGCCGAGACCGGCCAGGACCTGCGCCTCACGTTCGGTCAGGGAGGCGACCAGCTCACGCGCGCGGTCGCGTGCCGACAGGGTGTCCGTCGACGCGGCGATGAGCCGGCGGGCGGCGGAGGGCGAGAGGACGGTGTGGCCCTGGGCGGCGGTGCGCACCAGGCCGATGAGTTCCTCCGGCGGGGTCGACTTGACGAGGAAGCCGGTCGCGCCGGCCCGCAGGGCCCGCAGCACGTACTGGTCGGCGTCGAAGGTGGTCAGCACCACGATGTTCGGCGGGTCCGGCAGGGCGTTGATACGCTCGATGGCCGTCAGCCCGTCGGTGCCGGGCATACGCAGATCCATCAGGACGACGTCGGGCCGGCTCCGCACGACGGCCTCGACTCCGGCAGCTCCGTCGTGTGCCTCGTCGACGACCTCGATGTCCTCGGCCGAGCCGAGGATGGTGCGCAGGAACACGCAGACCATGGGCTCGTCGTCGACCACCACCACGCGGGCCATGCTCACACCATCGATTCGGAGGTCGGGACGTAGGCGGGGAGCGTCGCCTCGACGCTGAACCCGCCGTCGGGGCAGGGGCCGGCACGCAGGGTGCCGTGGACGAGTTCGATGCGCTGCCGCAGATGGGCGATGCCCAGCCCGGAGCCGGTGGCCGCGAGGGCGCCGGGCCGTCCGGCGGGCGGGGTGTTGCGGACGGTGAGCCGCACCTGTGCCTCGCCGTACTCCACGCGGACGGTCACCCGGGTGGCCGGGGCGTGCTTGTGTACGTTGGTGAGCGCCTCGCGCAGGACCCGGTAGGCGGTGCGGCCCACCACGGGTGAGGCGAGGGCAGGGTCACCGTCCTCGATCAGTTCGGCCGGCACCCCCACGGCGACCGACTCGGCGATCAGTCCGGCGAACCCGGTGACGGTCGGCGTCCGGTCGTCGCCGTGTTCGGGCGCGGTGCGCAGGATGCCGACCAGGTCCCGTAGTTCGTCGAGCGCCTGGCAGCCCGCGGCGCGCAGCTCCTCCGCCGCCTGCCGGGTCGTCTCGTCCTCGGCGGTCACGCGCAGGGCGCCGGCCTGGAGGACCATGAGGCTGACGCGGTGGGTGACCACGTCGTGCATCTCGCCGGCGAGCCGGGCGCGTTCCTCGGCTCTGGCCTGCTCGGCCAGCAGGTGGCGTTCCCGCTCGGCGCGCTCGGCACGCTCGATGAGGGCGTACACCACGCGGCGGCGGGCGTCGAAGTACAGGGCCAGCAGCGGCCCGACGGCGGTGCGCAGCAGTCCGATCGTCATGATCGTGACCGATGGGTCCCAGGGGCGCATGACGACGAGGGTGAAGGCGGCGAGCGCCAGGAACGCCGTGCGGCGGTTCTGCTGGTAGAAGAGCGGGCCGTAGGCGGCCAGGACGGTCGAGTAGGGCGCCCAGACGTTGCCGTCGTTGGCGGGGGTCAGCGCTCCGGCGGGTGAGACGAGCAGGGTGACGGCGAGCGTGAAGGCACCGAGTACGGCGACGACGGCGAGCGGCGCGACCCGGCGCACGGCGAGCGAGGCGCAGGCCAGGGCCTGTACGCCGAGCATGGTCCAGGCCAGGGTGTCCGGGTGCTCCGGCCACCAGCTGGCGCCGACGAGGGTCGCTCCGGTGTCCAGCAGCACGGCGGCGGCCGCGATGGCCGCGTCCAGGGCGACCGGGTGCCGGCGGTGCCACGGTCCGTCAGTCATGGCGCTTACCGTAGGGCATGCGGGTGACCGTACGCCCGGCACCGTGATCGTCCGCGACCTCTGCCATGGTCCGACCCTACGAAAGTCGTACGCCGCCCCCGACGGCCCACCGTTCGTCGTACGGGGTACCGCCCGCCCGCCCCTTTCGCGGCGGGGCCCCGGAGGCGTGGAATGGGGGCATGGATGCGACAGGAAACACCACCAGGACGACTCCCAGGCTCGGCCGCTGGACGATCGACACGAGCCGTTCGTCGATCACGTTCCGCAGCAGACACCTCTTCGGGCTGATGCCGGTGCGTGGCACGTTCGCGATCCGCGGGGGCACGGTCGACGTGGCCGAGCCGCTCGCCGAGTCGAGTCTGCGCGTCGAGGTCGACGCGGCGAGCATGGACACGGGCAACGACCACCGGGACGGTGACGTGCGGTCGGCGAAGTTCCTGGACACCGAGCGGTACCCGCTGTTCACCTTCGTCTCCGACCGGGTGGACACCACCGCCGTCTCCGGGACGCTCACCGCGTGCGGCGTGGACCGGCCGGCGACGCTGGAGGTGGTGGAGTCGACCGTGGCGGCCGAGGAGTTCACCGTCCGCGCGACGACCCGCGTCGACCGCACCGAGTTCGGTGTGACAGCCGCCCGCGGGATGGCCGGACGGTACCTCGACCTGACGCTGGAGGTCACATGCGTGCGCTGACGCAGCCTCCGGGCGGCTCCGCAGGGGCCTGCCATGTCTAGCGCCGTCGTGGTGGAGGACCTGGGCAAGAGCTACGGCTCGGTGCGGGCCGTGGACGGGGTGAGCTTCGCCGTCGAGCACGGGGAGATCTTCGCCCTGCTCGGCCCGAACGGCGCGGGCAAGACGACCACGATGGAGATCCTGGAGGGCTTCCGCTCCCGGGACTCGGGACACATCGACGTGCTGGGCCTCGATCCGGGCGACCGGGCCACCGAACGGGTGCTGCGCGAGCGGATCGGGCTGGTCCTGCAGGACATCGCCGTGGAGCCGTACCTCACGGTCCGCGAGACGATCGCGCGCAACGCGGGGTACTACCCGGCCCCCCGCGACGTCGACGAGGTGATCGGCCTGGTCGACCTCGGCGGGATGGAGAAGAAGAAGGTCCGCTCGCTCTCCGGCGGCCAGAAGCGCCGCCTCGACCTGGCGCTGGGCATGATCGGTGATCCGGCGCTGCTGTTCCTGGACGAGCCGACGACCGGTTTCGACCCGAACGCCCGCCGCGGCGCCTGGGAGTTGGTGCGGAACCTGCGCGATGCCGGTACGACCATCGTGCTGACCACGCACTACATGGAGGAGGCCCAGGAGCTCGCCGACCGGGTGGCGGTGATCGCCGCCGGGCGGATCGTGGCGGAGGGTACGCCCTCGACGCTGGGCGGCCGTGACACGGCCAGGACCCGGATCCGCTTCGCGCTGCCGGAGGGGTGCCCGGTCACCGATCTGCCGGTGGTCGCGACACCGCCGGAGGACGGTCTGGTGACGGTGGAGTCCGCGGAGCCGACCGGCACGCTGAACCTGCTGACGGACTGGGCGCTGAGGCGCGGCACCGTGCTGGCGGGGCTGACGGTGGAGCGGCCGAGCCTGGAGGACATGTACCTGAGTCTGACCGGCCGGGACGAGAGTGAGCCGGACCGCCCGTTGGAGAGGACCGCATCGTGAGCATCGCCAGTACCGCCGCCCCCGCCCGGCAGCTTCCGCGCCGCCCCGGACCCGCTGTGCTGTGGCACCAGATCCGGTACGAGCAGCTGACGTTCTGGCGGAACCCGCAGAGCGCATTCTTCACGTTCGTCTTCCCGGTCGTGATCATCGCGATCTTCGGGGGCCTGTTCGGCGGCATCGGGGAGAGCGAGTTCTACTTCGGCCGCTCCGCGCTCCAGTACTACGTGCCGACGATCGCCGCACTGTCCGTACTGGGCGCCTGCTACAGCCAGTTGGCGATCGTGCTCGCCTCCCGGCGGCAGACCGGCATCCTGAAGCGGGTCCGGGCGACACCGCTGCCCGCCTCGGTGTACTTCGTGGGTCTGCTGGCGCACTGCGTCCTGGTGAGCGTCATCGACGTCCTGCTGATCACCGTGGTCGGCGGCCTGTACGGGGTGCCGCTCCCCGCCGTCTCCCACCTGGCCGGGCTCGCGCTGACCCTGGTGCTGGGGGCCGCCGCGTTCTGCAGCCTGGGGGTCGCGGTGGCCTCGCTGATCCGCAACGCCGAGGCCGCGCCCTCGGTGGTGCAGTTCGTCCTGTTCCCGCTGACCTTCGTCTCGGGCACCTACATGCCGATCCACTCCGGGCTGCTGAGCGGAATCGCGGACGTGCTCCCGGTGAAGCCGTTCAACGACGCCCTGCTCGCCGTCTTCGCACCGGGCGGCACGGGAGTGCCGTGGCAGGAGTACGGCGTGCTGCTCCTGTGGGGGGCGGCCGGAGCGGTCGTCGCCGTGCGGCGGTTCCGCTGGGACCCGCGCCCCGAGTGACGTGCCCCGCCGGCCGTGGGCCGGCCCCTCAGCGCTGTGACCCTGCCCGATCCCCCGGGGCAGGGTCACAGCCTTTTCGGCGGGCGGCCTCCGGAGGGCCGGGCCGCTCAGGACCGCAGTTCGCCCAGCCAGGCGTCGACGGTCGCCGCGGTGCTGCCCGCCAGGTCCTCCATCATCGTGAAGTGGTTGCCGGGTACGTCGACGACGTGGTCCGCCTCGCTCCAGCCGGTCTGCCACAGCTCGGGGGCCAGTTCCTCCCCGCCGGGCATCGGTTCACCGGCCCGCACGAGCAGGACCGGGGCGTCGAGCTTGCCGGGCCGCCAGCCGCCGAGCAGGTTGAAGTACCAGCTCATCGCCGACAGCCGGGCGGCGTCCATGCGGGCGAAACTGGCCTCGCGTTCGAACATGCCGCCGAGCAGCTGGTCCTCGAACTGGCCGAGCGAGTCGTCCCCGGGCACGTAGGTGTCCAGGAGGACGACGCCCGCCGGGCCCCGGCCCTCCCGCTCCAGGCGGGCGGCCGTCGCGTAGGCGAGGATGCCGCCGGAGGAGGAGCCGAGCACTGCGTACGGCTCGTCACCGACCTGCTCGCGCACCATACGGGCGAGGAGGTCCAGCAGGGCCTCCTCCGTCGCCGGCAGGGGTTCGCCGGCGGCGAAGCCGGGCACCGCGAGCGCGCTCACGTCCCGGACGTCGCGGAACGCGGAGGCGAAGCGGGCGTACTGGTGCACCCCGGCGAGTGCCACCTGCGAGCTGAAGCAGACCAGCCTGACCGGTCGGGGGCCCCGGGCCAGCCGGACCGAGACGGGTGACTCGGGCACGTCGGCGGCGCCGGCGAACGTGGGCCGCAGCTGGGCGACGCTCTCCAGCAGGGCGAACCCCTCGCGCAGCCGCCGCTCCTCGCAGGCGCGCCGGAACAGCGCCCCGATCGTGTCGTCCACGCTGCCGACGGCACCCGGCGACGACGCCGCTGGGGTGTCCGGCGCGGCCTGCGCACCGAGCAGGTCGTCCAGGTGGCCGGCCAGGTCGAGCGGCGAGGCGTGGTCGAAGGCGACGGTGGCCGGCAGCCGCAGTCCGGTCGCCGCGGCCAGGGCGTTGCGCACCTCCACCGACGTGAGGGAGTCCAGGCCGAGTTCGAGGAAGGGCTGCTCGGGCCGGACGGCTTCGGCGGAGGGGTGCCCGAGCACGGACGCGGTGGCCCCGCGCACGAGGTCGAGCACCGCCTCCCTGCGGGCCTCGCCGCCCAGGGACCGCAGCCGCTCCGCCGTCGTGGCACCGGCTGCCTCGCGGGCGGCGGCCCGCCGGGTCCCCGGCCGGACGAGGCCGCGCAGCAGCGGGGCCGGGTCGGCGCCGATGGCCGCGAGGTCGAGCCGGACGGGCACCAGTGAGGCGGCGTCGACGCGCAGCGTCGCGTCCAGGAGTGCGAGCCCCTGCCCGTCGCCGAGGGCGAGGACTCCGCCGCGTGCCATGCGGTCGCGGTCCGTCTCGTCGAGGCGCCCGGCCATGCCGTGCTCCCAGGCGCCCCAGGCGAGCGAGCGGGCGGGCAGGCCGTCGGCCCGGCGCTGCTCGGCGAGTGCGTCGAGGAAGGCGTTGGCGGCGGCGTAGTTGGCCTGCCCCGGGGTGCCGAAGGTGGCGGCCGAGGAGGCGAACATCACGAAGTCGGCGAGTTCGGCGTCGCGGGTCAGCTCGTGCAGGTGCAGCGCGGCGTCGGCCTTGGCACGCAGCACCGCGTCGAACCGGTCCGGCGTCAGCGAGGTGACCACACCGTCGTCGAGTACGCCGGCCAGGTGGACCACGGCGGTGAGCGGATGCGCGGGGTCCACCGAGGCCAGGGCGGCGCCCAGTCCGGCCCGGTCGGACGCGTCGCAGGCCACCAGGTCGACCTGTGCGCCGAGTGCGGCGAGCTCGTCCCGCAGGGCGGGTGCGCCGGGCGCGCCGGGTCCGCTCCGGCTCAGCAGGAGCAGACGCCGTACGCCGTGCTCGGCGACCAGGTGCCGGACGACGAGACCGCCGAGGGCGCCCGTGGCACCGGTGACGAGGACGGTGCCGTCCGGGTCCCAGGTGGTGCCGGGGGCGTCGGGAACGGCGACGCGGGCGAGCCGGGCCGCGTGCGGACGCCCCTCGCGGACGACGAGTTGGGGCTCCCCGCTGTCGAACGCCGAGGGGAGTGCGAGGACCGAGGCGGGCGCCCGGTCGACGTCCACGAGGACGAACCGGCCCGGGTTCTCCGACTGGGCGGTACGCACCAGCCCCCACAGCGGCGCGCAGGCCAGGTCGTCGGGGCGGGTGCCGCCGTCGCCGAGCGCGGTACGCGTGACGAGGGCCAGCCGCGCCCCGGCGAAGCGGTCGTCGGCGAGCCAGGACCGTACGGTCCGCAGAGCGGCGGCGGTGACGGTGCGCAGGGCGGCGGTGGGTTCGGCGGACGGGTCCGAGCCGAAGGGGACCAGGACCAGTTCGGGCAGGGTCATACCGGCCGACACGGCGGCCGAGAGGGCGTCGAGGTCGGCGAAGGACTCGGTCCAGACATCGGCCCCGGCCAGGGTGCCGGTCAGATCGAGGGGGTCGGGCCCGACGAGCGCGCAGCGGCGGAACCCCTGGTTCGCCTCCCGCTCCGGCAGTGGCGTCCACTCCACCCGGAACAGCGGGTCGACCTGGCGTGCGGCGGGTGCGGCGCTCCTGGCGAGGGGCCGGAGCGTCAGCGCGTCGACCGTGGCCACGGCCTGCCCGGCGGGGTCGGCGGCGCTGATGGCCACCTGCCCGGATCCGGTCTCGGTCAGCCGTACCCGCAGGGTGGAGGCGCCCTGGGCGTGCAGCGTCACGCCGCCGAAGGCGAAGGGGACGAGCCGGCCGGCTGCCCCGGGGAGCAGGTACGCGACGGCGTGCAGGGCGGCGTCGAGGAGCGCGGGGTGCAGTCCGTACCGCGCGGCGTCCGTCCGGACAGGTTCCGGCAGGGCGACCTCGGCGCAGATCTCGCCGTCCAGCCGCCAGGCCCGGTCCAGGCCCTGGAAGGCGGGACCGTACGCGACCTCGCCGCCCCCGGCGCCGGGGTGTTCGGGGTGTTCGGTGTGTTCGCCGTCTTCGGCGTAGAGGCCGTCGAGCGGCACCTCCACCGCGCCGGGCGGCGGCCAGTCGGCCGTGTCGAACGGATCGGCCTCACCGCCCGCGGTCAGCGCCCCGGACGCGTGCAGGGTCCAGGGCATCCCCTCGGGCGCGTCGGCGGGCCGGGAGGAGATCCGCACGGCGCACTGCCCGGAGGTGTCGGCGGGCCCGGTCACCACCTGGAGCTGCCGCTCCCCCGCGTCGAGGGCCAGTGGCGCCGACAGGACAAGTTCCTCGACGCGCCCGAGGCCGGCGTGGTCGCCCGCGTGCACGGCCAGTTCGAGGAGCGCCGTGCCGGGCAGCAGGGGCGCCCCGCCGGCACGGTGGTCGGCGAGCCACGGCTGAGCCGCCGTGGAGAGCCGGCCGGTGCAGACGTGACCGCCGTCGGCCAGCGGCACGCAGGCGCCCAGCAGGGGGTGTTCGGCACCGGTGAGTCCGGCCGCCGTCAGGTCGGCCCGGGGCGCGCCGGCGTCCGCCCAGTACCGCTGCCGCTGGAAGGCGTACGTCGGCAGCTCGACGCGGCGCGCACCGGTGCCGGCGTAGAGCTCGGCGCCGCCCGCCGGTGTCCCGTGGGCGAGCAGCGGGGCGAGCACCGCGGCGAACGTCTCGGTCTCGGGGCGGCCACGGCGCAGTGCCGCGCCGGTGAACGGCGCCGGTTCCGGCCCGGCCGTCCCGGTGCCGTCGCCCGTGAGGTGTTCCTGGACGGCGGCCGTGAGGACGGGGTCCGGGCCGAGTTCGACGAGGACGTCGGCCCCTGCGGCCCGCAGCCGTGTCACGGCGTCGTGGAAGCGCACGGTCTCGCGGACCTGGCGCACCCAGTAGCCGGGCTGTTCGAACGCGGCGGCGTCGGCGTCCGCGCCTCCGGTCGGCACGACCGGGATGCGGGCCGGGTGGTACGTCACGGACTCGGCGACGCGGCGGAAGTCCTCAAGCATCGGGTCCATACGCGCCGAGTGGAAGGCGTGGCCTACTCGCAGCAGTTTGGCCGAGCGGCCCGGGAAGCGGTCGGCGACGGCGCGTACGGCGTCGTCCTCGCCCGACAGCACGACGGACGACGGGCCGTTGACGGCCGCGAGGTCCACGCCCTCGCCGAGCAGCGGGGCGACCTCGGCCTCGGACACCCGCAGGGCGAGCATGGCTCCGCCCTCCGGGAGCGCCTGCATGAGCCGGGCGCGGGCGGCGACCATGCGGCAGGCGTCCTCCAGCGTCCACACGCCCGCCACATGGGCGGCGGCCAGTTCGCCGACGGAGTGGCCCACCAGGTGGTCCGGGGTGACTCCGGACGACTCGAGCAGCCGGTAGAGGGCCACTTCGAGGGCGAACAGCGCGGGCTGCGCGAACCCCGTTCCGGTGAGGGCCTGTTCGCCCCCGGCCATGACCTCGCGCAGGGAGGTGCCGAGTGCGGCGTCGAGGTGTTCGCACGCGGCGTCCAGGGCTTCGGCGAAGACGGGGGCGCGGTCGTACAGCTCCTGTCCCATGCCGACGCGCTGGCTGCCCTGACCGGTGAACAGGAACGCCACACGACGCCGTGCCGCGCGGCCGTGGGCGACACCCGGGGCCGGGGTGCCGGAGGCAGCCGCGTCCAGAGCGGTGAGCAGCCCCTCCCGGTCGGCGGCGGCGACGACCAGGCGGTGGTCGAAGAGCGCGCGCGTCGTGGTGAGCGAGTGGCCCACGTCGAGCGGGTCCAGTCCGGGGTGCTTCGCCAGATGGTCGCGCAGGGCGGCGGCCTGGCCGCGTGCGGCTTCCTCCGTACGCCCCGAGACCAGCAGCGGCAGCACGGGCGGGGCGGACACGGGCCGGGCGGCGGGAGCGGACACCTCCGGGGCCGCGGCTTCCAGGATCACGTGCGCGTTGGTGCCGCTGATACCGAAGGACGAGACTCCCGCACGGCGTGGCCGGCCGGTCTCCTGCCACGGGACGGCCTCGGTGAGCAGCTCCACCTGCCCGGCGGCCCAGTCGACCTGTTCGGTGGGCCGGTCGACGTGCAGGGTCGGCGGCAGCATGCCGTGCCGCATGGCCTGCACCATCTTGATGACACCGCCGACACCGGCGGCCGCCTGTGCGTGGCCGATGTTGGACTTGATCGATCCCAGCCACAACGGCCGCCCGTCGGGCCGGTCCTGGCCGTAGGTGGCGAGCAGGGCCTGCGCCTCGATCGGATCACCGAGGACCGTGCCGGTGCCGTGTCCCTCGACGGCGTCCACATCGGCGGCTCCCAGCCCGGCACGGTCCAGCGCCTGCCGGATGACGCGCTGCTGTGCGGGACCGTTGGGCGCGGTGAGGCCGTTGGACGCACCGTCCTGGTTGACGGCCGAGCCACGCACCGTGGCGAGCACCCGGTGCCCTTTGCGGCGGGCGTCGGAGAGCCTCTCCAGGAGCAGCATGCCGACGCCCTCGGCCCAGCCGGTGCCGTCGGCCGCGGACGCGAAGGACTTGCACCGGCCGTCGGCGGCGAGCCCGCGCTGCCGGCTGAAGTCGACGAAGGTGCCCGGGGTCGCCATCACGGTGACTCCCCCGACGAGCGCCGAGTCGCACTCGCCCTCACGCAGTGACTGGGCCGCCAGGTGCATGGCCACCAGTGAGGAGGAGCACGCGGTGTCGACGGTGACCGCGGGTCCTTCGAGGCCGAGGAGGTAGGCGACCCGGCCGGTCGCGACACTGCCCGCCGAGCCGGTGCCCAGGAAGCCTTCGGCGCCCTGGGGCACGGTGTGCAGACGGGCGAGGTAGTCGTGGTACATCACACCGGCGAACACTCCGGTGCGTCCGCCGCGCAGGGTGGCGGGGTCGATGCCGGCCGACTCGACGGCCTCCCAGGACGTCTCCAGCAGCAGCCGCTGCTGCGGGTCCATGACGACCGCCTCACGCGGTGAGATTCCGAAGAAGCCGGCGTCGAACTCGGCTGCCTCGTGCAGGAATCCGCCCTCGCGTACGTAGCTCGCCCCGCCGGTGTCCGGGTCGGCGTCGTAGAGCCGCTCCAGGTCCCAGCCCCGGTCGGACGGGAACGGGGTGACCCCGTCGGCACCGGAGGCGACCAGGTCCCACAGCTCGTCGGGATTGCGTACGCCCCCGGGATACCGGCAGGCCATGCCGACGATGACGACCGGGTCGTCGGTGGTCCCGGTCCTCCGGACGGTACGGACGTCGGTCCGCTTGGGTGCCTCCCCGTCGAACAGCCGCTCCAGGAGGTGCCGGGCAACGGCCTCGGCGGAGGGGTGGTCGAAGACCAGGGTCGCGGAAAGCCGGAGGCCGGTCACGGAGTTGAGGTGGTTGCGGAGCTCGACCGCGGTCAGGGAGTCGATGCCGAGGTCGCGGAACGGCTGGTCGACGGCGAGATCCTCCGCCGTGTCGTGGCCCAGCACGGTCGCGGCGCGCTCCTGCACGAGCCGGCGCAGGGCGGCCAGACGGTCGTCCACGGACATCGGGGTCAGCCGGTCGGCAAGCGACGCGGCCGCGGCCTCGTCGGCCTGCGCGGCGCGGCGTCGCGGCGCGCGGACCAGGGAACGGAACACGGGCGGCAGATGGTCGGCGGTCTCCCGCAGCGCGGCCAGGTCGAGACGTACGGGCAGCACCGCGGCGTGCCCTGACGAGGGCGCGAGGTCGAACAGGGCGGTGCCGTCGGAGTCGGTGAGCGGCACCAGACCGCCGCGCGCCATGCGGCGCCGGTCGGCCTCACCGAGCCCGCCGGTCATCTCGCCCGGCCCGCTCCACAGGCCCCAGCCGAGTGACAGCGCGGCGAGCCCGGCGGCGCGGCGGCGTACGGCGAGCGCGTCGAGGAAGGAGTTGGCGGCGGCGTAGTTGGCCTGCCCCGGCGCGCCGAGCGCGGCCGACACCGAGGAGAACAGGACGAACGCCGACAGGGGTGCGTCGCGGGTCAGTTCGTGCAGGTTGAGCGCGGCGTCCACCTTGGGCCGCAGCACCTGCCGTACCTGTTCGGCGTCGAGGTGCGTGACGGTGGCGTCGGCCAGAACGCCCGCGGTGTGCACGACACCGGTCAGCGGGTGCTCGGCCGGGACCTCGGCGAGTACCGCCGCGAGCCCGTCGCGGTCCGCCGCGTCGCAGGCGACCAGGGTCACCCGGGCACCGAGTTCCGTCAGCTCGGCGACGAGCCCGGCCGCACCCGGCGCCTCATGACCCCGTCGGCTGAGCAGCAGCAGGCGGCGTACGCCGTGGACCGTGACCAGGTGCCGGGAGATCACTCCGCCGAGCTGCCCGGTGGCACCGGTGACGAGGACCGTGCCGTCCGGGTCCCAGCTGGGCGCCCCTGCCGTGGCCGGGGCCGCCGAGGTCAGGCGGCAGGCGAGCAGGACGCCGTCCCGTACGGCGAGCTGCGGCTCCGTGGAGCACAGCACACCGGCCGGCACATCACGCGCGTCGACGAGCTGGAGGCGATCGGGATGCTCGGACTGCGCGGACCGTACGAGGCCCCAGACCGCCGCGCCGGGCAGGTCCACGAGCTCGTCCCCGCGCCCGGTGGCCACCGCCCCGTCGGACAGCAGGATCAGGCGGCTCGTCTCGAACCGCTCGTCGGCCAGCCACTCCTGGACCAGCGCCAGAACCCGCAGCACCTCGTCATGGGTGGCCTGCGCCGACTCCGCGCCCGGCAGGCCGCAACGGGCCACCACCACGTCCGGTACGGGAGCCCCGCCGTCGACCGCTTCGCACAGGGCGGCGAGGGAGCCGTACGGGGTACCGCCGCCGGGGAGGCCGTCGGCGGATAGCCCGGCGGGTGAGCCGTGGATGTGCGAACCGGGGGCGTGTGAGCCGGCGACGTCTGCGTCTGCGTCTGCGTGACCGTCGCTGAGCACCGCCCAGTCCGGTGCGGCGGCGCCCGGCGCCGGGACCGGCATCCAGTCGAGCCGGTAGAGGGCGTCGCGGAGGGCCGGGTCGCCGTCCCCTGCCGCCAGGGCGCCGGTGGCCATCGGCCGCAGCGTCAGGGAGGCCACCTCGGCGACGGGCCGGCCGGAGACGTCGGCCACCTCCAGGGCGAGGCTCTCGGGCCCGGTGGGTGTCAGGCGCGCGCGCAGCGCGGTGGCGCCCAGAGCGTGCAGGGACACCCCGCCCCAGGAGAACGGCAGCCGTCCGGGGCCGCCGTCTCCCTCCCCGGGGCTTCCGGCCCCGGGAGCGCCGAGTGCCATGGCGTGCAGCACCGAGTCCAGGACGGCCGGGTGCAGACGGAAGGAGTCGGCGTCGGAGGCCGTGTGGTCCCCGATCAACGCCTCGACGAACAACTCGTCCCCGCGCCGCCAAGCTCGGTTCAGCCCGCGGAACACCGGCCCGTATCCAAGACCGATGGCGGCCAGACCGTCGTACAGCGCCGTGGTGTCCAGCTCGTCGGCACCGGTCGGCGGCCAGTCGGTAAGACCCTCCGACGGGTCTTCGGCCGGGTCGGGTGCGAGCAGACCGGTGGCATGGTGCGTCCACTCGTCGGCCGGGTCGTCCTCGCGTCGGGAGGACACCTCCACGGCACGGCAGCCGGTGGTGTCCGGGGCTGCTACCAGGAGCTGCAGATGCACGACGTCGGCCGCCGGGATCACCAACGGCGTGGTCAGGGTCAGTTCCTCGACCCTTTCGCAGCCGACGCGTTCGCCCGCGCAGAGGGCGAGTTCCAGGAACCCGGTACCGGGGAACACGATCCGCCCTGCGACCTGGTGGTCGGCCAGCCACGGATGCGTCTGCACCGACAGACCGCCGAGCAGCAGGACGTCACCGGTACCGGCCAGCGTGATCACACCCTGGAGGAGCGGATGCCCCGCCCTGGTGGACCCGAGCGGCAGGGTGCGGATGTCGGTGCGGGTGGTGGGCCAGTAGCGGCGGTGCTGGAAGGCGTAGGTGGGCAGGTCGGTGACACGGGCACCGGTGGGAGCGAAGAAGGCCGCCCAGTCGACGTGCCCGCCGGAAACCCAGAGCTCTGCCAGGGCGGACACGACGGCGGTGGACTCCGGACGCTTACGGTGCAGAACCGGCACCGCGAGTACGTCCTCACATGTCTCATCGATCGCCCCGACCAGACTCGCATCGGGACCCAACTCGACGAACCGGGTCACGCCCAGGGCCTTCAACCGGGTCACGGCGTCGGCGAAACGCACCGTGCCCCGCACCTGGTCCACCCAGTACGCGGCCGTGAACTCCTCGACGGATTCGCCGGTCAGCGTCGACACGATCGGGATCCGGGGACGCTCGTACGACAACTCCCCTGCTGCTGAACCGAACTCCTCCAGCATCGGATCCATCAACGCCGAGTGGAACGCGTGACTGACCTCCAGCCAACGCCCCCGGCGGTCGGAGAGCCCGGACACCACGGCTTCGACGGCCTCACGCACACCCGACAGGACCACCTGCCCCGGAGCGTTCACCGCCGCCACCGACACACCATCCACCAAGTGCGGAGCGACCTCCTCGGGGGTCGCGCGTACCGCCCACATCGCACCACCCGAAGGCAACGCCCCCATCAGCCCGGCCCGCGAGGCGACGAGCCGACAGGCGTCGTCCAACGACATCACACCAGCAACATGCGCCGCCGCCAGCTCACCCACCGAATGCCCGACCAGATAATCCGGCCGCACACCCCACGACTCCACAAGACGGAACAACGCAACCTCGACCGCGAAAATCGCAGGCTGCGCCCAACCCGTGTTCCTCAACGCGTCCGCATCACCGGACAACACCTCACGCAGAGGACGGTCCAGCAACCCGTCGAACCGCGCACACACCTCGTCCAAAGCCGCCGCGAACACCGGGAACGCGGAAGCCAACTCCACGCCCATACCGACCCGCTGACCACCCTGACCCGAGAACACGAACCCGGTCAGACCAGGCCGTGCCACCCCGGCCAGCGTCTCCTGCGTTGGCTGCCCGTCAGCGAGTGCGCCCAGTTGCCTCCGCAGTTCACTCGCGTCCGGTCCCAGCACCACCACTCGGTGTTCCAGGGGCGACCGGGTGGTCGTCAGCGACAGCCCGACGTTGGCCGCGTCCACGTCCTGTGCGACGGTCAGCAGACGCCTCGCCTGGGCGGCCGTGCCCACGGCCGACTGTGCGGAGAGTGCCCAAGGCACCACCGGCAGGTGGAGACCATTGGCGCCCGGCGTGCCTGACGGGGATTTCGCCTCCTCGGCGGGTGCTTCTTCCAGGATGACGTGCGCGTTCGTGCCGCTGATGCCGAACGACGACACGCCTGCGCGGCGGGGCCGTTCGCCGCGCGGCCACCCGCGCGCCTCGGAGAGGAGCTCCACAGCTCCGGCCGACCAGTCCACGTGCGAGGACGGACGTCCCACGTGAAGCGACTTCGGCAGCAGCCCGTGCCCCATGGCCAGGATCATCTTCATGACGCCCACGACGCCCGCAGCCGCCTGGGTATGACCGATGTTGGACTTGACCGACCCCAGCCACAACGGCCGGCCTTCGGGTCGGTCCTGCCCGTACGTCGCCAGCAGCGCCTGCGCCTCGATCGGGTCGCCCAGTCTGGTACCCGTACCGTGCGCCTCGACCGCGTCCACCTCGGACGAGGCAAGACCCGCATCGGTGAGTGCGGACCGGATCACGCGCTGCTGCGACGGGCCGTTCGGTGCCGTCAGACCGTTGGACGCGCCGTCCTGGTTCACCGCGGAACCCCGCAGCGCGGCCAGCACCCGGTGCCCCTTGCGCCGCGCGTCCGACAGCCGCTCCAGGACCAGGACGCCTACGCCCTCGCCCCAGCCCGTACCGTCCGCGTCGTCCGAGAACGCCTTGCACCGGCCGTCCCCGGCCAGGCCGCCCTGACGCTCGAACTCCACGAAGGCGCCCGGCGTGGACATCAAGGTGACGCCACCCGCGAGGGCAAGATCGCACTCACCGGAACGCAGGGAGTGCGCCGCCAGATGCATCGCGACGAGGGACGAGGAGCACGCCGTGTCGATCGTGACCGCCGGGCCTTCGAAGCCCAGCGCGTACGACACCCGGCCAGACAGCACGCTCGCGGAACTGCCTGTCCCGCCGTAACCCTCCGCAGACTCTCCCGCCAACGCCAAAGCAGTCGGATAGTCCTGCCCGTTCGTACCCGCGAAGACACCCACCGGCAACCCACGCAGGGAGGCCGGAGATATACCGGACCGCTCCAAGGACTCCCACACGACTTCGAGCAGCAACCGCTGCTGCGGGTCCATCGCCAACGCCTCACGCGGCGATATCCCGAACAGACCGGCATCGAAATCCGCCGCGCCCTCGACGAAGCCACCGGTGCCGGGACCCACGGCCCAACCACGATCCGCCGGGAAGGGGCCCATGGCGTCGACGCCTTCGGCCACCAGGCTCCACAGATCCTCGGGCGAGCCGACCCCACCGGGGAACCGGCAGCCCATGCCCACCACGACGACGGGATCGGACCCGGTCGACTCCACGTCCCGAAGCCGCTGCTTGGTCTCGTGGAGTTCGAGCGTGACCTTCTTCAAGTAACCGAGAAGCTTGTCCTCGTTGCTCATCAAGCTCACCGCGTCCCGATCTCGTTGTCAATGAGGGCAAAGATGTCGTCGGATGTTGCCGCTTCGATCTTTGCCGAGAGGTCGGCGGCATCCTCGTCGTCGGCTGCACCGTCCAGGCGTTTCATTAGCTGTTGCAGGCGTGAGGTGATCCTCAGCCGTGCGATCTCCTGCTCGGGCAGGGCGAGCAGAGCCGCTTCCAGACGGTTCAGATCTCCGTCGGCGTCTCGCACCTCATGGGGCGAGCCGTCGGAGAGCCCGCCCAGCAGGAAATCGGTGAGCGCGAGAGTGTTCGGATGGTCGAACACGAGCGTCGAGGGCAGTTTGAGTCCGGTCTGAGCCGCAAGGGCGTTCCGCAGTTCCACAGCGGTGAGCGAGTCGAAGCCGAGGTCGCGGAAGGCCTTCGACACGTCCACGGCAGTCGCATCGGTGAAACCCAGCACGGCCGCGACCTGGGTGCGTACGACGTCGGAGACCATGGCCCCGCGGGCGGCCCCTGAGACCCCGGCCAGTCGGCCCTTCAGCCCGCCTGTCTCCTGGCCGCTCTCGACCGGGGATGCACTCGGCGGGGCAAGTTCGGCCCACAGACGGTTGGCTCGGAGTGCCGTCACTGAGGGGACGAAACGCTTCCAGTCCACGTCGGCGACAGCCAGCGAACCGGAGGCGGAGGCGAGGATGCCGAGCGCGGCATCGGGATCCAGCGGTCGGACGCCGCCTCGACCGAGGCGTGCGAGGACGGCCGCGTCGTCCGCCATCCCGCCCTCGGCCCACGGACCCCACGCCACCGACGTACCCACCAGACCCTGAGCACGCCGAAACTCCACCAACGCGTCCAACGCCGCATTCGCCGCCGCATACGAACCCTGACCCGCACCACCCCACACACCCGCAGCAGACGAGAACACCACGAACGCATCCAACCGCCGACCAGCCAACGCCTCATGCAGAATCCAAGCCGCACCAGCCTTCGGACCCCACACACCACCAACCCGACCAGCCGTCAGACCACCAACAACCCCGTCATCCAACACACCCGCCGCATGAACCACAGCCGACACATCAAAACGCCCAACAAGCCGCGCCACATCAACCCGCGAACCCACATCACACGCCACCACATCAACCTCAGCACCGAGCGCACACAAACCATCACGCAACTCACGCGCACCGTCAGCCTCCAAACCCCGACGGCTCACCAACACCACACGCCCCGCGCCCCGCTCCACCACCCAACGCGCAACCCGAGCACCCAACACACCCGTTCCACCCGTGACCAACACCGTCCCCGACGGCGACCACGTCTCCACACCGGACCGCACAGGCGACCCAACCAACCGGCGCCCCAAAACCGCACCACCACGGACCGCCAACTCGTCCTCGTCACCCACACCCCCCGCCAACACCTCGACCAGCCTGCCGACAGCCGACCCCTCCGCCAGCACCGGCACGTCGACCAGACCACCCCAACGACCCGGCTCCTCCAACGCCACCACCCGGCCAAGACCCCACACACCGGCACGAACAGGCCGCGTCACCTCGTCCCCGGCCCCCACCGACACCGCACCCGACGTCACCGACCACACACGGCCCTCGAAGTCCACATCACCAAGCGCCTGCACCAACACCACAGACGCCACCAACCCACCAGGTGCACCCGAAGCGTGATCACTCTCGTCCTGACCCAGGAACGACACCACACGAACACAGCCCGCGAACTCCGCCAACCGCCCGGCGAGACCCTCCCGGTCCAGATCCCCGGCCGCCAACCGCAGACGACTCACCCGAGCCCCACGCACCGACAACTCATCAGCCAACGCATCCGCCCAAGCATCCTGGCCGGCAGCCGACTCCACCAGGAGCCAGCCACCCGAGACGCTTGGAGCACTCGGAAGTCCCAGGGGGGTCCACGTGATCTCGTACCGCAGCCGGTCGGCCGCCGCGCGGTCCAGGCGTCGGCGCTGCCATGCAGATAGCGTCGGGAGGATGTCGCGCAGAGGGGCTTCCGGGTCGACGCCGAACTCGGTGGCGAATCCGTCGGCGTCGCCACGCTCCACCACATCCCAGAACGCGGCGTCAGCATCTGCCGGTCCGGCACTGACGGCCTGTCGGCGAATGCTCGGCCAGTACCGGTTGCGCTGGAATGCGTACGTGGGCAGTTCGACGACAGCCGCACCGGTCGGGGCGTAAAACGCCGCCCAGTCGACCCGGCCGCCCTCCGCCCACAGGCCGCTCAACGCCGCAACCGCCGTACCCGGCTCCGACCGGTCACGGCGCAGCAACGACACCGCGAACACCGCGTCGTCACACGTCTCACCGATCGCCCCGACCAGACTCGCATCAGGACCCAGCTCGACGAACCGCGTCACACCCAGGGACTTGAGTCGGGCCACGGCATCCGCGAAACGGACCGTGCCCCGCACCTGGTCCACCCAGTACGCGGCCGTGAACACCTCGACGGATTCGCCCGTCAGCGTCGACACGACAGGGACCTGCGGACGGTCGTAAGCGATCCCTGCGGCAACCTCGGTGAACTGCTCAAGCATCGGGTCCATCAACGCCGAGTGGAAAGCGTGACTAACCTCCAGCCAACGCCCCTGACGCTCGGAAAGTCCGGACGCCACAGCCTCGACGGCCTCAAGCGCACCGGACAGGACCACCTGCCCCGGAGCATTCACCGCTGCCACCGACACACCATCCACCAGGTGCGGAGCGACTTCCTCAGGGGTCGCGCGTACCGCCCACATCGCACCACCTGCGGGCAACGCCTGCATCAGCGCAGCCCTGGCAGCCACCAGCCGACACGCGTCCTCCAGCGACAGCACACCAGACACATGCGCCGCCGCCAGCTCACCCACCGAATGCCCGACCAGATAATCCGGCCGCACACCCCACGACTCCACAAGACGGAACAACGCAACCTCAACCGCAAAAATCGCAGGCTGCGCCCAACCCGTGTTCCTCAAAGCCTCCGCATCATCGGACATCACCTCACGCAGAGGCCGGGACAGCAGGCCGTCGAACCGCGCACACACCTCATCGAGCGCCTCGGCGAACACAGGGAAGGCATCCGCCAACTCCACGCCCATACCGATCCGCTGACCACCCTGACCCGAGAACACGAACCCGGTCAGACCACCCCGCACCTCGACCGGCACCACATCCCCGGACACCAGCCCGGCCAACCCCTCACACAACTCACCCGCATCCGCACCCAGCACCACCGACCGGTGCTCCAGACCCGACCGAGCCGACCCCAAGGACAGACCCACATCCGCCACACCAAGACCCGCGACAGCCCGCAACAACCGACCCGCCTGAGCCGCCACCCCGGCAGCGGACCTGGCCGAGACCGGCCACGGAACCAGCGGGAGTCGCAGACCGCCTCCGACGTCCGGCACCGACGGCTGGGCCGGGGCCTCCTCGATGATCACGTGCGCGTTGGTACCGCTCACACCGAACGACGACACACCCGCCCGCCGAAGCCCATCCGCACCAGACCAGTCCCGCGCCTCGGACAGCAGCTCCACCGCACCCGCCGACCAGTCCACATGCGACGACGGCGTGTCCGCGTACAGCGTCTTCGGCAGAAGACCGTGCTCCATGGCGAGGATCATCTTCATCACGCCCGCGACACCCGCAGCCGCCTGCGTATGGCCGATGTTCGACTTGACCGACCCCAGCCACAACGGCCGCTCCTCGGGCCGGCCCTGGCCGTACGTCGCCAGCAGCGCCTGCGCCTCGATCGGGTCACCGAGCTTGGTCCCGGTACCGTGCGCCTCCACCACGTCGACCTCTGATGCGGCGACACCCGCGTTCGCCAGTGCCTGCCGGATCACGCGCTGCTGGGACGGGCCGTTCGGCGCCGTCAGACCGTTCGACGCACCGTCCTGGTTCACCGCCGAACCCCGCACCACCGCGAGCACCTGGTGCCCGTTACGACGCGCGTCCGACAGACGCTCCAGCACGAGGATGCCGACACCCTCGCCCCAGCCCGTCCCGTCCGCGTCGTCCGAGAACGCCTTGCACCGCCCGTCCCCGGCAAGACCGCTCTGACGCTCGAACTCCACGAAGGCGCCCGGTGTCGACATCACCGTCACACCACCGGCCAATGCCAGAGAGCACTCCCCCGACCTCAGCGACTGCGCAGCCATATGCATCGCGACGATCGACGCCGAACACGCCGTGTCGATCGTCACCGCCGGCCCCTCGAAGCCCAGCGCGTACGACACACGACCCGACAGCACACTGCCCGAGTTCCCGATTCCGGCGTACCCGTCCCCCGACTCACCGGCCAAGGCCAACAGTGCCGGATAGTCCTGCCCGTTGGTGCCGGCGAAGACGCCGACCGGCAGGCCGCGCAGAGACAGCGGTGCGATACCCGACCGCTCCAGCGACTCCCATGCGACTTCGAGGAGCAGCCGCTGCTGCGGGTCCATCGCCAACGCCTCACGCGGCGATATCCCGAACAGACCGGCATCGAAATCCGCGGCGCCCTCCAGGAAGCCGCCCACGCGGGCGAAGTCCTCTCCACCGTCGGCGATCACGTCCCAGCCCCGGTCGACGGGGAAGGCCCCCACCGCGTCGACACCGCCGGCGATCAGCCTCCAGAGGTCTTCGGGCGACGCAACACCCCCGGGGAAGCGGCAGCCCATGCCGACCACGACCACCGGGTCGTCGCCGGTGGACGATGCGGTGGGCACCAGCCCTTGGGCGGCGGCAGACGCGTCCTCACCGAACAGTTCAGTGACGAGGAAGTCGGCCAACACCTCGACCGACGGATAGTCGTACACAGCCGTCGAGGGCAGTTTGAGTCCGGTCTCCGCCGTAAGGGCGTTCCGCAGTTCCACGGCGGTGAGCGAGTCGAAGCCGAGGTCGCGGAAGGCCTTCGACACGTCCACGGCGGAAGCGTCCGTGAAGCCGAGTACGGCAGCAACCTGGCTACGCACGGAGGCTGTCACAGTCGAACGCCGGGCAACGCCTGAGGCGCAGGCCAGCCGTTCTCGCAGACCGCCCATCTCCGGCGCCGCACGCTGCACGGCGGCTACTCCGGGTGCGATGACGTCCCACAGCCGGTTGGTACGCAACGCGGTCATCCCTGGAACGAACCGCGCCCAGTCCACATCGACAACCGTCACACACCCGACAGCCGACCCCAGAAGCCCCACCGCAACATCCGGATCCAACGGAGACAGACCACCCCGACCGAGGCGTGCGACGACGGCCGCGTCGTCCGCCATCCCACCCTCGGCCCAAGGACCCCACGCCACCGACGTACCCACCAGACCCTGAGCACGCCGAAACTCCACCAACGCGTCCAACGCCGCATTCGCCGCCGCATACGAACCCTGACCCGCACCACCCCACACACCCGCAGCAGACGAGAACACCACGAACGCATCCAACCGCCTACCAGCCAACGCCTCATGCAGAATCCAAGCCGCACCAGCCTTCGGACCCCACACACCACCAACCCGACCAGCCGTCAGACCACCAACAACCCCGTCATCCAACACACCCGCCGCATGAACCACAGCCGACACATCAAAACGCTCAACAAGCCGCGCCACATCAGCCCGCGAGCCGACATCACACGCCACCACATCAACCTCAGCACCCAACGCACACAGGTCATCACGCAACTGCGGCGCGCCATCAGCCTCCAAACCCCGACGACTCACCAACACCACACGCCCCGCGCCCCGCTCCACCACCCAGCGCGCAACCCGAGCACCCAACACACCCGTACCACCCGTGACCAACACCGTCCCCGACGGCGACCACACCTGATCAGAGCCACTCACCCGCGCGGACACCAAGCGGCGCCCCAAGACCACACCACCACGAAGGGCGAGTTCATCCTCGTCACCCACACCCCCGGCCAACACCTCGACCAACCGGCCGACAGCACCGCTCTCCAGCAGCACAGGCACGTCAACCAGGCCACCCCAACGACCCGGCTCCTCCAACGCCACCACCCGGCCAAGACCCCACACACCGGCACGAACAGGCCGCGTCACCCCGTCCCCGGCCCCCACCGACACCGCACCCGACGTCACCGACCACACACGGCCCTCGAAGTCCACATCACCAAGCGCCTGCACCAACACCACAGACGCCACCAGCCCACCAGGTGCGCCCGAAGCGTGATCACTCTCGTCCTGACCCAGGAACGACACCACACGAACACAGTCCGCGAACTCGGCGAGCCGCGCGGCGAGACCCTCCCGGTCCAGATCCTCGGCTGCCAACCGCAGACGACCCACCCGAGCCCCACGCACCGACAACTCATCAGCCAGCGCATCCGCCCAGACGTCCTCAACAGCAGCCGACTCCATCAGGAGCCAGCCACCCGAAGTGTCGGAGACCTCGTCGGCAAGCACCGGCCGCCAGTCGAGCTCGTACCGCAGCCCGTCGCCCACGGCGCGCTCCCGTGGCTGTGGCAGCGCGCCATCGGGGTTCTGCATCCAGAAGCGTTCGCGGGCGAAGGGATACGTGGGCAGGTCGGTGAACCGTGCGTCGGTAGACCCGAAGAAGTCGTGCCAGTCCAGCGGGTAGCCGTCCGTCCACAGACGGGCCAGTGCCGTGACAGCTGTGGCCGGCTCGGCTCGGTCGCGCTGCAACAACGGGACCGCGAGCGCCGTGCTTTCGGTCGTCTCCTCGATGGCGCCGACCAGACTCGCATCGGGGCCGAGCTCGACGAAGCGAGTTACGCCCAGGTCCTTGAGCCGGGTGACCGCGTCGGCGAATCGGACCGTGCCCCGCACCTGGTCCACCCAGTACGCGCCGGTGAACTCCTCGACGGATTCGCCCGTCAGCGTCGAGACGACGGGGATCCGGGAACGCTCGTACGACAGCTGATCCGCCACGGCCCTGAACTCGTCCAGCATCGGGTCCATCAACGCCGAGTGGAAGGCGTGACTGACCTCCAGCCAACGACCCTGACGCTCGGACAGTGCGGACGCCACCTGCTCGACAGCCTCACGCACACCGGACAGAACAACCTGCCCTGGCGCGTTCACCGCTGCCACCGACACACCATCCACCAGGTGCGGAGCGACCTCCTCCGGGGTCGCCCGTACCGCCCACATCGCACCACCTGCGGGCAACGCCTGCATCAGCGCAGCCCTGGCAGCCACCAGCCGACACGCGTCCTCCAGCGACAGCACACCAGACACATGCGCCGCCGCCAGCTCACCCACCGAATGACCGACCAGATAATCCGGCCGCACACCCCACGACTCCACAAGACGGAACAACGCCACCTCAACGGCGAAAATCGCAGGCTGCGCCCATCCCGTATTCCTCAACGCCTCGGCATCACCGGACATCACTTCACGCAGAGGCCGGGACAACAGCCCGTCGAATCCCGCACACGCCTCGTCCAAAGCCGCCGCGAACACCGGGAACGAGGAAGCCAACTCCACACCCATACCGACCCGCTGACCACCCTGACCCGAGAACACGAACCCGGTCCGGTTCCTGGAGCGCCCCGCTCCCCCGCGTACCGTCCCCCGCACGACCTGGAGAGAGGGCTCGCCCGTGGCCAGTGCCGTCAGGTCGGGGAGGGCGGAGTCCACGTCCGACGCGAGGATGACGGCGCGGTGCTCGAAGGCGGCCCGGCCGTTGGCCAGGGTGTGCCCGATGTCGTGGGGCCGGGTGTCGGGGTGCGGTCCGGCGAGCTGCGCCCGCAGTCGGCCGGCGAGCTTCGGCAGGGCCTCGGGCTGCCGGGTGGACAGGGGCCAGGGTACGACCGGCGGGACCGTAGTCGGCTTCGCCGCCGGACGGGCGGGCTCCGCGTCCGGCTGCGGTTCGGCGCCCGCGGGGGCGGGCGCCTCCTCCAGGATGATGTGCGCGTTCGTGCCGCTGATGCCGAAGGACGACACCCCCGCACGGCGGGGGCGGTCCTCGCCGGACCATGCCCGCGCCTCGGACAGCAGCTCCACCGCACCCGCCGACCAGTCCACGTGCGACGACGGCGTGTCCGCGTACAGCGTCTTCGGCAGAAGACCGTGCCGCATCGCGAGCACCATCTTCATCACGCCCGCGACACCGGCGGCGGCCTGCGTGTGGCCGATGTTCGACTTGACCGAGCCGAGCCACAGGGGGCTGCCATCGGGCCGCTCCTGGCCGTACGTCGCCAGCAGGGCCTGCGCCTCGATCGGGTCGCCGAGCGTCGTACCCGTACCGTGCGCCTCCACCACGTCCACCTCGGACGGGGCCAGGCGGGCGTTCGTCAGTGCCTGCCGGATCACCCTTTGCTGCGACGGGCCGTTCGGGACGGTGAGGCCGTTCGAAGCGCCGTCCTGGTTGACCGCAGAGCCCCGCACCACCGCGAGCACCCGGTGGCCGTCGCGGAGGGCGTCCGACAGCCGGCCGAGGACGAGCAGGCCGGAGCCCTCCGACCAGCCGGTGCCGTCCGCGTCGTCCGAGAACGCCTTGCAGCGGCCGTCGGCGGCGAGGCCCTGCTGGCGGCTGAACTCGAGGAACATGCCGGGCGTCGACATAACGGTGACGCCGCCCACCAGGGCCAGTGAGCACTCGCCCGAGCGGAGCGACTGCACTGCCATGTGCATGGCCACCAGTGAGGAGGAGCAGGCGGTGTCCACCGTGACCGCCGGTCCCTTGAGGCCGAGGGTGTAGGCGATGCGCCCTGAGGCGACGGCCATCGAGTTGCCGGTCAGGAGGTAGCCCTCGACCCCCTGCGGCAGCTCGGTGAGATGGGAGCCGTACCCGGTGGAGGCCGCGCCGACGAAGACGCCGGTGTCGGTGTTCTTCAGGGTGGTGGGGTCGATACCGGCGTGCTCGAAGGCCTCCCACGACGTCTGGAGCAGCAGCCGCTGCTGCGGGTCCATGGCGAGTGCCTCGCGGGGGCTCATCCCGAAGAACGCCGGGTCGAACTCGGTCGCGTCGGGTACGAAACCGCCTTCACGGGTGTGGCTCGTGCCGGGCCGGGCGGGGTCGGAGCCGTGGAGCCGTTCCAGGTCCCAGCCGCGGTCGAAGGGGAACCCGGTCATCCCGTCGCCCTCGCCTTCGAGGAGCTCCCACAGGTCCTGCGGCGAGCGGACCCCGCCGGGGAGCCGGCAGCTCATGCCGATGATCGCGATGGGCTCGGTGCTCGCGGCCTCGATGTCGCGCAGCCGCCGGTGGGCCTGGCGGAGGTCGCCGGTGACCTTCTTGAGGTAGTCGAGCAGCTTCTGCTGCTCGCCGCCGTCAGCGCTGCGCACGATCCGGTTCTCGCTCAAGACGTCCCACCAAATTCCCCGTCGATCATTTTGAAGAGTTCGTCGGCCGTGGCCGACTCCAGCGCGTCGGCCTCGTCGTCACCGTCCGACGGTGCGCCGGGCGCGGCCCACTTGGCGGCGAGGCTCTGGAGACGCCGGTTGAGCACGTCGTCCAGCGTCCCGCCGGATGTGGCCCGCTCCAGCGCCCGTTCCAGCCGTTCGATGTCCTCCAGCGCCGCGTGTGCGGATGGCGCGGTGGCGCCACCGCCCGTACGGTCCCGGCCGCCGCCCAGGCCTCCCGTTCGGCCTTCGCCCTGGTCGTCGTCCGGTACGAGCTCGGTCAGCAGGTGCTCCGCCAGCGCGGCCGGGGTCGGATGGTCGAAGACCAGGGTGGCGGGCAGCCTTGACCCGGTCGCGGTGCCGAGCCGGTTGCGGAGTTCGATCGCGGTGAGCGAGTCGAAGCCCAGTTCGTTGAAGGCTTGTTCCGGATCGATCTCCTCGGCACCGCCGTGCCCGAGGACCGCCGCGGCCTGGGAGCAGACGAGGTCCAGCAGGTGGTCCGCCCGGTCGGCCGCCGGCAGCGCGCGCAGCTGGTCCGCCAGGGCGACGGCAGGTGCGACGGCCGCCGAGGCGGCGGTACGGCGCGGGGCGGGGCCTGCGAGGAGGCGCAGCAGCGGTGGCACGGCACCTTCGGCGAAGGTCCCGGGCGAGGTGTCGAGGCGCATCGGCAGGAGCGCCGCCTCGTCCACGGAGAGGGCGAAGTCGAGCAGGCCGAGTCCGGACTCCTCGGAGAGCGGCCTCAGTCCGGCCTGTGCCATGCGTGCCAGGTCCGTCTCGGTGAGGTGGCCTGTCATGCCTCGGTCGGCTGTCCACGGCCCCCAGGCCAGCGACACGGCGGGGACTCCGCGGTGCCTGGCCCAGCGGGCGAACTCGTCGAGGAAGGCGTTCGCCGCGGCGTAGTTGGCCTGTCCCGCACCGCCGAAGGTGCCGGCGGCGCCCGAGAAGAGGACGAAGGCGGCGAGGCCGGAGTCCTTGGTCAGCTCGTACAGGTTCAGTGCGGCGTCGGCCTTGGGACGCATCGTGTTGGCGAGGCGGTCCGGGCCGAGCGACAGGATCATCCCGTCGTCGACGACCCCTGCGACGTGGACGACCGCGGTCAGCGGGTGTGCCGCCGGGATCGTCCCCAGTGTTTGTGCGAGCGCCGCGCGGTCGGCCGCGTCGCACGCCTCGACGCGCGTGGTGGCGCCGAGGCCCTCCAGCTCGGCGACGAGTTCGGCGACGCCGTCGGCCGCCGGTCCGCGCCGGCTGGTGAGGAGCAGGTGCCGGACGCCGTGGTGCCGCACGAGGTGGCGGGCCACGTAGCGGCCCAGGCCGCCGGTGCCGCCGGTCACGAGCACGGTGCCGTCCGGGTCGGGCCGGGAGGGGACCGTGAGGACGACCTTGCCGATGTGCCTGGCCTGGCTCACCTGGCGGAAGGCCTCGGGTGAGCGGCGCACGTCCCAGCTCGTCAGCGGCAGGGGGCTCAGCGTTCCCGCTTCCACGAGGTGGAGCACCTCGGTGAGCATCTCGCCGATGCGCTCGGGTCCGGCCTCGATGAGGTCGAAGGCCCGGTATCCGACTCCCGGGTGCTGCGCGGCGACGTCGTCGGGGGTACGGACGTCCGTCTTGCCCATCTCCACGAACCGGCCGCCGGTGCCGAGCAGCCGCAGCGACGCGTCGACGTACTCGTGGGCCAGGGAGTTCAGGACCACGTCCACCCGGCCGGCCCGGGCCACCGTGCGGAAGCTGTCCTCGAAGTCGAGGTCGCGGGAGGACGCGATGTGCTCGTCGTCGAGTCCCAGTGCGCGCAGGCTGTCGTGCTTGCCCGGGCTCGCGGTACCGAACACCTCGGCGCCGAGGTGGCGGGCGAGTTGTACGGCGGCCATTCCCACGCCGCCGGCCGCCGCGTGGACGAGCACCGATTCGCCCTTCGCGACCTTCGCGAGGTCGACGAGCGCGTAGTACGCGGTGAGGAACACCACCGGTACGGACGCGGCCTGTTCGAAGGACCAGCCGTCCGGTATGCGGGCGATCATCCGCCGGTCGGCGACCGACACGGGCCCGAACGCCTTGCCGAACATGCCGAGGACGCGGTCGCCGGGTGCGAACCCGGCTGTGTCCGGGCCGACTTCGGTGACGATCCCGGCCCCTTCGACTCCCATCGGACCGGGCTCGCCCGGATACATGTCCAGGGCGTTGAGCACGTCCCGGAAGTTGAGTCCTGCGGCGCGCACCGCCACCCGGACCTGCCCGGACCCGAGCGGTTCGAGCACCTGCGGGTCGGCGGCGAGGGTCAGGTTGGCGAGGCTGCCGCGGCCGGTGCTGTCCAGCCGCCATGCCTCGGCGTCCGCCGGGGGCCGCAGCGTGCCGTCGGCGGTGAGCCTGGCGAGCCTGGCCGCGCGGACGGCACCGTCACGGACGACGGTCTGCGGTTCGCCGGAGGCGAGGATCCCCGGCAGTGCGGTGGCGGAGCTTTCGGCGTCGTCCAGGTCGACGAGGACGAAGCGACCCGGTTCCTCCGACTGGGCGGAGCGGACGAGGCCCCACACGGCGGCTGCCGCCGGGTCGTCCGGGCCGTGCGGGTCGCCGGCCGTGACCGCGCCCCGGGTGACGAGGACGAGTCGCGACGAGTCGAACCTGCGTTCGGAGAGCCACCGCTGGACCAAGTCCAGCACCTGCACGGTGAGCGCCCGTGTGTCGGCCGCCATGCGGCCGGCGGCCGTGCCGTGGTCCCCGGACGCCCCGGCGCCGAGGCACGGCACGAGCAGTACGTCCGGCGCGGGTACACCGGCGAGCGCGTCCAGGTCGGCGGCCCGGCGGGCGTCCAGCGCGTCCGCGAGTCCGAGCGGGTCGGTGCCGAGCACCGCCCATCCGCTGGTGCCGCCCTCCGGAAGGTCTCCGCCCGTCGCGGCCGGGGCCCAGTCGAGGCGGAACATGTCGTGCGGGTACTCGGCGGGCGACGGCCGCAGTTGCGCGGCGGACACCTGGCGCATCGCCAGCGAGTCGACGGAGGCGACCGGCCGGCCGGTGCCGTCCGCGATGGACAGGCCCAGCGCGTCCGGCCCCACCTGCGACAGCCGTACGCGCAGGCTCGACGCGCCCGAGGCGTACAGGGAGACTCCCGACCAGGCGAACGGCAGCCTGCTGCGTCCGCTGCCGTCGAGCGCGACGAACGTCAGGGCCTGCAGAGCGGCGTCGAGCAGCGGCGGGTGCAGCCCGTAGCCGGCGGCCTCGGTGGCGTACGGCTCGGGCAGCGTGACCTCGGCGAACACGTCGTCCCCGGCCCGCCAGACGCGGCGCAGGCCCTGGAAGGAGGGGCCGTACGCGAATCCGCCCTGGCGGTACATCTCGTAGAAGTCGGAGACGTCGACGGCCTCGGCTCCCGGCGGGGGCCAGGCGGCGAAGTCGTACGCGGGCTCCGGGCGTCCGGTGCCGACGGTGCCGGCGGCGTGCAGCGTCCACGGGGCGTCCGCAGGGGCGCTCTCGGGGCGCGCGTGGAGTCGCAGGGGCCGCAGCCCGGCCTCGTCCGGTGCGCCGACGACGACCTGGAGTTGTACGGCGCCGTCGTCGGGCAGCACCAGCGGCGCGGCCAGGGTGAGTTCCTCCACCCGGTCGCAGCCGGCCTCGTCGGCCGCGCGTACGGCCAGTTCGAGGAAGGCGGTGCCGGGGAGGAGGACCGTGCCCATCACCTCGTGGTCGGCCAGCCACGGCAGGTCCCGTACGCCGATCCGGCCCGTGAACAGGTACCCGTCGTCGCCGGCCAGCGGGACCGCGGCACCGAGCAGCGGGTGTCCTGCGTCGGACAGACCGGCCGCCGCCACGTCGCCGGGCCGGCGCACCGGCGGGGTCGGCCAGTACGGCTTCCGCTGGAAGGCGTAGGTCGGCAGCGGGGTAACCCGGGCTCCGGTGGGGACGTGGAACGCCGCCCAGTCGACGGCCGCGCCGGACACCCACAGGTGCGCGAGTGCCGTGACTGCGGAGGCGGCCTCGGGGCGCTCACGGTGCAGGACGGGCACGGCGAGCGCCTCTTCGCAGGTCTCGGAGATCGCTCCGACGAGGGTGGCGTCGGGGCCGACCTCCACGAAGCGGGTGACGCCGAGGGCGGCCAGGCGGCTGATCGCGTCGGCGAACACCACCGTGCCGCGCACCTGGTCGGCCCAGTACTCCGGGGTGAACTCCTCGACCGGCTCGCCGGTGAGCGTGGAGACGATCGGAATCCTCGGCCGCTCGTACGCCGACGATGCGGCGGCGGCGGTGAACTCGGCGAGCATCGGTTCCATCAGCGCCGAGTGGAAGGCGTGGCTGACGTCCAGCCGGCGGCCCCGCCTGCCGGGGAGCGCCGCCTCGACGGCCTCGACGCCCGCACGGGTTCCGGAGACGACCACCTGACCGGGTGCGTTGACCGCGGCCACGGAGACCTCGTCACCGAGGAGGGGTGTCACCTCCTCCAGGGACGCGCGTACGGCCCACATCGCGCCGCCGGGCGGCAGCGCGCGCATCAGGCCGGCCCGTGCGGCCACGAGACGGCACGCGTCGTCCAGGGACATGACTCCGGCGACGTGGGCGGCGGCGAGTTCACCGACCGAGTGGCCGACGAGGTAGTCCGGGGTCACGCCCCACGACTCGTACAGCCGGAAGAGGGCCACTTCGACCGCGAACAGCGCGGGTTGTGCCCAGCCGGTGTTGTCCAGCAGTTCGGCGGGGCCGGTGAGGGCGACCTCGCGCAGCGGCAGGTCGAGCAGTGCGTCGAAGTGGGCGCACACCTCGTCCAGTGCGGTCGCGAACACGGGGAAGGTGTCGGCGAGTTCGCGTCCCATGCCGACCCGTTGGCCGCCCTGCCCGGAGAACACGAAGGCGGTCGCGCCGGTGCGCGCGGTGCCGGTCGGGGTGTCGGGTGTCGGCTCCCCGGCCGCGAGGGCCGTGAGCCGGGTCCGGAGCTCGGCGGTGTCGGCCCCGAGGACGACGGCCCGGTGTTCGAGGGCTGCCCTGGTCGTGGCCAGCGAGAGTCCCACGTCCACCGGTTCGGCATCGGAGACCGCGGGCTCCAGGCGCAGGGCCTGCTCGGCCAGCGCGGCGGACGTCTTCGCGGCCACCGGCCACGGGACGAGCGGGAGGCGTACCTCGGGAGTGGCGGCGGGGGTCTCCGCGGTGGCCGGAGCCTCCTCGATGATCACGTGTGCGTTGGTGCCGCTGATGCCGAAGGACGACACACCGGCACGCCTCGGGCGGTCGCCGCGCGGCCACTGCCTCGGCTCGGAGACCAGTTCCACGGCACCGTCCGACCAGTCCACGTGTGTGGACGGCGTGCCGGCGTGCAGGGTGCGGGGCAGCAGCTCGTGCCGCATGGCCAGCACCACCTTCATCAGCCCGGCGACACCTGCGGCGGCCTGGGTGTGGCCGATGTTGGACTTCACCGAGCCGAGCCACAGCGGCCGGTCCTCGGGCCGGTCCTGGCCGTACGTCGCCAGCAGGGCCTGCGCCTCGATCGGGTCGCCGAGCGTGGTGCCGGTGCCGTGCGCCTCGACGGCGTCGACGTCCCGCGCGGACAGCCCCGCACTCGCCAGCGCCTGCCGGATGACCCGCTGCTGGGACGGCCCGTTGGGCGCCGTCAGTCCGTTGGACGCGCCGTCCTGGTTGGTGGCACTGCCGCTCACGAGCGCGAGCACCGTGTGTCCGTTGCGGCGGGCGTCGGAGAGCCGCTCCAGCACGAGGACGCCGACGCCTTCCGCCCAGCCGGTGCCGTCGGCCTCGTCCGAGAACGCCTTGCAGCGGCCGTCGACCGCGAGGCCGTGCTGGCGGCTGAAGCTCACGAACGGCGACGGTGTGGACAGCAGTGTGACGCCGCCCGCCACCGCGAGCGAGCACTCGTCGTTGCGCAGCGCCTGCGCCGCGAGGTGCAGCGCGACGAGGGAGGACGAGCAGGCCGTGTCGACCGTGACCGCGGGGCCTTCCAGCCCCAGGGCGTACGCGACGCGGCCTGACAGGACACTCGCGGCGTTGCCGGTCATGAAGTAGCCGTCCGCACCCTGTGCGGAGGCCAGCAGCAGGCCGCCGTAGTCGGATCCGTTGCTCCCGGCGAACATGCCCGTACGGCTTCCGGCCAGTGACAGCGGGTCGATGCCCGCCCGCTCGGCGGCCTCCCAGACGCTCTCCAGGAGCAGCCGCTGCTGCGGGTCCATCGACACGGCTTCACGCGGGTTGATGCCGAACAGCGTGGCGTCGAATCCTCCGATGCCGTCGACGAAGCCACCGTGCCGGGTGTACGTCGTGCCGGCCTTGTCCGGGTCCGGGTCGTACACCCCGTCCACGTCCCAGCCGCGGTCGGTCGGGAACTCGGATATCGCGTCGGTGCCGCTGGCGAGCAGGCGCCAGTACTCCTCGGGTGAGGAGACTCCGCCCGGCAGCCGGCAGCTCATACCGATGATGGCGATCCGGTCGTCGTCCGCCCCGGTGGAGCCGGGTGTCCTCCCCCGCGCCGGTGCGGCGTCCGTCGCCGGGAGCGGTTCCGCCGCGCCGACGAGTTCCTGCCGGAGCAGGCGGACCAGGGCGTTCGGGGTCGGGTGGTCGAAGATCAGTGTCGCGGGCAGCCTGAGGCCGGTGACCAGACCGAGCCGGTTGCGCAGCTCGACCGCGGTGAGCGAGTCGAAGCCGATGTCGGAGAACGCCTGGGCGGGCTCCACATCGGTGGGAGCGGCGAAGCCCAGCACCGCGGCGACGTGCCTGCGGACGAGGTCGAGCAGCTCCCGGTCCCGCTCGGCCACGGTGAGCCCGGCGAGGCGGGCCGCGAGCGAGTCGGGGCTCCCGGCGGGTCCGTCGCCTCCGTCGGCGTCGAGCGCCTCACGGGCTTCCGGGATCGCGTCGAGGAGCGTGCTGCGGCGGCTCGACGTGAAGGCGGGTGCGTAGGTACCCCAGTCGATGCCGGCCACGGTGAGCGTGGCCTCGCCGTCGCCGACGGCCTGCTGGAGCACGGTGACGGCTGATCCGGGGTCCAGCGAGCGGACACCGCCCTTGCGCTGCCGTGCCTCGATCGCGGCACTGTCCGCCATGCCCGCGTCGGACCACGGGCCCCACGCGAGGGAGGTGGCGGCGAGTCCGTCGGCCCGCCGGTTCTCGGCGAGCGCGTCGAGAACCGCGTTCGCGGCCGCGTAGTTGGCTTGGCCGGGCCCGCCCCAGACGCCGGCCGTGGAGGCGAACATGACGAACGCGTCCAGTTCCGTGCCGAGTTCGCGGGTCACCTCGTCCAGAAGGAGCGCGGCGCGCGCCTTGGGTGCCATGACACCGGCGATACGTGACGGGCTGAGCGCGTCGAGGATGCCGTCGTCCAGGACACCCGCGGCGTGCACGACTGCCGTCAGCTTCGCCGTATCGCCGGACGTCAGTCCGGAGAGGAGCGCCGCGAGCTGATCGCGGTCCGCCACGTCGCAGGCCGCGAGGGTGACTCGGCCACCGAGGGACTCCAGCTCGCGGGCGAGCTCCGGAGCGCCCGGGGCGTCCGCGCCGCGCCTGCTCGTGAGCACCACGTGCTCGGCGCCCTGCTCGACGGCCCAGCGGGCGACCCTGGCACCCAGGGCGCCCGTGCCACCGGTGATCAGGACGGTGCCGGACGGCGTCCACCGGCCGTCCGCGCCCGTCGGGCGGGGCGCGCGGACCAGGCGTCGCCCGAAGAGGCCGGAGGCGCGCAGCGCGATCTGGTCCTCGTCCGCCGCGACGATCGCGTTCACCACACGGTGTGCGGCACGCGCGTCGGCCTCCGCCGGTACGTCGACGAGACCGCCCCAGCGGTCGGGGTGCTCGAGCGCGGCAACACGGCCGAGGCCCCAGACCGCGGCCTGTCCCGGGCGGGTCACCGCGTCCCAGCGGGCGACCGACACCGCGCCGGACGTCAACGACCACACCGGCGCGACGAGTTCTCTGTCCCCGAGGGCCTGCAACAGGAGGGACGTCAGCCCGAGGCCGACGGCCAGACCGGGGAGCCCGCTCTCGTGCTCGTCCCAGGCCAGGAGGGACACGACACCGGCGAGTTCTTCGAGGTCGGCGAGCCGTTCTCCGAGCGCCGTACGGTCCAGGTCGGTCTCACCGAGCGACAGCCGGAGGGAGGTACCGCCCCTGGCGGCCAGTTCCTCGGCGACCGCCTCGGCCCAGTGCTCGGCCGCGTCGTCAAGGGGCGTCACTATGAGGTACGTACCGGTCACGGTTGCGGAGTCCGCCACGTTCAGCGGCGTCCAGTTGACGCGGTAGCGCCAGGAGTCGGTGGCGTTCTGCTCGCGCTGACGGCGACGCCAGTCCGCGAGTGCCGGGAGCAGCGGCTCGAGGACGTCCGTCCCGGTGCCCAGCGTGCCGGCCAGCGCACCGGCGTCCGCCCTCTCGACGGCTGCCCAGAACTCACTGTCCGCTGCGGTGCCCTCGTCGGCGACGGCCACGGGCGCCCAGTCGAACTCGGGCCAGTAGCTGTGCCGTTGGAAGGCGTAGGTCGGCAGGTCGACGTTGCGGGGGTGGGCACCCTCGAAGGGGACCGTCCAGTCGACCTGGACTCCGCGCACCCACAACTCGGCGGCACTGGAGAGGAACCGGTCCAGACCGCCGTCGTCACGACGCAACGACCCGGTGACGACGCCCTCACCGGACGCCTCCACGATCTCCTGCACGGCGGTGGTCAGCACCGGGTGCGACGACACCTCGACGAACGTCCCGAAACCCTCCGCAACCAGCCTCTCCACAGCCTCCGCGAACCGGACCCGCGAACGCAGATTCGTGAACCAGTACTCGGCGTCCATCCCCGAACCGTCGACGAACTCACCCGAGACGGTGGACAACAACGGCACCGAACCCGCACGCGGAGCTACATCACCCAGCGCCTCGGTCACCTCGTCACGCAGCACATCCATCGCCGCCGAATGCGACGCGTAATCCACCGCTATCCGACGCGCACGCGCCCCGGAACGCTCACACTCCGCGACCACGGCCTCCACCGCGGCGACCTCACCCGAGACCACCACCTGCGACGGACCGTTCACCGCAGCCACCGAAACCCGACCCGACCAAGGAGCCAACAACTCCTCGGCCCGCTCCACCGAAACTCCCAGCGAAGCCATCGTCCCCCGACCACCCGACAACGCCGCGATCGACGCCGAACGAGCCACCACCACCCGCACGGCGTCCTCAAGTGACAACGCACCCGCCACACACGCGGCAGCGATCTCACCCTGCGAATGACCCACCACAGCGGCAGGCTCCACACCGTACGAACGCCACAACGCCGCCAAGGCGACCATCACCACGAACGACGCCGGCTGCACCACATCCACCCGATCGAACGACGGCGCACCCGCATCACCACGCAGAACAGCCGTCACCGACCAATCCACCAACCCGGACATCGCAGCCTCGCACTCAGCCACCACACCCGCGAACACCGCCGACGACTCCAGCAAACCGGCACCCATACCGGCCCACTGAGCACCCTGACCCGGGAACACGAACACAGTCCGCCCCACCGGACCCACCACACCCGACACCACACCAACCGCCGGCTCACCCGAAGCCAACGCACCCAAACCAGACGCAAGCGCACCAGTCACCACGGCACGGTGCTCGAACCGCGCACGCGTACTCAGCAACGACCAACCCACATCAACCGGATCAGCCCGGCCCACAACCCCAGCCAACGACGCAGCCTGACCCCGCAACGCAGCACCACTACGCCCCGACACCACCCACGGCACCACCGACGGAACCCCGGACTCCACACGCACGACCGGCTCCTCAGCCGGCGCCTCCTCCAGAATCACGTGCGCGTTCGTACCACTCATCCCGAACGCCGACACCCCAGCCCGACGCGGACGCTCCCCCACCGGCCACTCACGCGCCTCGGACAGCAACTCCACCGCACCCGCCGACCAGTCCACATGCGACGACGGCGTACCCAGATGCAACGACTTCGGCACCATGCCGTGCCGCATGGCCTGCACCATCTTGATCATCCCGGCGACACCGGCCGCCGCCTGCGCGTGGCCGATGTTGGACTTGATCGAGCCGAGCCACAGCGGACGGTCCTCGGAGCGGTCCTGGCCGTACGTCGCCAGCAGCGCCTGTGCCTCGATCGGGTCGCCGAGGGACGTGCCCGTGCCGTGCGCCTCCACCACGTCCACGTCAGCAGAGCTCAGCCGCGCGTTCGCCAGCGCCTGACGGATCACCCGCTGCTGCGACGGACCGTTCGGCGCCGTCAGACCATTCGACGCACCATCCTGATTCACCGCAGAACCACGCACCACAGCAAGCACCCGATGACCGTTGCGCTGTGCGTCCGACAGACGCTCCAGCAGCAGCATTCCGGCGCCCTCGGCCCAGCTGGCCCCGTCGGCGTCGTCCGAGAAGGGCTTGGAACGGCCGTCCACGGCGAGCGCGCGCTGCCGGCTGAACTCGATGAGCGAGATCGGGGTCGACATGATCGTCACGCCGCCCGCGAGCGCCATCGTGCAGTCCCCCTCGCGCAGCGCCTGGCAGGCGGAGTGCAGTGCGACCAGGGACGACGAGCAGGCCGTGTCGATGGTGAGCGCGGGTCCTTCGAGCCCGAAGGAGTAGGCGACCCGGCCGGAGAGCACGCTGGGCGAGTTACCGGTGCCGAGGAAGCCCTCGAAGCTGTCCTTGGCCGCGGCGAGCAGACCGCCGTAGTCCTGGTAGGTCACTCCCGCGAAGACGCCGGTGCTGCTGCCGCGCAGGGTTCGCACGTCGAATCCGGCGTGCTCCATCGCCTCCCAGGAGATCTCCAGGAGCAGTCGCTGCTGCGGGTCCATCGCGACGGCCTCACGCGGGGAGATGCCGAAGAAGGTGGCGTCGAACCGGCTGGCGTCGTGCAGGAACCCGCCCTCGTGGACGTAGCAGGTGCCCGGGTTGTCCGGGTCCGGGTCGTACAGCGCGTCCAGGTCCCAGCCTCGGTCGGTCGGGAAGCCGGAGACCGCGTCGGTGCCGTCGGCGACGAGTTGCCAGAGCTCTTCCGCGGTGCTCACTCCGCCGGGGTACCGGCAGCTCATGCCGATGATGGCGATGGGCTCGTCGAGAGCCGAGGCGTCGGTGGGCCGGCCCGCCGGCGCTGCGGCGGACTCTGGTGCGCCCAGCAGTTCCTCGCGCAGGTGGTCGACCAGGGCGCGCGGGGTCGGGTAGTCGAAGACGAGTGTCGCGGGCAGCCTCAGCCCGGTCTCCTCGCTCAGTGCCTCGCGCAGTTGAACCGCGGTGAGGGAGGTGAACCCGAGTTCGCGGAAGGCGAGGTCCTCGTTCACCGCCTGTGCGGCGGGCTGCTCCAGCACGATCGCCGCCCGGCGGCTGACGATCTCCAGCAGGGCGCCGCGCTGCTCGTCCGACGGCAGCGCGGAAAGCCGGTCGCGAAGTGCCTGCCCGCCGCCCGAGACGGCGGCAGCTGCCTTGCGGCGTACGGGGCGGCGCTCCGTGGCGGTGGTGTCGTGGCCGGCCGTAACGGCGTCGGCCGGGGCGTCCGCGGTGACGGCATCCGCCGGGGCGGGGGCAACCGTGAACGGTGTGCCGTCGTACGGGCGAAGGGTCAACGCGTCGGCGGTCAGGACGGGTTCGCCGGTGGTGTCCGCGACGGTGACGACGTAGCTGCCCTCGGCCGCGCCGGGTGTGAGGGCTGCCCTCAGCATCGACGCGCCGGTGGCGTGCAGGGTGACGCCGCTCCAGACGAACGGCAGGCGTGCGGCACCGGCGGACCGTACGTCGTACGACAGGGCCTGGAGCGCGGCGTCCAGGACGGCCGGGTGGAGGCCGTACCGGTCGGCCTCGGCGCGGAACTCGTCCGGGATCGCGACCTCGGCGAAGAGCTCACCGTCCCGGTGCCACACGGCTGTGAGCCCCTGGTAGACGGCGCCGTACGCGAATCCGCGCTCGGCACGGGCCGGGTAGTGGCCCTCGATGTCGACCGGGGTGGCTCCCGCGGGCGGCCACGTGCCGAGAGCCGTGGCCCGCTGCCCGCGGGCGGCCCCGAGGACACCGCTCGCGTGTCGGCTCCACTCCGGGGTTCCCTCGGCGCGGGAGCTGATGCGGAAGGTGCGGGCGCCGGCGGCGTCCGCCGGCTCGACGAGCACCTGGACCTGGACCGCCTGCCGCTCGGGCAGCACCAGCGGTGTTTCGAGGACGAGTTCCTCGACCCGGTCGCAGGCCAGTTCGTCGCCGGCCCGGACGGCGAGTTCGATGTATCCGGTGCCGGGGAAGACGGCCTCGTCAGCGACCCGGTGTTCGGCCAGCCAGGGATGCGTGCGGGCGGATATGCGGCCGGTGAAGACGTGGCCGCCGCCGTCGGAGAGTTCCACGACGGCGCTCAGCACCGGGTGTTTGAGGGGGTCGGCGCCCATCGCGCCGGCGTGCAGCGGTCCGGTGCCTCCGTCCAGCCAGTGGCGGCTGCGCTGGAAGGCGTAGGTCGGCAGGTCGGCCGTACGCGCTCCGGTGCCCGCGAAGAGCGCTGCCCAGTCGACGTCGGCGCCGTCGCACCAGAGCCTGGCCAGGGCCGTCACGGCGGTCCTGGGCTCGGGGCGATCGCGTTGGGCCAGCGGTACGGCGACCGCGCCGTCGTGCGTCTCGCCGATCGCGCCGATGAGGCTCGCGTCCGGGCCCAGCTCGACGTAGCGGGTGACGCCGAGCGATGCGAGGTGGGTGATCGCGTCGGCGAACGCCACTGTGCCGCGCACCTGGTCGCTCCAGTACCGCGCGTCGAACCGCTCGACCGGCTCGCCGGTCAGGGTGGAGACGACCGGGATCCTGGGGCGTGCGTAGGCCACGGTCGCCGCGACTTCCGCGAACGCGTCGAGCATCGGGTCCATGAGCGCCGAGTGGAAGGCGTGGCTGACGTCCAGCCAACGGCCCTGGCGGTCGGAGAGTTCGGCGGCGACGGCTTCGACGGCCTGCCGCGTTCCGGACAGCACGACCTGGCCCGGGGCGTTCACCGCGGCCACCGACACCTCGTCGTCGAGGTACGGGGCGATCTCGTCGGCAGTCGCGCGTACGGCCCACATCGCGCCGCCGGACGGTAGCGCCCGCATCAGCTCGGCACGCGCGGCGACGAGTCGGCACGCATCCGGCAGGGTGAGGACACCGGCGACGTGCGCGGCGGCCAGTTCGCCGACCGAATGGCCGACGAGATGGTCCGGGACGATCCCCCAGGACTCCAGCAGCCGGTACGAGGCCACCTCGAACGCGAACAGCGCGGGCTGTGCCCAGCCGGTGTTCCTCAACCCGTCGGGGTCATCGGCCATCACCTCGCGGAGCCCCTCGAAGTGTGCGCACACCTCGTCCAGCGCGGTCGCGAACACCGGGAAGGCCTCTGCCAGTTCGCGGCCCATACCGGCCCGCTGACCACCCTGCCCCGAGAAGACGAACCCGGTGAGCCCGCGGCCGGTCACTCCGGACACCAGCCCCGGGGCCGGCTGTCCCGCACCCAGGGCTTCGAGCCGAGTGCGCAGCTCGTCCGTGTCGGCGCCGAGCACGACCGCCCGGTGTTCGAGGGCGGCCCGGGTCGTCGCCAGCGACCATCCGATGTCCACTGCGTCCCGGTCCGGCAGCCCGGAGGCCAGCCGCGCCGCCTGCGCGGTCAGGCCGTCCTCGGAGCGCGCCGACACCGGCCAGGGCACGACCGGCAGCACGGCGTCGACGGCCGGTTCGGCGGGTTCGCCGGAGGTGGGTTCGGTGAGGGCGGGTTCGGCGAAGGCGGGCGCCTCCTCGACGATCACGTGGGCGTTCGTACCGCTGACACCGAACGCGGAGATCCCCGCCCGGCGCGGCCGGTCCTCGCGCGGCCAGTCGCGCGCCTCGGACAGCAGCTCCACCGCACCCGCCGACCAGTCCACGTGCGACGACGGCGTACCGG
Source organism: Streptomyces sp. NPDC049970 (assembly GCF_040660235.1). Taxonomy (NCBI): domain Bacteria; kingdom Bacillati; phylum Actinomycetota; class Actinomycetes; order Kitasatosporales; family Streptomycetaceae; genus Streptomyces; species Streptomyces sp. NPDC049970. The sequence goes on along the minus strand of NZ_JBFALP010000002.1, from coordinate 492,343 downwards.
CGTACAGGGTGCGGGGCATGAGCCCGTGCCGCAGTGCGAGGACCATCTTCATGACACCGGCGACACCGGCGGCGGCCTGCGTGTGCCCCAGGTTCGACTTGACCGAGCCGAGCCACAACGGACTCCCCTCCGGCCGGTCCTGCCCGTACGTCGCCAACAACGCCTGCGCCTCGATCGGGTCGCCGAGGGACGTACCCGTACCGTGCGCCTCCACCACGTCCACGTCAGCAGAACCCAACCGCGCGTTCGCCAGCGCCTGACGGATCACCCGCTGCTGCGACGGACCGTTCGGCGCCGTCAGACCATTCGACGCACCATCCTGGTTCACCGCGGAACCACGCACCACAGCGAGCACCTGGTGCCCGTTGCGCTGTGCGTCGGACAGGCGCTCCACGAGGAGCAGGCCCACGCCCTCGCCCCAGCCCGTGCCGTCGGCGTCGTCGGAGAACGCCTTGCAGCGGCCGTCGACGGCGAGGCCGCCCTGGTGCGCGAAGTCGATGAACGCGTCCGGGCTGGCGATGATCGTCGCACCGCCGGCCAGCGCGAGGGAGCACTCCCCCGAACGCAGTGCCTGCACGGCGAGGTGGAGCGCCACCAGCGAGGACGAGCAGGCCGTGTCGACGGTGACCGCCGGGCCCTCGATTCCGAGCACGTACGAGATGCGGCCCGAGAGCACACTGCCCGAGTTGCCGGTGATGAGGTGACCGCCGACGCCGTCGGGGACGTCGTGCACGTTGCTGAGGTAGCCGGAACCGCCTGCGCCGACGAAGACGCCGACCTTCTCGCCCCGCATGGAGAGCGGGGCGATGCCCGCGCGTTCCAGGGACTCCCAGGCGACCTCCAACAGCAGGCGCTGCTGCGGGTCCATCGCCAGCGCCTCACGCGAGGAGATTCCGAAGAAGCCGGCGTCGAAGCCTGCGGCGTCGTCGAGGAACCCGCCCTCCCGGCGGAACGACGAGCCGGACGCGTCGAGGCCGTCCAGTTCCCAGCCCCGGTCCTCGGGGAACGGGCTGATGGCGTCGACCGAGCCGGACAACAGCCGCCACAGGCCCTCCGCGTCGGTGACCCCACCGGGGAAGCGGCAGCCCATCGAGACGATCGCGATCGGCTCGTCCGGGACGGCGCGATCGGGCGCGAAGAGATCGGGCGCCCGCTCGGTGCCTGCCTGCCCGTCGACGAGGAAGTCGGTGAGCGCCTCCGCCGTCGGGTGGTCGAAGACCAGCGTGCTCGGGAGGGACAGTCCGGTGACCGTCTTCATCCGGTCGCGGAACTCGACCGCGGTGAGCGAGTCGAACCCGAGGTCACGGAAGGCGCGTGCCGGTTCGATCGCGGCGGTTCCGGAGTGGCCGAGAGCGGCCGCGGCCTCTCCGCGCACGAGTTCGAGGACCTTGCGGCGCCGGTCCCGGTCGTCCAGGTCGCGCAGCAGCTCGCCCAGCGCGCTGACGGTGCCGCCCCGCTCCTCTTCGTCCTGCTGTACGTCTCCGAGTCCGGCCAGCAGCGGGCTGGGCCGCCGCACGGTGAAGGTGGGCAGGAACCGGTCCCAGTCGACGTCCACCACGGTCACGCAGGGAGCGTCGCCGGTGAGGGCCAGTTCCAGCGCGGCCATCGCGTCGTCGGGCGACAGGGCGGGCAGACCACGGCGCAGGAGGTCGTCCTGGGCCCCCTCGGCCGCGGCCATGCCTCCGCCGCCCCACGGGCCCCAGGCGATCGACGTGGCCGCCTTCCCCTGGGCGCGGCGACGGGTCGCGAGGGCGTCGAGGCAGGCGTTGGCGGCGGCGTAGCCGCTCTGGCCTCCGCTGCCCCAGGTGGCGGCGATGGAGGAGTAGAGCACGAAGGCGTCGAGGTCCCGCTCGCCGAGCAGCGCGTCGAGGTTCACCGCACCGGTGACCTTCGCGCCCAGCATCGCGGCCAGGTCGTCCGCGGAGGTCTCGCGCAGGGCGACGGCCTGGGTGAGACCGGCGGTGTGGAAGACGGACCGGATCGCCGGGCCTTCGGACTCGATCATCGCGACGGCCGCCGCGAGGGCGTCCCGGTCGGTGATGTCGCAGACGGCGAAGGTGACGGTCGCACCGCGCTCCTGGAGTACGTCGCGGAGCTCGGCAGCGCCGGGCGCCTCCGCACCACGCCGACTCACCAGGGCGATATGCTCCGCGCCCCGGTCGACGGCCATCCGCGCGATCCGCGCGCCGAGGGCGCCCGTACCGCCGGTGATCAACACGGCGCCGGACGGCGTCCAGGCCGCGCCCGTGGTCCGCAGCGAGGCGGGAGCGAGCCTGCGGCCCATCACCGCACCGCCACGCAGCGCCAACTGGTCCTCGTCCCCGGCGCCCCCGGCCAGAACCTCCATCAGCCGATCGACACCGGAACCCTCGGGCTTCTCCGGTACGTCGACGAGACCGCCCCAGCGGTCCGGCTCCTCCAGGGCCGCGACCCGGCCGAGTCCCCACACGGCGGCCCGCACCGGATGCGTCAGTTCGTCACCCGGTCCGATGGACACCGCGCCCGATGTGACAGCCCATACGCGGGAGTTCAGATCGGCGTCCCCCACGGCCTGGCACAGGGCCGCCGTGGCCGTCAGGCCGAGCGCCGGTCCGGCGTGTTCCGGGTGCCCGGTCTCGTCCTGGCCGAGGAACGACACCACCCTGCCGCAGTCGGCGAACTCCGCCAGACGCCCGGCCAGGGCAGCCCGGTCCAGGTCCCCGGCACCGAGCCGCAGCCTCGTCACCCTCGCGCCGCGCGCCGCCAGTGCACCGGCGAGAGGCTCGGCCCAGGGCTCATCGCCCTCCACGGGCTCGACGATCAGCCAACCGCCCGACACGTCGACGGCGTTCGCGGGGCCGGTCGGTGTCCAGTCGGCGCGGTAGCAGAGCCGGTCGAGTCCGGCCGACGCGGACTGCCTGCGTTGCCAGGTGCCGAGCGCCGAGAGGACGTCCTCGGGTCCGGCCTGGGTGGAGACCCCCAGCGCGGTCGTGAATGTCTCGACGTCCCCGCCCGCGACGATGTCCCAGAGCGCGCCGTCGGTGGCAGGGCCGGAGATCGTGCGGCTGTCGGTGCGGGTGGTGGGCCAGTAGCGGCGGTGCTGGAAGGCGTAGGTGGGCAGGTCGGTGACACGGGCGCCGGTGGGTGCGTAGAAGGCCGCCCAGTCGACGTCACCGCCGGAGACCCACAGCTGGGCCAGGGCGGACACGACGGCGGTGGACTCCGGACGCTTACGGTGCAGAACCGGCACCGCGAGCACGTCCTCACAGGTCTCACCGATCGCCCCGACCAGACTCGCGTCGGGACCGAGCTCGACGAAGCGCGTCACGCCCAGAGACTTGAGCCGGGTCACGGCATCCGCGAAACGGACCGTACCCCGCACCTGCTCCACCCAGTACGAAGCAGTGAACTCCTCCACGTCCTCCCCGGTCAGCGTGGAGACGATCGGGACCTGCGGACGGTCGTACGAAAGCTGATCCGCCACGGCCCTGAACTCGTCCAGCATCGGGTCCATCAACGCCGAGTGGAACGCGTGACTGACCTCCAGCCAACGCCCCTGACGGTCGGAGAGTGCGGACGCCACCTGCTCGACGGTCTCACGCGCACCGGACAGGACCACCTGCCCCGGCGCGTTCACCGCCGCCACCGACACACCATCCACCAGGAACGGAGCGACCTCCTCCGGGGTCGCCCGCACAGCCCACATCGCACCGCCCGAAGGCAGCGCCCCCATCAGCCCAGCCCGCGAGGCGACGAGCCGGCACGCGTCGTCCAGCGACAGCACACCAGCCACGTGCGCAGCCGCCAGCTCACCGACGGAGTGACCGACCAGATAATCCGGCCTGACATCCCACGACTCCACCAACCGGAACAACGCCACCTCGACCGCGAAGATCGCAGGCTGCGCCCAACCCGTACCCCTCAAAGCCTCGGCATCACCGGACATCACCTCACGCAGAGGCCGGTCCAACAACCCGTCGAACCGCGCACACACCTCGTCGAGCGCCTCGGCGAACACGGGGAACACGGAGGCCAACTCCACGCCCATGCCGACCCGCTGACCACCCTGACCCGAGAACACGAACCCGGTCAGACCTGTCCCAGCGAGACCCGAGACCTGGGCGGGCCCACCTGCCGCCAGTACCGCCAGCCGCTCGCACAGTTCGTCGGAGTCCGCACCGAGGACGACCGCCCGGTGCTCCAGACCTGCCCGGGTGGTAGCCAGCGACAACCCCACGCAAGCGGGGGCGAGTTCACCGGCGGCGGGCAGCAGTCGCGCCGCCTGCGCGGACACGCCTTCACGCGACCGCGCCGAGACCAGCCACGGAACGACCGGCAGCTCCCGAACGTCCTCGGCCTCCGGCACCGACGGCTGGGCCGGTGCCTCCTCGATGATCACGTGCGCGTTGGTACCGCTCACACCGAACGACGACACACCCGCCCGCCGAAGCCGATCCGTCCCGCGCCACTCGCGCGCTTCGGACAGCAGCTCCACCGCGCCCGCCGACCAGTCCACATGCGAGGACGGCGTGTCGGCGTACAGCGTCTTCGGCAGAAGACCGTGCTCCATGGCGAGGATCATCTTCATCACGCCCGCGACACCCGCAGCCGCCTGCGTGTGACCGACGTTGGACTTGATCGACCCCAACCGCAGCGGAATGCCCTCGGGCCGGTCCTGCCCGTACGTCGCCAGCAGCGCCTGCGCCTCGATCGGATCACCGAGAGACGTACCCGTGCCGTGCGCCTCGACCGCGTCCACGTCGGCGGGGCTCAGCTGGGCGTTCGCCAGCGCGGCCCTGATCACGCGCTGCTGCGACGGGCCGTTCGGCGCCGTCAGACCGTTGGACGCACCGTCCTGGTTCACCGCGGAACCCCGCAGCGCGGCCAGCACACGATGGCCATGACGCCGCGCGTCCGACAGCCGCTCCAGGACCAGGACGCCTACGCCCTCGCCCCAGCCCGTGCCGTCGGCGTCGTCCGAGAACGCCTTGCACCGCCCGTCGCCGGCAAGACCACCCTGACGCTCGAAGTCGACGAAGGCGCCCGGCGTGGACATCACCGTCACACCACCGGCAAGCGCCAGAGAGCACTCGCCCGACCTGAGCGACTGTGCGGCCATATGCATCGCGACGAGAGACGAGGAGCAAGCCGTGTCGATCGTGACCGCCGGGCCCTCGAAGCCCAAGGCGTACGACACACGACCCGAGAGGACACTCGCGGAACTGCCTGTCCCGCCGTAACCCTCCGCAGACTCTCCCGCCAATGCCAACGCGGCCGGGTAGTCCTGCCCGTTCGTACCGGCGAAGACACCCACCGGCAACCCACGCAACGAGACAGGCGATATCCCGGACCGCTCCAGCGACTCCCACACGACTTCGAGGAGCAGCCGCTGCTGCGGGTCCATCGCGAACGCCTCACGCGGCGATATCCCGAACAGACCGGCATCGAAATCAGCCGCGCCCTCCAGGAAGCCGCCCACGCGGGCGTAGTCACCGGTGGCGGCAAGGGCCTCTATGGCCGCCCAGCCTCGGTCGGCCGGGAAGGGGCCCATGGCGTCGACGCCGCCGGCCAGCAGTCGCCACAGATCCTCGGGCGAGCCGACCCCACCGGGGAACCGGCAGCCCATGCCCACCACGACCACCGGGTCATCCGCGTCGGCCGGCGGGGCAGTCCTGTCCGGGGTGAAGGCAGCGTCCTGGGCGGTGCCGAAGAGGCGGGTCAGCAGTTCGTCGGTCAGCGCCTCCACGGACGGGTGGTCGAACACGATGGTCGAGGCGAGGGTGAGCCCGGTGACCGTGGCCAGTGCGTTGCGCAGTTCCACGGCCATCAGGGAATCGACGCCCAGCTCACGGAAAGCGGTGGCGGGCCCGATGGCCACGGGGTCGGCGAAGCCGAGTACGGCAGCCGCCTGGGCACGCACAGTCCCCAGCAGGGTGGCGCGGCGGGCGGCGCCCGTCAGTCCGGCCAACCGGTCACGCATCCCGTCACCGGGAGAGACTGCTCGGTCAGGACTCACCGCCGCGCCGGGTGCGATGACGTCCCACAGCCGGTTGGTACGCAACGCGGTCATCCCTGGAACGAACCGCGCCCAGTCCACGTCGACAACCGTCACACACCCGACAGCCGACCCCAGAAGCCCCACCGCAACATCCGGATCCAACGGAGACAGACCACCCCGACCGAGGCGTGCGACGACGGCCGCGTCGTCCGCCATCCCACCCTCGGCCCAAGGACCCCACGCCACCGACGTACCCACCAAACCCTGAGCACGCCGAAACTCCACCAACGCATCCAACGCCGCATTCGCCGCCGCATACGAACCCTGACCCGCACCACCCCACACACCCGCAGCAGACGAGAACACCACGAACGCATCCAACCGCCGACCAACCAACGCATGATGAAGATTCCAAGCAGCCCCAGCCTTCGGACCCCACACACCACCGACCCGACCAGCCGTCAGACCACCGACAACCCCGTCATCCAACACACCCGCCGCATGAACCACAGCCGACACATCAAAACGCTCAACAAGCCGCGCCACATCAGCCCGCGAGCCGACATCACACGCCACCACATCAACCTCAGCACCGAGCGCACACAAACCATCACGCAACTCACGCGCACCGTCAGCCTCCAAACCCCGACGGCTCACCAACACCACACGCCCCGCGCCCCGCTCCACGACCCAGCGCGCAACCCGAGCACCCAACACACCCGTACCACCCGTGACCAACACCGTCCCCGACGGCGACCACGTCTCCACACCGGACCGCACAGGCGACCCAACCAACCGGCGCCCCAAGACCGCACCACCACGGACCGCCAACTCGTCCTCGTCACCCACACCCCCCGCCAACACCTCGACCAACCGGCCGACAGCACCGCTCTCCAGCAGCACAGGCACGTCAACCAGGCCACCCCAACGACCCGGCTCCTCCAACGCCACCACCCGGCCAAGACCCCACACACCAGCGCGAACGGGGTACGTCACCTCATCCCCGGGCCCCACCGACACCGCACCCGACGTCACCGACCACACACGGCCCTCGACACCGGCATCAACCACCGCCTGCACCAACACCACAGACGCGACCAGCCCACCGGGTGCCCCCGAAGCGTGATCACTCTCGTCCTGGCCCAGGAACGACACGACACCAGTGCAGTCCGCGAACTCCGCCAACCGCCCGGCGAGACCCTCCCGGTCCAGATCCCCGGCCGCCAACCGCAGACGACTCACCCGAGCCCCACGCACCGACAACTCATCAGCCAGCGCATCCGCCCAAACGTCCTCAACAGCAGCCGACTCCACCAACAGCCAATGGCCGGTCACTCCGGGACCCGTGGTGAGGCCGACCGGCGTCCACGAGACCTCGTAGTGCAGTCGGTCGATGTCGGCGCGCTCCTCCCTGCGCCGGCGCCAGGCGGACAGTGCCGGGAGGGCGTCGCTGAGCGGCACCCCGGGCTCGATGCCGAGTTCGGCGGCGAGCGCGTCGGCGTCGCCACGACTGACGGCGTCCCAGAGTGCGGCGTCCGCGTCGGTCGGCGTGACCGCCGCGACCGGTACCGGCCGGGGCCAGTACCGCTCGCGCTGGAAGGCGTACGTGGGCAGCTCGACGACAGCCGCACCGGTCGGGGCGTAGAACGCCGCCCAGTCGACCCGGCCGCCCTCCGCCCACAGGCCGCTCAGCGCCGCAACCGCCGTACCCGGCTCCGACCGGTCACGGCGCAGCAACGACACCGCGAACACCCTGTCGTCACAGGTCTCACCGACCGCCCCGACCAGGCTCGCATCAGGACCCAGCTCGACGAACCGCGTCACACCCAGAGACTTGAGCCGGGTCACGGCATCCGCGAAACGGACCGTGCCCCGCACCTGGTCCACCCAGTACGCGGCCGTGAACACCTCGACGGATTCGCCCGTCAGCGTCGACACGATCGGGACCTGCGGGCGGTCGTACGAAAGCTGATCCGCCACGGCCCTGAACTCGTCCAGCATCGGGTCCATCAACGCCGAATGGAACGCGTGACTGACCTCCAGCCAACGACCCTGACGCTCAGGAAGCGCGGACGCCACGGCTTCGACGGCCTCACGCACACCGGACAGGACCACCTGCCCCGGAGCATTCACCGCCGCCACCGACACACCATCCACCAGGAACGGAGTGACCTCTTCAAGGGTCGCCCGTACCGCCCACATCGCACCACCCGAAGGCAACGCCCCCATCAGCGCGGCCCTGGCAGCCACCAGCCGGCACGCGTCCTCCAGCGACAGCACACCAGCCACATGTGCCGCCGCCAGCTCACCGACGGAGTGCCCCACGAGGTGGTCGGGGACGACGCCCCACGACTGCGCCAACCTGAACAACGCAACCTCGACCGCGAAGATCGCAGGCTGCGCCCAACCCGTGTTCCTCAAAGCCTCCGCATCATCGGACATCACCTCACGCAGAGGCCGGGACAACAGGCCGTCGAACCGCGCACACACCTCGTCCAACGCAGCCGCGAACACCGGAAAGGCATCCGCCAACTCCACACCCATACCGACCCGCTGACCACCCTGACCCGAGAACACGAACCCGGTCAGACCACCCCGCACCTCGACCGGCACCACATCCCCGGACACCAGCCCGGCCAACCCCTCACCCAACTCACCCGCATCCGCACCCAGCACCACCGACCGGTGCTCCAGACCCGACCGAGCCGACCCCAAGGACAGACCCACATCCGCCACACCAAGACCCTCGACAGCCCGCAACAACCGACCCGCCTGAGCGGACACGCCGGCAGCCGACCTGGCCGAGACCGGCCACGGAACCAGCGGGAGTCGCAGACCGCCTCCGGTGGTGTCCGCGCCGGTCTCGGAGCCCTCCCCAGGTGTCTCGTCGGGCGCTGCCTCGGGCGCCTCCACCGGGGTTTCCTCGATGATGACGTGCGCGTTCGTGCCGCTGACGCCGAAGGCTGAGACGCCCGCACGGCGGGGGCGGTCCTCGGCGGGCCAGTCGCGGGCCTCGGACAGCAGCTCCACCGCGCCCGCCGACCAGTCGACGTGCGACGACGGCGTGTCCGCGTACAGCGTCCTGGGCATCTGGCCGTGGCGCAGGGCCTGCACCATCTTCATGACGCCGGCGACACCGGCGGCGGCCTGGGTGTGCCCGATGTTCGACTTGACCGAGCCGAGCCACAAGGGCCTGTCCTCGGGCCGGTCCTGCCCGTACGTCGCCAGGAGCGCCTGCGCCTCGATGGGGTCGCCGAGCGTCGTACCCGTACCGTGCGCCTCCACCACGTCCACGTCGGCGGCGGTCAGCCGGGCGTTCGCAAGCGCGGCCTTGATCACGCGCTGCTGGGACGGGCCGTTCGGCGCCGTCAGGCCGTTCGACGCACCGTCCTGGTTGACTGCGGAACCCCGCACCACCGCGAGCACCTGGTGCCCGTTACGACGCGCGTCCGACAGACGCTCCAGCACGAGGATGCCGACACCCTCGCCCCAGCCCGTCCCGTCCGCGTCGTCCGAGAACGCCTTGCACCGCCCGTCCCCGGCAAGACCGCCCTGGCGGGCGAACTCGATGAAGGCGGCCGGGGTGGTCATGACGGTGACGCCGCCGGCCAGGGCGAGGGAGCACTCGCCTGACCTGAGCGACTGCGCGGCCATGTGCAGGGCGACGAGCGACGACGAGCACGCCGTGTCGACGGTGACGGCGGGGCCTTCGAGGCCGAGGGCGTACGACAGCCGGCCGGACAGGACACTGCCCGAACTGCCGGTCATCACATAGCCCGCGACTCCGTCCTCTCCCGCCAGGAGGGTGTCGTAGCCGGACGGGGAGCCGCCGACGAAGACGCCGACCTTCTCACCCTTCAGGGACAGCGGGGCGACGCCCGCGCGCTCCAGCGACTCCCAGGCGACCTCCAGCAGCAGGCGCTGCTGCGGGTCCATGGCCATGGCCTCGCGGGGGGCGATCCCGAACAGTGCGGCGTCGAAGTCCGCGACGTCCGGAAGGAAGCCGCCCCGGGTGTCCGCGGCGACGCCGGGCAGGTCGAGGTTCCAGCCGCGGTCCGGCGGTACGGGCCCCATGGCATCCGTACCGCCGGCCACCAGCCGCCACAGGTCGTCCGAGGACCGGACGCCGCCCGGGAAGCGGCAGTTCATCGCGACGATGGCGATGGGCTCCCGGGCCGCGTCCTCCACCTCACGGAGTCGCTGACGCGTCTCGTGAAGATCGGCCGTCGTCCACTTGAGGTAGTCGCGAAGCTTGTCCTCGTTCACTTACGGACCGTCTCCTGTTGGCGTCGCCACGGAGTCGGCAGCTTCGGCTTCCGGTCAGGAAGACTTACCGAACTCCCGGTGGATGAATTCGAACAGCTCGTCGTCGGTCGCTGTCTCCAGCTTTCGGGTCACGGGAACCTCGTCCTTAGCGGACTGCCTGTCCCCCAGACTCGACACTAGGCTCCGGAGCCGAGCCTGTACGGCGTCGAGATCGTGGTCTGGGGAAAGAGCTGAAATTCCGGCTTCGAGCTTGTCCAGTTCCTGAAGGACTGCCTGGTCCGGCGTGAGTTGACCGGGCTGGTCACCCCCGAGTCCGGCGCAGAGCAGACCGGTGAGGTCCAGTGGCGTCGGGTGGTCGAAGACCAGCGTGGCGGGCAGGCTCAGGCCTGTCGCGGCGGTGAGCCGGTTGCGTAGCTCGACCGAGGTGAGGGAGTCGAAGCCGAGGTCCTTGAAGGCCCGGCCGACTTCGACGGATTCGGTGCCGTCGTGGCCGAGTACGGCGGCCACGGCGGACCGCACCAGGTCGAGCACGGCCGCGTCGCGTTCCGCGGCGGGCATGGCCCGGAAGCGTTCGCCGGGCGCGGCGCCGTCCGTGCCCGTCTCCTCGGGGCCGTCCTCCGTCCGGGGCCTGCGAGCGGCAGGGATCTCGGCGAGGAGCGGACGGGGCCGGGCGGCGGTGAACGCGGTCGCGAAGCGCGCCCAGTCGACGTCGGCGACGGTCAGTACGGTCTCGTCGTGCTCCAGGGCCCGGCCGAGCGCGGCGAGGGCCCGCTCGGGCGGCATGGCGAGGACACCGCGTCGGCGGAGCTGCTCCTCGGCGGCCGGGTCGGCGGCCATCCCGCTGCCCGACCACGCGCCCCAGGCGACCGAGGTGGCGGTACGGCCCCGGGCCCTGCGGTCCTGGGCGAGGGCGTCGAGGTAGGCGTTGGCCGCGGCGTACGCGGCCTGGCCGCCGCTGCCCCAGACCCCGGCGTTGGAGGAGAACAGCACGAACGCCTCCAGTTCGTCCTCGTCGAGGATCTCGTCGAGGAGTTCGTCGAGGTGGGCCGCGCCCAGGGCCTTGGCCGCCAGGACGGCGGCGCATTCGGCGAGGCTCATCCCGGTGAGCGGGGTGGCCTGTACGACGCCGGCGGCGTGCACGACGGTGCGCAGGCGTTCGCCGTCCGCGCGCAGTCCGTGCAGCAGGGCAGCGACGGCGGCACGGTCGGACACGTCGCAGGCCGTGATGGTCACGCGGGCCCCGAGTGCGGTGAGTTCGGCGCGCAGTTCCTCGGCTCCCGGGGCTTCTGCCCCACGTCGGCCGGTGAGCACCAGGTGCTCGGTTCCCGCCTCCGCCAGCCAGCGCGCGATGTGGGCGCCCAGCCCGCCGGTTCCGCCGGTGACGAGTGCGGTGTCCCGGAACCGGAGGTCGCGGGCGGGGGCCTTGTCGCCGAGCGGCGCCGGAACCAGGCGCCGGACCAGGACGCCGTTGCGCCGGACCGCGATCTGGTCCTCGTCGCCGTCGTCGGCGAGTACCTGCCGCAGGCGTTCCGCCGTACGGTCGTCGAGCTCGGCCGGGAGGTCGACGAGGCCGCCCCACCGGTCGGGGTGTTCGAGTCCGAGCACCCGGCCGAGGCCCCAGACCTGCCGTCCCACCGGGCTGTCGATCCGGTCGCCGGGAGCGGCCGTCTCGGCCGCGCGGGTGGCCAGCCACAGCGGTACCGGGGCGCCGGTGTCGGCCATGGCCTGGGCGAGGAGAAGGGTTGCCGCGACGCCGCCGGGGAGTGCGGGGTGCAGCGGGTGCGGTCGTTCGTCGGTTCCCAGAAGCGAGAGGACCCCGCTGACGGCACCGGCCCGCGACAGGTGCTCCCCCAGCTGTCCCGCGAGCGTGTCGCGGGTGACCGTGGCGGTGTCGACGGGTACCGGCACGAGCTCCACGCCCGCGACGTCCAGGGCCCGTTCGACGGCGGCGCACCAGTCACGCCGCGTGGCGTCGGACGCCGTCCCGCCCGTTCGGGGGGTGAGGAGCAGCCAGGTGCCGGACAGCCGCGCGGGCCGAGCCGGGTTCAGGGGGCGCCATTCGACGCGGTAGCGCCAGGCGTCCTGCGCGGCTTCCTCGTGCCGGGTGCGGCGCCAGGCGGAGAGCGCGGGCAGCACCTCGGCGAGGGCCGAGGTGCCGACCCCGAGGGTGGCCGCGAGGTCCTGTGTGTCCTCCTGCTCGACGGCCGTCCAGAACGAGCTGTCGACGGGATCGGTCGTGACCGTGCCGGTGCCGGGAGCGGCGGCGCGGGGCCAGTAGGCGCGGCGCTGGAACGCGTACGTCGGCAGGTCGGCGGGCGAGGGCCCGGCTTCGGCGAGGACGGCCGTCCAGTCGACGTCGACTCCGGAGACGTACGCCTCGGTGAGGGACGTCGTGAAGCGGCGCGGACCGCCGTCGTCGCGCCGCAGGGAGCCGCCGACGAAGATCCGGCCCGAGGTCACCCCGAGGTCGTCCAGGGTCTCGCGCACGGGGACGGTCAGGACCGGGTGCGGGCTCATCTCGATGAACGTGCGGTGGCCCTCGCCGGCGAGGGTGCGGACCACCGGGTCGAGGGAGACCTGCCGCCGGAGGTTGTGGAACCAGTAGTCGGCGTCGAGCTCACCGTCCTCGGCCCATGTGCGGGTGACGGTGGACAGCATCGGAATGGCGGGCCGCCGGGGCCGGGTGGGGGCGAGGGCGGTGCTGAGTTCGTCGCGGATGCGGTCGACGTGGGCGCTGTGCGAGGCGTAGTCGACGGGGACGCGCCTGGCCCGGATCCCGCGGTCCTCGCAGGTGGCCATCAGGTCGTCGAGTGCGTCCGCGTCTCCGGAGACGACCACCGAGGCGGGCCCGTTGACGGCGGCCAGGGAGAGCCGCCCGTCGTGCTCCGCGACCAGTTCGGCCGCCGCGTCGGGGGCGAGCATGACGGACACCATGCCGCCGCTTCCGGCGAGCGCGGTCAGGGCGCGGCTTCGCAGGGCGACGATGCGGGCGGCGTCACGGAGGGAGAGGGCACCCGCCACACACGCGGCGGCGATCTCGCCCTGGGAGTGCCCGATCACGGCGTGCGGTCGGACTCCGCAGGCCTGCCACAGCTCGGCGAGTGCCACCATCACCGCGAACAGTGCGGGTTGGACGACGTCCACCCGGTCGTGGCCGGGGGCCCCGGGCGCGCCGCGCAGTACGTCGACGAGTGTCCAGTCCGTGAACTCGGCCAGTGCTTCACCGCATTCGTCGATCTTCGCGGCGAAGACCGGTGACACGTCCATCAGTTCGGTGGCCATGCCGACCCACTGGGCGCCCTGGCCCGGGAAGACGAAGACGGTCCTGCCGGGCGAACCCGCGGTGGCGGTGACCACGCCCGCCGCTTCCCTGCCGTCGGCGATGGCGGCCAGCCCTGCGGCCAGTTCGCCGGTGGTGGCGCCTGTGACGGCGGCGCGGTGGTCGAGGGCCGCCCGTCCGGTGGTGAGGGTCCAGGCGATGTCGGCGGGGTTCGGTGCGGAGTGCCCGCTGACCGCGGTCAGCAGGCGTGCCGCCTGCCCGGCGAGTGCCTGGGGCGACTTGCCGGAGAGCGGCCAGGACACGGTGTGCGGGACGAGGCCGGGGGCCGGCGCGGCGACCGGCTGCGGCGCCGGGGCCTGTGGGGCGGGCGCCTCCTCGATGATCGCGTGGGCGTTGGTGCCGCTGACCCCGAAGGCAGACACGGCGGCACGGCGCGGGCGTCCGTCGCCCGGCCACGGCCGTTCCTCGGTGAGCAGCCGGACGCCGCCCGTGGTCCAGTCAACGTGCGAGGTCGGGGCGGACACGTGCAGGGTCCTCGGCAGAGTGCTGTGCCGCAGCGCCAGGACCGTCTTGAGTACGCCGGCGAGACCGGCGGCGGCCTGGGTGTGGCCGATGTTGGACTTCACCGAGCCGAGCCACAGCGGCCGGTCCTCGGGCCGGTCCTGGCCATACGTGGCGAGGAGCGCCTGCGCCTCGATCGGGTCGCCGAGCGTGGTGCCGGTGCCGTGCGCCTCGACGACGTCGACGTCCCGCGCGGACAGCCCCGCACTGGCCAGCGCCTGCCGGATGACCCGCTGCTGGGCGGGCCCGCTGGGGGCGGTGAGTCCGTTGGACGCACCGTCCTGGTTGACCGCCGAGCCCCGGACCACCGCGAGCACGGGGTGCCCGTTGCGACGGGCGTCGGAGAGCCGCTCCACCATGACGACGGCGGCGCCCTCACCCCAGCCGGTGCCGTCGGCGTCGTCCGAGAACGCCTTGCAGCGGCCGTCGGCGGACAGGGCGCGCTGCCTGCTGAACTCGATGAACGCGCCCGGGGTGCTCATCACGGACGCACCGCCCACGAGCGCGGCCTCGCACTCGCCGGCCCGCAGCGCCTGGCAGGCCAGGTGCAGCGCCACCAGGGAGGCGGAGCATGCGGTGTCCACGGTCATGGCGGGCCCTTCGAGCCCGAACGTGTAGGAGATGCGGCCGGAGAACACACTGGCCGAGCTGCCGGTGGCGATGTAACCCGCCACGTTCTCGCCGGAGTTGTGCAGGGCCGCGGGATAGTCCTGGCCGTTGGTTCCGGCGAACACGCCGATCCGCCGGCCGCGCACCGCCTTCGGGTCGATACCGGCGCGTTCGAGCGCCTCCCAGGAGCACTCCAGCAGCAGCCGCTGCTGCGGGTCCATGGCGAGCGCCTCGCGCGGGTTGATGCCGAAGAGGTCGTTGTCGAACTGCCCCACACCGTGCAGGAAGCCGCCCTCGCGTGCGTACGAGGTGCCCTCGTGGTCGGGGTCGGGGTGGTGGAGCGCGGTGGTGTCCCATCCCCGGTCCTCGGGGAACGGTCCTATCGCGTCGTCGCCGTCGGTGAGCAGGCGCCACAGGTCCTCGGGGGTCTGCAGGCCGCCGGGGAAGCGGCAGCTCATGCTGACCAGGGCTATCGGCTCGTCGTCGGCGAGCGGACCGGCGGGCACCGGCAGGAGTGTGTCGTCGGTCCGCTCGCCGGACAGCTCGTCGAGCAGGTGCCGGGCGAGCGCGTCGGCCGTCGGATGGTCGAAGGCGAGGGTGGCCGGAAGGGCCAGGCCGGTGAGCGTTCCCAGCCGGGCACGCAGGTCGAGGGCGAGCAGCGAGTCGAAGCCGAGCGCGGAGAACGGGGTCTCCGGCTCGACCGGTTCGACGGACGTGTGCCCGAGCACCTCGGCGGCCTGGGCGCGCACCGCGTCCAGCAGCACCGCATGGCGTGCGTCCGCGCGCAGGGCGAGTACTTCGAGCCGCAGCGCGGCGGCACCGCCCGGGACACCGGCGGTGGCAGGATCGGCCGGTGCCGCGAGTTCCGTGAGCAGCGGGCTCGGGCGGGCGGCGGTCAGCCGGCTCCAGTCGACGTCCGAGATCACCGTGCAGGACGCGTCGCCGGTGAGGGCGGCTTCGAGTGCCCGGAGCGCGGCACCGGCCTCCATCGGGATCAGTCCGGTTTCCCGCATCCGCTCGGCCAGGTGGCCGTCGGCGGCCATACCGCCGCCGTCCCAGGGTCCCCAGGCCACCGACAGGGCGGGCAGCCCGGCCCGGTGCCGGGTCTCGGCGAGGGCGTCCAGGTAGGCGTTGGCCGCCGCGTATCCGGCCTGGCCGACGGCGCCCAGGGTGCCGGACAGCGAGGAGAACAGCACGAACGCGGACAGCTTCCGCCCGCGCAGGAGCTCGTCGAGGTGTGCGGCGGCCGTGGCCTTCGCCGCCCATACGCCGTCGAGCTGCTGCCGGGTCATGGTGTGCAGCAGCCCGTCGTCGACCACCCCGGCGGCGTGTACGACGGCGTCGATGTGGACGCCGTCGGCGTCGAGTCCCTCGATGAGCCCGGCGAGCGCGCCGCGGTCCGAGGCGTCGCACGCCGCGACCGTGACCCGGGCGCCGATGCCGGTGAGTTCGTCGTGCAGAGCGGCAGCGCCGGGCGCTTCGAGGCCTCGCCGGCCGATGAGCACGAGATGCCGGGTGCCCCCTGCGGCCAGCCAACGGCAGACGTGGGCCCCCAGGGCCCCGGTCCCGCCGGTGACCAGGACGGTACCGCCGAGCGGCCGTTCGCCGTCGGCGGGGACGGCGGGAGTCTCACCGGAAGGGGCTTCGGCCGCCCGGGCCGCGCTGGACGGGGCAGCGCTGGACGGGACCGCGCCGCGTTCCAGCCGGCGGGCGGAGAGTCCCGCGGGACGGATCGCGATCTCGGCCTCACCCGTGGTGCCGGCGAGCAGGCCGATCAGCCGGTCGATGTCCCGTGCCGCCGTCTCGGCCGGCAGGTCGACCAGACCGGCCCAGCGGTCCGGGTGCTCCATCGCGGCGACTCGCCCGAGGCCCCAGACAGCGGCCTGTTCGGGGGACGGCGCCGCGTCACCGGCGCCGGTCGAGACGGCACCCCGGGTGACGCACCACAGAGGTGCGGCCACGGAGGCGTCGCCCAGCCCCCGCACCACATCCGCGACCCACGCGGACGTGGCGGCCCCGGGACCGGCGGAGTGGGTGGGCAGGCAGATCACGCCACGCACATCGGCGTGGCCACGCAGCGTCTCGGCGAGTTCCGCGCGCTCCGTCGCCGGGACGACGACGGCGTCCGTACTCACGTCACGGGACCGGAGCGCGTCGGTGAGGGCGGTGACGACTGCGTCGTCGGCATCGGGCGCCAGCACCAGCCAGCGGCCGGACGGCCGGCCATGGCCGTCGGCGATCCGCCGCCATCCCACCCGGTACCTCCAGGGCTCCCCGGTCGTGTCCGCTCCGGCGCCGAGCCAGTAGCGGCGCCGCTGGAAGGCGTACGTCGGTAGCTCGACGGCCCGCGCGCCGGTGGGAGCGAAGAACGCAGCCCAGTCGGCCTCGGCCCCCGCAGTCCACAGGCTCGCCAGAGCGGCGACGGCGGTGACGGGCTCGGGCCGGTCCCGGCGCAACAGGGATACGGAAAGGGCCTGTTCGCAGGTCTCGCCGATGGCGCCGATGAGGCTTGAGTCGGGGCCGAGCTCGACGAACCGGGTCACGCCCAGGTCTTTGAGCCGGGTGACGGCGTCGGCGAAGCACACCGTGCCCCGCACCTGGTCCACCCAGTACGCGGCGGTGAACTCCTGGACCGGCTCACCGGTCAGCGTCGAGACGATCGGGACCTGCGGACGGTCATGGACGACCCCGGCAGCAGCCTTGTCGAACTCGTCCAACATCGGGTCCATCGAAGCCGAATGGAACGCGTGACTGACCTCCAGCCAACGCCCCCGGCGGTCGGACAGGGCGGACGCCACCTGCTCGACAGCCTCACGCGCACCGGACAGGACCACCTGGCCCGGCGCGTTCACCGCCGCCACCGACACACCGTCCACCAGGTGGGGAGTGACCTCCTCGAGGGTCGCGCGTACCGCCCACATCGCACCACCTGAAGGCAACGCCCCCATCAGCCCAGCCCGCGAGGCGACGAGCCGGCAGGCGTCGTCCAGCGACAGCACACCAGCAACATGCGCCGCCGCCAGCTCACCCACCGAATGCCCGACCAGATAATCCGGCCGCACACCCCACGACTCCACCAACCGGAACAACGCCACCTCGACCGCGAAAATCGCAGGCTGCGCCCAACCCGTGTTCCTCAACGCCTCCGCATCACCGGACATCACCTCACGCAGAGGCCGGGACAGCAGGCCGTCGAACCGCGCACACACCTCATCGAGCGCCTCGGCGAACACAGGGAAGGCATCCGCCAACTCCACGCCCATACCGACCCGCTGACCACCCTGACCCGAGAACACGAACCCGGTCAGACCCTCGCCGGCAAGACCGGACACCACACCCGGCACCGACTCACCGGCCGCCAGCGCCCCCAGCCCCGCACCCAACTCCGCCGCATCCGCCCCCAGCACCACGGACCGGTGCTCCAGACCCGACCGCGCCGTACCCAACGACAGAGCCACGTCCAGGGCGTCGAGCCCCTCCACACCGGACAGCAACCGCGCCGCCTGCGCGGCCAGTCCCTCGCGGGACCGCGCCGACACCGGCCACGGCACCACCGGCAGCACGACCTCCCGCGCAGCAACCGGCTCCCCGACCTCCTCCGGAGCCTCCTCCACGATCACGTGCGCGTTCGTACCGCTGATACCGAACGCGGACACACCGGCCCGCCTCGGCTGCTCACCCCTCGGCCACTCCCGCGCCTCGGACAACAGCTCCACCGCACCCGCCGACCAGTCCACATGCGACGACGGCGTATCCGCGTGAAGCGTCCTCGGCAGAACCTCGTGCCGCAGCGCCAGCACCATCTTGACCACGCCGGCGACACCGGCGGCGGCCTGCGTGTGCCCGATGTTCGACTTCACCGAGCCGAGGAGCAACGGCCGTTCCCCGGGCCGGTCCTGCCCGTACGTCGCCAGCAGGGCCTGCGCCTCGATCGGGTCGCCCAGCCTGGTACCCGTACCGTGCGCCTCCACCACGTCCACGTCGGACGGGGCCAGACCGGCGTTCGCCAGCGCCTGCCGGATCACCCGCTGCTGGGCCGGCCCGCTCGGGGCGCTGAGGCCGTTGGAGGCACCGTCCTGGTTGGTCGCGGTACCCCGGATAACGGCGAGCACCTCGTGCCCGTTGCGCCGGGCGTCCGACAGACGCTCCAGCACCAGAACCCCGACACCCTCACCCCAGCCCGTACCGTCCGCATCATCCGAGAACGGCTTGCAGCGGCCGTCGGCGGCCAGCCCGCCCTGGCGGCTGAACTCGGTGAAGCTGTCCGGGGTGATCAGCACCGCCACACCGCCGGCGAGTGCCATCGTGGACTCGCCGGTGCGCAGTGACTGTGCGGCCCAGTGCAGGGCCACCAGCGAGGACGAGCACGCGGTGTCGAGCGTGACCGCGGGGCCCTCCAGGCCGAGGGTGTAGGCGACGCGGCCGGACACGACACTCGTCGCGTTGCCGACGAGAAGGTGTCCC
Organism: Streptomyces sp. NPDC049970; assembly: GCF_040660235.1. NCBI lineage: Bacteria > Bacillati > Actinomycetota > Actinomycetes > Kitasatosporales > Streptomycetaceae > Streptomyces > Streptomyces sp. NPDC049970. The sequence goes on along the minus strand of NZ_JBFALP010000002.1, from coordinate 473,186 downwards.
CTGACCTCCTCCGGCACGGTCGTCAGACCACTGCCGTATCCCATGCTGTTGCAGCCGATGAACACACCGGTGCGGGTGCCGTGCACCGACGACGGGGCGATGCCGGCGTTCTCGAAGGCCTCCCAGGCGGCTTCGAGCAGCAGCCGCTGCTGCGGGTCCGTCGCAAGCGCCTCACGTGGGCTCATGCCGAAGAACTGGGCGTCGAAGTCGATGGCGTCGTAGACGAATCCGCCTTCGCCGACCCCGCCGACGACGGACGGCCAGCCCCGGTCGGACGGCAGCGGCGACAGCGCGTCCGTCCCGTCGGCGAGGAGCCTCCAGAAGTCCTCCGGGGAGCGCACGTCGCCGGGGTAGCGGCAGCTCATGCCGACGATGGCGATCGGCTCGTCGTCCGCCGGGGCGTCCTGCGCCACGGTGTCCTGCCCTTGGTCGTCACCGAGCAGGAGGGCCCGCAGGTGGGCGGCGAGCAGGCGGGGCCGGGCGTGGTCGAAGACCAGAGTGGCGGGCAGCCTCAGTCCGGTCGCGGCGGTGAGCCGGTTGCGGAGTTCGAGGGCGGTGAGCGAGTCGAAGCCGAGTTCACGGAAGGCGCGGCCCTGCTCGATGGCGTCTTCGCCGTCGTGGCCGAGGACGGCGGCGGCGTGGGCGCGTACGAGGTCCAGGAGTTCCCGCTGCTGCTCGGCCGGTGTCCGGCCGGTCAGGCGACGGAGCAGGTCGGAGCCCGGCCGGCCGGACTCGGCCGCCGGGTCACCCGTGGGGCCGGCCTCCAGTGCCTGCCTGGCCTCGGGCAGTTCGGCGAGCAGGGGCCTGGGACGTGCGGCGGCGAACACCGGCGCGAAGCGCTCCCAGTCCATGTCGGCGATCACGGCGACCGTGTCGTCCGCCTCGACGGCGCCCCGGAGTGCGACCAGGGCCGAGGCCGGGCTCATCGCCCGGATACCCCGGTCCCCGAGGTGACGTGCCATGCCCGCGTCGGCGGCCATGCCGGCGCCTCCCCAGGCGCCCCAGGCGATGGAGGTGGCGACGAGACCACGGGACCGGCGTACCAGGGCCAGCGCGTCGAGGTAGGCGTTGGCCGCCGCGTACGCGGACTGACCGCCGCTGCCCCACACGCCGGCGCTGGAGGAGAAGAGCACGAACGCGTCGAGCGGCCGGTCGCCGAGCAGGTCGTCCAAGTGTGCGGCGCCCCGCGTCTTGGCGTTCAGGACGGCCGCGACGTCGTCCAGGTCGTGATCGGCCAGCGGGGCGAACTCGCCGACCCCTGCGGCGTGAATCACCCCGGTGAGCGGGTGTTCCCCCGGAACCATGTCGAGTACGGCGGCGAGGGCTGCCCGGTCCGCGACGTCGCAGGCGGCAACGGTCACGCCGACGCCCTGCGCCGTGAGTTCGGCCCGCAGGTCCTCCACCCCGGGCGCGTCGGCGCCGCGCCGCCCCGTGAGGAGCAGGTGGTCGACGCCCTCGGCGGACAGCCAGCGGGCGAGTTCCGCTCCGATGCCGCCGGTACCACCGGTGATCAGCACCGTGCCGCTCGGCCGCCAGGGGCGCACGCGTGTGCCGACGGGCCGGGCGTGGACGAGGCGGCGTACGAAGGAGCCGGATGCGCGGAGGGCGATCTGGTCCTCGCCCCCGTCGGCCAGCACGGCGGCGAGACGCTCGGCACCGCGCGCGTCGAGGAGTTCGGGCAGGTCGATCAGACCGCCCCAGCGGTCGGGGTGTTCAAGCCCTACCACCCGGCCGAGACCCCAGACGGCCGCCTGTTCCACGCTGTGCAGCGGGTCCGAGGGGCCGATACCGACAGCGCCCCGGGTGGCGATCCACAGCGGCGCGGTCACATCCGCGTCGCCGAGCGCCTGCACCAGGGAGACAGTGGACGCCAACCCGGCCGACACCGCGGGTTGTCCGGGGTGCGGACACTCGTCGAGGGCCGCGAGGGAGAGCACCCCGTCGACGGCCGCGATCCCCCGCAGCAGGCCGGCGAGTGCTTCCCGTCCGCCCGACAGCTCCAGTGTGTGCACCTGCGCACCGTGGTCGGCCAGTGCCGCGGTGACGGCGGCGGTCCGCTTCGGGTCCGCCCCGTCCTCCGGCAGGACCAGCAGCCAGGTGCCGGTAAGGGCCGGCCGCGCGTCAGTGCCGCCGCGCGGGCGCCACTTCACTTCGTAGCGCCAGGAATCGGCAGTGTCCTGCTCGCGCTGCCGGCGGCGCCAGTCCGCGAGTACGGGCAGCAGCGGATCGAGGACGGCAGTCTCCGTGCCCAACGTGTCGGCGAGCGAACCCACGTCGGCCCGTTCGACGGCCGCCCAGAACTCGTCGGCGGCGGGGCCGTCGCTGTCGGCCGTCGTGAGCTTCTCGGCGCTGGGCTCGGGCCAGTACCCCTTGTGCTGGAAGGCGTAGGTCGGCAGGTCGACAGTGCGGGGGTGGGCACCCTCGAAGGGGACCGTCCAGTCGACCTCGACACCGCGCACCCACAACTCGGCCACGCTGGAGAGGAACCGGTCCAGACCGCCGTCGTCACGACGCAACGACCCGGTGACCACACCGTCCTCGACAACCTCCAGAACCTCCTGCACCGCAGTGGTCAGCACCGGGTGCGAGGACACCTCGACGAACGTGCCGAAACCCTCCGCAACCAGCCTCTCCACAGCCTCCGCGAACCGGACCCGCGAACGCAGATTCGTGAACCAGTACGCGGCGTCCATCCCCGAACCGTCGACGAACTCACCCGAGACGGTGGACAACAACGGCACCGAACCAGCACGCGGAGCAACATCACGCAACGCAGTGGCGATGTCCTCCTCAAGCACGTCCACCGCCGCCGAATGCGACGCGTAGTCCACGGGAATCATCCGCATCCGCACATCACGCTCCGCGCAGGTACGGGCGAGGTCCTCCAGCGCGTCGCGGTCACCGGACAGCACCACCGAGGCGGGACCGTTCACGGCGGCGACGGACAGCCGCTCACCGTAAGGCGCCACCAACTCCTCGACCCGCCCGACCGGCGCAGCCACCGACGCCATACCACCCGAACCGGCCAACGCCGTGATCGCCCGACTCCGCAGACACACCACCCGCGCCGCGTCCTCAAGTGACAACGCACCCGCCACACACGCGGCAGCGATCTCACCCTGCGAATGCCCCACCACAGCCGCAGGCTCCACACCGTACGAACGCCACAACGCCGCCAACGACACCATCACCGCGAACGACGCCGGCTGCACCACATCCACCCGATCGAACGACGGCGCACCCACATCACCACGCAAAACCGCCATCAACGACCAGTCCACGAAGCGCGACAAGGCGGTCTCACACTCAGCCAGCCTGTCGGCGAACACCGACGACACCGCCGCCAACTCCACCCCCATCCCGGCCCACTGAGCACCCTGACCCGGGAAGACGAACACCGTCCGCCCCACCGGACCTGCCACCCCTGACACCACACCAACCGCAGGCTCCCCCGAGGCCAACGCACCCAACCCGGCGGCGAACCCGCCCACGACCACGGCACGGTGCTCGAACCGCGCACGCGTACCCACCAACGACCAACCCACATCAACCGGATCAGCCACCCCGGCCAAACCCGCCAACGCAGCAGCCTGACCCCGCAACGCAGCGTTCCCCCGTGCGGAGAGCACCCACGGCACCACCGACGGAACCCCGGACTCCACACGCACGACCGGCTCCTCAGCCGGCGCCTCCTCCAGAATCACGTGCGCGTTCGTACCACTCATCCCGAACGCCGACACCCCAGCCCGACGTGGACGCTCCCCCACCGGCCACTCACGCGCCTCGGAAAGCAGCTCCACCGCACCAGCCGACCAGTCCACATGCGACGACGGCGTACCCAGATGCAACGACCTCGGCATGAGGCCGTGCCGCATCGCCAGCACCATCTTCATGATGCCCGCGACGCCGGCCGCGCCCTGGGTGTGGCCCAGGTTCGACTTGATCGAGCCGAGCCACAGCGGACGGTCCTCGGAGCGGTCCTGGCCGTACGTCGCCAGCAGGGCCCGTGCCTCGATCGGGTCGCCGAGTGTCGTGCCGGTGCCGTGCGCCTCGACCGCGTCGACGTCGGCGGTGGAGAGCCCCGCGTTAGCCAGGGCCTGCCGGATCACCCGCTGCTGGGCGAGTCCGCTGGGTGCGGTCAGGCCGTTCGAGGCGCCGTCCTGGTTGACGGCGGTGCCACGGATCACGGCGAGCACACGGTGGCCGTTGCGTCGCGCGTCCGACAGGCGCTCGACGAGGACCATGCCGACGCCCTCGCTCCAGGCTGTGCCGTCCGCGTCGTCGGAGAACGGCTTGCAGCGGCCGTCCGGAGCGAGTCCGCGCTGACGGCTGAACTCCCGGAAGGTGGAGGGGCTGGCCATCAGCTGGGCGCCGCCGGCGAGGGCCAGCGAGCACTCCCCGGAACGCAGCGACTGCACGGCGAGGTGCAGGGAGACCAGTGAGGACGAGCAGGCGGTGTCCACGGTCACGGCCGGGCCCTCGAGCCCGAGGACGTAGGCGATACGGCCGGAGGCGACGCTGGTGGCGCAGCCCGTCGCGAGGTAGCCCTCGGTGTCGATGCCGCACTGGTCGACGTAGGGGCCGTAGTCCTGTCCGGTGGCTCCGGCGAAGACGCCGGTCGCGGTGGCGCGCAGGGAGTCCGGGGAGATCCGGGCGTTCTCGAAGGTCTCCCAGGCGACTTCGAGGAGCAGCCGCTGCTGCGGGTCCATCGCGAGCGCCTCGCGCGGGGAGATGCCGAAGAAGCCCGCGTCGAAACGGTCGGCGTCGTGCAGGAAGCCGCCCTGGCTGACGTATGTCGTGCCGCGCCGGTCGGGGTCCGGGTCGACGAGGGTGTCGAGTTCCCAGCCGGGCCGGTCGGGGAAGCCCGTGATCGCGTCCTCTCCGCCGGCGAGCAGTTCCCACAGCCGCTCCGGGCTGTCGACGCCGCCGGGCAGGCGGCAGCCCATACCCACGATCGCGATCGGTTCGCGTACGGCCTGCTCCAGGCGCCGACTGTGCTGCTTGAGCCGCTCGTTGTCCCGCATCGCTGCGCGCAGGGCATCGACGATCTTGTCCGAAGGTGCGGTCATGTCAGCTTTCCGTTACGTCGTTGTCGGTGCCGAGCGCCAGCTCGACCAGGTCGGCCAGGTCCATGTCGCCGATGCGGTCCGCGGTGCCGGACGCGCCGTCCGGTTCCTGCGCGGCACCCTGGTCGGGTGTGGCTGCCAGTTCCAGGAGGGTGTCGAGCAGTCCCGTCTCGCGCAGCCTGTTCAGCGGGATGGCGCGCAGGGTCGACCAGGTGGCCTCTTCCTCGGGGCTCATCGCGGGGGTGGCCGCGCCTGTTGCGGGGGCGAACAGCAGGCCGTTCAGGTGCCGGGCGAGGTCGGGGAACGTGGGATGGTCGAAGACCAGGGTGGTGGCCAGCTTGAGACCGGTGAGCGCGGACAGCCGGTTGCGTAGCGCGACGACGGTCAGCGAGTCGAAGCCGAGGTCGCGGAACGAGCGGTCGGACCGGAGTTCGCCGTCGGAGTCGTGGCCGAGGGCGACCGCCGCCTCGCGGCGGACCCGGTCGAGCATCAGCCTTTCCCGTTCGGCGGGTTCGGCGGCGGTCAGTTCGCGGACCAGGGCGGTGGGGCCGTTGTCGTGTCCGGCGGCCCCCTCGGATTCGGTCAGGGCTTGTCGTGCCTCGGGTACGCCGAGGAGCAGTGGCCTGCTGCGGGCCGCGCTGTAGGCGGGGGCGAAGTCCTGCCAGCTGATGTCGGCCACGACCAGGTTGTGCTCGGCGCCGCCGACCGCGTCGGCGAGGGCGGTGAGGGCTAGGTCCGGGGCCATCTGCCTGTTCCCCAGCCTGCTGAGGCGGGCGGCGGTGTCGGCGTCGACCATGCCGCCGCCTCCCCACGCGCCCCAGGCGATCGACAGCACCGGGTGGCCCGCCGCGCGCTGTGCCTCCGCGAACGCGTCGAGGTGGGCGTTGGCCGCGGCGTATCCGATCCGTCCGGAGTCGCCCCAGGTCCCGGCCCCGGATGAGAAGAGGAGGAACGTGTCGAGGTCGAGCCGCTCGGTGAGTTCGGCGAGGTTGCGGGTTCCGGTGACCTTGGGGGCGAGTACGGCGCCCAGTTCGGCGGTCGTCAGCTCGGCGAGGGGCACGTCGCGTCCGCTGGTTCCGGCGGCGTGCAGCAGGGCGCGGATCGGCGGGCCGTTCGATTCGATCTTGGCGAACAGGTCGCCGAGCGCGTCGAGGTCGGCGAGGTCGCAGGCGGCGACGACGACGTCGGCGCCCAGGTCGACCAGTTCGTCGCGGAGTTCGGTCATCCCGTCGGCGGCGTCGCCCCGGCGGCTCACCAGTACGACGCGGTCGGCGCCCGAGTGCGCCGCCCAGCGGGCCAGGTGGCCGCCGATCGCTCCCGTGCCGCCGGTGATGACGACGGTGTCGCGGGGCTTCCACGGGGTGGCGGGGTTGTCGGCGGGCGCCCGGACCAGTCGGCGGGCGAGCGGTCCGGACGGGCGGACGGCGAGCTGGTCCTCGTCGGTCGCGCCGCCGAGCAGGGCGGCGAGGTGCCGTGCGCTGTCGGTGTCGAGGACGGCGGGCAGGTCGATCAGGCCGCCCCATGTGCGGGGCAGGTCGAGGCCGAGCACGAGTCCGCCGCCCCACAGGAGCGCCTGGGCCGGGTTGCGGGGCGGGTCCTCGGCGCCGGTGCCGAGTGCTCCGGTCGTGGCGAACCACACCGGGGCGCCGAGGTCCAGCTCGGTCAGGCCGCGTACGACGCCGAGGCCGGTGGCGAGCCCGGTGGTCACCGAGGGGTGCTCCGGGTGGGGCGTCTCGTCGAAGCCGGTGAGGCAGAGCACGCCTGCCGGGGTACGGCCGTCGAGGAGGTCGGTGATGCGCGGGCCCAGCCGGGTCCCGTCCGGGTCGTCGGCCTCCGAGGGGAGTTCGGCGACCTCGGCGCCCGCGGCGGCGAGCGCCCGTGCCACGGCGTCGGCTAGGTCGTCGTGGGCGCCGGGGGTACGCAGCAGCAGCCAGGTGCCCGGCAGGTCGACGGCCCCGGCGACCGGCAGGTTCTCCCACCGGGTGCGGTAGCGCCAGGTGTCCAGCGTGGTCGCGACCTGGCGCCGGGTGTGCCAGCGGGACAGGGCGGGAAGGACGGGTTCCAGTTCCGCGCGTCCCAGTCCGGTGTCGCGGACGAGGGTGTCCAGGTCCTGGTGGCGTACCGCCTGCCAGAACTCGTCCGCCACCGGGTCGGCGCCGGTGCCCAGGGTGCCGGCCCCGGTCTCGGGCCAGAAGCGGCGGCGCTGGAAGGCGTACGGGGGCAGATCGGTCCGGCGGGCGCCTGTGCCCTCGAAGACGCGCTGCCAGTCGACGGTCGCACCGGCCGTGAACGCCTCCCCGAGGGAACGCAGGAACCGGGCCGGTCCGCCGTCGCCCCGGCGCAGCGAGCCGAGGGCGACGACGTCGTCGCGGTCGGCGAGGGTCTCCTCGACCGCTGTGGTCAGCACGGGGTGGGCGCTGACCTCGATCATCGGTCCGAAGCCCTGTTCCGCCAGTGCGCGCACGGAGTCCGCGAAGCGCACCGGGTGGCGCAGGTTCCGGAACCAGTAGCCGGCGTCGAACACCGGCCCTTCGGCCCAGTCGGCGGTCACGGTGGAGAGGAACGGTACGTCGGTTCCGGTGGGTGCGATCGGTGCGAGGACCTCCCCGAGGCGTGCCTCGACGGCGTCGGCGTGCGGTGAGTGGGAGGCGTAGTTGATCGGGACGACGCGGGTGCGGATGTCCTGCCCGGCGCATTCGGCGGCGAACTCCCGCAGGGCGTCGGCGTCCCCGGAGACGATCACGGCACGGGGGCTGTTGACGGCGCCGACGTGGAGCCGGTCCTCGTAGGGCCGCAGCAGTTCGTCCACGCGCGCGGGTTCGGCGGCGACCGAGAGCAGGCCGCCGAGCCCGGCGAGTGCCACGACTTCCCGGCCGCGCAGGCAGACGACGCGGGCGGCGTCGCGCAGGCTCAGGCCGCCGGCGAAGCAGGCCGCGGCGATCTCGCCCTGGGAGTGGCCGACGACGGCTGCGGGTTCCACCCCGTGGGAGCGCCACAGTTCGGCGAGGGACACGGTGACGGCGAAGGTGGCGGGCTGCACCACGTCGTCGCCGTCGAGACCGGGTGCGCCGTCCGCGCCGCGCAGGACGTCGGTGAGCCGCCAGTCCACGAACTCCGACAGGGCCTCCTCGCAGCGCGCGATGCTCTGCGCGAACAGGGGTGAGCTGTCCATGAGTTCGGCCGCCATACCGGCCCACTGGGAGCCCTGGCCGGGGAAGACGAAGACCGGCCGGCTCGCCGGTCGGGCGACGCCCTCGACGAGGTTCGAGGCGGTGTCCTCGGCGGCGAGGGCGCGCAGGCCGTCGAGCAGTTCCTCGCGGTCGGTGCCGACGACGACGGCCCGGTGGTCGAGGTGGGACCGGGTGGTGGCGAGAGTGATCCCGATGTCGGCGGGGTCCAGGGTCCCGGCGGCGGGCAGCAGTCGCGCGGCCTGGGCGCGCAGACCGGCCGCTCCGGCCGCGGACAGGGTCCACGCGACGGGGGCGGGCGGCCTCGGGTCGGTGGTCGCGGCCTCTGCGGCCGTGACCGGGGCCTGTTCCAGGATCACGTGGGCGTTGGTGCCGCTGATGCCGAAGGAGGACACGGCGGCGCGGCGCGGGCGCCCGGTGTCCGGCCAGTCCTGGTTGCGGGTCAGCAGGCGTACGGCGCCGGTGTCCCAGTCGACCCGTGAGGACGGTTCGTCCAGGTGCAGGATCTTCGGCAGGACGCCGTGGCGCATGGCGAGGACGGTCTTGATGACGCCGGCGACTCCGGCGGCGGCCTGGGTGTGCCCGAAGTTCGACTTCAGCGCGCCGACCAGCAGGGGCGCGTCGGCCGGGCGACCGCTGCCGTAGGTGGCGAGCAGTGCCTGTGCCTCGATCGGGTCGCCGAGGGCGGTGCCGGTGCCGTGTGCCTCGACGGTGTCGACCTCGGCGGCGTCCAGCCCCGCGGACGCGAGCGCCTGGCGGATGACCCGCTGCTGGGAGGGGCCGTTGGGCGCGGTGAGGCCGTTCGAGGCGCCGTCCTGGTTGACGGCGGAGCCGCGTACGACGCCCAGCACGGTGTGCCCGTTGCGGCGGGCGTCGGAGAGCCGCTCCAGCAGGAGCAGGCCGAGGCCCTCGCCCCAGCCGGTGCCGTCCGCGCCCTGTGCGAACGGCTTGCAGCGGCCGTCGGCCGCGAGCCCGCGCTGCCGGCTGAACTCGATGAACACCGTGGGTGTCGACATCACGGTGACGCCACCGGCCACGGCGAGCGAGCACTCGCCGGAGCGGAGGGCGCCCATCGCCATGTGCAGGGAGACCAGGGAGGAGGAGCAGGCGGTGTCGACGGTGACGGCCGGGCCCTCCAGGCCGTAGGTGTAGGAGATCCGGCCGGAGGCGACGCTGCCCGCGGTGCCGGTGCCGAGGTGGCCCTCCAGGTCGTGGGGGCGTCCGTGCAGCAGGGCCGAGTAGTCGGTGTACATCAGCCCGATGTAGACGCCGGTGCTGCTGCCGCGCAGTGAGCGGGGCGGGATGCCCGCCCGCTCGAAGAGCTCCCAGGAGGATTCGAGCAGCAGCCGCTGCTGGGGGTCCATGGCGAGGGCTTCGCGGGGCGATATCCCGAAGGGGGCGGGGTCGAACCGGTCGGCGCCGGTGAGGAATCCGCCCTCGCGGGCGTAGCTCGTGCCGGGCCGTTCGGGGTCCGGGTCGAACAGGGTGCCGAGGTCCCAGCCCCGATCGTCCGGCATCGGTGTGACGGCGTCGTCGCCGCGCAGCACCGACTCCCACAGCTCTTCGGGGGTCTGTACGCCGCCGGGGAGCCGGCAGGCCATGGACACGATCGCGATCGGGTCGTCGTCCCGCGCGGCGGCGGGCCGTGCGGGTGTCGCGGACCGGGCGGTGGCGGGCGCGGTGGTCTCCTCGGCCAGGGACTCCAGGTGCGCGGCGAGCGCGGCCGGGGTCGGCTGGTCGAAGATCACCGAGGCGGGCAGGCGGAGACCGGTCTCCCGGCTGAGGGTGTTGCGCAGTTCGACCGCCATGAGTGAGTCGAACCCGAGCTCCGAGAACGCCTTGTCGGGGTCGACGGCGCTCGCCGAGGAGTGCCGGAGCACGGCGGCGACCCGGGACCGGACCAGGTCGCCCATCCGGGCGGGGCGGGCGCTCCGGCGGGCCGCCGCCTGCCGGGGGTGGCGGACCAGACCGCGCAGCAGGGCGTGCAGGGCGTTCTTGCCGTCCTGGCCGCGCAGCACGGCGAAGTCGAAGGCGGAGGGCACCAGATGGGCTTCCGGGCGGCCCAGCGCGGTGTCGAAGAGTGCGAGGCCTTCGGGGCCGGTGAGGCTGAGTACGCCGATTCCGGCGGCACGCTGCAGGTCGACGTCGCTGAGGCCGCCGACCATGCCGTCCTGGCCCTCCCACAGGCCCCATGCCAGCGACAGTCCGGGCAGTCCGTCCCGTTGGCGCTGCCTGGCCAGGGCGTCGAGGCAGGCGTTGGCCGCGGAGTAGTTGCCCTGTCCGGGGCCGCCGAACGTGCCGGCGGCCGAGGCGAACAGGACGAACGCCGAAAGGTCCGCCCCCGAGGTGAGTTCGTGCAGGTTGAGCGCTCCGGCCACCTTCGGGGCGAGGACGGTGTCGATCCGGTCCGGGGTCAGCGACTGGATGATGCCGTCGTCGAGGACGCCGGCCAGGTGCACGACGGCCGTCAGGGGGTGCGCGGCGGGGACGGTGGCGAGCAGAGCGGCCAGTTCGGCCCGGTCCGCCACGTCACAGGCCGCGAGGCGTACCTCGGCGTCCAGTCCGGTGAGTTCGGCGGCGTCGGCGGAGCGCGGGCCGGACCTGCTGGTCAGCAGCAGGTGCCGGACGCCGTGCTCCTCGACGAGGTGCCGGCACAGGGCACGGCCCAGTCGGCCGGTGGCTCCGGTGACCAGGACCGTGCCGTCGGGGTCGAAGGCGCGCCGCGGCTCCTCGGTGCGGGCCGGCGGCCGGGCGAGGCGGGGCACGTACCAGCGGCCGTCCCTGAGCATCAGGCAGGGCTCGTCGCGGGGCAGGTCCGCCAGGGGTACGTCCGGGGCGTCGTCGGTGACGTCGACGAGGACGAACCGCTCGGGGTTCTCCGACTGGGCGGAGCGGACCAGCGCCTGGACGGCGGCGGCGACCGGGTCGACTGCGCCGTCCTCACCGGGCAGCCGGGCGGCGGCGCGGGTGCGCAGCACGAGTGGGGTGTGGTCCTCGGGCGCGGGTGCCGCAAGGTGTTCCTGGAGCAGCGCGAGGGTGCGGTGCAGGGCCGCGCGGACCGCCTCGTACGGGTCTTCCGGGAGGTCGGCGCGGACCGGCAGGTCGACGATCTCCGGTGCGCTGCCGGGCAGTCGGTCGGGGGCGGCGGATCCGGCGGGGGTCTCCAGCCACTCCAGGTGGAACAGGGCGTCGCGGTGGCGCGGCTGCGAACTCGGGCGGGCGCCCGGCAGGGGGCGCACCAGCAGCGAGTCGACGGAGACGACGGGCGTACCGGCGTCGTCGGTCGCGGTCAGCGTGAGTTCGTGCTGTCCGGCCCGGCTCAGCGTGACGCGCAGCCGGGTGGCGCCCGTGGTGTGGACGCCCGCACCGGTCCAGGTGAAGGGGACGGCACCGGCTGAGGCGTCCGCGTCGAGGGCAGAGGCGTGCAGGGCGGCGTCGAGCAGGGCCGGGTGCAGTTCGAAGCGCTCGGCGTCGGTGTGCAGGGAGTCGGGCAGTTCGACGTCGGCGTACACCTCGTCGCCGAGCCGCCACGCGGCCCGCAGGCCGCGCAGCAGCGGGCCGTACTCGAGTCCGGCGGTGGCCAGTCCGTCGTAGAGGTGGCGGGTCTCCAGCGGGGTGGCGCCGGGCGGCGGCCACTCGGCGGGACCGGGTTCGGGGGCGTCGCGGTGGGCGGCGAGGGTGCCGGTGAAGTGGAGGGTCCACGGCTGCCCGTCGGTGCCGGTGTCCGGCCGGGAGTAGCCGGTCACGGTCCGGTTGCCGGCGCCGTCGGCGGCTCCGACGACCAGTTGCAGCGCGACGCGGTCCGCCGGTTCCAGGACCAGGGGTTCGGTCAGGACCAGTTCGTCGGCGCGGGGGCAGCCGATCCGGGTGCCGGCGCGCAGCGCGAGGTCCAGGAAGGCGGTGCCGGGCACCAGGACGCGGCCGGCCACCCGGTGGTCGGCGATCCACGGGTGGGTGGCGACGGAGAGCTCGCCGCCGAACACGAAGCCGTCCGCGTCGGCGCGTTCCATCCGTACGCCGAGGATGGCGTGCCCGCCCGTCATGTCGCGCCGTGAGACGGTCGCGTCGAGCCAGAAGCGGCGGCGCTGGAAGGCGTGGACGGGCAGGTCGGTGCGGCGGGCGCCGGTGCCCTCGTAGAAGGCGGTCCAGTCGACCGGCACGCCGCACGCCCAGAGGTGGGCGACGGTCTCCGTCAGCGCCTCGGTCTCCGGCCGGTCCTTGGCGGTCACGGGCCGTACGAGGCAGTCCGCCGGCGCGTCCTCGGCGACGGCGGCCGACAGCGGTCCGGACGGGCCGAGTTCGACGAACCGGGTGGTGCCGAGGGCGCGGAGCCTGGTGATGCCGTCGGCGAAGCGGACGGTCTCGCGGACGTGGCGCACCCAGTGGTCGGCCGTGAACTCCTCGACGGTCTCGCCGGTCAGGTTGGACACGACCGTGATCTGCGGCCTGTGGTGCTCGACGCTCTCCGCGACGGCGCGGAACTCGTCGAGCATGCCGTCCATGTGCGAGGAGTGGAAGGCGTGGCTGACGGTGAGGCGACGGGTGCCGCGGTCGGCGAACTCGGAGGCGACGCGCAGCACGTCCTCCTCGTCGCCGGACAGCACCACGGAACGGGGGCCGTTGACCGCCGCGAGGGACACCGTGCCGCTGAGCAGCGGGACCACCTCGGCCTCGGTGGCGCGTACGGAGACCATGGCGCCGCCGCCGGGTAGCGCCTGCATGAGGCGGGCGCGCGCCGCCACGAGACGGCAGGCGTCGGGGAGGCTCAGGGCTCCCGCGACGTGCGCGGCGGCCAGTTCGCCGATGGAGTGGCCGATGAGGTGGTCGGGCCGTACGCCCCAGGACTCGAGCAGCCGGAACAGCGCCACCTCGATCGCGAACAGTGCGGGCTGGGTGTACTCGGTGCGGTCCAGCGGGCCCGTGGCGTCGGACATGACGGCCTTGAGGCCGAGGGCGGCCCCGGTGTCGAAGTGTGCGCAGATCTCGTCCAGGGCCCGCGCGAACACCGGGTGGGCCGCGTACAGCGCGGTGCCCATGCCGGCGCGCTGGGCGCCCTGGCCGCTGAACATGAAGGCGACGCGGCCGTCGAGGCCACGCCCGGTGACGACGCCGGGCGCCTCGTGGATCCCGTCGGCGAGGGCGGTGAGCGCGGCCGTGAGCTCCTCGGGGCCGGTGCCGACGGCCACGGCGCGGTGTTCGAGCTGGGCGCGCGTGGTGGCCAGCGAGAGGCCGACGTCCCGGGGTGCTCGTCCGTCCACTCCGGACAGCAGGCGCCGGGCCTGTGCGGCGAGCCCCTCGGCGGTCTTGGCGGACACCACCCAGGGCACGGCGGGCAGGTCGCGGGCGGGCAGTCCGGCGGCCTCCGTCTCCGGCTCGGGCGGGGACTGTTCCACGATGACGTGCGCGTTGGTGCCGCTGACGCCGAAGGCGGAGACACCGGCGCGGCGCGGGCGTCCGGCTTCGGGCCACGGCCGGGCCTCGGTGAGCAGCCGTACGCCGCCCGCCGACCAGTCGATGTGCCGCGAGGGCTCCGTCACGTGGAGGGTCCTGGGCAGGGCGGCGTGACGGATCGCCTGCACCATCTTGATGACGCCGGCCACCCCGGCGGCGGCCTGGGTGTGCCCCAGGTTCGACTTGAGGGAGCCCAGCCACAGCGGCCGCTCCCGCGGGCGGTCCTGGCCGTACGTGGCGATGAGCGCCTGGGCCTCGATCGGGTCGCCGAGGCGGGTCCCGGTGCCGTGCGCCTCCACGGCGTCCACGTCTGCGGGGGTGAGGCCCGCGTTCGCCAGCGCCTGCCGGATGACACGCTGCTGGGAGGGGCCGTTGGGCGCGGTGAGGCCGCTGCTGGCACCGTCCTGGTTGATGGCGGTGCCCCGGATCACCGCCAGTACCGGATGACCGTTGCGGCGGGCGTCGGACAGCCGCTCGACCGCGAGGAGGCCCACGCCCTCGGCCCATCCGGTGCCGTCGGCGCCGTCGGCGAAGGACTTGCAGCGGCCGTCCGGGGCGAGGCCCCGGTGCCGGCTGAACTGCACGAAGGTGGCGGGCGTGGACATGACGGTCACACCGCCGGCGAGTGCCAGGGTGCACTCCCCGGACCGCAGCGCCTGGCAGGCCAGGTGCAAGGCCACCAGCGAGGAGGAGCACGCGGTGTCCAGTGTGACCGCGGGCCCTTCCAGGCCCAGGGTGTAGGCGATGCGACCGGAGGCGATGCTCGGCGAACTGCCGTTGCCGATGTAGCCCTCCAGGCCGCGCGGCGGCTGGTCGACGCGGGAACCGTAGTCGCTGTACATCACGCCGACGTACACGCCGGTACGGCTGCCGCGCAGTGAGCCCGGGCTGATGCCGCCGCGCTCCAGCGCCTCCCACGAGGCCTCCAGGAGGAGCCGCTGCTGGGGGTCGGTGGCCAGCGCCTCGCGCGGGCTCAGTCCGAACAGCTCGGCGTCGAACTCGGCGGCGTCGTACAGGAACCCGCCCTGTGTCGAGTAGCAGGTGCCGGGCTGGTCCGGGTCCGGGTCGTACAGCGAGGCGAGGTCCCAGCCCCGGTCGGTGGGGAACTCGGAGACGGCGTCCCCGCCGTCCGCGAGGAGGCCCCACAGCTCGTCCGGCGAGGCGACGCCGCCGGGGAGCCGGCAGCTCATGCCGACGATCGCGATCGGCTCGGAGTCCTTCGCCTCGTGCTCGGTCAGCTGCTGCCGGGTCCGGTGCAGGTCGGCGGTCGCCTTCTTCAGGTACTCGCGCAGCCGTTCCTCGTTCATCGCTGTTCCCCTCGTCCGCGCCTGGCCATCGTTCACCGCCTGGTTCTCCCCTCGCCCGCTCATGTGTCCAGCCCGTCGAGGAACCGGAAGATGTCGTCGTCGCTGGCCTCTTCGAGGTTGTCGATCACCGAGTCGGGTGTGCCGGGCGCCGCCTCGGCCGGGGCGCCGACCTTGGCGAGCAGCTCCCGCAGCCGGGTCCCGACGCGGTCGCGCAGCACGTCGTCGGCGGTCGTGTCGGGCAGGTTGGCGCCCAGCTTCTCCAGCTCCAGGAGGATCGGGGCGAGGACGCGTTCGCTGTCCGACGGGAAGATCTCGTCCAGGTGCGCGGCGAGCCCGGCGGGCGTCGGCCGGTCGAACAGGAGCGTGGCGGGCAGGGTGAGCCCGGTCGCCCTGGCCAGCCGGTTGCGGAGCTCGACGGCGCTCAGCGAGTCGAAGCCCATCTCCAGGAAGCCCCGCTCCACGTCGACGCGAGTCGACGGCGGGTACGCGAGCACCAGGGCCGCCTCCTCGCGGACCAGGTCCAGCAGGGCGCGCCCGCGTTCGGGCCCGGTCATCCCGGCGAAGCGGTCCGCCGGTGCCGGAGCGTCCTCGCGCCTGGCGGTCGCGGCGGCCGGGCGGACCCGGCCGCGCACCAGGCCGCGCAGCAGCGGCGGCACCTGGTCGGGGTCGGTGAAGCCGGCCAGCGACAGCCGCACCGGCACGAGGACGGCCTCGTCGCGGGCGTGGGCGGCGTCGAGCAGGGCGAGTCCCTCCTCCGAGGAGAGGGACTCGATGCCGCCCCGGGCGTACCGGGCGTGGTCCGCGGCCCCGAGCTTGCCGGTCATCGTGCTGAGTTCGGCCCACGGGCCCCAGCACAGCGAGAGTCCGGCGAGCCCGAGTGCGCGCCGGTGTCCGGCGAGGGCGTCCAGGAACGCGTTGCCGGCGGCGTAGGCGGCCTGCCCCGCACCGCCGAACGTCGACGCGACCGAGGAGAACAGCACGAACGCGCCGAGGTCCATGGAGGCGGTGAGCTCGTGCAGGTTGTACGCCGCGTCCACCTTGGCCGCGAGGACGCCGTCGACGCGCTCGGCCGTGAGCCCGGTGACCACTCCGTCGTCGACGATGCCCGCCGCGTGGACCACCGCGGTGAGCGGGTGCTCGGCCGGGATGTCGTCGAGTACCCGGCGCAGTGCGTCGCGGTCGGCGGCGTCGCAGGCGGCCACGGTCACGTCGGCGCCCAGCCCGGTGAGTTCGTCGCGCAGTGCCTCGGCGCCGTCGGCGGCGAGACCGCTGCGGCTGACCAGCGCCAGCCGCCGGACGCCGTGTGCGGTGACGAGGTGGCGTGCGACCAGCCGGCCCAGGGTGCCGGTGGCGCCGGTGATCAGTGTCGTACCGGCCGGGTTCCACCCGGGGGCCGCGCCTTCGCTGTCCCGGCCGGGGGTGACCCGGGCGAGACGGGGGACGCGTACGACGCCGTCGCGGAGCGCCGACTCGGGCTCCTCGCCCGCGATCGCGGCGGTCACCTCGGCTGCCGAACCGGTGAGGCCGGTGCCGGGTTCGGTGTCGAGCAGGGCGAAGCGCCCCGGATGCTCGGTGATCGCGGCCCGGACCAGGCCGTGGACGGTGGCGCCGGGCAGGCCGGTGACCTCCGCACCGGGATCGACGGCCAGCGTGCCACGGGTGACGAAGACCAGCCGGGAACCCTCGAAGCGTTCCTCGGCGAGCCAGCTCTGCACGAGGCCGAGGGCCCGGTGCGCCGCCGCACGCGCCGCGTCGGCGGTGTCGCCCGGGAGGGTCGGTACGGCGACGACGACCCGGTCCGGGACCTCCGCCGCACCGGACGCGATGGCGTCGGCGAGCTCCCGCAGCGTCGGGTGGGTGCCGAGTGTGCCGAGACCCGACAGCGCCGCCACCAGGTCGGCCGGGGCGTCGGTTCCGACGACCGCCCAGGTCCGGCCGGCCGGGGCCGGGGCGGCCTGGACCGGTGTCCACTCGGTGTGCAGGAGCAGCTGGGAGTGCGCCGGGCGCGGACCGGCACCGGCGACCGGCCGGAAGGCCAGCGACTCGGCCGACGCCGCGAGGGCACCGGCGGCGTCCCAGGCCCGGAAGGACACGGTGTTCGCACCGATGTCGGTCAGCCGGACCCTGAGGTGCGTGGCGCCGGTGCTGTGCACGGTCACGTGCCGCCAGGAGAACGGCATCACGCTGCGCCCCGCGTCGCCGACCGCACCGAAGGTGACGGCCTGCAACGCGGCGTCGAGCAGCGCCGGATGGACACCGAAGCCGGCCGGGTCCGTGCCGTCGGGCAGGGCCACCTCGGCGTACACGTCGGTGCCGTGCCGCCAGGCGGCGTCCAGGCCCTGGAAGACGGGGCCGTAGACACTGCCCGAGTCGGCCAGCCGGGCGTAGAAGCCGTCCAGGTCGACGGGTTCCGCGTCGGCGGGCGGCCAGACGGCGGGAGCCTGTTCGGCGGTCGGCACGGCGGGCAGCAGGGTGCCGCTCGCGTGCCGCTGCCAGGGTTCGTCCGGCCCTTCGTCGGGCCGCGCGAACACCTCGACCGGACGGACACCGTCCGCGTCCTCGGCACCCACCCGCACCTGCATCCGCACCGCCTGCCGCTCGGGGACGACCAGCGGCTCCTGCAAGGTCAGTTCGCCGACGGTGTCGCAGCCGACGTGGTCGCCGGCGCGGACGGCGAGGTCGAGGAACGCCGTGCCGGGCAGCACGACCCGGCCGGCGATGGCGTGATCGCCCAGCCACGGGAGGCGCCGGCGGGAGAGCCGGGCCGTGAACAGCGCGCCGTCACCGTCCGCGAGGCTCACGGCCGCGCCGAGCAGCGGGTGCACCACGTCGTCGAGGCCCGCCTCGCGCACGTCACCCGCGTCCTGCGGGGCATCGAGCCAGTACCGCTCCCGCTGGAACGGATAGGTGGGCAGGTCGAGCGGTGCCCCGCCGGGCAGGAAGGCGGACCAGTCGCAGGACGCGCCGTGGACGTACACCTGGGTCAGCGCCCCGAGGACACCGGCCACCTCGTCGTGGCCGCGCCGCAGGGCGGGCACCACCACTCCGCGGGCGTCCTCCGCACGGCATTCGGCGGCCATGGCGGCGAGGACGGCGTCCGGGCCGAGCTCCAGGAACCGGGTCACACCGGCCCGGTCCAGGGAGCGGACACCGTCGGCGAAGCGGACGGCGCCGCGGAGCTGCGCCACCCAGTACTCAGGTGAGCACAGCTGCTCGGCGGTGGCCGTCCCACCCGTCACCCCGGAGACGACCGGGATGCGCGGCGCAGCCATCGGTACGCTCCTGGCGATCTCGGCGAAGCGGTCCAGCATGGCGTCCATGTGGGCGGAGTGGAAGGCGTGACTGACCGTCAGCCGCTTGGTCCTGCGGCCCAGTCCGGCGAAGTGCGCGGTGATCCGCTCGACCTCGTCGACATCGCCGGACACCACCGTCGCCTCGGGCCCGTTGACAGCGGCCACAGCGATCCGGTCGTCGAGGCCCGCCAGCAGGGGCAGGACCTCCTCCTCCGCGGCGGCAAGCGCGGCCATCGCGCCGCCGGTGGGCAGTCCGGCCATCAGCCGGCCGCGGGCCGCCACGAGGCGGCAGGCGTCGGGGAGGGTGAGGACGCCCGCGACGTGCGCGGCGCCGAGCTCTCCGACCGAGTGGCCGATCAGGTAGTCGGGCGTGACGCCCCAGGACTCGAACAGCCGGAACAGGGCGACCTCGACGGCGAACAGCGCCGGCTGGGTGTAGTCGGTCCGGTCGAGCAGGGCCGCCTCGGGGGTGCCGTCCACGGCGAACACCACGTCGCGCAGTGGTACGGGCAGCTCCAGGTCCACATGGGCGCAGACCTCGTCGAAGGCGTCGGCGTACACCGGGAACGCCGCGTACAGCTCCTGTCCCATGCCGGCCCGCTGGGCTCCCTGCCCGGAGAACAGGAAGGCGGTACGGCCGCCGCTGGTGGCGCCCGCTGCCGACGGCGCGGTCGTACGGCCGTCCAGCCAGGCGGTGAGCTGCTCGCGCAGCGCGTCGCGGTCGGTGCCCCAGCAGACGAGCCGGTGCTCGAACCGGGAGCGGGCCGCGAGTGTGCCGCCGACGGCGGCGGCCTCGTGATCGGGCCGCGCGTCGAGTGCGCCCAGCAGGTTCTCGGCCTGCTCGGTGAGCGCGGCGGCGGTGCGCGCGGACAGCGTCCAGGGCAGCGGACCGGTGGTGGTCCCGGAGCCCTCGGGGTACTGAGCGGCGTCGGCCGGCTCCTGCTCGATGATCACGTGGGCGTTGGTGCCGCTCACACCGAACGAGGACACGGCGGCGCGACGGGGACCCTCACCTTCCGGCCAGGCGCGCTCCTCGCCGAGCAGGCGCACGGCGCCGGACGACCAGTCGACGTGCGGTGTCGGCTCGTCGGCGTGGAGGGTGCGCGGCATGGTCGCGTTCCGCATCGCCAGTACGGCCTTGATGACCCCGGCGACGCCCGAAGCGGCCTGGGTGTGACCGATGTTGGACTTCACCGAACCCAGCCACAGGGGCCGGTCCGCGGGCCGGTCCTGGCCGTAGGTCGCGAGCAGTGCCTCGGCCTCGATGGGGTCACCGAGCGAGGTGCCCGTTCCGTGCGCCTCCATCAGGTCCACGTCGGCGGTCGTCAGCCCGCCGTTGGCCAGCGCCTGCCGGATCACCCGTTGTTGGGCGAGGCCGTTGGGCGCGGTCAGGCCGTTCGACGCGCCGTCCTGGTTGACGGCGCTGCCCCGCACCACCGCAAGTACGCGGTGGCCCTGGCGCCGCGCGTCCGACAGCCGCTCCACGAGGAGCATGCCGACGCCCTCGGCCCAGCCGGCCCCGTCCGCGTCGGCCGAGAACGCCTTGCAGCGGCCGTCGGGCGACAGGGCGCCCTGCCTGCTGAACTCCACGAAGGTGTCCTGCGTGGACATCACGGTGACACCCCCGGCGAGCGCCATGGAGCACTCACCGGACCGCACCGACTGCGCCGCCAGGTGCAGGGCGACGAGCGACGAGGAGCACGCGGTGTCGACGGTGACGGCCGGGCCCTCCAGACCGAAGGTGTACGCCACCCGGCCCGACGTGACGCTGGACGCGCTCCCGGTGGCGATCTGTCCTTCGAACTCCGCGGCGGCCCGGCCGAGCCGGTGCCCGTAGTCGTTGTAGTTGGAGCCGACGAACACGCCGACCGGACTGCCCTTCACCGCCGCGGGCTCGATACCGGCCCGTTCGAACGCCTCCCACGCGGTCTCCAGCAGCAGCCGGTGCTGCGGGTCGATGGCGGGCGCCACCCGGGGGGAGATGCCGAAGAACACCGGGTCGAAGGAGCCCGCGTCGTAGAGGAAGCCACCGCCCCGGGTGTAGTGCGTGCCCGGGTGGTCCGGGTCGGGGTGGTAGGTGCCGTCGAGGTCCCAGCCCCGGTCGGCGGGGAAGTCGGCGACCGCGTCGCCGCCCTCGGCCAGCAGGTCCCAGAACTGCTCCGGAGTGCTGATGCCGCCCGGGAGGCGGCAGCTCATCCCGACGATCACCACCGGGTCGTCGTCGGAACCGGTCGTCGCTGCCGCCGGTGCCGCGCCGGCGGGCACCAGGGCCCGGGAGTCCGGGGCACCGTGCTCGTCGAACAGCCTGGTGCACAGGTGCCGGGCCAGCGGGCCCGCCGCCGCGTGGTCGAAGACCACGGTGACGGGCAGCCGCAGTCCGGTGGCCGCGTTGAGCCGGTTGCGCAGTTCGACCGCCGTCAGCGACTCGAAGCCGAGGTCGCGCAGCGCGCGGTCGGCGTCGATCTCGTCGGGTCCGGACAGTCCGAGCACGGCGGCGGACTGCGTGCGGACGAGGTCGAGGAGTGCCTCCTCGCGCTCGGCCGGCGTCCGCCCGGCCAGACCGGCGGCGAATCCGCTGTCGGCGGTCTCGGCGGCGGGGGTGCCGGGCTCGGGGCGCGCCTCCGGCAGTCCGGCGAGCATGCGCCCGGAGCGGCCCGCGGTGGCAGCGGGGCCGAACACGGGCCAGTCGACGTCGGCGATCAGCACATGCGTGAGGTCGTGGTCGAGTGCCTGCCGCAGCGCACGGAGCGCCGATTCGGCGGGCATCCGGCGTATGCCGCTGCGCCCGAGCCGTTCGCCCATCTCGCCGGTGGCCAGGCCGACACCGGCCCAGGCACCCCAGGCCAGTGCGACGGCCGGCAGTCCCGCGGCACGGCGTTCCGCGGCCAGGGCGTCCAGATAGGCGTTGGCCGCCGCGTAGCTGCCCTGTCCCGCGCCGCCGAGCGTGCCGGCCATCGAGGACAGCAGCACGAACGCGTCGAGTTCCAGGTTCTTCGTGAGCTCGTGCAGATGGCGCGCCGCGTCGGCCTTCGGACGCAGCACGGTGCGCGCGCGTTCCGGGGTGAGCGCGTCGAGCAGGCAGTCGTCGAGGACCGCCGCCGCGTGCACGACCGCGGTCAGCGGCTGCTCCGGGTCGATGCCCGCCAGCAGCAGCTCGACCGACCGCCGGTCGGTCACGTCGCAGGCCGCGATGGTCACCTCGGCGCCGAGTGCGGTCAGCCTCTCCCTCAGCTCCGCCGCGCCCGGGGCCTGCTCGCCCCTGCGGCTGGTGAGCAGCAGGTGCGCGGCGCCGTTCGACGCCAGCCAGGCCGCGATCTCGCCGCCGATGCCGCCCGTGCCGCCCGTGACGAGCACGGTGCCGGCCGGCCGCCAGTCCCGCACCGGGGTCCGGCCGGACAGCGGCTTGCGCTCCAGTCGGGGCACGTACACGCCGCCCGCCCGGACGGCCAGCTGGTCCTCACCGTCGGGGGCGGTCAACGCCCGGACCAGCCGTTCGGCCGCCCGCGTGTCCGGCTCGGCCGGCAGGTCGACCAGGCCGCCGAACCTCTGCGGGTACTCCAGGGCGGCGATCCGCCCCATGCCCCACAGCTGGGCCTGCTCGGGGTCGACCGTCCGGTCCGAGGCCGTGACGGAGACGGCGCCCGTGGTGACCGGCCAGAGCGGCGCGTCGATGCCCGCGTCGCCGAGGGCCTGGAGCACCGTCACCGCGAGGTCGAGCGAGGCACCGTCGCCCGGCGCGGCCCTCTCGTCCAGGGCGAGGAACGACAGTACGCCGGTGGGCTCGGCGGCGATGTCACGCAGCCGCTCCGCCAGGGCGGCGCGGCCGGTGTCCGCGACCTCCAGCATCCGCACGTCCGCGCCGAGCGCGGTGAGTGCCCCGCTCGCGGCGGTCGCCCAGCCACCGCCGGCGGCCGGGACGAGCAGCAGCCAACGGGAGGCGTCGACGCGCGGCGCGGCGGCGTGCGCGAGGGGCTGCCACCGGACGTCGTACAGCCAGGAGTCCACCTCGCCGTCCTGGCGCCGGCGGCGGCGCCAGTCCGCGAGGACGGGCAGCAGCGGTTCGAGCGACGTGGCGTCCTCGACGCCCAGGGTCGCGGCGAACGTACCCGCGTCGTCGCTCGCGACGGCGGCCCAGAACTCGGCGTCCATCACGCCCGGTTCGCCGTCGCCGCTCCCGGGGGCCCCCTCCAGCCAGTAGCGGTTCCGCTGGAAGGCGTAGGTCGGCAGGTCGACGGTGCGGGGACGGGCACCGTCGAAGGGCGCCGTCCAGTCCACGTCGACTCCGCGCACCCACAACTCGGCCACGCCCGACAGGAACCGGTCCAGGCCGCCTTCGTGGCGGCGCAGCGACCCGGTGACGACGGCGTTCCCGGCCGCCGATTCGACGATCTCCTGCACGGCGGTGGTGAGCACCGGGTGCGAGGACACCTCGACGAAGACCCCGTAGCCGTCTCCGGCCAGCCTCTCCACCACCTCCGCGAACCGGACCCGGGAGCGCAGGTTCGTGAACCAGTACGCGGCGTCCATCCCGGAACCGTCCACGAACTCGCCCGTCACCGTGGACAGCAGCGGCACCTGACCCGCGCGCGGCGCGATGCCTTCCAGCGCGCCGGCGACCTCGCCCCGCAGTTCGTCCATCGCCGCCGAGTGCGAGGCGTAGTCCACCGCGATCCGCCGTGCCCGTGCGCCCGACCGTTCGCACGCCGCGACGACGTCCTCCACCGCGGCGACCTCACCCGAGACCACCACCTGGGAAGGCCCGTTCACAGCGGCCACCGACACCCGGTCCGCCCAGGGGGCCAGGAGTTCCTCGGCCCGCTCGACCGGCACGGCCAGGGACGCCATCGTGCCGCGTCCGCCGGCCAGCGCCGCGATCGCGGCCGACCGCGCCACGACCACGCGCACCGCGTCCTGGAGCGAGAGCGCCCCCGCGACGTGGGCGGCGGCGATCTCACCCTGCGAGTGCCCCACCACGGCGGCGGGCTCGACACCGTACGACCGCCACAACGCGGCCAGGGCGACCATCACCACGAACGAGGCGGGCTGCACCACGTCGACGCGCTCGAAGGACGGGGCGTCCTCGTCCCCTCGGAGCACGGCCGTCACCGACCAGTCGACCCACTGCGACATCACGGCCTCGCACTCGGCCACCACACCCGCGAACACCGGCGACGACTCCAGCAGCCCGGCGCCCATGCCGGCCCACTGCGCACCCTGCCCGGGGAAGACGAACACCGTCCGCCCCGGGGAACCCACCACACCCGAGGTCACACCGGACGCGGGCTCGCCCGAGGAGAGGGCCGACAGTCCCGGACCGAACGGGCCGGTCACCACGGCCCGGTGCTCGAACCTGGACCGCGACGTCGCCAACGACCACGCCACATCGACCGGATCGGCCGACTCGGCGATCTCCGCCAGGGCCGCGGCCTGGCCGCGCAGTGCGGCGCCGCCGCGTCCGGACAGGATCCACGGAACCACCGGGGCCGGCGCGGCGGGCTCCCGCTCCGCCGGTGCCCCGTCGGGGATCCCGGCAGGCGCCTCCTCCAGAATCACGTGCGCGTTCGTCCCGCTGATCCCGAACGCCGAGACCCCTGCCCGGCGCGGGTGCTCTCCGTCCGGCCAGTCGCGCGCCTCGGACAGCAGCTCCACCGAACCGGCGGACCAGTCCACGTGCGTGGACCTGGTCTCGGCGTGCAGCGTCCTGGGCATGAGCCCGTGCCGCATCGCCAGCACCATCTTCATGACACCGGCGGCACCGGCGGCGAGCTGGGTGTGCCCGAGGTTGGACTTGGCCGAGCCCAGCCACAGCGGCCGGTCCTCCTGCCGGTCCTGACCGTAGGTGACCAGGAGCGCCTGCGCCTCGATCGGGTCACCGAGCTTGGTCCCGGTGCCGTGCGCCTCCACCACGTCCACGTCGGCGGCGGTCAGCCGGGCGTTCGCCAGGGCCTGCCGGATCACCCGCTGCTGGGACGGGCCGTTCGGCGCCGTCAGACCGTTCGACGCACCGTCCTGGTTCACCGCCGAACCCCGCACCACCGCCAGCACCTGGTGCCCGTTGCGGCGCGCGTCCGACAGACGCTCCAGGACGAGCACGCCGACGCCCTCGGACAGCCCCATGCCGTCCGCGTCGTCGGAGAAGGCCTTGGACCGGCCGTCCTCGGCGAGACCACGCTGCCGGCTGAACCCGATGAACCCCTGGGGTACGGAGCCGATGGACGCCGCCCCGGCGAGGGCGAGCCCGCACCGGCCCGACCGCAGCGCCTGCGAGGCGAGGTCGAGGGCCACGAGCGCCGAGGAGCATCCGGTGTCGATGGTGACGGCCGGGCCTTCGAGCCCGAGGGTGTACGAGATCCGCCCTGAGGCGATGCTGGTACCCGTCCCGGTCAGGAGGTGGCCCTCCATCCCCTCCGGGAGCTCCCGGAGCTCCGAACCGTAACCGCCGTTGCCCACACCCAGGTAGACGCCGCAGGAGCTGCCGCGCAGGGTGTGCGGGTCGATCCTGCCGTGCTCGATCGCCTCCCATGAGGTCTCAAGCAGCAGTCGCTGCTGCGGGTCCATCGCCAGCGCCTCACGCGGCGAGATCCCGAAGAAGGTCGGGTCGAACGATCCCGCGTCCCGCACGAATCCGCCCGTACGGACGTAGGTGTGGCCTTCGTCGTCCGGGTCGGGGCTGTAGAGCCGCTCCAGGTCCCACCCACGGTCGTCGGGGAAGGGGCTGATCACTTCCTCGCCACCGGAGATGACCCGCCACAGGTCCTCGGGGGTCGAGATCCCGCCCGGGAAGCGGCAGCCCATGCCGATGATCGCGATCGGGTCGTCGTCGTCCGCCGTGCCGGCGAGGACCGGCCCGGTCAGCGGCTCGGCGGTGGTCGCGTCCTCGCCGAAGAGGGCACCGTGCAGGTGTTGGGCGAGCCGGGTGACGTTCGGGTAGTCGAAGACCACGGTCGTCGCGAGCTTCAGGCCCGTCGCGGCGCGCAGGGAGTTGCGCAGCGCCACCGCGAGCAGCGAGTCGAACCCGAGCTCGCGCAGCGGCCGTTCGACCTCGATGGCCTCGGGGCCTTCGTGTCCCAGCGCCGTGGAGGCGTGTGCCCGGACCAGGTCGCGCAGGGCGCTCTCACGGTCCTGCGCGGAGAGCGGACGCAGACGCGCCCGCAGGGGGTCCTCCTCACCCGCCTGTACGTCGGCCTCGCTTCCCGCGTTCCTCTCCAGGTAGGCGCGGACCTCGGGTACGCCGTCCAGCAGCGGCCGGGGCCGCATGGCGGTGAACGCCGCTGTGAAGTCTTCCCAGTTGACGTCCCCGATGGCGAGGAACGTCTCGTCGTCGGCCATGGCCTGCCGAAGTCCGGCGATGGCACGCCCCGGTTCCATGAAGGACAGGCCGCGCCAGTTGAGCGACCCGGGATCGACCTTGTCCCCCATGCCGCCGCCCTCGGCCGCCCACAGCCCCCAGGCGATCGTCGTACCGGCGAGGCCACGCGCGCGCCGGCCCCGGGTGACGGAGTCGAGGTAGGCGTTGCCCGCCGAGTAGGCGGCGTGCTCGCCGGCGCCCCAGACCGCGGCGACGGACGAGTACAGGATGAAGGCGTCCAGGCCGCCGCGGTCGAAGGCCCGGTCGAGGTTGGCGGTGCCGAGCAGCTTCGCCTCGGCCGCGGACTCGAACTCGGCCAGGTCGGTGCCGGTGAGCGCGGCGAGCCTGCCGACACCCGCGCAGTGCACCACGGTCCGGATCGGCGGGCCGTCGGACTCCACTTCAGCGACGAGCCGTTCCAGCGCGTCGTAGTCGCACACGTCGCACGCCGCGACGGTGACCTTCAGCCCCTGGGAGGTCAGCTCGTCGACCAGTGCGCGTACGCCGGGGGCATCCGCCCCGCCTCCGCGTGAGGTGAGCACCAGGTGCTCGGCACCGGCCTCCGCAAGCCAACGCGCCGTGTGCGCGCCCAGGCCCCCGGTCCCGCCGGTGATCAGCGCCGTACCGCTCGTACGCCACGGTTCGGTAGCCGGTCCGCCGGTCAGCGGGCTGCGGCTGAGGCGGCGGAGCAGCGGGGCGCCGTCGCGGATCGCGATCTGGTCGTCGGGGGCGGAGGAGGCGAGGACCGCGGTCAGGCAGTCGACGTCACCGGCCGTGAGCGTCGCGGGCAGGTCGACGAGGCCGCCCCACCACTGCGGGTACTCGAGGCCGAACACGAGGCCGAGACCCCAGGAACCGGCCTGTACCGAGTTGCGTACCGGGTCGTCGGAGCTCGCCGACACCGCGTCCTGGGTGCCCAGCCAGACGGTGACCCGACGGTCCCAGTCGGCCAGTGCCTGCATGAACAGGAGCCCGAGCGCCAGCCCCGTGGTGAGCGCGGCGCGCTCGGGGTGCGGGCTCTCGTCCAGGGCGAGGAGGGACAGGACCCCGGTCACGCCGGTCTGCTCGGCGAGCATCCCGCCGATCAGCTCCCGGTCGAGGCCGGGGGTGAGCACCATCTCGGTCACTTCCGCGCCGTGCTCGCGAAGCCCCCGCGCCACCGCCGCGACCGTGGCCTCACGGTCCGGCTGCCCCGCCGAACTCACCAGCAGCCAGTGGCCGGACAGCTCCGCCGTGCTGTGTACCTGACTCGGTGTCCACTCGATGCCGTAGCGCCAGGAGTCGAGAAGGGACTTCTCGGCCCGGCGCGCCCGCCAGGCGTTCAGTGCGGGGAGAACAGCGCTCAGCGGCGCGTCCTCGCCGACGCCCAGTTCACCGGCGAAGGCATCCGCGTCACCACGGCCGACGGCCTCCCAGAACTCGGCGTCCACCGGGTCCTGTTCACCCCCGGACTCCGTGCTCTCGTTCATCAGCCAGTAGTGCTGGCGTTGGAAGGCGTAGGTCGGCAGGTCGACGGTGCGGGGGTGGGCACCCTCGAAGGGGACCGTCCAGTCCACGTCGACACCGCGCACCCACAACTCGGCCACGCTGGAGAGGAACCGGTCCAGACCACCGTCGTCACGACGCAACGACCCGGTGACGACGCCCTCACCGGACGCCTCCACGATCTCCTGCACCGCACTGGTAAGCACCGGGTGCGACGACACCTCGACGAAAGT
Organism: Streptomyces sp. NPDC049970; assembly: GCF_040660235.1. NCBI lineage: Bacteria > Bacillati > Actinomycetota > Actinomycetes > Kitasatosporales > Streptomycetaceae > Streptomyces > Streptomyces sp. NPDC049970. The sequence goes on along the minus strand of NZ_JBFALP010000002.1, from coordinate 445,815 downwards.
GCCGAAACCCTCCGCAACCAGCCTCTCCACAGCCTCCGCGAACCGGACCCGCGAACGCAGATTCGTGAACCAGTACTCAGCGTCCATCCCCGAACCGTCGACGAACTCACCCGAGACGGTGGACAACAACGGCACCGAACCAGCACGCGGAGCAACATCACGCAACGCAGTGGCGATGTCCTCCTCAAGCACGTCCACCGCCGCCGAATGCGACGCGTAGTCCACGGGAATCATCCGCATCCGCACATCACGCTCCGCGCAGACACGGGCGAGGTCCTCCAGCGCGTCGCGGTCACCGGACAGCACCACCGAACCAGGACCGTTCACGGCGGCGACGGACAGCCGCTCACCGTAAGGCGCCACCAACTCCTCGACCCGCCCGACCGGCGCAGCCACCGAAGCCATACCACCCGAACCGGTCACAGCAGTGATCGCCCGACTCCGCAGACACACCACCCGCGCCGCGTCCTCCAACGACAACGCACCCGCCACACACGCGGCAGCGATCTCACCCTGCGAATGCCCCACCACAGCAGCAGGCTCCACACCATACGAACGCCACAACGCCGCCAGGGCGACCATCACCACGAACGACGCCGGCTGCACCACATCCACCCGATCGAACGACGGCGCACCCACATCGCCACGCAACACCGCCATCAACGACCAGTCCACCAACCCGGACATCGCAGCCTCACACTCGGCCACCACACCCGCGAACACCGCCGACGACTCCAGCAAACCGGCACCCATACCGGCCCACTGCGCACCCTGACCCGGGAACACGAACACAGTCCGCCCCACCGGACCCACCACACCCGACACCACACCAACCGCCGGCCCACCCGAAGCCAACGCACCCAAACCAGAAGCAAACGCACCAGTCACCACTGCACGGTGCTCGAACCGCGCACGCGTACTCAGCAACGACCAACCCACATCAACCAGATCAGCCCGGCCCACAACCCCAGCCAACGACGCAGCCTGACCCCGCAACGCAGCGTTCCCCTGTGCGGAGAGCACCCACGGCACCACGATCGGCGTCCCGGTCTCGTCGTGCGCGGTCGGCTCGTCGGTGTCCGGCGCCTGCTCGACGATCAGGTGCGCGTTCGTGCCGCTCACGCCGAACGCGGACACGCCCGCGCGGCGGGGCCGGTCCTCGCGCGGCCAGTCTCGCGCCTCGGACAGCAGCTCCACCGCACCCGCCGACCAGTCCACGTGCGACGACGGCGTGTCCACGTGCAGCGACTTCGGCATCTCGCCGTGGTCCATCGCGAGGATCATCTTCATGACACCCGCGACACCGGCGGCGGCCTGCGTGTGCCCCAGGTTCGACTTGACCGAGCCGAGCCACAACGGACTCCCCTCCGGCCGGTCCTGCCCGTACGTCGCCAACAACGCCTGCGCCTCGATCGGGTCGCCGAGGGACGTACCCGTACCGTGCGCCTCCACCACGTCCACGTCAGCACAACCCAACCGCGCGTTCGCCAGCGCCTGACGGATCACCCGCTGCTGCGACGGACCGTTCGGCGCCGTCAGACCATTCGACGCACCATCCTGATTGACCGCCGAACCACGCACCACAGCAAGCACCCGATGCCCGTTGCGGAGGGCATCCGAGAGCCGCTCCACCACGAAGACGCCTGCGCCCTCCGAGATGCCCATGCCGTCGGCGTCGTCGGAGAAGGCCTTGGAGCGGCCGTCCTCGGCCAGACCCCGCTGCCGGCTGAACCCGATGAACCCCTGGGGCGAGGAGCCGACGGAGGCGGCACCGGCGAGGGCCAGCGAGCACTCCCCCGCTCGCAGCGCCTGAGCGGCGAGATGCAGGGCGACCAGGGCCGAGGAGCAGCCGGTGTCCACTGTGACGGCCGGACCTTCGAGTCCGAGCGTGTACGAGATCCGTCCGGAGGCGATGCTGGTGACCGTGCCGGTGAGCAGGTGCCCTTCCACGCCTTCCGGCAGCTCGCGCATTCCCGCGCCGTAGCCGCCGTGGCCGAGGCCGACGAACACACCGCAGGCGCTGCCGCGCAGGCTGTGCGGGTCGATCCGACCGTGCTCGATGGCCTCCCATGAGGTCTCCAGCAGCAGCCGCTGCTGCGGATCCATCGCCAGCGCCTCACGCGGCGAGATCCCGAAGAACGCCGGGTCGAACGATCCCGCGTCCCGCACGAAACCGCCCGTACGGACGTACGAATGGCCTTCGTCGTCCGGGTCCGGGCTGTAGAGCCGCTCCAGATCCCAACCACGGTTGTCCGGGAAGGCACTGAGCACTTCCTCGCCACCCGAGACGACCCGCCACAGGTCCTCGGGGGTCGAGATCCCGCCCGGGAAGCGGCAACCCATGCCGATGATCGCGATGGCGTCGTCGCCCTCACCAGGGCTGACGTGTGCGGCGGTGGCCTCGGCGGCGGTGTCCGCGCCGAAGACGAGTCCGTACAGGTGCTGGGCGAGCCGGGTCACGTTCGGATGGTCGAAGACCACGGTCGTCGCGAGCTTCAGCCCGGTCTCGGCACCCAGGACGTTGCGCAGCGCCACCGCGAGCAGCGAGTCGAACCCGAGCTCACGCAGCGGCCGCTCGACATCGATGGCCTCCGGACCGGAGTGTCCGAGGACGCCCGCCGCGTGTGTACGCACCAGGTCGCGCAGGGCGGCCGTACGGTCCTCGACGGAGAGCGGGCTCAACCGCTCCCGCAGAGGGTTCGCCTCGGCCGAGGGCGCGTCGCCGTCGGCCTCACGGGCCTGGTCGAGTGCGGCGCGTACCTCCGGTATGCCCTCGATCAGCGGGCGGGGGCGGGCCGCCGTGTAGGCAGGGGTGAAGGCGGACCAGTTCACGTCGCCGACGGCGAGGAATCCGTCCCCGTCCGCCATCGCCTGCCGCAGTCCGGCGAGTGCGACGTCCGGCCGCATGGATGACAGACCACGCCAGTTCAGCGAGCCGGTGTCGATCTCGGCACCCAGACCGCCGCCGTCGGCCGACCAAAGGCCCCAGGCGATCGTCGTACCGGCGAGACCGCGGGCGCGCCGGTTGTGGGTGATGGATTCGAGGTAGGCGTTACCCGCCGCGTAGGCGCCATGGCCGCCGGCGCCCCAGACGGCCGCGACCGAGGAGTACAGGATGAACGCGTCCAGCTCCGCGCGGCCGAAGACGAGGTCGAGGTTGGCGGCTCCGGCAAGCTTCGCCGCTGTGTCGGCCTGGAACGCCGCCAGGTCCGTCCCGGTCAGCGGTTCGGGCCTGCCCATGCCCGCACTGTGCACCACTGTCCGGATCGGCGGGCCGTCCGCCTCTGTCTGTTCGACGAGCCGGGCCAGGGCGTCGTGGTCGGAGACATCGCAGGCGACGACCGTCACCTCGGAGCCCAGAGCCTCCAGCTCGGCGACGAGTTCCTCGGCTCCGGGCGCGTCGGGTCCACGCCGGGAGGTCAGGACGAGACGTTCGGCGCCGGCCTTCGCCAGCCAGCGCGCCGTGTGGGCACCCAGGCCCCCGGTACCGCCGGTGATCAGCGCGGTACCGCTCGTACGCCAGGGCTGCGCGCCCGCAGCCGACGCGGGCTCGCGCCGCAGCCGGCGCAGCAGGGCGGCACCCTCGCGAATGGCCACCTGGTCCTCGTGACCGCCTGCTCCCAGCAGGACCGCGAAGCGGTCTGCGTCGGCGGTGGTGAGGGTGCGAGGCAGGTCGGCGAGACCGCCCCACATGTGGGGCAGTTCGAGGCCGAGTACCAGGCCGAGACCCCAGGTGCTCGCCTGCACGGGCCTGCTCACCAGGTCGTCCGGGACCGCCCGGACGGCGTCCTGGGTGCAGAGCCACACCGGAACGTGCCCGTCCCGGTCGGCGAGGGCCTGGGTGAGCAGGACGTTGAGGGCGAGCCCGGTCGCGAGAACGGGCTGCTCGGGGTGGGGCGCCTCGTCGAGTGCGAGCAGCGAGACGACACCGGCGGCTGCCGGCTGCTCCGCGAGCAGCGCGCCCAGACTCCGGCGGTCGAGGCCTGCCGGAAGCGTCAGTTCGGTGACCTCGGCGCCGTTCCTTCTCAGGCCTTCGCCGATCGACCGGGCAGTGGCGCAGTCCTGGCGACCGGCCGAGGTCACCAGGAGCCAGTGGCCGGTGAGCCCCGACACCGGGGCTTCCTCACTGCCCCGCGTCCATTCGATGCCGTAGCGCCAGGACTGGAGCGCGGAGCTCTCGTGGCGCCGCGTCCTCCAGTCGTTGAGCGCGGGGAGTACAGCGCCGAGCGCCTCCTCTCCGACGCCCAGTTCAGCGGCAAGAGCGTGGGCGTCCCCGATGCCCACGGCTTCCCAGAAGGCGGCGTCCGCCGGGTCGGTCTCGGGGGCGGAGGAGTCCTCGAGCCAGTAGCGCTCGCGCTGGAAGGCGTACGTCGGGAGCTCGACGGGCCGGGCACCGGTCCGGGCAAGATACGCGGCCCAGTCCACCTCGGCGCCGTCCGCCCACAGGCGCCCCAGGGCGCCCACGGCGGTCTCAGGCTCGGCACGCTTGGCCCGCAGCAGGGGCACGGCGAGCGCGTCCTCGGAGGTCTCGCCGATGGCGCCGATGAGGCTTGAGTCGGGGCCGAGCTCGACGAACCGGGTTACACCAAGGTCCTTCAACCGGGTGACGGCGTCGGCGAAACGCACCGTGCCCCGCACCTGGTCAACCCAGTACGCGGCCGTGAACTCCTCGACGGATTCGCCGGTCAGCGTCGACACGATCGGGATCCGGGGACGCTCGTAGGACAACTCCCCTGCTGCTGAACCGAACTCGGCCAGCATCGGGTCCATCAACGCCGAATGGAACGCGTGACTGACCTCCAGCCAACGCCCCCGGCGGTCGGACAGGGCGGACGCCACCTGCTCGACGGCCTCACGCGCACCCGACACCACCACCTGGCCCGGCGCGTTCACCGCCGCCACCGACACACCGTCCACCAGGTGGGGAGTGACCTCCTCGAGGGTCGCGCGTACCGCCCACATCGCACCACCTGAAGGCAACGCCCCCATCAGCCCAGCCCGCGAGGCGACGAGCCGGCAGGCGTCGTCCAGCGACAGCACACCAGCAACATGCGCCGCCGCCAGCTCACCCACCGAATGCCCGACCAGATAATCCGGCCGCACACCCCACGACTCCACAAGACGGAACAACGCAACCTCGACCGCGAAAATCGCAGGCTGCGCCCAACCCGTACCCCTCAACGCCTCCGCATCACCGGACAACACCTCACGCAGAGGACGGTCCAGCAACCCGTCGAACCGCGCACACACCTCATCCAGCGCAGCCGCGAACACCGGGAAGGCATCCGCCAACTCCACGCCCATACCGACCCGCTGACCACCCTGACCCGAGAACACGAACCCGGTCAGACCCTCACCCGCGACAGCCGACACCACACCCGGCACCGACTCACCGGCCGCCAGCGCCCCCAGCCCCGCACCCAACTCCGCCGCATCCGCCCCCAGCACCACGGACCGGTGCTCCAGACCCGACCGCGCCGTACCCAACGACAGAGCCACGTCCAGGGCGTCGAGCCCCTCCACGCCGGACAGCAACCGCGCCGCCTGCGCGGCCAGTCCCTCGCGGGACCGCGCCGACACCGGCCACGGCACCACCGGCAGCACGACCTCCCGCGCAGCAACCGGCTCCCCGACCTCCTCCGGAGCCTCCTCCACGATCACGTGCGCGTTCGTACCGCTGGCGCCGAACGCGGACACACCGGCCCGCCTCGGCTGCTCACCCCTCGGCCACTCCCGCGCCTCGGACAACAGCTCCACCGCACCCGCCGACCAGTCCACATGCGACGACGGCGTATCCGCGTGAAGCGTCCTCGGCAGAACCTCGTGCCGCAGCGCCAGCACCATCTTCATCACGCCGGCGACACCGGCGGCGGCCTGCGTGTGCCCGATGTTCGACTTGACGGTGCCCAGCCACAGCGGCCGGTCCTGCGGGCGCCCCTGGCCATACGTAGCCAGCAGGGCCTGCGCCTCGATCGGGTCGCCCAGCCTGGTGCCCGTACCGTGCGCCTCGACGGCGTCGATCTCGGGCGCGGTGAGGTCGGCCCCGGCGAGGGCCTGGCGGATCACCCGCTGCTGGGAGGGTCCGTTGGGGGCCGTCAGGCCGTTGGAGGCGCCGTCCTGGTTGGTCGCGGTGCCCCGGATGACGGCGAGCACCTCGTGCCCGTTGCGCCGGGCGTCCGACAGACGCTCCAGCACCAGAACCCCGACACCCTCACCCCAGCCCGTACCGTCCGCATCGTCCGAGAAGGCCTTGACGCGGCCGTCCCGGGCGAGCCCGGACTGCCTGCTGAACTCCGTGAAGTTGCGTGGGCTACCCATCACGGTCGCCCCGGCCGCGAGGGCGAGGGTGCACTCGCCTTCACGCAGCGACTGCACCGCGAGGTGCAGGGCGACCAGGGACGACGAGCACATGGTGTCGACCGTGACGGCCGGGCCCTCCAGGCCGAGGGTGTAGGCGATCCGCCCGGACAGGACGGCTCCGGAACCGCCGGTGAGCAGGTGCCCCTCGACGCCTTCGGGCGCCTTACGCAGGGACGCTCCGTACCCCTGGTTGCTCGCACCGACGAAGACGCCCGCCCGCTCGCCGCGCAGGTTGTCGGCGTCGATTCCGGCTCGCTCGACGGCTTCCCAGGCGGTTTCGAGCAGGAGGCGCTGCTGGGGGTCCATCGCCAGGGCCTCGCGCGGCGAGATCCCGAAGAATCCGGCGTCGAACGCGGCGGCGCCGTCGAGGAACGCACCGTGCCGCGTGTACGTCGTGCCGGGGTGGTCGGCGTCGGGGTGGTAGAGCCGCTCAGGATCCCAGCCCCGGTCGGTGGGCAGCTCTCCGACGAGATCGGCGCCGTCCGCGATCAGCTCCCAGAAGGCCTCGGGAGTGTCGGCACCCGGGAATCGGCAGCTCATCGACACGATGGCGACGGGCTCGCGCCGCTGGTCCTCCAGGTCGCGGAGTCTCCGGCGGGTCGTCTGCAGATCGGCCGTGACCCGATTCAGATAGTCCCGCAGCCGCTGTTCGTTCGCGCCACTGCTCATCGGATGCCCAACTCCCGGTCGATCAGGTCGAAGATCTCATCGTTGGTCGCCGCCGCGAGGTCCTCGCTCGGGTCGGCGGATTCTGCTGTCGGTTCGGCCCGGCGCAGTAGCGCCCGGAGCCGTTCGGCCACGTCCAGGCGGGCCCACTCCTCGTCCGGAAGAGCGGACAGGCCGGCCTCCAGCCGGTCCAGTTCGGCCAGTACGTCGTTCGTCCCGCCGGACAGTTCGTCCCGCAGACGGCGGGCGAGCGAGGCAGGGGTGGGATGGTCGAAGACGAGGGTCGCGGGCAGCCGGAGTCCGGTCGCCGCGTTGAGCCTGTTGCGGAACTCCAGGGCCGTCAGGGAGTCGAAGCCGAGTTCCTTGAAGGCACGGCGCGGGCTGATCTCCTCCGGCCGCCCGGCCTTGAGGACGGCGGCGGCCTCCCGGCGTACGACGTCCACGAGGGTCGTCTCCCGCTCCTCGGCGGACAGTCCGGCGAGCCGGCCGGCGAGTGCCGTCGTCCGTTCGGGCCCGGACTCACCGACGGCCTCGCCCAGCTGCGGCGCGGGCTGCGCAGCGGCTAGATCCGCGACGAGCCGACGGTCCCGCGTCATGGTGTAGAGCGGCAGGAACCGGGCGAGGTCGAAGGAGGCGACGGCGACGGCCGCGTCTCCGTTGCCGACCGCGAGGGCCAGGGCGCGGACGGCCGACTCCGGGCGCATCAGGCGCATGCCGCGCCGGGTGAGCAGGTCGGCGACGTCGCCCTCGACCATGCCTCCGCCGTCCCAGGCGCCCCAGGCGATCGATGTGGCGACCGCGCCGCGGGCGCGGCGGGTGTGCGCGAAGGCGTCCAGGTAGGCGTTGGCTGCGGCGTAACCGGCCTTGCCCGCGTCGCCCCAGGTGCCGGCTCCGGAGGAGAACAGGACGAAGGCGTCCAGGTCGTGGCCCGCCGTGAGGACGTCCAGGTTGCGGGCGCCCTCGGTCTTCACCCGGATGATCCGGGCGAGGTCGGAGGCGGACATCTCGCCGACCGGGATCTCCGGCTGGGTGACGCCCGCGGTGTGTACGACGGCGGTGAGCGGCTCGGTGTCGTCGAGCGACGCGAGGAGCGCGGCGAGTTGCTCCTTCTCCGCGACGTCGCAGGCGGCGATCGTCACCCGGGCACCCAGCGCGGTCAGTTCGTCGTGCAGGGCGGCTGCCTCCGGCGCCTCCGCGCCACGGCGGCTGGTCAGGACGAGGTGTGCGGCACCTCGGCTCGCGGCCCATCGGGCGACGTGGGAACCGAGGGCACCGGTGCCGCCGGTGATCAGGACGGTTCCGCGCGGGCGCCAGGGCTCGGCCTGCGGTGCCGGTGCCGGGACCAGCCGCCGGGCGGACGCGCCGCCCTCGCGCAGGGCGACCTCGTTCTCCCCGGGGGCACCCGACAGGATCAGGGCGAGGCGGGTGGCGGAGTCGTCGTCGAAGGTGTCCGGCAGGTCGATCTGCCCGCACAGCCGGCCGGGCTCGTCGAGGCCGAGCACCACGCCGAGCCCCCACACCTGGGCCTGCGCGGGGTGGCGTACGGAGTCGTCCGGCGAGGTGCCGACCGCGCCCCGTGTCGCCAGCCACAGCGGCGCTCCGGGGGCGCGCGCCGCCAGGACGCGTACGCAGGTGAGTGTGTCGGCGAGGCCGACGGTGACGTCGGGTTCCCCGCGGCCCGGCCTTTCGTCGAGGGCCGCCAGCGACAGGATGCCGTCGATCCGGTCGGGCAGGACGAAGTCCTCCCGGGCGAGTTGGTCCGCGGTCAGCGGGTGCGGGGTGGCGCCGTGCCGGGCGAGCCCGTCGAGTACGGCGCGCACGAGGTCCGGGCGTACCGCCCCGTCCGGGGTGACCACGGCCCAGTCGCCGGTGAGTTCCGGGGTGCCGGTGTCCGGTACCGGTGTCCAGGACACCCGGTAGCGCCAGCTGTCGACGAGGGCGTCCTCCTGGCGTGCCAGGGCCTCGGCGGGTGCCTCGATCCAGTGGCGGCGGCGGCGGAAGGGGTAGGTGGGCAGCTCGACCCGGTGTCCGGGGCCGCCTTCGACGGCTCGGCCGAAGTCGGCGGGGCCGCCGTGGACCCAGGCCTCGGCCAGCGACAGCAGGAAGCGGTCGTGGCCGCCGTCGTCGCGGCGCAGCGAGCCGACGGCGCAGGCGTCGTCGTGGTCGGCGAGGGTCTGCTCGGTCGCTGCGAGCAGCACCGGGTGGGGGCTGCACTCCACGAACAGTCCGTGGCCCTGGTCCGCCAGCGTCCGTACGGCTTCGGCGTAGCGGACGGGGCGGCGCAGGTTCGCGCACCAGTAGGCGGCGTCGAGGGCCGGGCCGTCGATCCACTCCCCGGTGACGGTGGACAGGTAGGGCACATCGGGACGGCGGGGCTCGACAGGGGCCAGCAGCCCGGTCAGTTGGTCGAGGATCTTCTCCACGTGGGCGGAGTGCGAGGCGTAGTCCACGGGGATCGTCCGCATCCGTACGTCACGCCGGGCGCAGGTACGGGCGAGGTCCTCCAGTGCGTCGCGGTCGCCGGACAGCACGACCGAACCGGGCCCGTTCACGGCGGCGACGGACAGCCGCTCACCGTAGGGCTCCAGCAGCGCGGTCACCTGCTCCTCGGGGAGCGTCACCGTGGCCATGCCGCCCGAGCCGGCCAACGCCGTGATCGCCTGGCTGCGCAGGCACACCACCCGCGCCGCGTCCTCCAACGACAACGCACCCGCCACACATGCGGCAGCGATCTCACCCTGCGAATGCCCCACCACAGCCGCAGGCTCCACACCGTACGAACGCCACAACGCCGCCAGGGCGACCATCACCGCGAACGACGCCGGCTGCACCACATCCACCCGATCGAACGACGGCGCACCCTCATCACCACGCAACACCGCCATCAACGACCAGTCCACGAAGCGCGACAAGGCGGTCTCACACTCAGCCAGCCTGTCGGCGAACACCGACGACACCGCCGCCAACTCCACCCCCATCCCGGCCCACTGAGCACCCTGACCCGGGAAGACGAACACCGTCCGCCCCACCGGACCTGCCACCCCTGACACCACACCAACCGCAGGCTCCCCCGAGGCCAACGCACCCAACCCGGCGGCGAACCCGCCCACGACCACGGCACGGTGCTCGAACCGCGCACGCGTGCTCAGCAGGGCGTCGGCCATGTCGTGGGGGTGTGCCAGGTCCACGAGCGGGAGCAGCGCGGCGGCCCGCTCGCGCAGGGCCTCGGGCTCGCGGGCGGAGAGGATCCACGGGACCACGCCGGTGGGCGCGGTCCCGTTCGGGGCCGCCGGTCGCGGTGCGGGGTCGGGTGCCTGCTCCAGGATCACGTGGGCGTTGGTGCCGCTGATGCCGAACGCCGATACGCCGGCGCGGCGCGGGTGGTCCGTGGGGGGCCACGGCCGGGACTCGGTCAGCAGCCGTACGGCGCCCGACTCCCAGTCCACCCGTGAGCTGGGCTCGGTGACGTGCAGGGTCCTGGGGAGGACGCCGTGCCGCAGGGCCTGGACCATCTTGATCACACCGACGACACCGGCCGCCGACTGGGTGTGCCCCAGGTTGGACTTGACCGAGCCGAGCCACAGCGGCCGGTCCTCGGGCCGGTCCTGGCCGTACGTCGCCAGCAGCGCCTGCGCCTCGATGGGATCGCCGAGCCTGGTGCCGGTGCCGTGCGCTTCCACCGCGTCCACGTCGGCGGCGGTGACGCCCGCCCGGGCCAGCGCCTGGCGGATGACGCTCTGCTGGGCGGGACCGTTCGGCGCGGTCAGGCCGTTCGAGGCACCGTCCTGGTTGACCGCGCTGCCGCGGATGACGGCCAGGACCTGGTGCCCGTTGCGCTCCGCCTCGGAGAGGCGTTCGACGAGCAGCACGCCGACGCCCTCGGCCATACCGAAGCCGTCGGCGTCCTCGGCGAACGACCGGCAACGGCCGTCGGCGGACAGTGCCCGCTGCCGGCTGAAGCTGATCAGCGGGGTGGGCGTCGACATCACGGCGGCCCCCGCGACGAGGGCCAGGCCGCACTCGCCGGACCGCAGCGCCTGGGCGGCCGTGTGCAGGGCGACGAGCGAGGACGAGCACGCGGTGTCGACGGTGAGGGAGGGCCCGGTGAAGCCGAAGTGGTACGACAGCCGTCCGGAGGCGACGCTCGGGGCGCCGCCCGTCACCTGGTAGCCCTCCAGCTCGCCGGGCATCCCGTGGGGCCGGCCGTAGTCCGGTGTCAGTACGCCGGCGAACACCCCGGTGTCGCTGCCCTTGAGGTCGGCGGCCACGAGCCCGGCGTTCTCCAGCGCCTCCCACGCGGTCTCCAGCAGCAGCCGCTGCTGCGGGTCGGTGGCCAGCGCCTCGCGGGAGGAGATACCGAAGAACTCGTGGTCGAACTCCGCCGCCCGGTACAGGAATCCACCGGCCTGTACGTAGCTGGTGCCGTGCCGGTCCGGGTCGGGGTCGTACAGGGAGTCCAGGTCCCAGCCGCGGTCGGTGGGCAGGGCGCCGGTGGCCTCGGCCTCGTCCATGAGCAGCCGCCACAGCTCCTGCGGGCCGGTGACGTCGCCGGGGAGCCGGCAGGCCATGCCGACGACGGCGAGCGGTTCGTCGGACACCGCTCGGGCCGTGTGCGGCGCGGTACCGGTGGGCTGTTCGCCGTATGCCTCGAGCCTCAGGTACTCGGCGAGCAGGGCGGGGGTGGGGTGGTCGAAGACGAGGGTGGTGGAGAGCCGTGTCCCGGTCGCGGCCGCCAGCCGGTTGCGCAGTTCGACGGCGGTCAGCGAGTCGAAGCCGAGGTCCCGGAAGGCGCGGTCGGCGGCCAGGGCCCTCGGTCCCCTGTGGCCGAGGACAGCGGCGGTGTGCTCGGCCACCAGCTCAAGCACAAGCTCGCGCTGTGCGTCCTCGGAGAGGCCGGCGAGCGTCGTGCCCAGGGCGGAGCCTGACCGTTCGGCGGGCTGCGGGGCGGCGGGGGCGGCGACGAGTTCGCGCAGCAGGGGGCTGGGCCGGGCGGCGGTGAAGACCGGGCCGAACCGCTCCCAGTCGACGTCCGCGACGGCGAGGGCCGTCTCGTCGTGGTCGAGGACGAGTCCCAGGGCGTCGAGCGCACGGTCCGGATCGAGGACCGGCAGCCCGGTGGCGGCGAGGGTCGCCCAGCGGTCCTCGTCGATCATGCCACCGCCGCCCCACGGGCCCCAGGCGATCGACGTGGCAGGGAGGCCGCGTGAGCGCCGCCGCTCGGCCAGGGCGTCCAGGAAGGCGTTGGCGGCTCCGTAGGTGGCGTGGTCCGCGACACCCCAGGTGGCCGAGATGGAGGAGAACAGCACGAAAGCGTCGAGCGGACGGTCCGCGAGGAGCGCGTCGAGGTGGGCCGCGCCGGCCGTCTTGGCGGCGAGCAGCGACGGGAGGTCCTCGGTACGTACGTCCTTCAGCGGAGCCAGCTCGCAGACACCGGCCGCGTGGAAGACGGCGGACAGGGGCAGGTCGGCGGGGATGCCGGCAAGGAGCGCGGCGAGCGCGTCCCGGTCGGTGACGTCCCCTGCGGAAACCGTCAGATCGCAGCCCAGTGCACCGAGTTCGGACCTGAGCGTCTCGGCTCCCTCGAAGTCTCCGCCCCGGCTGAGCAGGACGACGTGGCCGGCGCCGCCCTCGGCCAGCCGGCGCGCGAGCCGACGGCCGAGTACCCCGGTGCCGCCGGTGACGAGGACGGTGCCCCGCGGCTCGTACGAGCGCCGGGCGGTGGCCGGGCGCCGGGCGCGGACCAGTCGGCGGACGAACACACCGGCGGGGCGGACCGCGGCCTGGTCCTCGTCCCCGGTCAGGACGGAGGCCAGCCGGGCCCGGACACGCGCGTCCCAGCCGGCGGGCAGGTCGACGAGGCCGCCCCAGGTCCGGGGCTGCTCGACCGCCGCAGCCCGTCCCGCGCCCCAGACCGCGGCCTGCGCCGGTTCGGGCGCGGAGTCGGACGGGCCGGTGGACACGGCGCCGCGGGTGGCGCACCAGAGGGGGGCGTCGATGCCGGCCCGGTCGAGGGCGCGCAGCAGTGTGGCGGTGGCGGCGACACCCGCTGCGGGATCGGTGGTCCCGCCGACCGCGCGCAGGGACAGCACGCCGGCCACCCGGCGGCCGTCGGCCACCCGGGCGAGCGTGTCCGCGTCGCATTCGCCGTCCGGCAGCACGCACAGGACGACGTCCGCCCCGGCGGCCCGCAGCGCGTCGGCCGCCTCCCGGTGGTCGTCACCCTCGGTGGTCTCCACCACGAGCAGCCAACTACCGGACAGTGCGGCGGTGGTGGTGTCCGGCACGGGCCGCCAGACGACGTCGTGCCGCCAGCCGGCCGCCGGGTGCGCGTCGGCCTGTTCGGCCGGCGCTTCGGCCGGCGGCGTCCACCAGTACCGGCGGCGCTCGAACGGGTAGGTGGGCAGGTCCACGCGGCGGCTGTCGACACCCGCGAAGACCTCGGTCCAGTCCGGCTCGACACCGTGGGCCTGCAGCAGGGCGAGGGACGTACCGAGCCTGCCGAGACCGCCGTCACCGCGGTGCAGCGAGCCGACCGCGACACCGTCGTCGGCGCCCTCGTGCTCCAGGGTCTGCTGCACGGAGATGGTCAGGGTCGGGTGCGGGCTCGCCTCCAGGAACACCCGGTGCCCCGACGCGGCGAGGCTCCGTACGGTCTCCTCGAAGCGCACGGTCCCGCGCAGGTTGCGGTACCAGTAGGCGCCGGTCAGTTCGGTGCCCTCCAGCACGGTCCCGGTGACCGTGGAGTGGAAGGGCACGTCGCCGTGGCGGGGCGCGACCGGTGCGAGCAGCAGCGCCAGTTCCTCCTCGATGGACTCGACCTGCGCCGAGTGCGAGGCGTAGTCGACCGGAATGCCACGGGCGTGGATGTCCAGCCGGGCGCACTCCGCGAGGAGTTCCGCGACCGCCTCGGCCTCTCCGGAGACCACGACGGACCGGGGGCCGTTGATGGCCGCGACGGAGACACGGCCCTCGAAGGGCGCCACCAGCGCGGCCACCCGGTCCACGGGCTGGAAGACGGACGCCATCGTGCCGTGCCCGGACAGGACCAGCAGGGCCCGGCTGCGCAGGGCGACGACCCGCGCCGCGTCCCGCAGGCTCAGCGCACCCGCCACACAGGCCGCCGCGATCTCGCCCTGCGAGTGGCCGACCACCGCTGCGGGCCGGATGCCACGGGACCGCCAGAGCTCGGCCAGGCAGACCATCGTCGCCCAGAGCGCGGGCTGGACCACGTCGACACGGTCCAGCGACGGGGCACCTTCGGCGCCCCGCATGACGTCGGTGAGGGACCAGTCCACGAACTCCGCGAGGGCGCGTTCGCACTCCTGCGCGCGGGCCGCGAAGACCGGCGAGGTGTCGAGCAACTCCTTTGCCATACCGGCCCACTGGCCGCCCTGACCGGGGAAGACGAAGACCATGCGGTCGTCGCCCGCCGCCGACCCGCGCACCAGCCCGGCCGTCTCGCCGCCCTCGGCGAGTGCGCCCAGGGCACCGTCCAGCTCCTCCTGCCCGCCGGCGAGCAGTACGGCCCGCTCGGCGAACCGGACCCGGCCGGTGGCCAGCGTGTACGCGACGTCGGAGGGCCGCGCCGCGGTCTCGCCGCGCAGTGCGCCCCGCAGCCGTCGGGCCTGTTCGCGCAGGGCGTCCGGGGTGCGCGCGGACAGGACGTACGGCAGGACCGGACCCGTGGTCCCGGCGCCTGCCGCGTCGGTGTGCGTCGGCCCGGCGCTCGTCGCGTCGGCCGCTTCCGGCTCCGGCTCCGGCTCCGCGAGGATCACGTGTGCGTTGGTGCCGCTCACGCCGAAGGCCGACACGCCGGCGCGGCGCGGTCGGTCCCCGCGCGCCCACGGCACGGGGTCGGTCAGCAGCCGGACCCCGCCGGACGACCAGTCGACGTGCGAGGTCGGGGTGCCGGTGTGCAGGGTGGACGGCAGCAGTCCGTGCCGCATCGCCAGCACCGTCTTGATGACGCCGCCCAGCCCTGCCGCTGCCTGGGCGTGGCCGATGTTCGACTTCAACGAACCGAGCCACAGAGGCTGTTCGGGCGAACGCTCGCGCCCGTAGACCTCGATCAGCGCGGCTGCCTCGATCGGGTCGCCGAGCCTGGTGCCGGTGCCGTGCGCCTCGACGGCGTCGATGTCGTCCGGACGTACACCCGCATTGGCGAGGGCCTGCCGGATGACCCGCTGCTGGGAGGGTCCGCTCGGAGCCGTCAGGCCGTTGGAGGCACCGTCCTGGTTCACGGCGGTGCCCTCGACCACGGCCAGGACGGTGTGCCCGTTGCGGCGTGCGTCGGACAGCCGCTCGAGGACCAGGGTGCCGACGCCCTCCGCCCAGCCGGTGCCGTCGGCGTCGTCCGAGAACGCCTTGCAACGGCCGTCCGGTGCGAGCCCGCGCTGCCGGCTGAACTCCACGAAGATGCCCGGCCGGGACATCACGGTCGCCGCTCCGGCCAGGGCCAGGGTGCATTCACCGCTGCGCAGGGACTGGACCGCCAGGTGCAGTGCGACCAGTGACGCCGAGCAGGCGGTGTCGACGGTCATCGCGGGACCCTCAAGGCCCAGGACGTACGAGATCCGGCCGGACGCGGTGGAACCGGTGGTCCCGGTCAGGGCGTAGCCCTCCAGGCCGTCCGCCGCCTCGTCGAGCCTCGGCCCGTACTCCTGCTGCATCGCACCGACGAACACGCCGGTCCGGGTGCCACCGAGCCGGGACGCGTCGATTCCGGCCCGCTCCAGCGCCTCCCACGCGGTCTCCAGCAACAGGCGCTGCTGGGGGTCCATGGCCAGGGCTTCGCGCGGGCTCACGCCGAAGAACTCGGCGTCGAATTCGCCGGCGTCGTAGAGGAACCCTCCCTCCGCGACCGTGGAGCCGCCGGGTGCGTCGGGGGCGGCGAGCAGCCGGCCGAGGTCCCAGCCCCGGTCCGCGGGGAAGGGCGCGACGGCGTCCGTGCCCGAGCGCACCAGCTCCCAGAGATCCTCCGGCGAACGGACCCCGCCCGGGAACCGGCAGCCCATCCCGACGATCGCGACCGGCTCGTCGTAGGCCGGCCGGCCGTGCGGTGTGACCGTGTCCCGGGCGGTCGCGGCACCTCCGGATACCTGGAGGTGCGCAGCCAGCTTGGCCGGGGTGGGGTGGTCGAAGAGCACCGCGGTCGGCAGGTCGACGCCGAGGGCTTCGCAGAGGCGGTTGCGGAGCAGCACGGAGGACTGCGAGTCGAAGCCGAGCTCCTTGAAGGACGTCCCGGCCGGTACCGCCGCGGCCCCCTGGTGCCCGAGCACCGCTGCGGCGTGTGCCCGTACCAGCTCCAGCAGGATCCGCAGGCGCTCGCTCTCGTCCCCGGTGGCCGCCAGACGGATGGCTGCGGCGCTCGTGGCGGCCCCCGCGTCGTCGGCGTCGGAGGCGGCCAGGGTGTCGAACCAGTGGCGTCGGCGTTGGAAGGCGTAGGTCGGCAGGTCGACGGTCTGCGGACGGGCACCCTCGAAGGGGACCGTCCAGTCCACGTCGACTCCGCGCACCCACAACTCGGCGGCACTGGAGAGGAACCGGTCCATGCCACCGTCGTCACGACGCAACGACCCGGTGACGACGCCCTCACCGGACGCCTCCACGATCTCCTGCACAGCGGTGGTCAGCACCGGGTGCGACGACACCTCGACGAACGTGCCGAAACCCTCCGCAGCCAGCCTCCCCACAGCCTCCGCGAACCGGACCCGCGAACGCAGGTTCGCGGACCAGTAGGCGGCGTCCATCCCCGAACCGTCGACGAACTCACCCGACACCGTGGACAACAACGGCACCGAACCAGCACGCGGAGCAACATCACGCAGCGCAGTGGCGATGTCCTCATGCAGTACGTCCATCGCCGCCGAATGCGACGCGTAGTCCACCGCGATACGACGCGCACGTACACCCAGCCGCTCACACTCGGCGACCACCTCACCCACCGCAGCAGCCTCACCCGAGACCACCACCTGCGACGGACCGTTCACCGCAGCCACCGAAACCCGACCCGACCAGGCAGCCAGCAACTCCTCGACGCGCCCGACCGGCGCAGCCACCGACGCCATACCACCCGAACCGGCCAACGCCGTGATCGCCCGACTCCGCAGACACACCACCCGCGCCGCGTCCTCAAGTGACAACGCACCCGCCACACACGCGGCAGCGATCTCACCCTGCGAATGCCCCACCACAGCCGCAGGCTCCACACCATACGAACGCCACAACGCCGCCAACGACACCATCACCGCGAACGACGCCGGCTGCACCACATCCACCCGATCGAACGACGGCGCACCCACATCACCACGCAAAACCGCCATCAACGACCAGTCCACGAAGCGCGACAAGGCGGTCTCACACTCAGCCAGCCTGGCGGCGAACACCGACGACACCGCCGCCAACTCCACACCCATCCCGGCCCACTGCGCACCCTGACCCGGGAAAACAAACACCGTCCGCCCCACCGGACCCACCACACCCGACACCACACCAACCGCAGGCCCACCCGAAGCCAACGCACCCAAACCAGACGCAAACGCACCAGTCACCACAGCACGGTGCTCGAACCGCGCACGCGTACCCACCAACGACCAACCCACATCAACCGGATCAGCCCGGCCCACAACCCCAGCCAACGCAGCAGCCTGACCCCGCAACGCAGCGTTCCCCCGTGCGGAGAGCACCCACGGCACCACCGACGGGGCCTCGCGCGCAGTCTCGTCGTCGGCGACCATGGCGGCCGGGGCCTCGGACAGGACCAGGTGGCAGTTGGTCCCGCCCATCCCGAAGGCGCTGACCCCGGCGATACGCGGCCGGTCGGCGTCAGGCCACTCGACCGGACGGCGCGCGACCTCCAGGTTCAGCGTGGTGAGAGAGATGTCCGGGTTCGGCAGTTCGAAGTTGAGGCTCGCGGGGATACGGCCGTGCGAGAGCGCCAGGACCGTCTTGAGCAGGCCGGTGGCGCCCGCGGCGGCCTCCAGGTGGCCGACGTTCGTCTTGGCGGAGCCGACCAGGAGCGGGCTCGTGGTGTCGCGGGCGCTGCCCAGGACCGCGCCCAGCGCGGCGGCCTCGACGGGGTCGCCCACCGGGGTTCCGGTGCCGTGCAGTTCGACGTACTGGACGGCATCGGGCCGGATGCCGGCGGAGGCGTACGCCTGTCGCAGGACCTCGGACTGCGCCTCGACGCTGGGGGTGGTGAGCTGTTCGGCGGCTCCGTCGTTGTTGACGGCGCCCCCTCGGATGACGCCGTGGATGCGGTCGCCGGCGGCGACGGCGTCCCGGAGAGGCCGCAGGACGAAGACGACGCCGCCCTCGCCGCGGACGAAGCCGTTGGCCCGGTGGTCGAAGGCATAGGTGCGGCCGTCCGGGGACAGGCCGCCGAACTCCTCGGCCACGAGCCCGGTCTCGGCGGCCAGGTTGAGGTTGACGCCACCCGCGAGCGCGAGGGTGCTCTCGCCCCGGCGCAGGCTCTCCACCGCCGTGTGGACCGCGACGAGTGAGGACGCCTGGCCGGTGTCGATGACGAGGCTGGGTCCGCGCAGGCCGAGGAAGTGGGAGACGCGGTTGGCTATGACCCCGCGGCTCACGCCCGGCATGGCGTGGTGGTTGACGGCCTCGCGGCCCGCCCTGCCCAGGAGAAGGGCGTAGTCGTCACGCATCGCGCCGACGAACACCCCCGTCGCGCTGCCGTGCAGGTCGTGCGAGGGGATACGGGCGTCCTCGAAGGCCTCCCAGGCCAGTTCGAGCATGAGCCGCTGCTGCGGGTCGAGTACGCCGGCCTCCCGCGGTGTGATGCCGAAGAACCCGGCGTCGAACTCGTCCACTCCGTCGAGGAACGCGCCCCAGCGCCCGCCGGCCGCCTCGCGTCCGGCGGGCACCTGGGTGACCGCGCACTCCTCGCCGCACAGGAGCCGCCAGAAGGCGTCGGGGTCTGCGGCGCCGGGCAGCCGGCAGGACAGCCCGACGATCGCCACGGGGTCGTCGTCCGTGCCGGGGCGGGTCCGGGCGGGGAACGAACCGTTCCCGTTGCGGGGCGTGTTCTTGGGCCGCGAGCTGTCCATTGGGCGCGTTGCTCCCGTCTACTCCGCGATCTTGGTGAAGCCGGTCCAGTGGTAGATCCTCGGCTGCGTGCCGTCGGTGTCACCGGACTCGGCGGAGGGCTCGAAATGCTGGTAGCCACCCCAGTACTTGATCTTGATCTTTTCCCGCGCGCCATCCATGTCGACGCGCATGGACCGCCGGTCGTCCGGGAAGTGGTCCGGGCCGCCCACCAACCTGACGTCCACCATGCGCTCGCCGGTCTCCTCGCTGATTCCACTCATGGGATGCCCCTTCTGTGTTTCGCGGTGTGAAGCCGATGCGATGTGAAAGCCGATGCAGTCGTTGAGCCAATGCAGTCGTGAAGCCGATGCGGTCGTTGAGCCGGTGCGTTCGTGGAGTCGGTACGGGGCGCGCTGCCGCGTCGCGATCACGCACCCGGGATACGGGCGGACCGCCGGTGCCCGCGCCTCCCGACCGGTCAGAGGGTGCAGGCGCGCAGACAGGCGATGAGGCTGCGGGCCTGCACATTGAGGTAGTGCCGGTGCTGGAGCAGCCACGTGATCTGCGAAAGGCTCACCCACCGGAAGCCGGGCGGCTCCTCCTCGGGGTGGTCGTCGCCCGCCTCGATGATCATGTAGCGGCTGCGGGAGTGGTAGAAACGGCCGCCCTCCTCCGACATCTCCACGTCGAACAGCACGCGGTCGGTGTACTGGCGGCGTTCCAGGTCGTGCAGCTGCTGCTGGAGGGGGCCGGGCAGGTGGGCGTGGTTCTCGGGGGTGCCCTGGACGGTCGGGGCGAGCTCGATGGCGTCGATGTAGCCGGGTTCGATGCGGGCGCGCAGCAGGACGTGCGGCACACCGTCGAAACGCTTCACGAAGAGGGCGATCAGCCCGATTCCGTACGGCTCGATCAACGGCTGGGTCCATCCGCCGACTTCGCGGCTGTTGGCGACGATGTCGACCGCGTTGACGCTGAAGAAGAGGCCCTTCTCGTGCGAGATGGTCCAGTCGGTCTGCTGCCAGCCGGGCAGGTTCCGCAGCCCGACCACCGTGGTGTTCACGTCGTGGACGGCCTGATTGCTGGTGATCCAGCTCAGGAGTTCGGTGTCGGTGTGCAGGCCGCGCTCGCCGGTGTCGAGGCCGGGGAGGCAGGACAGCACCGTACGGGCGTCCATGTTCACCCGGTGGTCGATGCGGAGTTGCTCCTGCACCTGGCCCAGCGTCATCCAGCAGAAGTCCTCGCCGGCCTCGACCTCGGGCCCGACCTCGACGACCATGTTGCGGTTGCGCTTGCGGTAGAACCAGGCGCCGTGCTCGGACTGGAGCACGTCGGCGATGACGCTGTGCGGTTCCGCCCGTGCGAAGTGCTCGACGTAGGGCACGGTCCGGCCCTGGTGCACGCCCGTGTAGTTGCTCTTGGTGGCCTGCACGGTCGGTGACAGCTGCACGCCGTTCGGGTTGCCCGGCTCGGCCTTGGCCTGCATCAGCAGGTGCAGGACGCCGCCGATCTCGCGTACGGCGATGCCGAGCAGCCCGATCTCGGGTTGCAGGATGATCGGCTGCGCCCACTCGCGTACGGGGCCCTCGTCGACCTCCACCTTCAGCCCGGCCACGGAGAAGAAGCGGCCGCTGTCGTGCACGAGCGCGCCGGTGTCATCGGCGAACGACCAGTTGCGCAGCTGGGAGAACGGGATCCGGGTGACCTCGTGGACCTGGGCCGCGCTGCGGGCGGCGAACCACTTCTCGAACTCCTCGGGCCCGGTCGCGACGCCGCCGGTGGCGCGCGCCGACTCGGTGATCCGCTCGGCAAGACGCAGGTCCTGGCGGCGGAGAGCGCCGGCTCCGGTGGTCTGCGGCATGGTTTCTCCCCCGGATCATCAATCGGTGGGGCACTCCCGCCGGTCGGTGCGACCGGGGCCTGGCCCGTTGCGTCGCGTACCAGGTGACCACGGCGGTGGTGACTGGCCCAGCGGGGCAGGGACCGATCTAGGTGTTCACTCAGATCCCCACCACGGAACCTGCCACGGGGCCTCCCGGCGAACTTCTCTGGAGTCCTGCGGCCGACACCTCCCTTCCCCACCTGCGGCCGTGCTCGCGACCAGAGAGGCCGACATGAACGACTCCGATGTGTGGATCCGGCGCTATTTCCCGAGCGCCGGAGCGGCGGTTCAGCTGATCTGCCTGCCGCACGCGGGCGGCTCGGCGCCCTTCTACCGGCCGGTGGCCCAGGCGCTGAGCCCGCGCGTCGAGGTGCTGGCCGTCCAGTACCCGGGGCGTCAGGACCGGCGGCAGGAGCCGCTGATCGATGATCTCGGCACGCTGGCGGACCAGGTGTGCGAGGCGGTGCTGGCCTCCGTGGACCGGCCCTTCGCCCTGTTCGGCCACAGCATGGGCGCGACTCTGGCCTTCGAGGTGGCCTCCCGGCTGGAGCGGGAGCGGCGGGTGCCGCTGCGGGTGTTCGCCTCGGGCCGCAGGGCGCCGTCCCGGCACCGTGACGAGCAGGTCCACCTGCGGGACGACGACGGGCTGGTCCAGGAGCTGCGCGGACTCAGCGGGACCGACCAGCAGGTGTTCGGCGACGAGGAACTGCTGCGCATGGTCCTTCCCGCCATCCGCAACGACTACCGGGCGGCGGAGCGGTACCGGTACGCACCCGGCCCGCGACTGCGGTGCCCGGTCACCGCGCTGGTCGGCGACAACGACCCGAAGGCGACCCTCGACGAGGTCGACGCCTGGCGCGACCACACCGACGGGCCGTTCGAGCTGAAGACGTACGCGGGCGGCCACTTCTACCTCCTCGAACACGCCGCGGACGTCATACGGGTCATCGACGAGCGGCTCGGCGAGCCGGCCCTGCGATGACGGGACCGCTGGTACACGCCGGATCGCGTCCGGAGGCCCACCGAACGACGAACGTGTCCGCCGTGCCGGACGAGGAGGGGTCATGACCACGAAGCACGTGGCGATCTTTGTTTTCCCGGGGTACGGGCACGTCAACCCGACGCTCGAGTTCAGTCGGATGCTCATCTCGCAGGGACACCGGGTCACCTACGTCCTGGACGAGCGCCTCGCGGGGCCGGTGGAGGCCGCCGGGGCAAGGATGGTCGGCTACTCCTCGCGGCGCGGGCGGCTCGCCGCGGGGTCCGGCACCGTCACCGGGGAGGAGATCGGGGCCCTGGGGCTCTCGTTCCTGCGGGAGTCGATGGAGGTGATCCTGCCGCGGACCGTCGAGGCTCTCGACGACGACGTGCCGGATCTGCTCCTGTACGACCTGGAGAGCTTCTTCACGGCGCGGGTCGCCGCGAAGCGCTGGAACAGGGGCACCGCCCAGCTGTTCCCGTACATCGCCACCAACGACCACTACTCGCTGAACATGGAGGTCTTCTCCGGCGCGAGCGAGAACCTCCACAAGTGCGTCGAGCTGGTGGCCCGCTACCTGGCGGACGAGGGTGCGGAACCGGAGGCCGTCTGGCCGCTCCTGGCCAATTTCGACGACCGCAACATCGTGCTGCTGCCGCGGGAGCTGCAGCCGCTCGGCGAGACCTTCGACGAGCGGTACACCTTCACCGGGCACAGCCTTCCCGCGGACCGGAGCGGCACGGGATCGTGGTCCCGGCCTCCCGGCGACGGACCGGTCGCGCTGATCACGCTCGGCACCGAGGTGAACGACCGCCCGGAGTTCTTCGCCACCTGCGGGGAGGCGTTCGCGGACGGCGGCTGGCATCTGGTGGTGACGGTCGGACCGGGCAACCTGCCCGCCGACGGGACGGTGGCCGGGCATGTGGAGATGCACGAATGGCTGGCGTTCAACACGGTCCTCCCCCATGTGTCGGCCGTGGTGTGCCACTCCGGGATGAGCACCATGCTGGAGGCGATCTCCTTCGGCAAGCCGCTGGTCCTCATCACGTACACACCGGAGGACCGGGTGAACGGCGGGCGCATCACCGAACTCGGCCTGGGCGTCGAGGTACCCGGTGCGGAGGCCACCGCCGAGCGGATACGCACCGCCGTGGAGACCGTCGCCGGCGATCCGGACATCCTGCGCCGGGTCGCCCGGATGCGCATGGACATGTTGTCCGCGGGCGGACCGGCCCGGGCCGCGCGGCAGATCGAGGACTGGCTGAACGACCCCATCCCTACGTCTGGAGAACACATGAGGAACACGGCCCCGCCCGAGAGCGCGGGCGCCCGATGACGTACGCCATCGAGACCGAAGGCCTCGTCAAGAACTTCGGGAAGGTCGCCGCGCTCAGCGGGCTGGACCTCGCCGCGCGCACCGGGACCGTGCTCGGCGTGCTCGGCCCCAACGGCGCGGGCAAGACGACGGCGGTGCGCATCCTGGCCTCGCTGATGCGGCCGGACGGGGGCACCGCCCAGGTCTGCGGCTACGACGTGACGCGCCACCCGCACGAGGTACGCCGGATCATCGGCCTCACCGGCCAGTACGCGGCCATCGACCAGGAGCTGACCGGCTCGCAGAACATCTTCATGGTGGCCCGGCTGCTGGGCTTCAGCAGGTCCGGTGCCAGGCGCCGGGCGGCCGAGCTGCTGGAGAGGTTCGGGCTCGGCCACGCCGCCGGGCGCAAGGCGCAGACCTACTCCGGCGGGATGCGGCGCCGGCTCGACCTCGCGGTCAGCCTGGTGGGCGAGCCCCGGGTGCTGTACCTCGACGAGCCGACCACCGGGCTGGACCCGGAGAGCCGGTACGAGCTGTGGGACATCGTGCGCGGTCTGGTCACCGGCGGCTCAACGGTGCTGCTGACCACGCAGTACATGGACGAGGCCGACCGGCTCGCCGACGACATCGTGGTGATCGACGGGGGCGTGGCCATCGCGACCGGCACCCCCGAGGAGCTGAAGACCAAGATCGACCAGCAGACCCTGGAGATCCAGCCCGCCGAGGTGGGCCGGCTCGAGGACACCCTTCGGATCGCGGAGGAGCTCGGCGGGAGTCGGCCGACCGTCCACGGCAACCTGCTGCGCACCCAGGTCAACGACTCGTCGCTGCCGGCCACCCTGCTGCGCCGCCTGGACGACGCCGGTATCGAGGTCACCGAGCTGGCGCTGCGCCGGCCGAGTCTGGACGAGGTGTTCCTGTCGCTGACGGGGCGCCGGGGCAAGGAGGCCCGCGACACGTCCGCGGGCGATGACGCCGTGGGCACCTCGCGTGCGGACGAGACGGAACGGAGCAGCGCATGAGCGCGATCGCCCAACCACCGCTGAGGCACCGGCTGGGGCTCGTGACCACGGTCAGGCACTGCCTGACCCTGACGGGACGCAACCTGCTGCACCTGAAGGCGAACCCGGGCGAGATCATCGGGTTCGCCATCGTGCAGCCCCTGCTGGTGATCGCGCTGCTGGTGTACGTCTTCGGCGGCGCGATCTCCGGGGACACCGAGTCGTATCTGCAGTACGCCCTGCCGGGGCTCCTCGTGCAGTCGTCGGTCACCTCCGTGCTCGCCGCCGGCGCGGGGCTGCACCAGGACATCACCAACGGCGTGTTCGACCGGCTGCGCAGTCTGCCCATCGCGAGGATCGCACCGCTGATGGGGCACCTTCTCGGCAACATGGTGCGGGTCACGGCGGGTCTGCTGATGCTGCTGGTCGTGGGGGCCGCACAGGGCTTCGACATCCGTACCGGGTTCTGGTCCACGATGGGAGCCGTGCTGCTGGCCACGCTCTTCGGCACGGGGCTGGCCTGGATGTCGATGCTGGTGGGCCTGGCGGCGAAGTCCGCGACCACGGTGCACATGTTCAGCGGTGTCCTGCTCGTGCCGCTGACGTTCTGCAGCAACATCTTCGTGCAGACCGAGACCATGCCGGGCTGGCTCCAGGGCTGGGCCGACATCAATCCGATCTCCTACGAGGCGTCCGCGCTGCGCGCGTTGATGACGGGCGGGCCGGTCGGGGACTACGTGTGGTGGACGCTCGGCTGGACCGCCGTCCTGACCGTCGTCTTCGCCCCGCTTGCCATTCAGGCGTACCGGAGACGGGTCTGAACAGACCCGCATGGCAGAGAGAGACATGGGATGAAGAACGGCACGGGGGACCTCGCACTCTTCGGCGGGTCGCCCGCATTCCTGCAGAACCGCCGGGTGGGCCGGCCGAACCAGGGTGACCGCGAACGGTTCCTGGAGCGGATGACGAGGGTCCTGGACAACGAGTGGCTGTCCAACATGGGTCCCCTGATGTACGAGTTCGAGACCCGGGTCGCGGAGCTCGCGGGCGTCCGCCACTGCGTATCGCTCTGCAACGCGACCGTGGCCCTTCAGATGCTGGTGGGCGACACCGCCACCGGCGGGGAGCCAGGCGACGAGGTGATCATCCCGGCACTGACCTTCCCCGCCACCGCTCACGCCGTGCGCTGGCGCGGTCTGCGCCCCGTGGTCTGCGACGTCGACCCGGTGACCGGGCTGATCGACCCCGACCTGGTGGAGGCGCTGATCACCCCGCGTACCCGTGCGGTCATCGGCGTCCACCTGTGGGGTCAGGCCTGCGACGTCCGCCGCCTGGAGAAGATCACCGAGAGCAACGGGCTGCGTCTGTACTTCGACGCGGCGCCGGCCCTGGGCTGCACCTACGGCAGCACGCCGATCGGCGGTCTCGGCCACGCGGAGGTCTTCAGCTTCCACGCCACGAAGGTCGTCAACTCCTTCGAGGGCGGGGCGATCGTGACCGACGACGACGCACTGGCCGAACGGATGCGCGCGGTAAGGAACTTCGGCTTCGGCCAGGACGGCCTCGTCGAGGAGGTGGGCACCAACGGCAAGCTCAACGAGGCGGCGGCGGCGATGGGCCTCACCTCGCTGGACGGGCTGGAGGACACGATCGCCCACAACCGGGCCAACTACGAGACCTACCGGGCGGCGCTCTCCGGCATCCCCGGTGTGCGCCCGGTGGAGTACGACGAGCGGCACCGCAACAGCCACCACTACATGATGATCACCGTGGACCGGGCCGCCGCCGGCCTCCACCGCGACCTGCTGCTCGACGTACTGCGCGCGGAGAACATCCTGGCCCAGCCGTACTTCCCGCAGGCCATGCACCAACTCGCTCCGTACGCGGCCGACTCCCCCGGCCGGCTGCCCCACGCCGAGTCGCTGTGCGAGCAGTTGCTCGCCCTTCCCACCGGCCCGGGGGTCAGCGCGGCCGACGTCGGCATCATCAGCGACGTCGTCCAGGCGACCGTCGCCCACGGACAGGAGGTGACCGGGCTCTGGCACGCCCGGCCCGCCGAGACCGCGGCCACGCGGTAGCGGCACAACGACCAGCATCGCCCGTGCCGGAGAGCACGTCGGACAGGAGCAAGGAGAGGCTGCGATGGCAGCGAACACCACCGGGACGCCCGTCGGAAGGGTCAGGCCCAGTCGGCTCGTCGATCTCGAGCAGCACAAGGACGAACGCGGTCTCATCTCGGTAGTCGAGACGCAGCGGACCGTCGAGTTCCCGATCCGGCGCGTCTACTACCTGCACGACGTGACGAGCGGCTCCGCCCGGGGCGGCCACGCACACCGCGAGCTGGAGCAGCTGTTCATCGCGATCAGCGGCGGCTTCACGATTCTCATCGACGACGGTTTCCAGCAGGCCGAGCACCGGCTGGACTCCCCGGGGACCGCGCTGTACGTCGGCCCGATGGTGTGGCGGACCCTCAGCGACTTCACGCCGGGGGGAGTGTGCCTGGTCCTGGCGTCGCACCACTACGACGAGTCGGACTACTACCGCGAGTACGGCGACTTCCTGCGCGAGAGCCGGGGGCCGGCGTGAACAAGGTCCCCTTCTACGACCTGCGTGAGCTGCATGCGGCCACCGGGACACAGGAGGAGATCGACGCGGCCGTGCTGCGTGTCGCCCGCTCGGGTGTCTATCTGCTGGGACCCGAACTCGACTTTTTCGAGGGGGCGTTCGCGGAGTACTGCGAGAACTCGCACTGCGTGGCCACCGGTAGCGGCCTGGCGGCGCTGGAACTGGCCCTGACCGCGATGGGGGTGGGTCCGGGCGACGAGGTGATCGTCCCCGCTCACACCTTCGTCGCGACCTGGCTGGCCGTCTCGGCGACCGGAGCCCGTCCGGTGCCGGTGGAACCGGGCGATGATTCGTTCCTGCTCGACACGGACCGCCTGGAGGCGGTGCTGACACCGCGCACCCGCGCGGTGGTGCCGGTGCACCTCTACGGTCATCCCGTCGACCTGGACTCGGTGAACCGGTTCGCCGGCCGGCACGGCCTCGCCGTGGTGGAGGACGCGGCACAGGCGCACGGCGCCCGCTACCGGGGGCGCCGCGTCGGCAGCGCCCACGCCGTCGCGTTCAGCTTCTACCCCGGCAAGAACCTCGGCTCCCTCGGCGACGGAGGCGCCGTCGTCACGGGCGACGCGGACCTCGCCGAGCGGCTGAGACTGCTGCGCAACTACGGGGCGCGGGAGAAGTACGTGCACGAGGTGAAGGGAACCAACTCCCGCCTGGACGAGATGCGGGCCGCCGTGCTCGCGGTGAAGCTGCCCCGCCTGGACGGCTGGAACGAGCGGCGCCGCGCCGTGGCCGGGCGCTACACGGAGGCCTTCGCCGGGCTGCCCGGTCTGCGCACCCCGGACGTGGCTCCCTGGGCGGAACACGTCTGGCACCAGTACGTGCTGCGTACCCCGCACCGTGCCGCGATGCGGGACCGGCTGGCTGAGGCCGGCGTGGACACCCTGCTGCACTATCCGGTGGCCAACCACCTCACCCCGGCCTATGCGGGGCAGGGTGTCGAACCCGACGGGGGTCTGCCGCGCACGGAGCGGCTGGCCGGTGAGGTGTTGAGCCTCCCCATCGGTCCGCACCTGCCGGACGAGTCCGTCGAACTGGTCGTCGACGCCGTTCGGGCCGCCGCGCTCGACCTGGCGGCAGCGGCGGTGTGACGGGGCGCTCAGAGGTCACGGGCGTCCGTGCGGGGGCTGTTCCGAGTCGCCAGCACCCAGGCCGCGAAGGACTCGACGGCGTCGACGACCGCCTCGAAGCGCAGCGAGTGGAACAGGTCGAAGGAGTGCTGAGCGCCGGGGAGTTCCGCGTAGACGACCGGCCCGGACGAGGCGTCGGCCAGTCGGCGGGCGAAGGTGCGGGTGTCCTCGACCGGCACGAGGGTGTCCTTGTCGCCGTGCGCCAGGAGGATAGGGGGCGCGTCGGGGCGCAGGTGGTCCGCGGGCGACGACGGCCGTCGACCGTCGTCGGCGACCGGGCCGTGGTAGCCGTAGAGGGAGATGGCCGCGGTCACGCTGGTGTCCGCCTGCTCGAAACCCGGCTGGTACGCCGGGTCGTTGGGCGTCAGGGCCGCCATGCAGGACATGTGGCCGCCCGCCGAACTGCCCGCGACGAACAGGGCTGAGCCGTCCGTGCCGTAGGTCCGGCCGTGCTCCCGTACCCAGGCGATGACCTTCTTGGCGTCGACGAGGGGGGCCGGGAAGCGTGCCTGAGGGCTGAGGCGGTAGTTCGCGCTGACGCACACCCAGCCCTGGCCGGCCAGCCGGTACAGCAGGGGGAGGGCCTCCCGGTCCTTGCGGCCGCTGCGGAAGCCGCCGCCGTGGAAGTAGACGAGGACCGGGGCGCCCTCGGTGATGTCGCCCCGTCGGTAGACATCGAGCAGATTGCGCGGGCCCGCGTCTCCGTAGGGGATGTCCGGGAGGTGCTCGACGTCTCCGCCGCGCACGAGGACGGGCCCGAACAGAATCCGGCCGAGCGGCGGTCTGCGGCGCAGTCGTGCCGCGGTGTCCGGACCGAGATCGCGGCGCCAGTCGACTCCGAGACCGTCGCCCAGGGCGGCTTCCAGGACCGGTCGGGCGCGCAGGGACCGCCGGACGGACAGCACGAGCCCGGCAGTCGTCGCGGCGGCCACGGCCAGCACCACCTGCCCGCCGGCCGAGGACAGATCGTCCTGCGCCGCAGCCAGGAGGGTGGCACCGAGGGTCCAGTAGAGACCGAGGAAGGGCAGTTCGTTGAGCGCCAGGCCGAAACGGAAGCTCATCGCGGCCAGCGCCGGGGTGCCACGCGGGGCGGCAACGGCGAAGAAGGTGCACCACGCGACGAGCGTGATCGCCAGCAGGTAACCGAACGGCATGCCCGGCACTGTACCAACGCGGTCGTCCGACGGGGTTAGAGGTTTTACTAGTCGATCCGAATCGGCCGCCGGCAGGACCTTCCCGGTGGTTAGGATTCTTCAGCCATTCATCATTCGGGCGTCTGAGGGGCGATTGTGGCGGAGCTTGTCGAACTGGGCGACGGCGCCCTGACGGTCTACACGCAGAGCACGCTGGAAGCGCAGTACATCTACGACGAGATATTCGAGCAGGGATGTTACGACACGCTTCGCCTGCCCGAAAAGCCACTGGTATTCGATATCGGCGGAAACATCGGCATGTTCGCCCTGTACATAAAGAACAGGTACCCGGACGCCGAAGTGGTGTCATTCGAGCCGATGCCGGAATCGGTCGAGCTCTTCCACAGGAACGTGGCACTGCACGGCCTCGACGACGTCACTCTGCACACGAAGGCCCTGGGCAGCGAGCGGGAGTCGGATGTCTCCTTCTCGTTCTTCCCGATGCTGCCGGCGAACTCCACCCGGTATCCGGAGATAAAGGAACTGCCCAAGGCGCAGATGGCGGAGAAGGTCGACCAGGCACTGGTCGACCAGATCTACTACGCGCGGAACGTGACGGCCGACGTCGAGCGGCTCGCCGGGTTCCTGCCGGAGGACCGGGACGTCGATCTGCTCAAGGTCGACGTGGAGGGCGCGGAGGCCGACGTACTGCTCGGAGTCGACGCCTCACAGTGGCCGCGCGTCAGGCGCGCGGTCGTCGAGGTCGCCGATCTCGACGGCCAGTTGGAGCGGGTGTGCGACATCCTCCGCACGGCGGGGTTCGACGTCACTCCCGAGCGCGCTCCGCTCACCGAGGAGGAGAACCACTACTACATGGTGCACGCCGAGCGACCCTGAAATCCGGGGTTCCGGTACCGGGACGGGAACCGCACGCGGCCCATTCCCCTGCGAAAGCGCGCAGGAACAAGCACATTCGGGGCCGGCGCGGCGTCGACCGCAGGTCCTTTCCCCTATCGAGGTGACAGCGTGGCCCTGGCATCAATATTCGGAACCAATCTCTTCCACTACGAACCCGACGGTGTCGTCGAGTTCTACGAGGCGTATCCGGCGGTACGCGACTCCTTCGCCCAGGCGTCCAGGTGGACGGGGCTGGACGTCGAGCCGTTGCTGTACCAGAACGGCGCGTACGAGGACGAGTCCGAGCGCATCCAGGCGGTCTCCGTCGGCCTGGCCGCCGCCCAGCTCGGCATCCAGGACGTCCTGGTGGAGAAGGGGCTGCGTCCGGACGTCGTCGGGGGGCTCAGCCTCGGAGGACTGGTGGGCAGCTGTGTCGCCGGCTCCGTGGCGCGCGAGGACCTGATGCGGCTGCTGGTGGCGTCCGACCACAACCCCGAGCGGCCCGACGCGAACCGGGCCGAAGGTCTCGCCGCGTGCTATCTGGGCCTGGACTTCGAGCCCGACCACTACTACGGCGACGGGCGCGAAGGGGTCTTCCTCAGCGCCGACTTCGGGTGCGATGCCGAGGGCAAGGTCCGGATCGCCATGCTCAGCGGATACCGCGACGCGCTGGAGAGGCTCGCCGCCGAGGTGCCGGAGGGCCTGGTCAACGTCACCGAGGGTGCGGACCTCGCGGTGCACAGCCCGCTGCGGGAGCACTCGCGGTCGCTGCTCAGGGCCGAGGTCGCCCCGCTCACGTTCGCCGATCCGCGGCTGCCGCTCTGCTCCTGTCTGGAGCAGCGCACGCTGCGCACCGCGGAGGAGGTGCGCGAGATGTTCGCGGACAACGTGGTGAAGGCGATCAGCCTCGTGCACGTGAACGAGGAGATGCGGCTGCACGACACCGAACTCGCCCTCGTGGTGGGCCCGTCGCCCGTGATGAACGTGCTGCGGTACCCGTTCCCTACGGTCTTCGTCGACTCCCCCGCCGCGGTGCCGCAGGCCGTCGCGGCCGTCTTCGAGCACGGCGTCCGACTGCGGCGGGCCTGACACCACGGGTGTGGGGAGGGCGCCCGCGCACTCCCCACCCCGGCGCGCTCCCCGCCTCGGGGCCCTTCCCCGCTCAGGCTCAGTAGAGGCCCTCGGGCCGGTCGGCGGAGACCTTCAGGGGCTGTACGTTGGCGACGCCGTCGCAGGGCCATTCGGGCCCGGTGCGGTAGCGGATCGCCTGGTCGCGTTCGAGGACGTTGGGCAGGAACAGGTCCTCCTGGAGCACGGTCAGCCGCACCTGTCCCACCTCGCCGTACTCCACGGTCCGGGTCGGGTCGTTCCTGTCGACGACGGCCGTGGTCGTGTGCGGGAAGCCCGGCACGTAGGGAAGGGTGGCGCCGCCGTCGGGCGAGGGCAGCCCGTAGTTGTTGCCGAAGGTGTTGCCGTAGATGGCGCCGATGATGCCGTTCGGCATGGCCTCGGCGATCCTGCGGTAGCCGTCCGGGGTCAGCTGCGTGCCGCCGAGGGCGACACCCGAGAGGCGGGCCACCAGGTCGGGGCGGTGGTTGATCAGGGCCTGGACGGTGGCGGGGGTGGTGCGCAGGTAGTCGACGTGGCGGGTGTCCAGCACGTCGACGATCTGCTGGGTGACGTGGTCGACGTACTCCTGCATCTCGGCGAGGCGGCCGCCCCGGATCAGCGTCTTGATCCACCGGGGGTCCATGTCGATGGCGTACACCGTGGCGCCGAACAGCTGCGCTATGTGGTCGAGTTCCTGGCCGACGACGTGCGGGCCGCTGGGGCCGGCGTCCAGCCAGACCCGGCCGGGCCGGAAGCCGGCGGCCACCCGGTTGCGGTGGTGCCAGGCCGTCCAGTGCAGAGCCATCGCCTCGGTGTAGTGGACGCGGCAGGGCCTGCCGGTGGTGCCGCCCGACTCGAAGATCCTGCCGTTGAGCGGCCGGGGCACGGCCTGCGGCACGAGGTCGGCGGGGTCGAGGTCCCGCAGCAGCGTCAGGTCGAAGTTGCCGAAGGCCGACAGCTCGTCGTAACGGGTGATCTCCAGGGGATCGAAGTCCAGCTCCCCGCGCTGCTTGAGCCAGTACGCGGAACCGTCGTCAGGGTCGAAGTGCCGCCGCAGCACGTGCCGCGTCCAGGCGTCCAGGTCCTGCGCCAGCCAGCTATCGGTCAACGCCTTGAGCGTCTCCATGCGCATCTTCACCAACATGGGCGCCAGTATCCGCACGGCACGGTGAGGGAATCCCTAGTGTGACTCACCCGGAATCACCGGCATGGCCCGTAGTCGGCGGACAGCCCTCGGCGCCCCAGGAACACGGCACGATCCGACGGCCGGGAGCGGGCGGACGTCACGCCCTTGAACAGGTTCGAAACTGGATGTCGCCTGGTGATCCATCCTGGTAATGTCGCCCTCTCGCGCGGGGACGAGCGGCGGTTCCACGGGCGCCTCCCCCGCGTCGATCGCCTTGGGGAGGGGCTCTTTCGTGATTCGTCCGCTCTACAGACGGGCCACGCGCAGGCAGCGCGCGCTCGGTCTCGTCTCTCTCGCCGTCACGCTCGTCGTGACCTCCGGGATCGGCACCGCTGCGGGGGCGGCCGCCGCCGATCCCGTTGGCACGTCCGCCGATCCCGTGGTAATCAGTCCGGGCGCGCGTTTCGTGCCCCGTGCCACCATCGTCCTGAACGCCGGTGAGACCGGGTTCCTCACGGCCCAGGAGGGAGACGACCGCCTCCGCTGGATCGACTACGACACCGGTGCGACGGCCGTTCTGGAGAACCGGCTGCCTGAGCCCCTCACCTACGACGTGGACGAGTTCCGCTTCGGCAAGTACCCGTCGGACTTCGGCCATGGCTCAGACACCGTCGCCCTCTACGCGGAGTCCCCGGCCCCCCACGTGACGCTGCAGCAGCGGGCCGGCGGCGGACCAGTGGCCAGGGTGCCGATCCCGGAGGGCCAGACCTACGCCGCCACCTACGGCGACACCGTCATCACCCGGACCGGTGCCGAGAAATCCACCACGAGCCTGCACCTTCTGCGGCTTGAGGACGGCGAGGTGCGGGATCGGAAGCTGGAAGGTATGCCGGAGGGGTGGAATCTCACCGTCGGCGAGGGCGACGCCCGGTCCGTCGCGGTGCGTGGCATCAAGTGGGAGGACACCACGATGTCCCAGGGGTGGTGGGTCGTCGACCTCGCCACCGGCAGGACCAAGGCCCTCTCCACGCAGGGCGAGAGCGTCTCCTTCGACCGTGACAGCGTCTTCCACCTCGGTGCCCCGTCCGGCGACGCCGCACAGGTCTACCGCCGTGACGACCTGGACGCGGAGCCGACGACCCTTGACCTGCGGGACGTGGCCTCGTACGACGACGTCGTGAGGCGGCTCGGCGACGACTTCGTCACCGTCACCCCGCCCAACCCCGGCGACAGCGAGTACCGAGGCAACGACCTGGTCCTGCGCGACGCCACGGGAAGCTGGAATTCCCTGCTTGCCGTCGCCTCTCCCTCGGTGCACCGCACGCCCGACGGTTCACTGCTGGTGGCCGGCGCCGAGGCGGACACCACCTACGGCGCGCTCGAGTGGGGGTACTACCTCTTCACCCCTGCCGAGGACGGCACCGTCATCCGCAAGCGTGTGGCGGACATCGCGGACCGGGAGGCCGAGCCGGCCGGTATCTCACTGGGCAGCGGCATCCTGACCACGTCCGACGACTCGCTGCACTATGCCCCCGGCACCACCATCGGCGGCTACCGGAGCACCTGGTTGAAGACATCCGGCCGTCCTGAGGAGCTGAACTCGACCGTCGACGGCGTGGTGTCCGGCCGGGACGACGACTGCGGCTCGACGGAAAGCGCCTACTGCGTGTCGATGTTCGCCGGCGGCGACGGGCACCACGGCCGCAAGGCGGCGACCGAGCAGGACGTGACCATGCTCTACCGCAACGGCGCCGAGGACTGGGGCCCGAGGGTGAACTCCGGACTCGGCAGCCCGCAACTGATCGACCTGTCAGGCCGGTTCGGCGTTGTGAACCAGGCGTGGGGCGGCAAGCAGGCGGTCCTCCACTTCAAGGACGCCGACTCCGGGGGCGTGCTCCTCAACCGCGAGCCGGTCGCGTCCTCCGTCTGGGGCGACACCTTGTGGAGCGCCCTCGGCCGATGGGACGACACCGGTTCCGGTGTGCCCACCGGAGTGGCGACGAAGAACCTGTCGACGGGTGCCGCCGGCGAGTCCTTCGACCCGGGCTGCGTCCCCAGTGACCTCCAGGCCGTCGGCCGCTGGGTGTACTGGCGGTGCAGTGACTACTGGCATGACTTCAAGGGCGCAGGCGTCTACGACCGGCAGGCCAAGCGATCGCTGAAGCTCGGGCCCGACGAGACGCTCCTCGCCGACGGCTACCTGGTCCGCCGCTCCGACGCGGCCGGTCTCACTCTCGTCGACCTGCACAACGGTTTTCCGGCCGGCGGCAAGGAGGCCGACCTGCCCCAGCGGGTGGTCGCCACCTCCACCGACCTCGGCGACCGGACCGTGCGGCGTTCCGGGTGGACCGTCGACCGCTTCGGTGGTCACGTCGCCTACACCGGCGGGGACCGCCGGGTGAGGATCGTCCCTTCCGGCGTTCCGGCCTCCCAACTCGCCGTCATCGACGCCGATACTCCTGCTGTGGATATCAAGGCGGCTGAGTGGAAGCCGCGTTGGTGGCTGTCGAAGCCGGCTGGGTCGTGGTCACTGACGCTGAGGAACAAGGCGACGGGCGAGACCGTACGGGCCATCACCGGCGGGGAGGCCCGGGGGCTGGTCGCTCCGTCATGGGACGGGAAGGACTCGGCCGGGAGGTACGTCGTGAACGGGCCTTACACCTGGACCCTGGCCGCGAAGCCCGCCGACGGCGTCCAGCCGGACCTCTCTTCGACGGGAACGGTACAGGTGACCGGCGGTGCAGCCGTGCGCCGCGACTATGTCGGTGCCGACGGATACCCGGACCTCTACGCCCGAGGCACCGACGGCTCCCTGCTCGTCTACCGGGGCAACGCCTCCGGCACCGTGTCGGCGAAGGCCGACGGCGGGATCTGGCCCACCACCTCCACCCTCGTGCCCTTCGGCGACCTCGACGGCGACGGTGCCAACGACACCCTGGTCACGGACAAGGACGGCTTCCTGTACCGCTACTCCCCCGAGCGCGGGGCGGTCGTCACCCCGGGCACCCCGTCGGCGAAGTTCGGCGGCGGGTGGACCGCCTTCGACGGCCTGACCTACTCGGGCGACCTGACCTACGACGCCATCCCTGACCTGGTGGCCCGGCAGACCGCGACCGGTGACCTGTACCTGTTCGCAGGCACCAGGACGGGCGGCCTCACCCGCATCGGTCGGATCGGCACCAGTTGGAAGAACCTGACCATCGTCGGCGCGGGCGACCTCAACGGCGACAAGCACGGCGACCTAGTGGCCCGCACCACCAACGGCGACCTCTACCGCTACTACGGCACCGGTACGGGCACCATCTCCTCCGGCACGAAGATCGGCACCGGCTGGGGCGGCATGGCCGACTTCGTCGGCATCGGCGACCTCACCGGCGACGGCAAGGACGACATCCTCGGCCGCACGACGGGCGGCGACCTCTACCGGTACGCCGGCAACGGCACCGGTGGCATCGGCTCAGGTGCCAAGATCGGCACCGGCTGGAAGAGCTTCGCGAGCGTGCGCTAGAAAACGCGGCGTAGGGCCCGCCGGACTCCGGTGGGCCCTACGCCTTCTCATCGATCCACGACGGCTGCCCGGGCATCCCGGGCAACGTCAGCAGCACCGGCCGGGACCTCCGCCCCGGATCCGGTCCTTGGTCGCTCAGCTGCCGAGCGGCCAGGGCACGTCCGGTGCCTGGTAGTAGTTCACGCGTGCCTCACGCAGTCGCGGGCCCTGCGCGGCGAGGCGCTCCCTGAAGGTGTTCCAGTCGTGCGCGGAAGCCTTCGCCCAGCCGATCTCGGCGACCGAGAGCAGGCGCGGGAAGGCGAGGTCCTCGGCCTGGCGGATGCCGAAGATGGTCTCGGTCCACAGCGCGGACTCGACTCCGGCGATCGCGTTCTCGGGCAGACCCGCCAGCTGCTCCTCCGGCTTCCAGCCGTAGGAGTCCTCCACCGTGGAGGTGCCGGCCCAGGAGTTGCCGATCGGGTACTCGGGTGCCGTCTCGTCGTACTTCATGTCGAGGTAGGTGTGGGCCGACGGTGCCATGACGACCTTGCCGCCCGCCTCGGCCGCCGCGATGACGCGGTCGTCGTTGATCCCGGCCGCCCAGAACCCGGTCATGGAGCCGGCGGCGGGCATCGAGCCGGCCGCGTCCTGCCAGCCGTAGATCTTCTTGCCGTGCTTCTCCACCAGCTTGGCGATCTTCGTGAAGTAGGCGTCCCGGTCGGCCTCCGGGATGTCCTGCGTCTCGTCACCGCCGACGTGGATGTACGGGCCGGGTGTGAGAGCGGCGACCTGGCCGATCACGGCGTCCATGAGCTCGTACGTGTCGGGGTCGTCCAGGCAGAGGCGCCCCTCCGGGCTCGGTACGAAGCCGGTGTAGGGCTCCAGCGCCTTGCCGTCGCAGTTGAGCTTGCCGTAGGAGGCGAGCGCCGCGTGCATGTGCGCGGGACCCTCGACCTCGGGTATCACCGTGACCCCGCGCGCCCAGGCGTACCGGACGATGCTCGTGTACTGCTCCTGCGTGAAGAAGCCGCCGTTCATGCCGCCGACGCCGGACGCGCCGCCGGTCTTGGTCAGCTCCGGCCAGTCCTTGATCTCGAGGCGCCAGCCCTGGTCGTCGATCAGGTGCAGGTGCAGGTAGTTGATCTTGTAGCGGGCGATGGTGTCGATGTACTTCCTGACGTCGGGCTCCGGCAGGAAGTGCCGGGCCACGTCGAGCATCGCACCGCGGTAGCCGTAGCGCGGCTGGTCGGTGATCCGGCCGCCCTGGACACGCCAGGGACCGGCCGTCCGCTGCTGTCGCTCCACCTTCGCCGGCAGGAGCTGGCGCAGTGTGGCCACGCCGTTGAACAGGCCCGCTCGTGCGTCGGCCTGGATGGTGACCGCCTTGGAGGTCACGTCCAGCTGGTACCCCTCCGCGTGGGTGACCTTGTTGGCGCCGCCGAGCGCCAGCACGATGCCCTCGGGCTTCGCACCCCCGGTGAGGGTGCGCACCGGCAGGGCGAAGCCGGTGGGCTTGCGCAGCAGTCCGGCGACGAACTCGGCGGCGGCCTTGGCGTCGGCGGAGCCTCCGGTCGCGTACACCGCGTCGCCCCTGTCGAGGTCGAACGCGACGTTGCCCGTGGTGCGCACCGAGACGGGCTTCGGGACGACCTGGGTGAGGGGGGTGGCGCCCTCGGCCCCCGAGGAACTGCCGAACGACGCCGTCGCCACCGTGACGCTGGCCGTGATCGCGACAGCGACGCCGACGATCGTGACCTTCATGCGCCGGCTGCGGAGGCGGTGGCCCGGCGGACTCTCGCTTGCGTTCATCTCTGACCGTGTCTTTCTTCCGAGGCTGTTCCGATGTCCTGAATCCATCGCCACCCAGCTTGGTCAAGACTCTCTAGAGGGAGACCTAGTCTTCGGGGTCCAGCAAGAGACCTAGTCCTGCGTCCGGCCGCTCGATGGGGCCGACGGGGCGTGTACATACTCGCGCCGTGAATGGACGACCGGAGCAGGACGCAGCCCGAGAACCGCGACCCCGGCACGGACCGGAGCACGAGGGGGAGCGGCCGTACGCACCCCCGCACGACCGTGGTGGACGCGCCGGTCACATCGGTGTGTTCACCTTCCCCGCGTACGCGCACATCGCACCGGCGGTGCCGATGCTGGCCGAACTGGTGCGGCGCGGGCACCGGGTGACCTGCTTCGTCGCGGACCGCTTCGCCGATCTGGTGCGGGAGGCGGGTGCGGAGGCCGTCGTCTATCCGTCGGAGTTCCCCTGGTCCGACGGGGCGACCGGGTCGGTGCTGGACGGCATCCTCGACTTCTTCGCGGAGTCGATCGCCCCGCTGGAGACGGCCGTGGCCCGCTTCCGGGACGACCCGCCGGACCTGCTGGCCCACGACCTGGCGGCGTCGGAGGCGGCGCGTCTGCTGGCCAGGGCGTGGGACGTCCCGGTGGTGCAGCTGTGCCCCACCATCGCCTCGAGTCCCGGCTTCTCGATGTCGGAGTGCCAGGCGCGCGAGGTGACGGGCCCGCCGCCGGGACCGGTCGACCCGGAGAACCCGGCCATCACGGACTTCGTCGC
Source organism: Streptomyces sp. NPDC049970 (assembly GCF_040660235.1). Classification (NCBI taxonomy): domain Bacteria; kingdom Bacillati; phylum Actinomycetota; class Actinomycetes; order Kitasatosporales; family Streptomycetaceae; genus Streptomyces; species Streptomyces sp. NPDC049970. The sequence goes on along the minus strand of NZ_JBFALP010000002.1, from coordinate 407,493 downwards.
GCGCAAGCGGCGGCTGCTCACCGGGCTCGGCATCGACGGCGCGCCGCTGGACGGCTTCGGGGCGGAGGACGGCGCCAACATCGTGTTCCTGCCGAAGGCGTTCCAGGTCGCCCCGGAGACCTTCGACGACCGGTTCGCGTTCATCGGCCCGTGCCTCGCCGAGGCGCCGGCCAAGGACGAGGGGTGGCAGCCCCCGGAGGGCCGGGAGGTGCTGCTGCTCTCGCTGGGCAGTTCGTACACCCCCGACCAGGCCGACTTCCTGCGCTCCTGCGTCCAGGCGCTCGCCGACTCGCCCTGGCACGTGGTGGTCACCCTGGGCCACCGCGTCACGCCCGACGAACTCGGCCCGCTGCCGGACAACGTCGAGGCACACCGGTGGCTGCGGCACCCCGAAGTCCTGCGCCACGCCTGCGCGTTCATCACGCACGCCGGCATGGGCAGCGTCATGGAGTCCCTGTCGTACGGGGTCCCGATGGTGCTCGTGCCCTATCACATCGACCAGCGGGTCATCGCCCGGCAGGCGGCGGACCTCATGCTCGGACGCGTCCTGCTGCGGGAGGGGGACACCGGCGCCGAGGCGCTGCGTGCCGCGGTCGGCGACGTCACGACCAGCCCCGGTGTCTCGGCCGCCGTGGCCGAGATGCGCCGGCAGGTGCGGGAGGCGGGCGGCGCGGCGCGCGGCGCCGACGCCGTCGAGTCCCTGATGCGTCTTCCCGGAACACCCACGCGCCCACGCACCCACGAAGCGCCACCTACGGAAGTGACTCACCCATGAAGGGCATCATCCTCGCCGGGGGCGCCGGAACACGCCTGCACCCCGTCACGCTCGCCGTGTCCAAGCAACTGCTCCCCGTCTACGACAAGCCGATGATCTACTACCCGCTGTCCGTGCTCATGCTCGCGGACATCCGGGACATCCTCATCATCTCGACGGCCGAGGACCAGCCTCTCTTCCAGCGCCTGCTGGGCGACGGCTCGGAGCTCGGCCTGCGTCTCTCGTACGCCGTGCAGACCGAGCCCAACGGGTTGCCCGAGGCGTTCGTCATCGGCGCCGACTTCATCGGCGACGACTCGATCGCGCTGATCCTGGGCGACAACATCTTCCACGGCCCGGGGCTGACCGACCTCCTGCGCACCAGCCGCGAGAACCTGGACGGCTGCGTGCTGTTCGGCTACCGCGTGTCCGATCCGGAGCGCTACGGCGTGGGCGAGGTCGACGACCAGGGCAGGCTGATCGCCATCGAGGAGAAGCCGACGGCGCCGCGCACCAACCGCGCCATCACCGGCCTGTACCTCTTCGACAACCGCGCCCTCGACATCGCGAAGAACCTCACCCCGTCGGCACGCGGCGAGCTGGAGATCACCGACGCGATCCGGCCCTACCAGGAGGAGGGCCGGGCCAAGGTCATCGACCTGGGCCACGGCTTCGCCTGGCTGGACACCGGGACCCACGACTCGCTGATCGACGCGGGCCAGTACGTGCAGGTCCTGGAGCGGCGCCAGGGCGTACGCATCGCCTGCATCGAGGAGATCGCGCTGCGGCGCGGGTTCATCGACGCCGACGCCTGCCACCTGCGCGGGGCGCGCCTGCCGAAGTCGGGTTACGGCGAGTACGTCATGGACATCGCCAGGAAGCACAGGGAGCTCGCATGACCGCCCCGCACATCGCCTTCTTCAACTACGCGGCGCACGGCCACGTGAACCCCACTCTGCCCGTCGTCGCCGAACTGGTGCGCCGCGGGAACCGGGTGACGTACGTGGTGGCCTCCCAGTTCGCGGACGTCGTTGCCGCGACCGGCGCCGAGGTGCTCGCCTACGAGTCCGTCGTGCCGAAGTCCTGGAGCACGGTCGCCATCCCCGCGAAGATCACCGGCGACGACATGGCCGAGGCCGCCGTGGGGCACCTCTCCGAGGCGTTCGCACCGCTCCCCCAGGCCGTACGCAGGTTCGAGGACGACCGGCCGGGCCTGATGGTGTACGACGCGTTCGGCTTCGCCGCCGGGCGGCTGCTGGCCCGCAAGTGGGAGCTGCCCTCGGTGCTGACCGCGACGACGTTCGTGGTCGGCGACCACAGCAATCCGTACGCGGAACTCGCGGCGACCATGACCCCGCCGGACCCGGGCCACCCCGCCCTCGCCAAGCACCGCGAACTGCTGCGCGCCACACTGGACGAGCACGGTCTGCGCGACCTGTCGAACGAGGACTTCCTCGGCGCGGCCGAGGAGCGGACGATCGCCTTCGTGGCACCCGAGTTCCAGCCGGGCTCCGAGACGTTCGACGAGCGGCACGTCTTCGCCGGGCCCTGCATCGGGGACCGGGCGCACCAGGGTGAGTGGCAGCGGCCCGACGACGGACGCCCGGTCGCGCTCGTCGCACTCGGCAGTTTCGGGTACGAGAACCAGGCGGCCTTCTACCGCGACGCCGTCGAGGCCCTGGGTGACCTGCCCTGGCACGTGGTGATGTCCGTCGGCGGCCTGGTCACCGCCGAGGACCTCGGCCCGCTGCCGGCCAACGTCGAGGTGCACCCCTGGGTGCCCCAGCTGTCGGTGCTCAGGCACGCGTCGGCGTTCGTCTCGCACGCCGGCATGGGCAGCACCATGGAGTCGCTCTCCTTCGGCGTGCCCCCGGTCCTGGTGCCCCGCACGGGCGAGCAGGACCTGGTGGCCGCGCGGGTGGCCGAGCTCGGTCTGGGACGCGCCATCGCACCGTCGGACCTGACCCCGCAGGGGCTGCGGTCGGCGGTGCTCGACCTCCACGCCGACGAGGCGACCCGTGGCAGGGTGCGGGAGCTGGCGGCGAGCATCGCCGCGCGTCGCGGTCCCTCGCTCGCCGCCGACACGATCGAGGCCCGGCTGGCCGCGTCATGACGCCCGCGTCCGGCGGCCCCCCGCCGGGGCGGCCCCTGCACCTGGCCTTCCTGCCCTATCCGGCGTACGGGCACATGATGCCGGTGCTGCCGGTGGTGGCCGAACTCGTCGCGCGGGGGCACCGGGTGACCTGCTTCACCACGGACGAGTTCACGGACCGGGTCCGCGCCACGGGCGCCGACGCCCGCCCGTACGAGCCGCCGCTGTCCTCGGCGCCTCCGCCGGACGTCATCGACGCCGACGAGTGCGCGCGGGCCCCGCTGAAGCTCCTCGAAGCGAGCACCGACGTGCTCCCGTCGATCGAGAAGTGCTTCGAGGACGCGTCGCCGGACGCGGTCGTCTACGACACCACGCTGTGGCTGACGGGCAGGCTGCTGGCCGCCCGTCGGCGTCGGCCGAGTGTGCAGCTGTCGCCGACCTTCATCTCCAACGAGCACTTCGACCTGTCAAGCCGGCACCAGGAGTTCGCCGGACGCATCGACCCGGCGCACCCGGCGATCGTCGAGTTCGGTCGGCGGCTGACCGAGATCGTGCGGGGCAGCGGCCTGGCTCCCGAACAGCAGGCCGAACTCTTCTACGGGCGGGAGGAGTTCACCGTGGCGTTCGTGCCGCGCGAGCTCCAGTTCGCCGGTGACACCTTCGACGGCCGGCAGGTCTTCGTGGGTCCGACCACCGGCGCGGGCGACGAGTCCTGGGAGCCCCCCGCGGACGGGCGGCCGGTCCTGCTGGTCTCCCTCGGCACCACCGTGAACAACCGGCCGGGCTTCTTCCGCCGGTGCGTCGAGGCCTTCGCCGATCTGCCCTGGCACACCGTGCTCGCCCTCGGCAACCGGGTCTCCCCCGAGGAACTCGGCCCGCTGCCCGCCCATGTGGAGGCGCACAGCTGGGTCCCGCTGCCCGCCGTACTGCCGCACACCTCGGTCTTCCTGTGCCAGTCGGGCATGGGCAGCATCCTGGACGCGCTGCGCGCCGACGTACCGATGGTCGTGGTCCCGCACCACCCCGAGCAGCACGTGAACGCGGCCCGGCTGAGCGAGCTCGGCCTGGCCAGGACGGTGCGGCGCGAGGACGTGTCGGCTCAGGCGCTGCGGGACGCCGTGCTCGGGGTCGCGGACGACACCGCGCTGCGCGAGAGGGTGCGGGCGATGGGCCGCCACGTCCGCTCGGCCGGCGGCGCGGCGAAGGCGGCGGACGCGATCGAACAGCGGCTGCTCGCCGCTCCACCGGAGGTGTCGTGAACCAGCCCCCCGCAGAGGACGAACGGATACCGGTCACCCTGCCGGTGGCCCGGACCTGCCCCTTCGATCCGCCGCCCGAGTACACGGCGCTGCGCGAGAGGTCCCCGGTGGCCCCGCTGGAGCTGACCGTCGGCCCCGGTGACGGCCGGGGCTGGCTGGTCACCCGGCTCGCCGACGCGCGGGCGGTGCTCAGCGACCGCAGGTTCAGCCACCGCAACGAGCTGATCGGCCTGCCGATCCCGCCGCCGTTCCCGATGGACGCGTACGCGCCGCCGCCCGCGGGACCGGGTGCCTTCATCAAGATGGACCAGCCGGACCACTCCCGCTACCGGCGCTTCCTCACCCGCCGGTTCACCATGCGGGCCGTCGCCGGGCTGACCCCGATGATCGAGAGGGCGACACGGGAGCACCTCGACGCGATGGCGGCCTCCGCGCCGCCCGCGGACCTGGTCGCCGTGTTCGCCGAACCGCTCCCGGTCCTCGTCATGTGCGAGATGCTCGGCGTGCCGGCCGCCGTACGTGAGCCGCTCGCCCGGCACTTCGCCGTGCTGTCCCGGATGCGGTACGGGGTGGAGGAGCTGATCACCGCCTGTACGGCCATCGCGGAGGCCCTGCGGGAGCTGGTGGAGACCAAGCGCGCCGAGCCGGGCGCGGACCTGCTGAGCGACCTGGTCTCCGGCGGTGGGCTCACCGACGAGGAGATCGTGAACATCGCCTGGGCACTGCTCGGCGGCGGCTTCGACACGACGGCGAACATGCTGGCCCTCGGCACGTTCTCGCTGCTGGAGCATCCCGATCAGCTCGCCCTGCTGCGGTCCCGCCCGGAGCTGACGGACAACGCCGTCGAGGAGCTGCTGCGCCACCTGACCATCTCCCACCTGGGGGCGAGCCGGGCCGCTCTGGAGGACGTCGAGCTGAACGGCACCCTGATCAGGGCGGGCGACACCGTCGTGGTCGCCCTGCCGTCGGCGAACCGCGACCCCGCGCACTTCGCCGACCCGGACCGGCTGGACATCACCGCTCCGACGCAGGGCCACGTGGCGTTCGGGCACGGTGAGCACCAGTGCGTCGGCCAGCACCTGGCGCGCAGCGTGCTGCGCATCGCCCTGCCGGCGCTCTTCGACCGCTTCCCGGACCTGCGGCTGGCCACCGCCGCCGAACAGGTGCCGCTGCGCTCCGACATGCTGCACTACGGCGTCCACGAACTGCCGGTCACCTGGGGCACCGGGCACTGAGTCCGGCGGGCACGCGGAAGCGGCGGTGGTGCGGACTTCCCGCACCACCGCCGCTTCCGTGTCCGGTGCCCCGGTCGGCGCTCCCGCTAGGTCCAGCGTTCCTGATGGTCGCGGTACCACTGCACGGTGGCCTCCAGACCGGTCGTGAACCCGATCGAGGGCGTGAACCCGAGATCGGTGATCCTGCCGAAGTCCAGGGAGTACCGCAGGTCGTGGCCCTTGCGGTCGGCCACGTGCCGGATCAGACCCTCGTCGGCGCCGCACAGCTCGACCAGACGTCGCGCGATGACGCTGTTGGTCACCTCGACGCCGCTGCCGATGTTGTAGACCCCGCCGGGCTCGCCCTTGTCCAGGACCAGTTGCAGCGCCGTGCAGTGATCGGCGACGTGCAGCCACTCGCGGACGTTGCCGCCGTCTCCGTAGAGCGGCACCGGCCTGCCGCGCAGCAGGTTGGTGATGAACAGCGGGATGAGCTTCTCGGGGTTCTGGTAGGGCCCGTAGTTGTTGGAGCAGCGGGTGATCCGCACGTCCAGGCCGTGGGTGCGCCAGGCGGCACGGGCGACGAGGTCGCTGCCCGCCTTGGAGGCCGCGTACGGGGAGTTGGGCAGCAGGGGTTCCTGCTCGTCCCAGGAGCCCGAGGCGATCGAGCCGTACACCTCGTCGGTGGACACGCACAGCACCGTCGGCACGTCGTGCCGCCCGCACGCGTCCAGGAGCATCTGGGTGCCGAGCACGTTCGTCGACACGAACGCCCCGGCCCCCGTCAGCGACCTGTCGACGTGCGACTCGGCGGCGAAGTGCACCACCACGTCATGGCCGGGGACCCACTTGGCGAGCGCCTCGGCGTCCCGGATGTCGCCCTGCACGAATGTCAGGCGCTCGTGCCCGAGCGGCAGGTTCGCCGTGTCACCCGCGTAGGTGAGCAGGTCGAACACCGTGACCTCGGCGTCCTCGTACCCGGCGTACTCACCGGCGAGCATCGCGCGCACGTACTGCGAGCCGATGAAGCCGGCCCCGCCTGTGACAAAGACCTTCACGTCGACCTCGTCCCCTCAGCCGACCGGCAGGACCTTGAGCGTGCGGCGCTGTACGCCGTCACCGGTGTCCGCCGTGGAGGACAGGTGCGAGACGACGCGGTCCTCGACGGGGTCGTTCGCCGGGTCGTCGTGCGACCGCAGGATCTCGTACGTGGTGCTGCGCTGTGCCGGTACGCGGTCGGCGCCCCGGATCAGGTCGAGCAGCTCCGGCAGGTTGGAGCGGTGCTTGGCGCCGGCCGAGGAGACGACGTTCTCCTCCAGCATGACCGAGCCGAGGTCGTCCGCGCCGTAGTGCAGGGACAGCTGGCCCATCTCCTTGCCGGTGGTCAGCCAGGAGCCCTGGATGTGGGCGACGTTGTCCATGAACAGCCGGGCGATGGCGATCATGCGCAGGTACTCCAGCGGCGTCGCCTGCGTCTGCCCCTTCAGCTTGTTGTTCTCCGGCTGGTAGGTGTACGGGATGAAGGCGCGGAAGCCGCCCGTACGGTCCTGGACGTCGCGGATCATCCGCAGGTGCTCGATGCGCTCGGCGTTCGTCTCGCCGGTGCCCATCAGCATCGTGGAGGTGGACTCGACACCGAGGCCGTGCGCGATCTCCATGATCTCCAGCCAGCGCTCACCGGACTCCTTGAGCGGGGCGATGGCGTTGCGGGCGCGGGCCGGGAGCAGTTCGGCACCGGCACCGGCGAAGGAGTCGAGACCGGCGGCGTGGATGCGGGTGATGGCGTCCTCGACGGACACGCCGGACACCTTGGCCATGTGCTCGACCTCGGAGGCGCCGAGCGAGTGGATCACCAGCTGCGGGAACGCCTTCTTGATCGCGGAGAAGTGCTCCTCGTAGTACTCGACGCCGTAGTCCGGGTGGTGGCCGCCCTGGAACATGATCTGCGTGCCGCCCAGCTCGACGGTCTCCGCGCAGCGGCGCAGGATGTCGTCGAGATCGCGCGTCCAGCCCTTGGCGGTGTCCTTGGGAGCCGCGTAGAAGGCGCAGAACTTGCAGGCCGTGACGCACACGTTGGTGTAGTTGATGTTGCGCTCGATGATGTACGTCGCCAGGTGCTGCGTGTCCGGGTACCGGCGTCGTCTCGCGGCGTCCGCGGCCGCGCCGAGGGCGTGCAGCGGTGCCTCCCGGTAGAGCAGCAGCGCGTCCTCGGGCGTGAGGCGGCCTCCGGCGGCGGCGAGTTCCAGTGCAGCGGTGAGGTGACTGGTCGGGTTGGCCACGTCGGGCCACCTTTCTGGTTCGAGGGGTTCGAGGCTCGCGGTCCTACGCCGCTCGCCCGGTGTCCAGCAGGCGGATCAGGACGTCCGGGGGGAACCCGGCGCCGTCGCCGCCGACCCGGCGGGCGAACTCGCTCAGGCCCGCGAGCTGCCGGTCCCCCAGGCTGAAGTCGAGCGCCGACATGTAGTAGCGCTTCAGGGTCGTGGCGTCGAACTCCGCCCAGCGGGCGGCCTTGTGGCACACCTCGTCGATCTCGGCCAGGAAGAGGGTGCGGGAGGCGAGGAATCCTTCGTGCACCTCGTGGACGAGTTCGGCGTTGGCGGCGAGGAAGTCCCGCCGGGCGGCGAACACCGCGAAGACGAAGGGCAGTCCGGTCCACTCACGCCACATCTCGCCCAGGTCGTGCACCTCGAACCCGAAGGTGCCGGCGTCGAGGAGCGAGGCACGCAGGGCAGCGTCGCCGATCACCACGGCCGCCGGGGCGCCGGCCATCATGGCGGGCAGGTCCGGCGGGCAGGCGTAGTACTCGGGCCGCACTCCGACGGCGTCGGTGAGCAGCAGCTCGGCCAGGCGCACGGAGGTGCGGCTGGTGGTGGTGCAGGCCACCGGTACCCCGTCGAGGTCGGCGAGCGGCACCTTGCTGACCAGCAGGCAGGACATCACGGGTCCGTCGGCGCCGACGGCGATGTCGGGCAGGACCACCAGGTCGTCGGCGTTGCGCAGGTACTCCATGACGCTGATCGGGCCGATGTCCAGGTCGCCGCGGACCAGGGCGTCGCTCAGCCGCTCCGGGGTGTCCTTGTGCAGATCGAGGTCGAGCAGGCTGCCCGTGCGGGCGAGCCCCCAGAACAGTGGCAGGCAGTTCAGGAAGTCGATGTGGCCGACACGTGGCCGGGTGGCCACGGGTCCGAGGCCCCGGCCGGCCGGCGGGCCCTCCGTGATCGCCGTCATCAGGCGTCGGCCGCATCCGGCCCGAAGACCTCGGTGCCGTCGTCCACCCTGCGGACGTGGATGCACTCGCCGGGGCACTCCTTGGCCGAGTCCTCGATGTCGCGCAGCGCGATCGTCGGGACGAGTACGGCGGCGCCCTCCTCCTGCCGGAGCTCGCCGTCCGCGCCCTTGACGTACGCGAGGCCGTCGACGTCCAGCTCGAAGACGTCGGGCGCGTACTGGCAGCAGATGCCGTCGCCCGTGCACAGATCCTGGTCGATCCAGACCTCTAGGGTCTCCTCCTGCGCGGTCATCGCGCACACCTACCGATCGTTGTCGTGGTTGGGGGCATGAGTCAGACGCGCATGGGCTGCGGGGACTCCCGGCGTGCCGGGTCCGGGCCGTCGTACTCACGGATGATCTCGTAGCGCGTGTTGCGCTCCTTCGGCTGGAAGCCGGCGTCACGGATCAGGTCGAGCAGGCCCTCGCGGGACATCTTGTCCGGGGTGCCGTAGCCGTCCGCGTCGTGCGTGATCTTGTACTCGACGACCGAGCCGTCGATGTCGTCGGCGCCGTGGTTGAGCGCGAGCGCGGCGGTGTCCAGGCCGTGCATCACCCAGAACACCTTGACGTGCGGGACGTTGTCGAACAGCAGCCGCGACACGGCGAACGTCTTCAGCGCCTCGGCCGGGGTCGCCATCTTGGTCCTCGCCATCAGCCGGTTGCGCACCACGCCGTCCATCGAGTCGTGGAAGTCGTGCTGGTAGCGCAGCGGGATGAAGACCTGGAAACCGCCGGTCTCGTCCTGGAGTTCACGGAGCCTGAGCACGTGGTCGACACGGTGCCGCGGCTCCTCGATGTGCCCGTACAGCATCGTGCAGGGCGTCTTGATGCCCTTGGAGTGGGCCAGCCGGTGGATGCGCGACCAGTCCTCCCAGTGGGTCTTGTGGTCGACGATCTGCTGCCGGATCTCCCAGTCGAAGATCTCCGCCCCGCCGCCGGTGAGCGACTCCATGCCGGCGTCGATGAGTTCGTCGAGGATCTCGCTCGCGCTGAGCCCGGAGATCTCCTCGAACCAGTGGATCTCGGTGGCGGTGAAGGCCTTGATGGCGACGGTCGACGGCAGCGCCTCCTTCAGCGCCCTGATGGAGCGCGGGTAGTAGCGCCACGGCAGCGTCGGGTGCAGGCCGTTGACCAGGTGGAGCTCGGTCAGCTGCTCTGCCTCCATCGCCTTGGCCAGCTTCACGGCCTCCTCGATGCGCATCGTGTAGGCGGCCTTCTCGCCCGGCTTGCGCTGGAACGAGCAGTAGGCGCACGAGGCCGTGCACACGTTGGTCATGTTGAGGTGCCGGTTGATGTTGAAGTGGACGACGTCGCCGTTCTTCCTCGTCCGCACCTGGTGTGCCAGGCCGCCGAGCCATGCCAGGTCGTCCGATGCGTACAGCGCGATGCCGTCCTCACGGCTGAGCCGCTCGCCGGCCGCGACCTTCTGCTCGATCTCGCGTTTGAATCCTGCGTCCACCCGTGCCATCTCCTCGATCGTGTTTGCGGCATGAGACCGGTCTGCTAGGCCGCCAGCACACCAGTCGCGGGTGGCGCAGGCCCATGCTGTGCGGCGTACCTGTAAGGGATTCCCTACAGCTCCGCGCGGAGTGCGCGTGCGCGTTCCCGGCCGCCGTCGGCTGGCCTAGCGTGCATTCCCCAGAGGGCTCCCGCCCCCAGACACACGTATCGGCGTAAGGAAGTTGACGCATGTCGAACACCGGGACCGCACCCCCCACACGGCGCACGGCCGTCGCGCGGTTCGTTTCCCTCCTGCTCGCGACGGTTGCGGCGGTGGCCGTCTGGTTCGTCGCGGACTCCCTCCTCGACATAGGGCTCAGAGCGAAGACCGGCGGCGACAAGGCGCAGGAGATCGGCGTGGCCTCGGTCATCGGCGCGACGGTCGTCGTGGGCCTGCTCGGCTGGGGCCTGCTGGCCGTGCTCGACCGGTCCACCGCGTCGGCGCGCACCGTCTGGACGGTGATCGCGTCGGTCGTGCTGTTGCTGTCGCTCCTGGGCCCGGTCGGTGCCGAGGGCACGTCGGCGAAGGCCGCTCTGGCGGTCATGCATCTCGTGGTCGGGCTGATACTCATCCCCGGCTACGCCCGTACGGCACGGAAGGGCTGATCACATGGCGACCACACTGACCCTGGACAAGCGGGACGGGGCCTTCGTACTCGACGGCGTCGGCACGCCGAAGGCGTCCCTGGAGTTCGGCCGCGGCATGCGCACCGGCACGATCACGGTGGCCGGGAAGCAGCTCCCGGTCGCGTCGTCGGGCAAGGTGCGCGAGACGGTGACCGTGGGCGCGGGCACACCGGTCGTGCGCCTGTCCCCCGACACCTCGTACGTCGGGAACCCGGCGGCCACCGCGGAGTGGAGCTTCAGCCGCGGCTTCCGCGACGGCTACCACGCGACGCTCATGCGGGGCAAGCACCGCCTCGACTTCGCCCTGCCCCGCATGAAGGGCAAGTCCGTCGAGGTGACCGTCACCGGTAGCTGGGACGACCTCGAACTCGTCGCCCTGACAGGCTGCTTCGCCCTGCTGGCCAGCCGCAGGGGCGACGCCTACCGCACCATCACCGTGGTCGGCGCGATAGGCCCGCACGCCCGCTGAGCGGACGTCACCGGCACGCCGGGCCGCGGGTGCCCTCCGTCCAGGAGGGCACCCGCGGCCCGTTCCTCACTCCCCCGGCATCCCGGCGGCGGCCTCCGCGCCGGAGCACACCGCGTCGACGATGCGGTCCACCTGCTCGGCGGTCACCACGAGCGGCGGGGCGACGGACATCACCGTGCCCTCGCTGCGCACCACGACCCCGAGCTCCCTGCACTCGTCGGCCACCCGCCCGGCCCGTGGGAACGAGTCGAACTCGACGCCGGCCAGCAGACCGACACCGCGGACCTCCTTCACACCGGTGACGTCCTTCAGCCGGTCCGTGAGCTGTCCGATCAGCCGCTCGCCCATCGCGGCCGCGTGGTCCACCAGCCCTTCCTCCTCGATGACCCGCAGCACCGCCAGGGCGACGGCCGCACCGAGCGCGTGACCGCTGGTCGTGTGACCGTGCCGCAGCCCTCCGAGCATCGGGTCACCGGCGAACGCGCCGGCCACCGCACCCGTGGTCGTGACGGCGGCGAAGGGCACGTACCCGGCCGCCAGGCCCTTGCCCGTGGTGACCAGGTCCGGGCTGACGCCCTCACGCTGGTGCGCGAACCACGCCCCGGTACGCCCGAGCCCGGTCGTCACCTCGTCGACGACGAGCAGGACGCCGTGCCGGTCGCAGATCTCCCGCACCTCGCGCAGGTAGCCGTGCGGCAGGGGCCTGATACCGCCCACGCCGAGCACCGGCTCCACGAAGAAGGCGGCCACGGTCTCCGGTCCGGCCGCGAGCACGGCCTTCTCCAGCTCCTGCGCACCGTGCTCCGGCCCCTGCGAGGGCCCTGGGATCTGCACGAAGCCCTCGGGCCGCGGGCCGCACCCCGCCCAGGCCAGCGGGGTCGCGGACATCCCGGCGGTGGCGAGCGTCGTGCCGTGGTAGCCGTCGGCGAGCGAGATCACGGTGGTGCGCTCCGGCCGGCCCTGAAGCGCGTGGTACATCCGGGCGATCCGGATCGCCGCCTCGGACGCCTCCGAGCCGGAGTTGCAGAACAGGGTGTGGGTCAGCGGTTCGCCGAGGAGTTCCGCGAGGCGGGCCGCCAGGCGTACGGCGGGCTCGTTCGACGATCCGAGCAGCGCGTACGTCATGAGCTTGCCGGCCTGCTCGGAGAGCGCGGCCAGGACCTTCGGGTGGCCGTAGCCGAGGGTGGCGTTGAACTGGCCGCTGCGGCCGTCGAGATAGGTGCGCCCGTAGGAGTCGGTCACCTCGCAGCCCTGTCCGGCGACCAGGACCAGCTGGTCGCCGCTCCCCACCGGGGTCCAGGGGTGCAGCAGGTGCCGGCGGTCGAGCTCGGCGAGTTCGTCGCCGGCGCTTCGCGGCGGCGCGGTCGGGTTCGATGCGGTGTCGGTCATCGGCACGGCTCCAGAGAGGGGTCGGGGCGGGCTGGGGTGATCGCCGGCTACCAGCGCACGGCGGCTGCGCCGGCGAAGTCGCCGGCGTGGGCGAAGCCGGACAGCACGACGAGGTCGCCCCGCGCGATCCGGCCCTCGTCACGGGCCTCGGCCAGGGTGACGGGGATTCCGGCGCCGAAGAGGTTGCCGTACTTGTCGAAGGTGTCGAGGTGCCGTTCCGGCTTGAGCCCGAGGGCCTCGTGCCAGTTGGACAGGAACATCCGGTTCGGCTGGTTGGTGATCAGCACGTCGATGTCGGTGCTCGGGGTGTCGAGCCGCTCGCACAGGTCCCTGGTGACCTGCGGCACCAGCTGGTTGCCGCGCTCCACGATCGCCTTGACCTTGCTGTCCGTGAAGCCGATGTCGATCTCGCCCTCGCCGGGCTCCCAGTACCTGCGGGAGTCGACCCCGAGCGTCATGTCGTTGGCGTACTCCACGCCGTGGTAGCTCACCACGTCCAGGATGGGCGACTCGTCGCCGGCCGTGAGGAAGCCGACGCCGGCGCCGTCCCCGGGCACCGCCGCGTGCTTGCGGCCGCGGACCTCGGGGCGGGCGAACAGTTGGCCGGCCATGTTCTGCACGCAGCAGATCAGGGCCGTGCGCGCCTGTCCGGAGGCGATGAGGCTGCGGCCGATCTTCATCAGGTAGACGAAGGAGGCGCAGCCGCTGTTGTGCACGTCGAGGATCCACTCCGGCGCCGGGTCGAGGCCGAGCCTGGCCACGATGTCGGCCCCGGCGCCCGTGAAGGCACGGTCCGGGAGCGCGACGTTCGTGAGGACGACGTCGACCGGACCGTCGCCGTTCGCCCGCCGGCGCTCCAGCATCGGCCGGGCCGCCTTGACGACCATGTCGGTGGCGGTCTCCCCCGGGGCGGCGTGCCGCCGCAGGGCCGGCGGCCCGAACATGGCGCCGTCGGTGCCGGGTACGGCCTCGCCGGTGTAGAAGGACGTGTCGACGCTGCGTTCGGGCAGGTAGCTGCCGACGTCGGTGAGGCTGACGGGGATCACGCGCCGGCCTCCGGGGTGGGCGCGACGCCGACCGGCAGACCCCGGCCGCTGCGGTACTCCAGGATCTTCTTGAGGTTGTCGAGCTCGATGCGGTGACCGGCGAAGAACAGCGGCCACAGGTCGCCGACCCACATCCGGTCGGGGCTCGGCGCCAGCTCCGGGTGCGGGTTCTTGTCGTAGTACGGGTGGCGGCAGTTGGTCCAGATGACCACGGAGCCGGGCTTGTCGAGGACGACCTGCGCGTCGACGATGCGGAACAGGTAGATCATCCACAGCTTGTCGCCCTGGTCCCAGGCGCAGTGGTAGTCGAGGGTGAGCGCCTCGCGGTTGGGCTCCAGCCGCGCGTAGATCCTGGTGTCGGGCGCGAGGGTGTCGTAGCCGGCGTACAGCCCGGGCGTCCCGGTCGGCTCGAAGGCGCGGGTGCTGACGGAGTACTCGTCCAGGCTGTTGATGTCGCAGAGGTAGTCGAAGACCTCTTCCGGCGGACAGTCGATGTACTCCTGGAGCGTGCAGAACTCCCCGTACACCTCGTCGTGCGGATACACCGGCCGGGTCCCGGCCGTGGCCTGCGCGAGGATCTCCTCCGTGGGGGTGGTCTCGCAGCGGATGAGGCCGGGGATGTCAGCCAACTGGTGTGCCGCGGTACTCATGGGCGTCTCCTGGGGTGCTGGAAAGGTCGTCGATCAGACGGAGGAAGGGAACGAACGGTGGTGTCTCGTCCGGGTCGGACTCCACGCAGACCAGCGCCGGTCCTGCGGTGGCGTTCGTCTCGGCGAGGGCCCTGGCCAGTTCGGCCGGGGTGCTCGCCGAGGCGGTGGTGAGCGTGGGGAACATGGCTCCGGCTCCGGCCGCGATGTCGGAGGGCCGGAAGGTGTTGTACGTCGTGGAGGCGTCGTACAGCAGGTGCTCGCGCATCACGCACATGGCGTGGGCGTTGTTGTTGAAGACCACGAAGGTGACGGGCAGGTCGTACTCGACGGCCGTGTGCACCTCCATGCCGTGGGCGTAGAAGCCGCCGTCGCCGGACAGCACGTAGCTGCGGCGGCCGGTGGCGAAGGCGGCCCCGATGCCGGCACCGAAGCTGTGCCCCATGCCGCCCATGCCGAGGGCGAGGATGAACTGCCCCTGGCGGGGCACGGCCAGGTGGTGGATGGCGGCGGAGCTGGCGTTGCCCGCGTCGGACACGACGGTGGCGCCCTCCGGCAGCGCGGCCTGGATCGTCCGGACCGCGTCGACGAGTGGCACACCGGGCCCCTGCGACGGCGGCGCGACGAGGTACTCCAGCTCACCGGCGAGGCCCTGGCCCGCGGAGGGCCCGTGGGGCAGGGCGGCCAACCGTGCGTTGAGGGAGCGGAGTTCCGCCGTGAGGTCGCCCGCCACGTGCACGGCGGGCGGCCCGTCGGCGCCCGGGCTCGTGAAGGGCGGCTCGGGGTCGTAGCCGATGACCCGGGTACGCGCGAGGGCCGGCTCCAGTCCGGTGCGGGCCATCACCGGCAGCCGGGTGCCCACCAGCACGCAGAGCTCGGCCTGTTCCAGCAGGCGCAGGACCGTGGGGTGCCCGATCGCTCCGGCCACCCCGGCGTAGCGCGGGTCGTGGTTGTCGAAGACGTCCTTGGCCTCGGGGGTCACCGCGACCGACGCACCCGACCTGCGTGCCAGTTCGGCGAGTTCGGTCCGGGCGTCGCGGCGTCCGACGCCGTCCCCGGCGATGATCACGATGCGGGCCCCGCGGGTGACGGCGGCGGTGATCAGGTCGGCGGCGGCACCACGGCCGGCCGCCGCGGGGGCGGTCCCGCCGTCCGCGAGCAGCGCGCCCAGATCGGGCAGCGGACCGGTCGGGACCTGCTGGACGTCCTTGGGCAGCAGCAGGACCGCGGGACCGCGGCAGGGCCCCTTGGTCGCGGCCACCGCTTCGGTGAGCAGCTTGCCGAGATCCGCCGGATCGTCCACACGGGCGCAGAAGCGGGAGATGTTCCGGAAGAGTCCGACGGCGTCGAAGGCACCGGCCCGGCCGCTCGAGTCCTGGAAGGCGCCGCGCCCCTCCAGGGCCCGTGGCGGCTGGCCTATCAGTGCGAGCAGGGGGAGGCGGGCGGCATGTGCCTCCGCGATCCCGGGCACCATGTTCATCGCGCCGGCCCCCGACGTGGCCATCGCGACGGCGAGCCTGCCGGTGGTGCGGTGGTATCCCTCTGCCATGGTGACGGCGGAGAATTCGTGTTTCGCGACGACCGCGGTGACGCGTCCGCCGGAATGCTGGGCGGCGTCGTAGATGTCCTCGATGTTCGCGCCGGAAACCCCGAAGAGGTGGTCCGTCCCCAATTCCGCCAAGGCGGAGACGATGCGGTCGGCGACCCGTGGCTGTCCGTTTCGCAAGTGATTCGCTCCCCTGGGTCCGCTGGTCCGTCCCCGTCAACGGATGCTGGAATTCGTCACATGTCGTCGAGTGCGGTCCGGGGCCTTCGCCGGAACCGGCCGTCGAAGGCCCCTTCCGCCGAATCCGGGGACGGGGGATTCCCCGGACTCCATGGCCCCGAAGGCCCGTTGGTCCCGGGCAGGAGGCCGCTGCGGACACAACGTAGCCTCGGCGGCTATGGGGAAGCGCCCCTCGATCCCGCCCACTGGAACCTTCACTAGTGTTGGCACCCGGCTGCGGGCCGGGCGGGAAATTCGAGGCCCACACTTCCCGTATGACATCAGTCGAGCCGACGACGTGGGCGCGTGCGGCGGAGCTGGTCGCGTTGCGGGAGCGGATCCGCCGCGGACCCGGCGCCGAGGCCGCCGAAGCCCGGTGCCCGAAGAGCGGGTCGTCGGTCCGCGACCGGACGGAACCCGTCCTCGACGAGGGGCGTTCCCCCCGGACCGGGGTACGGCGCCGGTACCGCGCGCCGGGTTTCGGCCCGAGGAGCCGCGGGCCGCACACGGGCGGTGCCGTCGTCGGACGGGGCCCGGCGCGCGTGCGGGCGGGCTCGCATAACGCGGAATCAGGTGCGGGGGCATTCCCGTACGACGCCGGGGGGACGGGCCTCGGAGAAGTCCGCCTCCCGCCGTCGACGCTTTCCCGGGAAAGGCGCGAACTGCCGCCCGCAGTAGGGTGCGATGATCCGCGGGAACGCGGTGGCGAGGCCGCGCACGATCCGGTTCCGGCGAATCCGGCGCGCGCCCGCGTGACGCACGGCGCAATCGGGGAACCGGCCTGCTCAGGCGAATACTCCGAGGTCTCCGCGGAGTGGGCGCGTGACGTCGTGGGCGTACTGGCGCGCACGGGCGGAATCACGACCGGCGTGGTCGCGAACCGGCTCCGGTATCCGGCGTACGCATCCGGCTGGGACGCCGGCCGGAAAGCCGCCCGCCCCGGCGGAAAGGCCGCTCGATTCGCCGGGTTACGCGATGCGTTCGGTATCCCGCCGGTGACCCCGGCCGGTGCTCCCGGATTCCTCGCGGGCACGGCCGGGGCACAGCACACCGGTGCCGTCCGGACCGGCGCGGAACTCCGCCACGCGCACGGCGACGCGAGGGTGCCACGGATCCGGGTGGTCGAGACGGTCGGGGCCGAAGGGGCCGAAGGGGCCGAGCCGCCGATCCGCACGCACCGCAATCCGCCTCAGTGACCGCACCGCCCGCAGGAAGGCTGAACCACGTGCCCCAAGGTGCGCCCCCGGTACGCCCGTCTCCGGACGACTCCGGGCCCCGGTCCGCGCGCCACCGCGTGCAGTGCCCCACCCGCGCTGGTCGGCGCATCCTCCTCGTCACCGCGGTGGCTGCGGAGCGGGACGCGGTGGCACGGGCCCTGGACGGGCCGGGGTTCGACATCCCCTTCGCCGCGGGGACCCTCCACCGGGTACGGACGCACCGCTGCACCGTGGACCTGCTCGCCGCCGGCGTGGGACCGGCCGCGGCCGCCGTCTCGACGGCGACCGCCCTGACCACGGCCGCTCTCACGTCGGTGGCGTACGACCTGGTGATCTGCGTGGGCATCGGGGGTGGTTTCCAGCCGGGGGCGCCGGTCGGGTCACTCGTCGTAGCGGACGAGCTGGTCGCCGCGGACCTGGGCGCGGAAACGGCGGAGGGCTTCGTACCGCTCAGCGAACTCGGCTTCGGCACGGTCGCCTACCTCCCGGACCCCGAGCTGGTCCGGGAGGTGGCCTCCGTGACGGGCGCGCGCCGGGGCTGCGTACTCACCGTCTCCACCGTGACGGGCAGCGAGCGGCGGGCCGCGGAACTGCGGTCGGCGCACCCGCTGGCCCTCGTGGAGGCCATGGAGGGATTCGGGGTCGCCGAGGCGGGCGCCGCAGCCGACTGCCCGGTCCTGGAGCTCCGCGCCGTCTCCAACCCGGTCGGCCACCGGGACCGCGCCTCGTGGCGCGTCGCGGAAGCGCTCGGCGCCCTCACCGCGGCCGTCGGGAGTCTCGCGCCCGCGCTGGAACGGCTGGCCTGCCGCGCCGCCCGGCCGGCCGGCTGAGCGGGCGGTCAGGCGGGAGCGCTCCTCCGGTTCCCCCGTGCGGGAGGTCCCCCCGGGTTGCCCGGCACCCGCCCATGCGCTTGTTTCGAAGGGTAAGGGCTGTCCCGTGATCGCTGGTGGATCAGCGCGCGGCGTCAGATGCGGTGCCTCGCAAGGCGGAGGGGCGTCCGCGTACTGGCCGTATTCGGGCGTCCCGACAGCGAGGTGCCGCAGCTGTCGTCGTGCGCCCGCCAGGGCTTACGGGACAGCCCTTGAGGAGCGCCCGGGGCGGCCGGGGCCCCTGCACCGATTCATGGAGGCGAACCGCGGTGCTGTTCTCCGACCGAACGGATGCCGGGCGGCGGCTGGCCGTGGCCCTGCGACACGTGGAACGGCGCGATCCGGTGGTCCTGGGGCTGCCCCGCGGCGGAGTTCCCGTCGCGTACGAGGTGGCGCGGGCCCTGGGGGCGCCGCTCGACGTGATCGTGGTCCGCAAGCTCGGGGTGCCGTACCGCCCGGAGCTGGGATTCGGCGCCATAGGCGAGGGCGGGGTCCGGGTCATCAGCGACGAGATCGTCCGCCACGCCGGCGTCCGGGAGACGGAGCTGAGAGCCGTCGAGCACGCCGAGGAGGCGGAACTCGTACGCCGGGCGAGGGCGTACCGGGCGGGCCGGGCTCGCCTGCCGCTGAGGGGCCGCGCGGTGATCGTGGTGGACGACGGTGTCGCCACCGGGGCCACCGCCGGAGCGGCCTGCCAGGTGGTCAGGGCACAGGGTGCCGCCCATGTCACGCTGGCCGTGCCCGTGGCGTCGCCGGATGCCGCCGCGCGGCTGGGTGAGGACGTGGACGAGCTCGTGTGCCTCTCCACGCCGAGCCTCTTCTCCGCGGTGGGTGAGTGGTACCGGGACTTCTCCCAGACCTCCGACGAGGAGGTCGTGTCGCTGCTCGCGCGGGCCCCGGCGGACGGTGCCACGGTCGAGCGGGTCGAGGTGGACGCGGGCGGGGTCCCGCTGGCGGGAGATCTCGTACTCCCCGCGGACGCGGGTGCCGTGGTGGTGTTCGCCCACGGTTCCGGCAGCAGCCGCGACAGCCCCCGCAACCGGGCGGTGGCCACGGCCCTGAACCGCGCCGGCCTGGGCACGCTGCTGTTCGACCTGCTCACGCCCGGGGAGGAGGTCTACCGTGCGAACGTCTTCGACATCGGGCTGCTGTCCACCCGGCTGGCGGACACCACCCGCTGGCTGCGGAGCCGGGTGCCGCTCCCGGTCGGTTCGTTCGGGGCGAGTACCGGGGCGGCGGCGGCGCTCCGGGCCGCGGCCGCGCCGGACTCGGGCGTCGGAGCGGTGGTCTCGCGCGGCGGCCGGCCCGACCTGGCCGGGGTGGACCTCTCCGGGGTGCGGGCGCCGACGCTGCTGATCGTCGGCGGTGAGGACACCACGGTGATCGACCTCAACCGGCAGGCGCAGGCGGCGCTGTACTGCGAGAACCGCCTGGAGGTCGTCCCGGGCGCCACCCATCTGTTCGAGGAACCCGGCGCCCTGGACAGGGTCGCGGACCTGGCACGGGAGTGGTTCACCGCTCACCTGCTCCGGGCGGAGCCGGACGGGCCGAGCTGAACAGGCCCTGCCGGACGGGCGGTTCGGTACGGGCGACCGGGAACGGCGCATCGGAACAGGAGAGCCGGCGTCCGTGGTGCGCGGTCGTGAGGGGCGCGATACCCGACCGTTGCGTGAATCGATTCAAAAACGGGAAGATAGTGGGCTCCCCCGAAGACTGTCAAGGGCGCCCGGCCATTCCCCCCACTCAGGTCGCACATCGCCCCTCCTCCGGGAACTTCTCGCCATCAACCCATTGACTGTGCCCGCAATCCCCGTTTAGCTTCCGAGCAACCTCATTGAAACCTTTCACGGCGCGTGGAGCGACCAGGTCCGCCGCTGAGGAGCTCCCATGAACCAGTCCGCCCCGGACCCGGCCCCGGTCCTGGCCCTCAAGGGCGTGAGCAAGTCCTTCGGTGCCGTACGCGCTTTGCAGGACGTCTCCCTGCGCCTGTTCCCAGGCGAGGCCCACGCACTCGCCGGTGAGAACGGCGCGGGAAAGTCGACCCTGATCAAGGCGCTCGCCGGAGTGCACCGGCCGGACAGCGGCGAGGTCCTCCTCGACGGGCAGCCCGTCGTCTTCCACGGCCCGGCCGACGCGCGTGACGCCGGCATCGCCGTCATCTACCAGGAGCCGACGCTCTTCCCCGACCTGTCCATCGCGGAGAACATCTTCATGGGCCGCCAGCCCCGGCGGTCCCTGGGCAGGATCGACCGCAGAGCGGTCCACGAGACCACCGCGGGCCTGATGCGCAGGCTCGGGGTCGACCTGGCGCCGGACCGGCCGGCCCGTGGCCTCTCGATCGCCGACCAGCAGATCGTCGAGATCGCCAAGGCGCTCTCCTTCGACGCCCGCGTCCTGATCATGGACGAGCCGACCGCCGCCCTGACCGGCAGCGAGACCGCACGGCTCTTCTCCGTCGTACGCGCGCTGCGCTCAGAGGGTGCGGCGGTGCTCTTCATCTCGCACCGCCTGGAGGAGATCTTCGCACTGTGCCAGCGCGTCACGACCCTGCGCGACGGGCGGTGGATCTCCTCCGAGCCGCTGGAAGGGCTCACCGAGGACGACCTGGTCCGCAGGATGGTCGGCCGTGACCTCGGTGACCTCTACCCGAAACAGGCCGCCGAGGTCGGCGAGGTCGCCCTGTCCGTGCACCGGCTGACCCGCGAGGGCGTCTTCCGCGACGTGTCCTTCGACGTCCGCCGGGGCGAGATCGTCGCGCTCGCCGGACTCGTCGGCGCCGGGCGGACGGAGGTCGCCCAGGCGGTGTTCGGCGTGGACCGGGCCGACGCGGGCGAGGTGAAGGTCGGCGGCACGGTGCTGCGCCCCGGCTCGCCCACCGCCGCGATGGACGCCGGGCTCGCTCTCGTACCCGAGGACCGGCGGCAGCGCGGCCTGGTCATGGATATGTCCATCGAGCGCAACATCGGCCTCACCGGCCTGGGCGAGGTCCGCAAGCGCGGGCTCGTCAGCCGTGCCCTGGAGCACGAGCGGGCCGCCGACTGGGCGGTGCGCCTCCAGCTCAAGTACAGCAGGCTGGCCGACACCGTGGGCGTGCTCTCCGGAGGCAACCAGCAGAAGGTCGTGCTGGCCAAGTGGCTGGCGACCGGCCCCGGCGTGCTCATCGTCGACGAGCCGACCCGCGGGATCGACGTCGGCACCAAGGCCGAGGTCCACCGGCTGCTGTCCTCGCTCGCGGCGGACGGCCTCGCCGTCCTGATGATCTCCTCCGACCTCCCCGAGGTCATCGGCATGGCCGACCGGGTGCTCGTGATGCACGAGGGCCGGCTGGTGGCGGAGATCCCGCGCGCGAGCGCCACCGAGGAGTCGGTCATGGCGGCGGCCACCGGACGCGACGAGAGGGCAGCGGCATGACCACCACCATCGAGAGTCCCCCGGACACCGGGAAGGCGCCGGAGCGGAGTGCCGCCTCACTCGTGGACGCGGTCTTCCGGGCCCGTGAGATCTCCATCGCGGGCGCGCTCGTCCTGCTGGTCCTCGGGACCTACCTCGCCAACCCGCGCTTCCTCTCCGACCAGGGCATCAAGGACCTGCTGCTCAACGCGTCGATCCTGGTACTGCTCGCGGTCGGCCAGTCCGCCGTCGTGATCACCCGCAACATCGACCTGTCCGTGGGCTCCGTGGTCGGGCTCTCCGCCTTCGCCTGCGGCAAGTTCGTGGCGGGCAGCGACCACGGCGTGGCGACCGTGATGCTGCTCGGTATCGCGATCGGTGTGGTCTGCGGCCTGGTCTCGGGCGCCCTGGTCAGCTTCGGCAAGGTCCCGGCGCTCGTCGTGACGCTGGGCATGCTCTACATCATCCAGGGCGTCGACTACTGGTGGGCGCAGGGCGAGCAGATCAGCGCCTCCGACGTACCGGAGGCCGTCCTGGGGCTCGGCAGCGGCAGTGTGCTGGGCGTCCCCTACCTGCCGCTGCTCGCGGTCGTCCTGCTCGCGGCGACGGCGTACTTCCTGCGCAGCTACCGCTCGGGGCGTGAGCTGTACGCCATCGGGTCGAGCCCCGAGGCCGCCCGGCTCGCCGGCATCCCGATCCGCCGCCGGGTGCTCGCCGCCTACGCCTTCTCCGGGGCCGTGGCCGGTTTCGCCGGGGCCCTGTGGCTGGCCCGCTTCGGCACCGTGGTCGCGGACAACGCGCACGGCTGGGAGCTGACCGTCGTCAGCGCCGTCGTCGTCGGCGGTGTCGCCATCACCGGCGGCACCGGCACCGTCTGGGGCGCCGCGCTCGGCGCCCTGCTGCTCACCACCATCGGCAGCGTGCTGGTCGTGCTGAAGGTGGACTCCTTCTGGCAGGGCGCCATCACCGGTGCGCTCCTGCTGCTGGCCATCAGCGTCGACCGGATCGTGAACCTGCGGATGACCGCCGCACTGAGGAAGAGGAGCGCCCGCCATGACCACGGCGCCTGACACAAAGACGGCTTCCGCGCCGCGGGCCTCGCTCGTCCGCGGCCTGGCGCTGCGCTGGGACACCGCGGTGGGCGTCCTGCTGGTGGCGGTCCTCGTCGTCGGGCTGGGCACCACGGAGGGCTTCGGCTCCGGCGAGAACCTCGCGTTCGCCTTCAACGACATCGCCGAAGTCGCGCTCATCGCCCTGCCGATGACCCTGCTCGTCGTCGCCGGACAGGTCGACCTGTCGGTGGCGTCCATGCTCGGCCTGGGCAGTGCGCTGACGGGTTCGCTGTGGGAGGCGGGCTGGGCCTTCGAGCTGATCGTGCCGGTGGTGCTCCTCGTAGGCGTGGCCGGCGGCCTCCTCAACGGCTGGCTCGTCACCCGGGTCGGCCTGCCCTCCCTGGCCGTCACCATCGGCACCCTGGCGCTCTACCGGGGGCTCGCCTCGGTGGCGCTCGGCAGCGACGCGGTGACGGACTTCCCTCAGACGTACGCGGACTGGGCCGTCGACACGACGACCGTCCCCGGCACGTTCATCACCTATCCGGTGCTGCTCTTCGCCGTCCTGGCCGTGGTCACCGCCGTGGTGCTGCACGCCACCGGGCTCGGCCGCTCGCTCTTCGCGATCGGCGCCCAGGAGGAGGCCGCGTACTTCGCCGGCATCCGGGTCAAGCGGATCAAGTTGCTGCTCTTCGTCGTGACCGGGCTGTTCTCCGCCTTCGCGGGCATCGTCTTCACCCTCAGGTACGGAAGTGCCCGCGCGGACAACGGACTCGGCTTCGAGATGCTCGTCATCGCCTCCGTCCTGCTGGGCGGCATCGACTTCGACGGCGGGAAGGGCACGCTCTTCGGCGCGGTCGCCGGTGTCCTGCTGATCGGCCTGCTGAAGAACCTGCTCACCCTCAACGACATCGCCAACGAGGTCCAGGTCATCGTGACCGGACTGCTGCTCGTGGCGTCCGTCCTCACCCCGCGGGTCATCGCCACCGTCGTCGAACGCCGGCACCGGCGGGCCGCCGGTGCTCCCGCGCCGTAGGAACCCCCGCCCCTCGTCGTCCTCGTTCCAGCCCCCGTACAGCCTCGCCCCTCCTCGAAAGGCACACGCCGCCATGATGCTCCGCAATGCCGCCGGGCGCCGCGCCGTCGCGACCGCAGCCACCGCCGTCTCCCTCGCGCTCGCCCTCACTGCCTGTTCCGGCACCACGAAGGACAGCAAGGAGAGCGGCGGCGCGAAGGCCGGCAGCTCCGCGAAGGCCGACCCGGACGCCCCGCTGAAGAAGGGGCTGAAGCTCGCCTTCCTGCCGAAGCAGATCAACAACCCGTACGAGAAGATCGTCGACGAGGCGGGCATCGCGGCCGCGAAGGAGTACGGCGGCACGGGCAAGGAGGTCGGCCCCTCCGACGCGAACGCCTCCTCTCAGGTCTCGTACATCAACACCCTCATCCAGCAGCGCCAGGACGCGATCCTCGTCGCGGCGAACGACCCGAACGCGGTGTGCGGCCCGCTCAAGCAGGCCATGAAGAAGGACATCAAGGTCGTCGCCTACGACTCCGACACGGCGAAGGACTGCCGCCAGCTCTTCATCAACCAGGCCAGCTCGGAGGAGATCGGCCGCAGCCTGGTGCAGCACCTCGGCGAGCAGATCGGCTACAAGGGCAAGGTCGCGATCCTGTCCGCCACGCAGAACGCGACGAACCAGAACACCTGGATCGAGTTCATGAAGGAGGAGCTGAAGCTCCCGAAGTACAAGAACATGCAGCTGGTGAAGGTGGCGTACGGCGACGACGCGGACCAGAAGTCCTTCCAGCAGACGCAGGGCCTGATGCAGGCCTACCCCGACCTCAAGGGCATCATCTCCCCGACGACGGTCGGTATCGCCGCCGCAGCGCGCTATCTCAGCGACTCCTCGTACAAGGGCAAGGTCGTCCTCAACGGGCTGGGCACGCCGAACCAGATGCGCAAGTACGTCAAGGACGGCACCGTCGAGCAGTTCTCGCTCTGGAACCCCGAGGAGCTCGGCTACCTCGGCTCGTACGCGGCGGCTGCCCTGGCGTCGGGGCAGATCACGGGTGCGGAGGGCGAGAAGTTCAAGGCGGGCAAGCTCGGCGAGTACACCGTCGGCAAGGACGGCGAGGTCATCCTCGGCGAGCCGACCGTCTTCGACTCCAAGAACATCGACACGTTCGACTTCTGAGCGGAGGAGCCGGCTCCATGCAGCGCGTCTGTTTTCTGCTGAAGGTCCGCGAGGACCGCAAGGACGAGTACCGCGAGCGTCACGCCACCGTATGGCCGGACATGCTGGCGGCCCTGTCGGAGTCCGGCTGGCACAACTACTCGCTGTTCCTGCGCGAGGACGGCCTGCTGGTCGGATACCTGGAGACGGAGGACTTCGGCGCCGCCCGCGAGGCGATGGCGGCGACGGAGGTCAACGCACGGTGGCAGCGGGACATGGCCGGATTCTTCGAGCAGCCGGAGGCCGCGGACGAGGCGATGGTCCCGCTGACCGAGGTGTTCCACCTGGCTTAGCGGGTGTTCGCCCCGGCCGTCGTGGGCGGCCGGGGCGAACGGCACTCGGGAGACTGCGGGCGGACCCCGGTACCCCGGGTGGAACCGCCGACTCCCCCTCCGGTGGGGAGGCGGGGTCGGCGGGCTGTCAGCCGACCTCGCCCTCGCCCTCGTCACCCGGCGGTTCGTCGCCACCGCCGTTCCTGATCCGGTCGGCCTGCTCGATCGCCGTGGCGAGCTTCTCCACCGAGCTGTCCTCGGTCGACGCGGCCAGCTTCCCCGCCCGGTCGGCGAGTTCGCCGAGCGCGGGTGTTCCCGGCAGGTCGCCGCCGCGCAGCGTGTCCGCGAAGTAGGCGGCCACCGCGGCCACCTGGAGCCGTGCACCGCTGCCGCCCCAGAGCTTCCCGTCGATCGCGCCGGTCTCCACCGAACCGGTCTCCTCGTGCGCCTTGCGCGTGCCGGGGTCCAGCCAGCGCACCGTCGCCGACGCCACGCGGCCGGAGGCGCCCTCGCGGAGTCGCACGGCGTAGAGCGCGGTCACGGTGTGGCCGGGGCCGACCTCGCCACCGTCGACGCTGTCGTCACGGAAGTCCTCGTCGGCGACCTTGCGGTTCTCGTAGCCGATGAGACGGAACTGCTTGACGGTCCTGCGGTCGAACGCGACCTGGGCCTTGGCGTCCCGGGCGCGCAGTTCGACGTGTGCGGGCAACTGGTCGACGAACACCTTCCGGGCCTGGGCCTCGTCCGCGATGTAGGTCGTGTTGCCGTCGCCCTTGTCGGTGAGGCGTTCCATCAGCTCGTCGCCGTAGTCACTGCCCACGCCGACTCCGAACAGCGTGATGCCGTACTCCTCGCGCGCGTCGCCGATCCGCTCCAGGATCGCGTCCGCGTCGGTCTCACCGGTGTTGGCGAGCGCGTCCGAGAGCAGTACGACCCGGTTGTTGGCGCCCTTGCGGTGGCCTTCGACCGCCTCGTCGTAGCCACGCTCGACGCCGGCCGCGACATTGGTGGAGTCGGCGGGTTCCATCTTCTCGATGGCGTCCCGGACCTTGGTGCGGTTGCCCTGGAGGCGGGTCATCGGCAGCCTGGTCTCGGCCTCGTCGCTGAAGGTGACCAGCGAGACGGAGTCGTCGTCGCGCAGCTCGTCGGCGAGGATGCCCAGCGAGGTCTTCGCCAGGTCCAGACGGCCGGGCTCCGCCATCGACCCGGAGATGTCGACGACGAAGGTCAGTGCGGCGGGCGGGCGTTCACCGGTGGCGGCGGCCGGCCTGGTGGCCAGCCCGACGCGTA
The DNA here is from genome assembly GCF_040660235.1 of Streptomyces sp. NPDC049970. Lineage (NCBI taxonomy): Bacteria > Bacillati > Actinomycetota > Actinomycetes > Kitasatosporales > Streptomycetaceae > Streptomyces > Streptomyces sp. NPDC049970. Next base: position 381,137 of record NZ_JBFALP010000002.1, on the reverse strand, counting down.
CGAGCGACCAGTCGGACGCCCCGGCTCCGGGCCGGGCACCGTCGACGGAGACCGAGAAACCGTTGCCCTCCGGGGGTTCGTAGCCCTGCCGGAAGCTGTTGACGAACTCCTCCGGGCGCACCGTGTCCGCCACGGGAAGCCGCCCGTCACCGAGAGTGCGGCGGGCGTATCCGTAGCTGGCGGTGTCCACGTCGAGCGCGAAGGTCGAGAGGTAGTCGGGCGCCACGCCCTCCCGCTCGCCGCTGTCCTTCGGCGCCCCGTCGGGGGCCTCCCGCTGCTGCGGCGCGGCGGATCCGCCGGCCGGAGGCTGCTTGCCCCCGGCCGGTCCCCCGCCTCGGGCGCTGCTGTCGGCCGACGACTTGGCGCCGTCCGAATCCGAAGCGCCGCACCCGGCGATCAGAACTCCGCCCAGGAGCAGGGCCAGCGCTCCCCGGTACGTCCTCGTCCTGTGTCCCATCCGGACCCCCCACGTAGTCGACATCTGTGGATGTGACGTGCGGGACGGCCCGGCGGAGTCGTCGGAAGCGTTGCGGAACCGTCTCGATGGCGCAACGACGGGCGTCGACGCGGCGGAACATCGGCGTCAGGACACGATGTCCTTGCGGCTGAACCCTCGGAAGGCGAGGGCGAACAGGATCAGGGCATAGGTCACCGACACGGCCGCGCCCTTCACCATCCCGCCCCATTCGAGATCGGGCTGGAGCGCGTCCGCCCAGGCGAACTGCCAGTGCGCGGGCAGGAACTCACGCCAGGAACCGAGCGCGGTGACGGCGTCGAGGACGTTGCCGACGATCGTCAGCCCGACCGCGCCTCCCACCGCGCCCAGCGGCGCGTCCGTCCTGGTCGACAGCCAGAACGCCAGCCCCGCGGTGACGAGTTGGGAGACGAAGATGAAGGCGACGACGAGTGCGAGCCGCGGCACGGTGTCCGCGGTGCCGAGCGCGCCCCCGGTGGGCAGCTTGAGCGGCCCCCAGCCGTACGCCGCCGCTCCCGCGCCCAGGGCGACGAGCGGCAGCAGCACCATCGCGGCCAGGCTGAAACCGAGCGCGACGACGAGCTTGCTCCACAGCAGCCTGGCGCGTGGCACCGGCGCCGCGAGCAGGTAGCGCAGGGAGGACCAGCTCGCCTCCGAGGCCACGGTGTCCCCGCAGAAGAGGGCCACCGGCACCACCAGCAGGAAGCCCGCGGAGACGAAGAGGCAGGTGGCCGCGAAGTTCGCCGCGGACTCCGTGGCCACGTCCATGAGGTTGATGCGCGAACCGCCCCCTCCCCCGCCGCCTTCACCACCCGGGGTGCCCCCGATCGCGAAGGCGGCGATCAGGATGAACGGCAGGGCGGCCAGCACCCCGCCCATGAGCAGGGTGCGGCGCCTGCGCAGCTGCCGCATCGCCTCCACGCGCAGCGGCAGGGTGCGACGGGCGCGGTAGCCGGGGGCTTCTGCGAGGGCCCGGATCTCTGTTGCGGAGCTCATGCGGATCCTTGGGAGATGAGGGTGAGGAAGGCGTCCTCCAGGCGGCGGTGCGGTCCGACACCCGTCACCGGTACGTCGAGGCGCACCAGGTCGGCGACCAGTTGGGCGGCGGTGGCGCCGTCGAGCCGGACCAGCAGACCGCGGCCGTCGTCCAGGCGCGCGGCGGAGCCGATGCCGGGCAGGGCCGCCACCTTGTCCACGAGCGGCTCGGCGACCTCGGACCCGGTGGTGACGAGCAGCATGTCGCCGGATCCGGTGATCTCGGCGACCGGACCGGCCTGGACGAGACGGCCGCGGTCCATGACCACGAGGTGGGTGCAGGACTGCTCGACCTCGGAGAGCAGGTGGCTGGAGACGATCACGGTCCGGCCCCCGGCCGCGTACCGGATCATCACGTCACGCATCTCACGGATCTGGGGCGGGTCCAGTCCGTTGGTCGGTTCGTCGAGGATGAGGAGGTCCGGCATGCCGAGCATGGCCTGGGCGATGGCGAGCCGCTGCCGCATGCCCTGGGAGTACGTGCGAACGGCACGGGCCAGGGCGTCGCCGAGTCCGGCGATCTCCAGGGCCCCGTCGATGTGCGCGTCCTCGGCGGGCCGCCCGGTCGCCGCCCAGTACAGCTCCAGGTTGGAGCGGCCCGACAGGTGGGGCAGGAACCCGGCGCCCTCGACGAAGGAGCCGACTCGGGACAGCACGGGCGCTCCGGGGCGGATGGCCTGCCCGAAGACCCGGATCTCTCCGGCGTCGGGGGTGATGAGCCCCATCAGCATGCGCAGGGTGGTGGTCTTTCCCGCGCCGTTCGGCCCGAGGAGGCCGAGGACCTGCCCCTTCTCGACCCGGAAGCCGAGATCCCGCACGGCGTACGCGTCACTGGACCTGGCGTACTTCTTGGACAGGCCGGTGATCTGCAGCGGTACGCCGGTCAGCTCCGGATCGGGGGCGGGGGTCGCGGTACGCCGGCGCGCGGTGAGCAGGAGCGCCGCGGCGATGGCCACGGCGGCCGCCGGGAGCCCCCAGGTCCACCAGGGCAGGGTGGCGGCGGCGGTCTTCACCGCGGGTGCGGTGGGGACGGTCAGACCCCCTTCGAGGGAGACGGTGTACGTCGCGGGCTCGGCGGGTGAGGCGTAGCCGAGGTCGGTCGCGGAGAGCACGAGGCGCAGCCGGTGCCCGGCGTCCACCTCGTGGTCGACGGCGGGCAGGGTGAGCTCGACCGGCCTGCCCTGTTCGTCGGGTGTGATGCGGTAGGGGGCGACGAGCTGGGAGGGCAGCACCTGCTGCTTGCCGTCCGGTGAGACGTCGTACACCTTGCCGAACAGCACCGCGTCGCCGTGGTCCGCCTTCACGTCCACCCGGACGGTGGGTGAGCCGGTGACGCGTACGGCGCTGCCCAGCGGGGCGGAGTCGTAGCGGGCGTACTGCCCTGGGAAGTCGACGGAGAGCCCGACGCCCAGGGTGGACAGCTGGGAGAGCCCGCCGCCGACGCCGGGGACGGCGGAGATGGACGGCGGGCCGGCCCCGGCGGGGTTGCGGAACGTCTGTGTCGCTCCGTCCGCGGCCGCCTTCCGGCCGCCCGTGGACGGGGTGCCTTGCCGGGCGCCCTGCGTGGCACCGCCCATGGCGGGCTGCTGTCCCGCGCCGGACAGCGGGATCTCGCGTCCGCCGCTGGTCAGCCCGGGATACGTCGCGCTGCTCGCACCGCGCTTGAGCGCGGCACCGTCGGTGGAGTCGACTCCGCCGGTCCGGGTCACCCGGAATCCGGGGCCGGTGTCGGCGCCCTTGTCCTCCTTCAGATACCGGTCGAACCAGGCGCCGACCCGGCTGTGGAGGCGATCGCCCTCGTCGTCACCGCCGTCGTGTCCGCCCGCGATCCAGTCGACGGACACCGGAGCGCCGTTGGCCTTGATTGCCTTGGCCATGGCGTCGGACTGGCCCAGCGGGAAGAGCGAGTCGCTCTGCCCCTGGATGATCAGGGCGGGTACGTCGATACGGTCGGCCACGGCGACGGGGGAACGTTCCGTCAGCAGTGCGCGGGCGGCCGCATCGGGCTTGCCGCTGACGGCGACCCGCTCGTACATGTCGCACAGCTGCTTCTGGAACTTCTGGCAGCCGCCGCCGGAGGTGACGAAGATGCCCGCCCAGAGCTTCTTGAAGACGCCGTCCGGGAAGAGCGCGTCGGCGAGGTTCCAATAGCTGATCACGGGTGCGACGGCGTCGACCCGCTCGTCGTACCCGGCGGCCAGCAGCGACACCGCTCCGGCGTACGAGGCGCCGGTGACACCGACCCGCGGGTCGCCCTTCGCGTCGAGCTCCACCTCGGGGCGGTCCGCCAGCCAGTCGATGAGACCGGAGACGTCCTTGACCTCGCCGTCGGGCGCGTTGAGCGTGATCTCGCCGCTGGTCCTCCCGAAGCCCCGGGCCGACCAGGTCATGACCGCGTAACCGTCCGCGGCCAGCTTCTCCGCCTGGGCGCGCACATCGTCCTTGCTGCCGCCGAAGCCGTGGCCGATGAGGACGGCCGGACGGCGTTGGGAGCCCCCGGACGTGAAGTACGACGTGTCGACCGACACCCCGTTCATCTTCATCATCCGGTCCTGCCGGTGCACGGTAGGCGCACTGTCGCCGGCGACGGCCGTCCAGGTGCCGGCGCCCACGATCACGGCGAGGGCGGCGACGACCGCGGCCCACCGGCCTGGGGTACGGGGCAGCCGGTGCCGCCACCGGGAAGTCGGTTTCTCCATGACTCGACCCTAGACGGAGCGCCCCGCCGGCCGAGGAGCCCCCGGGCGGAGCTGACCGGCATCCCTGAGAGGTACACCACGGCCCGCCGTACTCCGGATGCGGTACGACGACCGTCACGGAGCTCCGGGGGCGGGTGGGGAGCCGCCGTCACCGTAGGGCGTCTCCAGGGGCAGCAGCGCGGTGGCCTCGTCGTGACGTCCCTCCCTGACCAGGGCGCGGACGTCGTGCGCGAGCGGCGTGACGTCGCGTACGGAGACCAGCCACTCGTCCGCGTAGCGCCGTGCCGCCTCGCCGCCGAGTCCGAGCTGGAGCGAGCGGTAGGGCAGCGGGGCGAGGCGGATGTCACGTTCGGGGTCCCATTGGACACGGGCCGGGCTGCGGCTCAGGCTGCGCCGCCAGGCCGCCTGGTCGGGGTGCGCTCCCGGCACGTAGTGGGACAGTTCGGCATTCGCCAGTGCCCAGGCGAACCCGTCGCGGGTGATCTCGACGGCCAGGACGGTCTCCTGGCCCTCCTTCGTCCCCCAGCCGCAGCGGTACATCATCCAGAGGAAGCTCGGCTTGATCCAGGTCATGCGGTCGCGCTTCCAGGCCGCGGGGAAGCGTCCGTCGCGGGCGGCCGGGAGGCCGATGGCCGGCGGGTACGCCTGGTAGACGGTGACGGTCGTGGCGGTGTGCCGGGCGCGGATCTCCTGGCGCGGTGGGGTGACGGGTGCGGTCTCGCGCGGTGCGGTCGTGTGCGGTGCGCTCGCCTGTGGTGCGGTCATGTGGTCAGGATGGGGCGGGTGTTGTGCCCCGGGCCACCGGTTATCGGTCGCGTCCGCCGGTCCGCCGCCGGCCCCCGCCCGGATGGGGGCGGGGGCCGGCGGCAGGGGAGGCGGTCAGTGGTTGCGGGGGAAACCGAGGTCCACGCCGGACGGGGCGTCGGCCGGGTCGGGCCAGCGGGTGGTGACGACCTTGCCGCGCGTGTAGAAGTGCACCCCGTCGTTGCCGTAGATGTGGTGGTCGCCGAAGAGGGAGTCCTTCCAGCCACCGAAGGAGTGGTAGCCGACCGGCACCGGGATCGGCACGTTGACGCCGACCATGCCGGCCTCGATCTCCAGCTGGAAGCGGCGGGCAGCACCGCCGTCGCGGGTGAAGATCGCGGTGCCGTTGCCGAACGGCGAGGCGTTCATCAGGGCCACGCCCTCCTCGTACGTGTCGACGCGCAGGACGCACAGGACCGGGCCGAAGATCTCGTCGCGGTAGGCGTCGGAGTCGGTGGAGACGTTGTCCAGGAGGGACAGGCCGATCCAGTGGCCGTCCTCGAAGCCCTCGACGGTGTGGCCGGTGCCGTCCAGGACGACGTCGGCGCCCTGGGCCGCCGCCCCGGTGACGTAGGAGGCGACCTTGTCCCGGTGGGCGGCGGTGATCAGCGGGCCCATCTCGGACGTCGGGTCGGTACCGGGGCCGATCTTGATCTTCTCGGCGCGCTCGCGGATCTTGGTCACCAGCTCGTCCGCGACGGAACTCACCGCGACGACCGCCGAGATGGCCATGCAGCGCTCACCGGCGGAGCCGTACGCGGCCGAGACGGCGGCGTCGGCCGCGGCGTCCAGGTCGGCGTCGGGGAGGACCAGCATGTGGTTCTTGGCTCCGCCGAGCGCCTGGACACGCTTGCCGTTCGCGGAGGCGGTGGCGTGGATGTATCGGGCGATGGGGGTGGAGCCGACGAAGGAGACGGCGGCCACGTCGGGGTGGGCGAGGAGCCCGTCCACGGCGACCTTGTCACCGTGCAGGACGTTCAGCACACCGTCGGGCAGGCCGGCCTCGGTGGCCAGCTCGGCCAGCAGGTTGGCGGCCGACGGGTCCTTCTCGCTGGGCTTCAGGACGAAGGTGTTGCCGCAGGCGATGGCCAGCGGGAACATCCACATCGGCACCATGGCCGGGAAGTTGAACGGCGTGATGCCCGCGACGACGCCGATCGACTGCCGGATCGAGGCGACGTCGACCCGGCTGGAAACCTGGGTCGACAGCTCGCCCTTGAGCTGGGTGGTGATGCCGCAGGCCAGTTCGACGATCTCCAAGCCGCGGGCGACCTCGCCGAGCGCGTCGGAGTGCACCTTGCCGTGTTCGGCGGTGATCAGCGCGGCGATCTGGTCGCGGTGGGCGTCGAGCAGCGCGCGGTAGCGGAAGAGGACCGCGGTGCGGGCGGCGAGCGAGGAGGTGCCCCAGCTCTCGTAGGCGCTCTTCGCGGCCGAGACCGCGGCGTCGACCTCCTCGGTGGAGGCGAGCGCGACCCGGGTCGTGACGGCGCCGGTCGCCGGGTCGGTGACCTGACCGTAGTTGCCCGACGTGCCCGCAGCCCGCTCGAAGGTCCTGCCACCGATCCAGTGGTTGACGGTCTTCATGACGGAGTCTCCTTCACAGGTGGCGGCGTCGGGCTGCGATCTGCCGGTCGTACTCTTTCCTGGCCTCGACCGCCGGCGGGCGGGTCGCGGTTGCGGCTACGGGAACATCCCACCACGCCTGGGCCGGAGGAGGGCCCGACACAGTGTCTGCCGTTTCGGTCTCGACGTAGACACAAGTGGGACGGTCCGCCGCGCGCGCCTCGGCGAGGGCCCGGCGCAGCTCCCCCACCGAGCCGGCTCTCAGCACCCTCATGCCGAGCGAGGCGGCGTTGGCCGCGAGGTCGACGGGCAGCGGGGTTCCGGTGAACGCGCCGTCGGGGGCGCGGTGCCGGTAGGCCGTGCCGAGGCGTTCGGCGCCGACGGACTCGGAGAGGCCGCCGATGGACGCGTAACCGTGGTTCTGCAGGATGACGAGCTTGACGGGGAGGTCCTCCTGCACGGCGGTGACGATCTCGGTGGGGTTCATCAGGTACGTGCCGTCGCCGACGAGCGCCCAGACGGGCCGGTCCGGTGCCGCGAGCTGCACTCCGATGGCGGCGGGGATCTCGTATCCCATGCAGGAGTAGCCGTATTCGACGTGGTACTGGCGCGGGGAGCGGGTCCTCCACAGCTTGTGGAGGTCACCGGGGAGCGAGCCGGCCGCGTTGATCAGGATGTCGTCCCCGGTGACCAGTTCGTCGAGCAGCCCGAGGACCTGGGCCTGGGTGGGGCGGGCGTCCGGGTCGGCGGCGGCGTACGCGCTGTCGACGCGCCGCTCCCACTGCTCCTTGGCGTCGGTGTACTCGCTCTCGTACGCCTGATCGACGCGGTGCCCGCTTGTGCCGAGGGCTTCACCGAGCGCTTCGAGGGAGGTGCGGGCGTCCGCGACGAGGGGCAGGGCGGCGAGCTTGTGAGCGTCGAACCCCGTGATGTTCAGGTTGAGGAAACGGACGGCCGGGTCGGCGAACAGGGTGCCGGAGGCGGTCGTGAAGTCGGTGTAGCGGGTGCCGATCCCGATGACCAGGTCCGCCTCACGGGCGAGTGCGTCGGCCGTGGCGGTGCCGGTGTGGCCGATTCCGCCCACGTCGGCGGGGTGGTCGTGGCGCAGGGAGCCCTTGCCGGCCTGGGTGGAGGCGACGGGGATGCGGGTGGCGGTCGCGAAGGCCGCGAGGGCTTCCTCGGCGGCGCTGTGGTGGACTCCGCCACCCGCGACGACGAGCGGGCGTCGGGCGGCGCGCACCGCGCGGACGGCCTGGTCGAGTTCGTGACGGTCGGGGGCGGGCCTGCGCACGTGCCAGACGCGCGTCGCGAAGAACTCCGCCGGCCAGTCGTACGCCTCCGCCTGCACGTCCTGCGGCAGCGCGAGCGTGACGGCGCCCGTGTCCGCCGGGTCGGCGAGGGTGCGCACGGCCTGGAGCGCGGCGGGGATCAGCGCCTCGGGGCGGGTGATCCGGTCGAAGTAGCGGGAGACGGGGCGCAGGCAGTCGTTGACCGACACGTCGCCGGTGTGCGGCACTTCGAGCTGCTGGAGCACGGGGTCGGCGGGGCGGGCCGCGAAGGTGTCGCCGGGCAGGAGCAGCACCGGGATGTGGTTGACGGTGGCGAGGGCCGCGCCCGTGACGAGGTTGGTGGCGCCGGGACCGATGGAGGTGGTCACGGCGTGTGCGGAGAGCCGGCCGGACTGGCGGGCGTATCCGACGGCGGCGTGCACCATGGCCTGTTCGCTGCGGCCCTGGAGGTAGGGCATCGCGGGGCCGGACTCGACGAGGGCCTGGCCGATGCCCGCGACGTTGCCGTGGCCGAAGATGCCCCAGGTGGCGTCGACCAGACGCCGGCGTCGGCCGTCGCGCTCGGTGTACTGCTGGGCGAGGAAGGCGATCAGGGCCTGCGCGGTGGTGAGCCTGCGGGTGGGCGCTGCCGTGTCGGACGCGCGGCGTGGTGTGGTCACCTGACGGCCTCCGGACCGTGGAGGGGGAGTCGTGGGTCGACGGGCCGGCCCGGCCAGGTGTCCCGGATCCAGCGGTGGTCGGGGTGGTCCCGGATCAGCCATTCGCGCTGTTCACCCGGGCCCGCCATGACGTTGAGGTAGTACATGGTGCGGCCGGGCGGGGCGATGGACGGGCCGTGCCAGCCGTCGGGGATGAGGACGGCGTCGCCGGTGGAGACCTCGGCGAGCACGTCGGTCCCGCCCGCGTGGGAGGGCGACACCCGGTGGTAGCCGAGACCGTCGCCCTCGACCTCGAAGTAGTAGATCTCCTCGAGCTCGCACTCGGCACCCGGATGGTGCTCGTCGTGCTTGTGCGGCGGGTACGACGACCAGTTGCCGCCGGGGGTGAGTACCTCGACGGCGATGAGGCGGTCGCAGTCGAAGGTGTCGGCGGCGGCGAAGTTGTTGACCTGGCGCGAGCAGGTGCCCGCGCCGCGCAGCTCTACCGGTACCTCCGGCGCGGGGCCGTAGCGAGCGGGGAGTCGTCGCTCGCACTTCGCTCCTGCCAGGGCGAAGCGGCCTCCTGCGCCGGAGGCGATCTGGGCGCGTGCGTCGCGTGGGACATAGGCGAAGTCGGTCACCGCGCTGAACACGTCTTCCCTGCCCAGCAGTTCAAAGATCTCACCTGCCGCCTGCACCGTACAGCCACCGGACAACGGCAGAACGATCCATTCGCTCTCCCCGGTTACCAGCGTATGAACACCACCCGGCTCGAGCTCCAGCACACGCAGACTCGACCGGTCCCAACCCGCACGCTCCGGGTCGATGTCGAGGGCGTAGGGTCCGCTCGCGGCGTGGCCGGCCCTGAGGTGGTACCTCTGCTGCTCGCTGGGCGTCGTCATGGCTCCATCCCTACCCACCGTCAGGTCTCGTTCACAGAAGTCCCACGGCCGTGTCGACCGCACCCGCCACATCGCCGTCGGCGGGGTAGAGCAGCGAACGCCCGACGACGAGCCCCCGGACGGTCGGCTGGCGCAGTGCGCCGCGCCAGCGCTCGTACGCCGCGTCAGGGTCCCCCGCGACCTCGCCGCCGAGCAGGACGGCCGGGAGGGTCGAGGATCTCATCACCCGCTCCATGTCGTCGGGGTTCTCGGTCACGGGGACCTTGAGCCAGGTGTACGCGGAGGTGCCGCCCAGCCCCGAGGCGACGGCGATGGACGTCGCGACGGCGGCGGCACCGAGATCGGTGCGGATCCCTTCGGGCGTACGCCGGCAGAGGAACGGCTCGATGAAGAGGGGCAGCCGGTGGGCGGCCATGGCGTTCACGGTGCGGGCTGCGGTGTGCAGCGTGTCCAGGGAGCCGGGGTCGCCGTGGTCGATGCGCAGCAGCAGCTTGCCCGCGTCGAAGCCCTGGCGGGAGAGATCGACCGGGCGGTGGCCGGTGAAGCGGTCGTCGAGCTCGAAGGCGGCTCCCGCGAGCCCACCGCGGTTCATGGAGCCGATGACGACCTTGTCCTCCAGCGCGCCGAGGAGCAACAGGTCCTCCAGGACGTCGGCGCTCGCGAGCACTCCGTCGACGCCGGGGCGGGAGAGGGCGAGGCAGAGGCGTTCGAGCAGGCCGAAGCGGTCGGCCATGGCCAGGTCGTCGTCACCGGCGCCGAGGGCGCCTCGGGCCGGGTGGTCCGCGGCGATGATCATCAGGCGGCCACCGGGGCCGAGCAGCGGGCGCCTACGCCGGGCGGCGGCGGCTTCCTCGACGGCCTCGGGGCGGTGTGCGCGCAACCGGACCAGATCCGAGACGTCGGCGGCGGCGGCGGGGGACGAGGCGGACGACGGGGGCGGGTTCGGGGCGGGCGGGGCCGAGTTCGCGGGAGGGAGCGCGGAGGACGGGGGTGGGGACGGCGCAGGAAGTGGGGGCGGGGTCGGAGGTGGGGGCGGCGTCGGCTCGGGCGAGTCGTGGGGCGGGGGTGAGGTCACGGGGCGTCTCCCGGGGCCGCTGCGGCTGCGGCCGGTCCTGCCCTCGTCGGGTCCGGTGCGCGGACGGCGCCCTCGGCGAGGGCCAGTTCGACCTCGGCCGGGAACGGCATCGCGGACGAACAGGCCAGGCGCGAGGCGACGATGGCCCCCGCCGCGTTCGCGTACCGCATCACGCGTTCCGTGTCCCAGCCGGAGAGGAGCCCGCGGCAGAGGGCCCCGCCGAACGCGTCCCCGGCCCCCAGGCCGTTCACCACGTCGACGGGGAGAGGCGGGATCTCGGCGGTGGTGCCGTCGCGGTGGACGGCCAGGACACCCGCCGGTCCCATTTTGACCACGGCGAGTTCCGGTCCCGCGGCGAGCAGCGCGCGGGCGGCCGCACCGGGATCGCGCTCACCCGTGGCGATCTCGCACTCGTCGAGGTTGCCGACCGCCACCGTGGCGTGGGCGAGCGCCTCGCGGTAGTGGGCGGGCGCGGCGGAGTCGCGGTCCCCGCCGTCCCAGAACATGGGGCGCCAGTCGAGGTCGAACACCGTGGTGCGGGTGGTGGAGCCGGGCTTCGGCGGTGGAACGGCCGCGCTACGGGCCCTGAGTGCGGCGAGCGTGGCGGTGCGGCTCGGCTCGGCGCAGAGTCCGGTGCCGGTCATCCAGAAGACCCGTGCGGCCCGCACCGCGTCCAGGTCCAGCTCGTCGGCGCGGATCTCCAGGTCGGGCGCCTTGGGCTGCCGGTAGAAGTAGAGCGGGAAGTGGTCCGGCGGGAAGATCTCGCAGAACGTGACCGGGGTCGGGTACTCCGCCACGCCCCCCACCCACCGGTCGTCCACCCCGAACTCCCCCAGCGCCTGGTGCAGGTAGTCGCCGAACGCGTCGCGGCCCGTCCTGGTGATCACGGCGGTGCGGCACCCGAGCCGGGCGGCGGCCACCGCGACGTTGGTCGGCGAGCCGCCGAGGAACTTCCCGAAGGTCTCGACCTCGGCCAGCGGCACACCGGTCTGCAACGGGTAGATGTCCACCCCGATCCGCCCCATGGTGATCACGTCGTACGGCTCAGGCATACGCATCCCTTCGACCCGGCGCTCCGGCGCGGTAGTTCGTCCCGGGCGCCGGCCCGGTGCTTCGACCCGGCACTCCGGCCCGGTACTTCGATCAGACTCCGGGTACTTCGGTCCGGCTCCGGCGCGGTACTCCGATCCGGTACCCCGATCCAGCACGCCGGTGCGCGGTGAGCCGATCCGGTGCTCCGGCGCGGCGCTTCGGCCCGGGGGCCCGGCCACGGCCGGGCGGGCCGCTCCCAGGTCTAGCCCTCACCCGGAACCCTGTCAACACTTTGTCCGGACATTCGGACGAACTCTTGACACTCCTCTCCGAGGGCTGGAGGGTGGGCGATATGACCTCCTCCGCACCCTCCCCGGCCCGCATCCGCATCGGTTCGGCACCCGATTCGTGGGGAGTGTGGTTCCCCGACGACCCGCAGCAAGTGCCGTGGGGGCGTTTCCTCGACGAGGTCTCCGAAGCGGGTTACGAGTGGATCGAGCTCGGCCCGTACGGCTACCTGCCGACCGATCCCGCCCGCCTCGCCGACGAGACCGCCCGCCGCGGGCTGTCCGTCTCGGCGGGCACGGTCTTCACGGGATTGCACCACGGCCCCGAGGTCTGGGACCGGACCTGGGAGCATGTCGCGGGCATCGCGGCACTCACCCGGGCGATGGGCGCCGGGTACCTGGTGGTCATCCCGTCGTTCTGGCGGGACGACAAGACGGGCGATGTACTGGAGGACCGCACCCTCACCCCCGGGCAGTGGCGCGACCTCACCACCCAGACCGAACGCCTGGCACACGAGGTGCGGGACCGCTACGGGCTGCGGATCGTGGTGCACCCGCACGCCGACACGCACATCGACAGCGAGGACAACGTCAACCGCTTCCTCGACGCCACGGACCCGGACCTGGTCTCCCTCTGCCTGGACACCGGCCACTACGCCTACTGCGGCGGCGACAGCGTGAAGCTCATCAAGACCTACGGCGAACGGATCGGATACCTGCACCTCAAGCAGGTCGATCCCGCCGTACTCGCCGATGTGGTGGCCAACGAGGTGCCCTTCGGTCCGGCCGTCGCACGCGGGGTGATGTGCGAACCGCCCGGCGGGGTGCCCCCGCTGGAACCGGTGCTCGACGCCGCGCGCGCCCTGGGCACCGACCTGTTCGCCATCGTCGAGCAGGACATGTACCCCTGCCCGCCGGACAAGCCGCTTCCCATCGCCCGCCGGACCCGCGAGTTCCTCCGCATCTGCGGCCCGGCCCGGCCCTCCTCCTGACCCCTCGGCTTCTCGCCGGTCGGGCCAGTCGGCTCCCTCCCTGCCCAGCAGTCACTTCTCTGTCACGTATGTCCGCGTTCTGCTGGTCCTGTGTCACGGGCCGGCGACGCCCGCTGCCCAGCCCGGAACCCTCTCGTTCACGGAACAGAGGCGCGCCGAGGTACAGAGAGGTGTCATTCATGACGGACAGAACACTCTGGTCGTACAAGGACATTGCGGCACACATCCAGGTCCAACCGGACACGATCCGCTCGTACCGCAAGCACGGGCTCCTTCCGCCTCCCGACGATGTGCGGAACGGGAAGCCCTACTGGTACGTGGACACGGTCCTCGCCTGGATCGCGGCCCGGCCGAGCAACCGGGGCCGCTGAGACCGAGCGCATCCGACTCGAACGCTCATGCCTCCTTCGCAGGTTCGATGATCGTCACACCCGCCCCGGGCGCCGCGCCCATCGCGGCCAGCGCCGCCGGGGCGGCGTCGAGGGTGATGGTGGAGGTCACCAGGAGATCCGGGCGCAGGGTGCCGGCCCGGACCATGTCCATCATCGGCGGGTAGTCGTGCGCGGCCATGCCGTGGCTGCCGAGGATCTCCAGCTCGAGCCCGATCACCCGCGCCATCGGCACGACCGGGTCACCGGCCGCCGTGGGCAGCAGCCCGACCTGGACGTGACGGCCCTGTCGGCGCAGGCTCCGCACCGAGGCGGCGCAGGTGAGCGGGGAGCCGAGAGCGTCGAGCGACAGATGCGCCCCACCGCCGGTCAGTTCACGCACGACCGCGTCCGCGCCGGCCGGGTACGCGGAGGCGTCGACGCACTCGGCCGCGCCGAACGCCCGCGCCAGCTCCAGCGCGTGCGGCGAGACGTCGACCGCGACGACCCGCGCTCCGCACGCCACCGCGATCATCACGGCGGACAGCCCGACGCCACCGCAGCCGTGCACGGCGACCCACTCCCCCGGAGCCACCCGCCCCTGGCCGGCAACCGCCCTGAACGCCGTGGCGAACCGGCATCCCAGCCCGGCGGCGGTGGCGAAGGACATGTCCTCGGGCACGGCGACCAGGTTGACGTCGGCCTGCTCGAGCGCCACGTGATCGGCGAAGGATCCCCAGTGGGTGAAGCCGGGCTGGGTCTGCCGCTCACAGACCTGCTGGGCACCCGCCGCGCACGCCGCGCACCGACCGCAGGCACAGACGAAAGGCACGGTGACCCTGTCGCCCCGGCGCCAGTTGTGCACGCCGGGGCCCACCTCCTCGACCACTCCCGCGAGTTCGTGTCCTGGCACGTGCGGGAGGACGATGTCCGGGTCGTGGCCCATCCAGCCGTGCCAGTCACTCCGGCACAACCCGGTGGCACCGACCCGGACCACCACGCCCCCGGCCGGGGGCACCGGATCGGGAAGGTCACGGACCCTGGCTTCCCGCCCGAACTCCTCGAACACCACTGCCCGCATGCGCTCCGCCTCCCGTGATCCGTTCCCCTGGCCACCGGTTCCGGTGGTCCGCGGCCATGGTCCGCCCAGCCGGCCCGCTCCGGTGGTCCGTGGTCGTTACCGTCCCCGTGACCCGATCCGGTGGAATCCGGTGGTCTGCGGCCGTGACACGTCCCCGAGGGGCCCGTTCCCCCGGCCGGTTCCTCCGACCCGGCACGACCGCCGGATCGTCGGTCCGGTGAATCTACGCCCCGACCGTGATCTTGTCCCGCTCCTGTCCGGCGTCCGGTATCCGCTCCGCACCATGGTCCCCCCGCGGGGCCGGCTCCCCCTCGCTCAGCCCGAACCGTCCGTGGAAGGCGCGCAGCGGCGCGGGAGCCCACCAGGTGAAGCGGCCCGTCAGCTTCATCACGGCCGGCACCAGCAGGCTGCGCACCACCATGGCGTCCATCAGCACCGCGAGCGCGATCCCCAGCCCGAGCATCTTGGTGTTGGTCACGCGGGAGGTGCCGATGGCGACCATCACGACGGCCAGAATGACGGCGGCAGCAGTGATCAGCCCGCCGGTGTGACGCAGTCCGAAGGTCACCGAGTGCTCGTGATCGCCGGTGCGGTCGTACTCCTCCTTGATCCGGGAGAGCAGGAACACGCCGTAGTCCATGGAGAGGCCGAAGGCCACGCAGAACATCAGCACCGGCAGGGTCGTCTCTATGTCACCTGTGCTGGTGAAGGAGAGGAGCCCGGACAGGTGTCCGTCCTGGAAGACCCAGACCACCGCTCCGAACATCGCCGTCAGGCTCAGCGCGTTGAGCACCACCGCCTGGAGCGGGATCAGAACGCTCCCGGTCAGCAGGAAGACCAGCAGCAGTGTCACTCCGACGATGATCCCGACCGCCCACGGCAGCCGGTCGGCTATGGCGTCCTTGGAGTCGACCAGGACGGCCGCCGTGCCGGTCACCGAGGTGTCGAATGGAGCGGGCTCGGCACGGAGGTCCCGCACCAGGTCCTGAGCACCCTGCCCGACCGGCTCGCCGGCGGGTTGCACGTTGAAGTACGCCATTCCGTCGCCCGTCACGGGGCCGTCGACGCGCTGCACGCCGGGGAGCGAGGCGATCCGCTTCCGGTAGCCGTCGTACTCGCCGGGACTCGCCGGGCCGTCCGCGAGCACTTCGAGCCCTCCGCCCGGGCTTCCGGGGAAGCCTTCGCGTATGTGCTCCTGGACGACTCGGGATTCGGCCGTGGCGGGCAGCTGGCGGTCGTCCGCCGTGCCGAACCTCACCCCGAGGAAGGGGAGCCCCAGGAGCACGAGCCCGACCGTGGTGACGACGGCGAAGACGGGTGCTCTGCGCATGACGAGCACCGAGAACCGGGCCCACCCCCTGCTCGGCCGCTCGGCCCCGGCGGCCCCCGGACCCCTGCCACGGCGGCGCAGAAGCCGGCGCAGGTCCAGGGAGTTGACGCGGGGCCCGAGCAGCAGGAGGGCGGCGGGCAGCAGCACGAGGGCGGCCGCGGCTGCCAGAAGCACGACGGCGATACCGGCATAGGCGAAGGAACGCAGGAAGTACTGGGGGAAGACCATCATCGCCGCCAGCGACACCGCCACGGTCAGAGCGGAGAAGAGGACCGTGCGCCCCGCCGTACGCAGGGTGGTGCCGATCGCCGCTCCGGCGTCCGCTCCGGCAGCCAGTTCCTCGCGGAACCGGCGGACGATGAACAGCGCGTAGTCGATGGCGAGTCCGAGACCCAGTGCCGTGGTGAGGTTCTGGGCGAAGACGGAGACGTCGGTGAACTCGGTGATGCCCCTCAGTACGGCGTTGGTGCCGAGGATGGCGACGATGCCGACGCCCAGCGGCAGCAGTGCGGCGATCGCGCTGCCGAAGACCATCACCAGCAGCACCAGCGTGACCGGCAGAGCGATGAGTTCGGCCCGCAGAAGGTCCTCCTGGATGATGCTCTGCATCTCGTGCCGCACGGCGAGGGGACCACCCACGGACACCTCCACCGGGCCGTGCGTGCCCCGGAGAGCGGGAGCCGTCCGGTCGAGGATCTCCCCTGCGGCCTTCTCGTCGCCCTCGATGCGGGCGGCCACGAGGGCTTCGTGCCCGTCCTCGGAGCGCAGGGCTGGGGACTTCGTCCGCCAGTACGAGCCGACGCCCGAGATTCCCGGCTCCGCCGACAGTCGCTCCGTGAGTCGCTCTGCCTCCGCGACCACCGCGGGATCGTCGACGGAGGCGTCACCGCTGTCCAGGAGCAGGAGCAGATTGGGCTGCGAGTCGGGGAACTCCCGCTCCAGCGCCTGGGTCGTGTAGGTCGATTCGGCGTCGGGATCCTCCCAGCCGCCACTGCCCATCCGATCGGCGACCCCGCTGCCCGCGAACACGGCCAGCGCCGTGATCACCAGGGCGGCGAGCAGCGAGAGCCGTGGCCGCGCGGTGACGAGGCGCGTCCAGCCCCCGACCCGCTCCGGGCTGTTGACTTCGGACATGGTGCGGTGTCCCCTTCACCGGGACCCGGGCAGCGCGAAGCGGCATGGGTCGGTCATTGCCACGTACACTGGCAAACACGAGCCATCGCTCGTGTTTCATCAGAATGCGAGTACCCACTCGTGTTTGTCAACCGCGTCTTGAAAGCTGGGGATCGACGTGCCTGAGGCCAGGGCGGAGAACACCGCCGCACCCGTGCAGGGTGGCGAGGGCGGCGAGGGCGCGACCGCCGCGGAGGCCGGGGCACCACGGCCCCGCCGCCGCCAGGCGCGCGGGGAGGCCCGCATCGCCCAGCTGCTGGAGGCCGCGGCGAGCGTCTTCTGCGCCAGCGGCTACAACGGGGCGAGCACCAACGCCATCGCCCGGGAGGCGGGCGTCTCGCCCGGCACGCTCTACCAGTTCTTCCCCAACAAGGAGGCCATCGCGGTAGAGCTCGGCGACCAGCTCATGCACCGCTGGCGGGAGACGTACGGCGCCGCCTTCGTCGTCAGCCACCTGGAGCTGCCGCTCGACCGCCTGCTGGACACCGTCCTCGACCCGCTGATCGCCTTCAACCGCGAGAACCCGGCCTTCGCCGTCCTGACCCACGGCTCCGAGATCCCCGGCGTGATCACCCAGGAGCACGACGTACTGCACGCCACCATGCTCGAGCGGACCGAGCAGCTGCTCGGCGCCTACCTGCCGCACCTACCGGAGGGCCAGGTCGCGCGCGTCGCCGAGATGTCCTTCGTGCTCTTCAAGTCGGGGCTCGACCTCGTCATGTCCCACCAGGGTCCCGAGCAGGAGTCGTACGTCGAGGAACTCAAGACCGTGATGCGCCGCTACCTGGGCCCCCTGGCGTGCGACACGCCCGACGGGGTGACCACCGGACGGGCAAATACCCCCTAGGGGTATAATCGGTGAGCAGATGGCCGCACCGGGCGCACCCGCGCCCCCTCGTGCACCACCTGCACCACCTGCACCACCTGCACCACAGCATCCCGTGTGTCCGCGAAGAGGAGAACGCCATGACCGCCGAGACCGAGACCCCCCGGGCCGCCGACTCCTGCTGCTCGTCCACCGGTTCCTGCCAGGACGGGACGGCCGACGTCCGGGCGGGCGGGGTCACCACGGTGTACGAGGTGAAGGGCATGACCTGCGGCCACTGCGAGGGGGCCGTGTCCGAGGAGATCTCCGGGATCGAGGGTGTCACCTCGGTGAAGGCGGAGGCCGCCGACGGCCGGGTGACTGTCACCTCCGCCGCCCCGCTGTCCGAGGACGCCGTACGCGCAGCGGTCGACGAGGCAGGGTACGAGCTCGTGGGCCGCGCCTGACGGCGGCCGGCCCCGGCGGACCGCCCCGGGCACACCGGGGCGGTCCTGCCGCGCGCACCGCGCCCCGCACGCCCCGCCCCAGCGCGGGATGCACCTGCGCACACCCGCGCCCCGTACGGGAAGCACCCAGGAGCGTACGAGCCGCTCCACGGGTGCCCCCGCCGGAGGCCGAGACACAGCGCGATCGGCGCCCGGGCTCCCGCGCGGCCTCCGCGCACCGACCCGTCACCGATGCGCGCCACCATGCACCACCGGCGAGCGCTCCGCCCGCCCGGGAGGCAGATACTGGTGGGGAGAACCGGCCCGACTGCTCGACCCAGGAGTCCGCACATGGCCAGCACCACGGCAGCCGAGGCCTCCACGGCGGAGACCTCCGAGGCCGAGCTCACGATCGGCGGGATGACCTGCGCCTCCTGCGCGGCCCGCGTCGAGAAGAAGCTCAACCGGATGGACGGGGTCACCGCCACCGTCAACTACGCGACCGAGAAGGCCCGCGTCTCCTTCGGTGCCGGAACCGCGCTGGAGGATCTCGTCGCCACCGTCGAGAAGACCGGCTACACGGCGCGGCCGGTGATCCGCACCGCCCCCGCGCCGCCGCCGTCACTTGCGCCCGGAGAGAGTGCGGTACGGGGAACGAACACGGCGGGCCGGGGCGGCGGTAGCGGCGCCACCGAGCACCCGACCGGTACGGCCGACGCCCCCGGCACCAGGGACACGAGCACCCCCGACGGCGAAGGCGGCGCCCCCGGACCGGCCGACGGGGCCGTCGCAGCACTCCGGCAGCGCCTCCTCGTCTCCGCCGCGCTCGCCGTGCCGGTGGTCCTGATGGCCATGGTCCCCGCCTTGCAGTTCGACAACTGGCAGTGGCTGTCCCTCACCCTCGCCTCACCGGTGGTCGTCTGGGGCGGGCTGCCCTTCCACCGTGCCGCCTGGACCAACCTGCGGCACGGCGCCGCGACCATGGACACGCTGGTCTCGATCGGTACGCTCGCCGCCTTCGGCTGGTCGCTGTGGGCTCTGTTCCTCGGCGACGCGGGCATGCCGGGCATGCGGCACGGGTTCGATGTCGCGGTCTCCCGGTCCGATCCGTCCGCCA
The DNA here is from genome assembly GCF_040660235.1 of Streptomyces sp. NPDC049970. Lineage (NCBI taxonomy): Bacteria > Bacillati > Actinomycetota > Actinomycetes > Kitasatosporales > Streptomycetaceae > Streptomyces > Streptomyces sp. NPDC049970. Next base: position 362,026 of record NZ_JBFALP010000002.1, on the reverse strand, counting down.
CCATCTACCTGGAGGTGGCGGCGGGAGTCACCGGCTTCATCCTGCTGGGGCGGTACCTGGAGGCGCGGTCGAAGCGAAAGACCGGTTCCGCCCTGCGCGCGCTGCTGCACCTGGGGGCGAAGGACGTCACGGTCCTCCGCCCCGGAGCGGAGGCGCCCCCCGGAACCACGGGACCTGGGACGCCCGAGCACCGGGCGCGAGGAGTGGACGGGACGCAAGGAGCATCAGCGGCACCGGCGGCACCAAGGACAGCACAAGGGACCACCGAGGTACGCGTCCCGGTCGGCACCCTCCTCGTCGGCGACCTGTTCGTCGTGCGGCCCGGCGAGACGATCGCCACCGACGGCACCGTCGTCGAGGGCTTCTCGGCGGTCGACGTCTCGATGCTGACCGGGGAGTCGCTTCCGGTGGACGCGGCCCCCGGCGACTCCGTCACCGGCGGCACGCTCAACACGTCCGGACGGCTGGTGGTCGAGGCGGCCCGGGTCGGCTCCGACACCCAGCTCGCCCGCATGGCCCGCCTCGTGGAGGACGCCCAGAACGGCAAGGCGGCCGCACAGCGTCTGGCGGACCGGGTCTCGGCCGTCTTCGTCCCCGTGGTCCTGCTGATCGCCCTGGTGACCCTGGTCGCGCAGCTCCTCGTCACGGATGACGTCACAGGGTCGTTCACCGCGGCCGTCGCCGTCCTGATCGTCGCCTGCCCGTGCGCTCTGGGCCTCGCCACCCCCACCGCCCTCATGGTGGGCACCGGGCGCGGCGCCCAGCTCGGGATCCTGATCAAGGGCCCCGAGGTGCTGGAGACCGCCCGCAGGGTCGACACGATCGTCCTCGACAAGACCGGCACGGTCACCACCGGCCGCATGACCCTCGGACGCGTCCACACCGCCCCCGGCACGGCCGAGACCGACGTACTGCGGCTCGCGGGGGCGGTCGAGCACGCCTCCGAGCACCCCGTGGCGCGGGCGGTGGCCGCGGGAGCGGTCGCTCGGACCGGCGGGGCGCTTCCCCCCGCGGTGGGCTTCACCAGTGTTCCCGGTCTCGGCGTGCACGGCACCGTCGAGGGGCGCGAGGTGCTTGTCGGCCGGCCACGCCTCCTCGGCGAGGCCGGGATCGCCATGCCGCCGCCGCTGTCCGACGCCCTGTCGGATGCGGCCCTCCAGGGCCGTACGGCCGTCGTCGTGGCCTGGGACGGACGGGCGAGGGGTGTACTGGAGGTCGCCGACGCGGTGAAGGAGGGCAGTGCCGAGGCCGTCGCGGAGCTGCGCGCACTGGGCCTCAGGCCGATCCTGCTGACCGGTGACAACCGCGCCGTGGCGGACGCCGTGGCACGCGCGGTCGGTATCGACGAGGTGCACGCGGAGGTGCTGCCCGAGGACAAGGCGGAGGTCGTACGGCGCCTCCAGGCGGAGGGCCGGTCCGTCGCGATGGTCGGTGACGGGGTGAACGACGCGGCGGCGCTGGCGGTCGCCGATCTGGGTCTTTCGATGGGAACGGGCACCGACGCGGCGATCGAGGCGGGCGACCTCACACTGGTTCATGGAGATCTCAAGGTGACCACTGCCGCCATCCGGCTCTCACGGCGTACTCTGTCGACTATCAGAAGCAACCTCTTCTGGGCCTTCGGCTACAACGTGGCTGCACTGCCTTTGGCTGCGTTCGGGCTGCTCAGCCCCATGATCGCAGGTGCGGCGATGGCGTTTTCGTCGGTGTTCGTGGTGCTGAACAGCTTGAGGTTGCGCTCCTTCACATAATTTCTACAAAGAGACTTAGATCACACCGATTCGAGGGTAACCATCTGATGGGTTGGTGAGTCTAAGAGTGCGATGCCATGGATGTCTTGGGGGACGTCCGATGGAGTGTCTTGGGGGACGCTCCTGGCAAGCGCCGGCCGGGGCACGTGCACCGGGGAGCTTTGAGCGGCCCTCCCGTGCGTACGTACCCCGGCAGATCGCACAGCAGGACCGAACCGAACAAGCACCACCGAAGAACAACGGGAGCTCCGGCTCCCTTCAGGCGCCCGGCCGGATCCCGTGGGGGGAATCCGCTCCGGGATACGGGAAACGCCCCGTCCGTCGACCCGTGGGGGGATCGGCAGACGGGGCGTTTTTCTCTTCCGCGACGTCCGGTGACCGGCTCCCCGGCTGCCTCACCGCCCGTCAAGCACCCGGAACGCCGAATCGCCCCGACACCGCGCTCCGAATGTTTCGGGCGCGGTACGCGGGGCGAAGGATGCCGACCGGATCGGCCGGGTACAGCAGCGGCTCAGCGGACCGTGGTTCAGCGGCCCTCGACCGGGACGAAGTCGCGCAGGACCTCGCCGGTGTAGATCTGGCGCGGGCGGCCGATGCGGGATCCCGGCTCCTTGATCATCTCGTGCCACTGGGCGATCCAGCCGGGAAGCCGGCCGAGCGCGAACAGCACGGTGAACATCTCGGTCGGGAAGCCCATGGCGCGGTAGATCAGGCCCGTGTAGAAGTCCACGTTGGGGTAGAGGTTGCGCGAGACGAAGTACTCGTCGGAGAGCGCGTGCTCCTCCAGCTTGAGCGCGATGTCCAGCAGCTCGTCGGACTTGCCGAGCGAGGACAGCACGTCGTGGGCCGCAGCCTTGATGATCTTGGCGCGCGGGTCGAAGGACTTGTACACCCGGTGGCCGAAGCCCATCAGGCGGACGCCGTCCTCCTTGTTCTTCACCTTCTGGATGAAGGAGTCGACGTCGCCGCCGTTGGCCTGGATGCCCTCGAGCATCTCCAGGACCGACTGGTTGGCACCGCCGTGCAGCGGGCCCCACAGGGCGGAGATGCCGGCCGAGATCGAGGCGAACATGTTCGCCTGCGATGAGCCGACGAGACGCACGGTGGAGGTCGAACAGTTCTGCTCGTGGTCCGCGTGCAGGATGAGCAGCTTCTCGAGCGCCGAGACGACGACCGGGTCCGGCACGTACTCCTGGGCCGGCACGGAGAACGTCATGCGCAGGAAGTTCTCGACGTAGCCGAGGTCGTTGCGCGGGTAGACGAACGGGTGGCCGATCGACTTCTTGTACGCGTAAGCGGCGATCGTCGGGAGCTTGGCGAGCAGCCGGATCGTCGAGAGGTGGCGCTGCTCCTCGTCGAACGGGTTGTGGCTGTCCTGGTAGAACGTGGACAGCGCGCTGACGACCGAGGACAGCATGGCCATCGGGTGGGCGTCGCGCGGGAAGCCGTCGAAGAAGCGCTTGACGTCCTCGTGCAGCAGCGTGTGCTGGGTGATCTCGTTCTTGAAGGCCGACAGCTCGTCGACCTTGGGAAGGTCACCGTTGATCAGCGTGTAGGCGACCTCGAGGAACGTCGAGCTCTCCGCGAGCTGCTCGATCGGGTAGCCGCGGTACCGCAGGATGCCCTGCTCGCCGTCGAGGTAGGTGATGGCGGATTTATACGCGGCCGTGTTGCCGTAGCCGCTGTCCAGCGTGACCAGGCCGGTATTGGCCCGGAGCTTCCCGATATCGAAGCCCTTGTCGCCGACGGTGCTGTCGATCACCGGGTAGGTGTACTCGTCATCGCCGTACCGCAGTACTACAGCGTTGTTGGTGTGCTCGCTCACGTCATCCCTCACCGACGTAGTGCCTCTTCTTCGAGGTGCCCTGACTGTCTCCACCCTCCCCCATTTGGCTCAGGAGAGTGCACTCGGGGTCGTCCATTGGACCTACTGGCGGCACTGAGTGCCGCCAACTTTCTCATCCTGCCCCCTGGATCACGGTTCCGGAAGAGCTCAGTGATGTTTCCCACCGTTTTGATCGATCATTTTTCCGGGAAGTCTTCGGCCGTACCGCCGCGGAGCCGGAAATCCAGTCCCGTACAGCGCCGGCCGGCGGAAACGGTGCGGACCGCCTGACCGATGGCCTTACGAGAACCGACCAGCACGACAAGCTTCTTGGCCCTGGTCACGGCGGTGTAGAGCAGGTTCCGCTGGAGCATCATCCAGGCGCTGGTCGTCACCGGAATGACCACGGCCGGATACTCGCTGCCCTGCGAACGGTGGATGGTCATCGCGTACGCGTGGGCCAGTTCGTCCAACTCGTCGAAGTCGTAGACGATCTCCTCGTCCTCGTCGGTCAGGACCGTCAGCTTCTGCTCGTCCGGGTCGAGAGCGGTGACGACACCGACCGTACCGTTGAAGACACCGTTCTCCCCTTTGTCATAGTTGTTGCGGATCTGGGTCACCTTGTCGCCTACCCGGAACACCCGGCCGCCGAACCGCTTCTCGGGCAGTCCCGGGCGTGCCGGGGTGATGGCCTGCTGGAGCAGGCCGTTGAGATGGCCAGCGCCAGCGGGGCCACGGTGCATGGGGGCGAGCACCTGGACGTCACGACGGGGATTCAGGCCGAACTTGGCGGGGATGCGACGCGCCGCGACATCGACGGCGAGTACCCCCGCGTCCTCCGTCTCGTCCTCCACGAAGAGGAAGAAGTCGTCCAGCCCCTGGGTCAGCGGCGGCACTCCGGAGTTGATCCGGTGGGCGTTGGTGACGACGCCCGACTTCTGGGCCTGCCGGAAGACGGTGGTCAGCCGGACCGCCGGGACGGGGCCGCCCTCCGCGAGCAGGTCCCGCAGCACCTCCCCGGCGCCGACCGAGGGAAGCTGGTCCACATCGCCGACCAACAGGAGATGGGCACCGGGTGCCACCGCCTTGACGAGCTTGTTGGCGAGCAGCAGATCGAGCATCGACGCCTCGTCGACGACGACCAGGTCGGCCTCCAAGGGGCGCTCCCGGTCGTAGGCGGCGTCCCCGCCCGGCTTCAGCTCCAGGAGCCGGTGCACGGTGGACGCCTCGGCCCCGGTCAGCTCGGAGAGCCGCTTCGCGGCCCGCCCGGTGGGCGCGGCCAGCACCACCTTGGCGTTCCGGGCGCGGGCCAGCTCGACCACGGAGCGGACGGTGAACGACTTCCCGCAACCGGGGCCGCCGGTGAGGACGGCGACCTTCCTGCTGAGTGCGAGCCGCACGGCCGCCTCCTGCTCGGGAGCCAGCGTGGCACCCGTGCGCCCGGCGAGCCAGGTCAGCGCCTTGTCCCAGTCGACGTCCTGGAAGGCCGGCATCCGGTCCTCCGGCGTACGCAGCAGGCGCTGCACCTGGGCGGCGAGGGCGATCTCGGCGCGGTGGAAGGGGACCAGGTACACCGCGGTGACGGGCTGACCGTCCTCGGGCCCCGGCACCTTCTCCCGTACGACGCCCTCCGGGTCCTGCGCGAGTTCGGCGAGACAGTCGATGACGAGTCCGGTGTCGACCTGGAGCAGCTTCACCCCGTCGGCGATCAGCCGTTCCTCGGGAAGGAAGCAGTGCCCCTGGTCGGTGGACTGGGACAGGGCGTACTGCAGTCCGGCCTTGACCCGCTCGGGGCTGTCGTGCGGGATGCCGACGGCCTGGGCGATGCGGTCGGCGGTGAGGAAGCCGATGCCCCAGACGTCGGCGGCCAGCCGGTAGGGCTGGTTCTTCACGACGGAGATCGAGGCGTCCTCGTACTTCTTGTAGATGCGGACGGCGATGGAGGTGGAGACGCCGACGGTCTGGAGGAAGACCATGACCTCCTTGATCGCCTTCTGCTCCTCCCAGGCCGCGGCGATCATCTTCGTCCGCTTGGGACCGAGCCCGGGGACCTCCACGAGCCGCTTCGGCTGCTGTTCGATGATGTCCAGGGTGTCGACGCCGAAGTGCGTGGTGATGCGGTCCGCCATGACGGGACCGATGCCCTTGATCAGACCGGAGCCGAGGTAGCGGCGGATGCCCTGGATGGTGGCCGGGAGGATCGTCGTGTAGTTGTCGACCAGGAACTGTTTGCCGAACTGCGGGTGCGAACCCCAACGCCCCTCCATCCGCAGGGACTCACCTGGCTGGGCACCGAGCAGCGAACCGACGACGGTGAGCAGGTCACCGGCCCCGCGACCGGTGTCGACGCGGGCGACGGTGTAGCCGTTCTCGTCGTTGGCGTAGGTGATGCGCTCCAGGACGCCCTCGAGCACGGCGGTGTGCGACATGGGACGACGGTATCGGGTGGGACTGACAGCGGATGATCGAGCCCAGGGGTGCTCGCCGCTCCGAACCGTACGCCGGGAGCCCGGGCCCCGAAGCTCGCGCTCCGAGGGCCGGGAGGCTCGCGCTCCGGGCGCCGGGACGGGCGGCTCACTCTTTCGTGGGTACGGGAGGAGGGGTCGGCTCGATGCTTGAGCGACGACTTCGCGCTCCTGCCGGAGCGGGAGCGGTATGTCGCCGGATACGTGGACCGGCTTCCCGAGGGCTGCGCCATGGACGTCGAGTCCCTGGCCAGGTCACTCCCGTTGTGCGGACTGATGGCTGTCGGCAGCGCGCTGCGGGCCCTGGGCGTGGCCGGTCATCTGCGGCGCGTGCGCTGCCAGGTCGTCGAGAGCGGCCGGAGCCGCTGGGTCACCCGCGCCTTCTGGTCCCGCACCGCCCACGACAGCGAATGGTGGGACACCTTCACCCGGAGCGGAGCCGGAACCGGAACCGCGACTTCCCCCACACCCGCACCCGCCCCCGGGAGCCACCAGGCGGCCCCGACGGCGGAGACGGCCTGCCCCGCACTCCAGGAGGATTCGGCTCCGCAGGCCGAGCCCTCGGAAGCTCCGCAGCCCGCTCCCCCGCCCGGCGCGAAGCCCGTGCCGCGACAGCGAACCGCCGGCGGGGGGAGGCCCCGCCGCGCCGTCACCCTCGCTCTCGCCCGACTCGGCCGCCTCGAAACACGCCTGGCCCTGTCCGCCGCCGACTGCACGGTGCTCGAGGAACTGGCTGCCACCTGGCTGGACCGGGGCGTGGACACGGACTTCCTCACCCGGGCCCTCGTCGCCGGACTTCCCCCGCAGATCGGCTCGCCCGTCGGTTTCGTACGCCGTCGTCTCATCGACAAGATCCCGCCCCGCCTCCCCGGTGCGGTCTCAACAGCCGTCCCGGCAAGGGTCGTTCGTCGCGTCCTGATGGAGTGCACCGAATGCGGTGTGCCCGGGCCGCCCGAAGCCCTGACCGAGAGGCGGAGCGGCCCGGGGCCCATCGCCGGGGATGCGTTCGGGAAACACCGCCGGGCGCCCCGCACAGCGCCCTGTCCAGGCTCGTCGGCGGATCGTTCGGGGCGCCTTCACGCCCGTCCGGACCCGCGAGCCCAACCCCCTCGCCGGCGGCGCGCAGCCACCCGTCCAGACGCCACGCAAACCGTCTCCAACCTGGGGTGATGGCTCGGTCCCGGCTAGAATCGGGGCCTCGGGAAGGGGTCTGGATGGACCGGAACATTCGCTCGGTGGACGACGTACTGAAGCTCATGGACAGCCTGTTCGCGCCGGAGGCGGACCGGTGGACAAAGGACGCGAGCGGCTGGTGGGACAGGTTCTACGAGGACCGGTCGAAGCCCGTGCCGTTCTTCGTGGCGAAGCCGGACGAGAACCTCGTCTCGTATCTCGGCCGTGGCCTGCTCACGCCCGGCCGCGCTCTCGACCTCGGCTGCGGTGCGGGACGCAACGCACTGCGCCTGGCCGCCTCAGGTTTCGAGGTGGACGCCGTGGATCTGTCACCCGGGGCCATCGCCTGGGCGGAGGAGCGGGCCCGTGAGGCCGGGGCGGACCTCCGTTTCCACTGCGGGGACGCGTTCGCAGCGGGCGCGCCCTCCGGGCCGTACGACCTGATCTACGACTCCGGCTGCTTCCACCATCTGCCGCCCCACCGGCGCGTCAGCTATCTCGGCCTCGTGGAGCGCGCCCTGGTGCCCGGCGGCCACCTGGCCCTCAGCTGCTTCGCCTCCGGCGCGATGGGCTCCGAGCTGCCCGACGCCGAACTCTACGGCTCGGGAGGGCTGGAGGGCGGTCTCGCCTTCACGCCCGAGTCGCTGCGCTGGATCTTCGCCGGGCTGGAGGAGGTCGAACTGCGCCGGATGCGGGACGAACCGGAGGACTCCCACTGCTTCGGCGAGGGGTTCCTGTGGACCGCGCTGTTCAGGAAGCCGGCCACCCCGGCCTGAACTCCCCGCCGCACGGAGGGGCGCGGCGAGGCGAACCGCTCGGCGCCCAGGGGCGTCTCAGGTGCGGAGGCCCGCACTTCGGGCGACCCCAAAGGCCGGAACCAGAGCCGGAACGAGGGCCGGGAGCAGAGCCGGGAGCAGGGCCGGATCGAGCTGTGGAGGGGGAACCCGGATGACCGGTACGGGCGACGCGGACGGCCACAACTCGGGCGGGGAGGCGGTCGTCCCCGGCTCGCGCCTCCGCGCGACACGGACGTCTTTGGCCTCGGCGGCCCGGAAGACCGCCGTCATCGCACCCGCTGCACTGCTCGTCTCGTACACCGACGCGCGGTTCGTCCGCGCGAGCACCGGGGAACTGGGCTGGTTCTTCGGCATCGAGTTCTGGCTCATGACGCTGGTCCTGGGCGGGCTGTGGGTCCGGGGGCGGACGGCCGACGACGACAGCTGGGTGGGCGTATGCGGACTGGCGGTGCTGCTGGCGGGTTTCGTCGCCGGTCCGCTGCTGGTCCTCCACCCCGTCTGGGCCGGTCCTGCGGCGGCCGGTGTGCTCGTCATGGCGGGACCCGTGACGGCGATCGGGCGGGCCTGCGGTTTCTGGCGGTGAACCACCGGCTCGCGGGCGTTCGACCGGTCCGGGAGCGCTGGACCCCGGTGAGGAAGCGGAAGCGGAGTCGGCGCCGCTGCCCGGACGACGAAATGGGGCCCGACCACAAGGCCGGACCCCCCTCGCTTACCCCCTCCGTCGGGCTTCCCGAAATCCCCCCGGACCCCTCCCCGGAAGTCCCGACGCAGAGTGTGACCGAGGAGGGTGCGAGAAGGTTGTACGCCTTGACCTTCTCTTTACCCGAGCCCCCGGCGACGCTCTCAGCAGGCATGTTCCGTGTAGCGGGCGGCCACTTCGGCGACCACCTCGACACCGTCACGGGCCCACAGCTCCTCGTTGAAGATCTCGACCTCGATCGGCCCCTCGAACCCGGCCGCCTCCACCTGGGCCCGGAGCCTGCGGAAGTCCACGCTCCCGTCACCCAGTTGGCCACGGCCCACGAGCACACCGGCCGGAAGCGGAGTGATCCAGTCGGCGAGCTGGAAGGAGTGGATCCGCCCGCCCGCGCCGGCCCGTGCGATCTGTGCGGGCGCCTGGTCGTCCCACCAGACGTGGTACGTGTCGACGACCACCCCGACCTGCTCGGCCGGGAACCGCTCCGCGAGGTCCAGCGCCTGGGACAGGGTGGAGACGACACAGCGGTCGGAGGCGAACATCGGGTGCAGCGGCTCGATGGCGAGGCGCACACCCCGCTCCTCGGCGTACGGGGCCAGCTCGGTCAGGGCGTCGGCGATCCGCTCCCGTGCGGCGTACAGGTCCTTCTCGCCGGCGGGGAGTCCGCCCGAGACCAGGACCAGGGTGTCGGTTTCGACGCCGACGGCCTCGTCCACCGCCGCCCGGTTGTCCTGGAGGGCGCGGGCGCGCTCGGCGGGGTCGATCGCGGTGAGGAAGCCGCCACGGCAGAGGCTGGTCACGGTGAGGCCCGCGTCCCTGAACAGCCGTCCCGCGCGCTCGACGCCGTACTCCTGCACGGGTGCCCGCCAGAGGCCCACCTGCCCGATTCCGGCTTCGGCGCAGGCCTCGGCGAGCTCCGGCAGGGACAGCTGGCGGACCGTCTCCTGGTTGACGGAGAGGCGGGACAGGTGGGACCGGCCGGACGGATCGGCGCTCATCGGCTTCCTCCGTGGACGGCCAGCAGCGCGCGCATACGCGACTCGGCCAGCTCGGGGTCGGGGAACAGGCCCAGCCGGTCGGCCAGTTCGTAGGCCTTCGCCAGGTGCGGCAGAGAGCGGGCGGACTGCAGGCCCCCGACCATCGTGAAGTGGTCCTGGTGGCCGGCCAGCCAGGCGAGGAGGACGACACCCGTCTTGTAGAACCGGGTCGGGGTCTCGAACAGATGGCGCGACAGCTCGACCGTGGGATCCAGGAGCGTACGGAAGCCCTGGGCGTCCCCCGTGTCCAGGACGCGCACCGCGTGGGCGGCCAGCGGGCCCAGCGGGTCGAAGATGCCGAGCAGGGCGTGGCTGAAGCCGCGGTCGTCGCCCGCGATCAGTTCGGGGTAGTTGAAGTCGTCGCCGGTGTAGCAGCGCACACCGCTGGGGAGCCGGCGTCTGACGTCGATCTCGCGCCGGGCGTCCAGGAGCGAGATCTTGATGCCGTCGACCTTGTCCGGGTGCTCCGCGATGACCTTCAGGAAGGTGTCGGTGGCGGCGTCGAGGTCGGCGCCGCCCCAGTAGCCCTCCAGCGCGGGGTCGAACATGGGCCCGAGCCAGTGCAGGACGACCGGCTCCGTGGCCTGGCGCAGGAGATGGGCGTACGTCTCCAGGTAGTCCTCGGGGCCGTTCGCCGCGGCGGCCAACGCGCGGGAGGCCATCACAATGGCCTGGGCCCCGCTCCCCTCGACGAGGGCGAGCTGCTCCTCGTACGCGGCGCGCACCTCGGGCAGGGTGGCGGGGCCGGTGAGCTGGTCGGTGCCGACACCGCAGGCGATCCTGCCGCCCACGGACTTCGCCTCGGCGGCCGAGCGGCGGATGAGTTCGGCCGCCCCGGCCCAGTCCAGGCCCATACCGCGCTGCGCGGTGTCCATGGCCTCGGCGACGCCCAGGCCGTGCGACCAGAGGTGGCGGCGGAAGGCGAGGGTGGCGTCCCAGTCGACGGCGGCGGGGTCGTCGGGGCTGACGTCCGCGTACGGGTCGGCGACGACGTGGGCGGCGGAGAAGACCGTGCGGGAGGCGAGCGCCGCACCGGACGGCTTCAGGTCGAGGGGCGTGGTCCGGGGCTCGTACGGTCCCTGCGGGAGCTGGATGGTCACAGGCTCAGCTCCGGTACGTCGAAGCGGCGGCCCTCGGCCGACGACCTGAGGCCGAGTTCGGCGAGCTGGACGCCGCGGGCGCCGGCCATCAGGTCCCAGGTGTAGGGCTCGTCGAGGGCGATGTGGCGCAGGAAGAGCTCCCACTGGGCCTTGAAGCCGTTGTCGAACTCGGTGTTGTCGGGGACTTCCTGCCACTGGTCGCGGAACGGCTCGGTCACCGGCAGGTCGGGGTTCCAGACCGGCTTGGGGGTGGCGGAGCGGTGCTGGACATGGCAGTTGCGCAGTCCGGCGACGGCGGAGCCGTGGGTTCCGTCGACCTGGAACTCGACGAGCTCGTCGCGGTTGACGCGTACGGCCCAGGAGGAGTTGATCTGGGCGACGGCGCCGCCGGCCAGCTGGAAGGTGCCGTACGCGGCGTCGTCGGCGGTGGCGGCGTAGGGCTTGCCCTGCTCGTCCCAGCGCTGCGGGATGTGGGTCTGCACATGCGCCGACACGCTCGTGACCTGGCCGAACAGCTCGTGCAGGACGTACTCCCAGTGCGGGAACATGTCGACGACGATGCCGCCGCCGTCCTCCGCGCGGTAGTTCCAGGAGGGGCGCTGGGCGTCCTGCCAGTCGCCTTCGAAGACCCAGTAGCCGAACTCGCCGCGTACGGAGAGGATCTCGCCGAAGAAGCCGCCGTCGATGAGGCGCTTCAGCTTCAGCAGGCCCGGCAGGAAGATCTTGTCCTGGACGACGCCGTGCTTGATCCCGGCGTCGCGGGCGAGGCGGGCCAGTTCGAGGGCGCCCTCGACGTCGGTGGCGGTCGGCTTCTCGGTGTAGACGTGCTTGCCCGCGGCGATCGCCTTCCTGATCGCGTCGACACGGGCCGAGGTGACCTGGGCGTCGAAGTAGATGTCGATCGACTCGTCGGCGAGCACGGCGTCCAGGTCCGTGGACCACTCGGTCAGACCGTGCCGAGCGGCGAGCGCCTCCAGCGCGTGGGAGCGGCGGCCGACGAGCACGGGCTCGGGCCACAGCACGTCGCCGTCGCCGAGGTCGAGGCCGCCCTGCTCGCGGATCGCGAGGATCGAGCGCACCAGGTGCTGCCGGTATCCCATGCGCCCCGTGACGCCGTTCATGGCGATGCGCACTGTCCTGCGTGTCACGAAAGTTCCTCCATACGACCGTAGCAAGCGCTTTCTATCGGCTATGACGCTAGCCTGCCGACAGCGGCCTGGACAAGAGGGGCAGCTCCACAACTCCTCGGAGGAGCAAGATGACAGTCACCCTGGCGGACGTGGCGGCCCGCGCCCGGGTGTCCCCGGCCACCGTCTCCCGTGTCCTGAACGGCAACTACCCGGTGGCGTCGTCCACCCGGGAACGGGTTCTGCGCGCGGTGGACGAGCTGGACTACGTGCTGAACGGCCCGGCCAGCTCGCTCGCCGCCGCCACCTCCGACCTGGTGGGCATCCTGGTCAACGACATCGCCGACCCGTTCTTCGGGATCATGGCCGGAGCGGCCCAGAGCGAGATCGGCGGGCCGGGCGACGGATCCGGCCGCGCGGGCGGCGAGAAGCTCGCCGTCGTCTGCAACACCGGCGGCTCCCCCGAGCGCGAACTGACCTATCTCACCCTGCTCCAGCGCCAGCGCGCCGCGGCCGTCGTCCTCACCGGCGGCGCCCTGGAGGACCCGGCGCACCAGGCCGCGATGGCGGCCAAGCTCGCGAAACTCGCCGACGCCGGAACCAGGATCGTCTTCTGCGGGCGCCCTCCGCTGCCGGAGGGTGACGCGCTGCTCGCGGCGCTGGCCTTCGACAACAGGGGCGGCGCCCGGCGCCTGACCGAGCACCTGATCACCCTGGGACACCGCCGGATCGGCTACGTCGCCGGCCCGCTGGAGCGCACCACGACGCGGCACCGGCTGGAGGGCCACCGCGAGGCGATGAAGGCGGCGGGGCTGTACGGCGACGAGGAGAACGTCACCGTGCACGGCCCGTACGACCGGAGCTCCGGCTACGACGCCACGCTCGAACTCCTGCGCCGCGAGCCCGCGGTGACGGCCGTGGTCGCCGCGAACGACACGGTGGCGCTGGGCGCCTGCGCAGCCCTCCGGGACCGCGGGCTCCGCATCCCCCAGGACGTCTCGGTCGCCGGATTCGACGACCTGCCCTTCTCGGTGGACGCCGTGCCGGCGCTGACGACCGTGCGGCTGCCGTTGCACGAGGCGGGGGCGCGGGCGGGCCGGCTGGCGATGGGCAAGGAGACACCGCCGCCCGGCGGGGTCGCGACGATCGAGGCCGAACTGATGGTGCGGGGCTCGACGGCGGCACCGACGCTCTGACCCGCCCCCACGGCTCGGGCGTCGGCCCCGCCCCCACTGCTTCGGCGTCACGGACGGAAAGATGGGGGCTACTCCCCCATGTGCCCGCTCCACCCGCGCTCCAGGATGGGTGCGGGAGGCCGACCGGGGCTCCCGAGGCCGGGGAGGTGAACGCGGTGGTGGAGCTGAACGCGGTTGGCGGTGCGGGCAGGACGGCCGAAGCGGGCGCCCCGGCCGCGGACCACGACCGCCCGGAGCACGCAGATGTGCCCGCCGCGGACCACGACCGCCCGGAGCACGCACACGTGCGGGACGACGCCTCCCCTCTCCTCGACTCCCCTGTGACCGGGGGCCCTTGGTGGGTTCCGGGCGTCGTCGGACCGCACCCAGGTACGGAGCCCGGCTGGGCCGCGTTCGTCCGGGAGGCCGTGGCGGGCGCGCCGCCGGAGGCACTGGTCGCGGACCGGGCCTATCCGGATCTGACCGGCTTCGAGGTGGTCGTCGCGCCGTTCGCGGTCCGTGCCGCCGATCGGCTGGTGGACGCGGTGGCCGGGGACGGCGCAAGGCCGGGGACGGCCGTCTGCCCACCGAGCGTGCTGGAGGGCTTCCGGCAGGACGTCGCTCGTCGCCTGGCCCTGCTGGCCGCCAGGACCCTCGTCTCCGAACTGCACGGGGTACGGCAGGGTGCCGGGTTGAGCGGGGACGGGCCCGAGGAGCGCTTCCGGGACTTCCTGCGGCTCACCGCGGGCCGGGCCGGCCTCACCTCCCTGGTCACCGGATATCCCGTGCTCGCCAGAGTGCTCGCCCAGGCCGCGATGAACGCGGCCGACGCCTTCGCCGAGATGCTCCGCAGACTCGCGGCCGACCGGGACCTCCTGGCCTCCTCCACGGTGTTGCAGGGCACGGGCACGGCCGGGTCCGCAGCTCACGGGCCGATGTCCCTGACCGGGGTCACGGCCGGCACGGGTGACAGCCATCGCGGGGGCCGGTCGGTGATGCTGCTGCGGTTCGCCGACGGCACCCGGCTGGTCTACAAGCCGCGTCCGCTCACCGCGCACCGGCACTTCGACACCCTGGTCGAGTGGTTCAACTCCCATGCGGGGACGCCCGATCTGCGGGCTCCCGGGGTGATGGACCGCGGTGCGTACGGCTGGGCGGAGTTCGTCGAGGAGGCACCCTGCCTCTCGGCCGCCGAGACCACGCTCTTCTACCGGCGTCTGGGTGCGCTGCTGGCGCTGCTGCACGTCCTGGACGGCACCGACCTGCACCACGAGAATCTCATCGCCTGCGGCCCGCACCCCGTCCTGGTCGACGTGGAGACGCTGTTCCACCCGCCCCTGACGCAGGCGCCGCCCGCCGATCCGGCCGCCCGTGCCCTGCACGCCTCCGTCCACCGCGTCGGGCTTCTCCCGCAGTTGCTGATCGGGGACACGACCGCGCTCGACATGTCCGCCGTCGGCGGCGGCCGGGCGGACCGGTCACCGCTGGAGACGGCCTCCTGGGCCGGGGCCGGCACCGACACCATGCACCTGGTGCGCGCGGCGGGCCGGTTCACCGAATCGGCCAACCGCCCGACGCTCGACGGGGAACGGGCCGATCCGTTCCGGTACACCGACGCGCTGTGCGAGGGATTCCGCGCCGCGTACACGGCCGTCAGCGACTCGCGCGAGGACCTGCTCGGCGAGAAGGGCCTCCTGCGCGTCTTCGCGCGGGACGAGATCCGCTTCGTACCCCGTCCGACCTGGACGTACGCCACCCTGCTGCACGAGTCGACCCATCCCGACCTGATGCGGGACGCCACCGAACGGCAGCAGGTGTTCGGGCTGCTGCGCACCGGAGCCCTGGGCACTCCCGCTCTGCCCGGTCTGGAGGACGAGGAGATCGCTGAGCTGTGGCAGGGCGACGTACCGGTGTTCACCACACGCCCGGACTCCAGGTATGTGTGGAGCGGTAACGGGCGCAGGATGCCGGGCCCTGCCGGGGCGACCGGTCTGGCACGGGTGGAGTCGAAGATCCGGGCCCTGGACACCGTGGACCGGCAGGACCAGGAACGGATCATCCGTACCGCCATGGTCAGCACCTCCACCGAACCCCCGCACCGTGCGGCCGGTGGCGGCAGGGCACGGGCCGAGGCGACGGCGCCGGAACCGGAACGACTGCTCTCCGCCGCGCGCTCGGTGGGCGACCAGCTCGTCTCGCTCGCCTACCACGGCGGGGGCCGGACCAACTGGATCGGTCTGGAGCTGCTCGGCGAACGCTACTGGCGTCTCACACCGATGGCGGCGGATCTCGCCGGCGGCTACACGGGTCCGGCACTGTTCCTGGCACAACTGGCCTCACTGACAGGCGCCGCCAGGTACGCCGACGCGGCGCGCGCCGCGCTGGCGCCCGTACCGGGCCTCCTGGACACCCTGCACCAGAACGGTGACGACCTGGGACTGCTCGGCTCCGGCGCCTTCTCGGGCCTCGGCGGCATCGCCTACGCCCTGGCCGAGATCGGGAAGCTGCTCGACGACCGCCAGGTGTCGGAGTGGGCAGGACCCGCCACCAGGCTCAGCTGTGCGGCGAGTTCGGCCGAGGAAGGGATGGGGGTACGCGGCGGGGCGGCCGGCGGCCTGGTGTCGCTGCTCGCCGTCCACCGGGCCACCGGCCGTACGGAGGCGTGGCGTGGCGCCGAACGCTGCGCCGAGCGGATCGCATCCGCGGCGCTCCCCGCGTCCGAGGGCTTCGCGGAGGGGGCCGCGGGCGTCGGCTGGGCGCTGCTGCGGTTCGCCGGGGCGGGCGGCGGTACCCGCTACCGGGACGCCGGGCTCGACGCCCTGCGCCGTGCCGTGCTCGCCGGACACGACGGGCCGGCCTGGTGCGAGGGCGGCACGGGGATCGCACTCGCGGTCGCCGACAGCCCCCAGGCGGTGGCCGATCCGGAGCTCCGCGACTGGCTCACGGCACGGACGGACGACCTGGCCCGCGCGACGCCCCCCGGCGACGACAGTCTCTGCCACGGTGAGCTGGGCGTGCTGGAGCTGCTCGGCCACGGAGCCCTGCCCCTCCTCCGCCCCCACTGGCTGCGACGGACCGGCACCCTGCTGGCCGCCGCCGACCGGGCGCAACCGCACTGCGGTACGCCCGCACACGTACCTCACCCCGGGCTGCTCACCGGCCTGTCGGGCATCGGACACGGGCTGCTGCGGGCGGGGTTCCCCGACCGGATCGGCCCGGTACTGCTCATGCGCCACTCCGTGGGGGGCGAAGGGTCCTCCGTATCCATGACGTTGTCGACCAACGAACAGTAGATGAGGCAGAGATGACGCAGATCAGCGAATCGGCCGGATACGCGGACGAGACGGCGCACGGGAGCGGGCCGGAGCACCCCGCCGGCCTGATATCGCTCGGTAACACAAGCAGACTGGGCCTGCGCAGCAGACTTCTCAGCGCCGCGGGGGGCGAGACGGACCCCGGCGGCGACTTCCCGTGGACCACCTTCACGATCGTATGACCGCAGACGAGCGTTCATGAGTGGGAATGTGCCTACTGCCGCGCTCTGTACGGTTCAAGTAGCCTGCGGCCATGCGTGCGAATTCGCCGGTCACCATCGGGCGTGACGAGGAGATCGGCCTGCTGAGCAGCGCCCTGGACGCCGCACGACGGCGTTCGGGGCGCGCTCTGTTTCTCGCCGGGGAGGCGGGGATCGGCAAGTCCAGGCTGGTGGGTGAATGTGCCTACCAGGCCTACGGGCTCGGCATGCCGGTGCTGCGCGGCCGGGCGGGCTCCACCGGCCTGGTCGTACCGTTCCGCCCCCTGATGGAGGCGCTGTCGTCGCACTTCCGGGCGGCCGGCACACCGACCGACCCGGAACTGGTGCCGTACCACCCCGCGTTGGCCAGGCTGGTGCCCGAGTGGCGGAACGGGGCCTCCCCGGGATACACGGAGACCGTGGTCGAACTGGCCGAGGCGCTCCTGAGGCTGCTGTCGGTGCTGGGCCGGGACACCGGCTGCGTGATGCTGCTGGAGGACCTGCACGACTGCGACACGGAGACCGTCGCGGTCGTCGAGTACGTCATCGACAACCTGGCGGACCTCCCGGTCCTGCTGCTCGGGACCCTGCGCCCGGAGCCCGGCACCGCGCTGGACCTCGTACGCTCCGCCGAGCAGCGTCACACGGCGACGGTGGTGGAGTTACGGGGCCTCGGCGACGCGCAGGTGCGGACCCTGACCGGTGCGTGCCTGGAGACCCCGCCCGACGCGATACCCGCGTCCGTCCAGCAGCGACTGGTCGAACGCGCGGCGGGCAACCCGTACCTGGTCGAGGTGCTGTTGGACGATCTGCTGGAGACGGGCAGGCTGCGGCGCACCGAGAGCGGCTGGGAGGCGGCGGAGCAGCCGGACTGGGCCTTGCCCTCGCGCATCCTCCGGAGCTGGTCCCTGCGGCTGGACCGGATGGACGAGCCGGTGCGTGACCTTCTGCTGACGGCGGCGACCCTGGGCAGCCAGTTCTCCGTGGCGGTGCTGCAGACCGTCACGGGCCTCGAGGACCGGGCCCTGTTCACCCATCTGAGATCCGCCGTCGAGACCGGGGTGATCGCCCCGGACGGAGCGGCCCCGGACCGCTACACCTTCCGGCACACACTCACCGCGGAGGCGTTGGTCTCCTCCCTGGCACCGGCCGAGCGCGCCGCGCTGGCCCGGCGTGCCGCCACGGCCGTCGAGCAGTCCGGGGAGCCGCTCGACGAGGATCTCCGCCAGCTGGTGGCCTCCCTGGAGCTCGCGGCGGGCAATCGCGCCGGCGCGGCCCGCCAGTTCGCCGAAGCGGGACGGCGGATGCTCGCCGCGGGGTCGCACGGCTCGGCAGTGGTGCTGCTGGAGCGTTCCCGCTCGCTGGCCGGCGAGCTCGACCTGGCTGCCGTCACCGAGTCCCTGGCGGTGGCCAGGGCAGAAGGCGGCGACCTGGACGGCGCGCTCGCGCTCGCCGAGTCCCTGCCCCCCGTCCCCGCCCGCTCCGAGGCGGCCGCACGACGCGGGGACGCCCACATCAAGATCGCCTGGGTGGCCGTCATGGCGGAGCGGGCCGCCGACACGGCTCGTCAGATCGCACTGGCCGAGAGCCTGTTCGGGCCGTCCCCGTCACCCGCCCGCCAGGCGTCGCTCGCGGTCGTCGACGGCCACCTCTCGCTCCTCCCGGGTGAGGAGCGGCGGGATCCGGAGACGGTCGAACGGGCCGCCCGCTCGGCCGCGGAGACCGCTGAGGCACAAGGGCTCCCGGTAGTCGCCTGCCAGGCTTGGCAGTTGCTGGCGCTCCTCTCGCGGGAGACGGGCTTCGACGCCGCCGACGCGTGCCTGGAACGGATGCTCGCGCTGTCCACCGAGCACTCCCTGCCCCTGTGGCGGGTTGAGGCGCTGGTGCGCCTGGGGGTGAACGGCTTCATGCGGACCGGTGACGCGGCCCGTCTGCACTCCGCGCGGGCGGCTGCCGCGGAGCTGGGTTCGCTGCTGCTGGCCCAGACGGTCGACGGGCTCCTCGCGATGAACGCGGTGATGTGCGGCCGATGGGACGAGGCGGAGGAGATCACCGGCCGGTCGGTGGAGGCAAGTGCCAGGATCGGCAACCACGGCGCCCACCGGTACCTGCTGCTGGCCAGGGCCGCGACGGCGGCGCACCGTGGCCGCCGCCGGGAGACGGAGCGGTCGCTCGCCGCGTTCCGCAGGGCCGGGGGCGACGAGTCCGCGCTGGTGCCCCTGCGGCTGGGCTTCTGCGGGGCCATCGGCGCGCTCCTGGACGAGGACCGCGTGCGGGCCCTGCGGGACCTGGACGCCGTACTCGCGTGGGAACGGGACCACCCGAGCTACTACTACCTCAGTGGTCGCTACGGGCTGCGCCCGCTGCTGCGGGTGCTGGGCGGTGAGGCGTCGCGCGACGAGTACGAGGTGGCGGCCGGAGCGCCCGGAGCCGCCTTGGCCTGGAACAGCCAGTTCCTGGAGCTGGCGGAGGCGGTGCTGCTCGGCCGGGAGGGGGACCAGGCGGGGGCCGCCAGGCGCATGACGGCCTTCCACGCCCGCTCGGCGGCCTTCCCGGTGGCCAGGCACCTCGGTCTGCGGCTGGTCGCCGAGGCGGCGTTCGCCGACGGCTGGGGAGAGCCGGTCGTGTGGCTGCGCACCGCTGAGGAGTTCTTCCACGGCGCCGGGGTGCAGCCCGCGGCGGCGGCGTGCCGGGCGGCCCTGCGCCAGGCCGGGGTGAGCGTCACCCAGCACCGCGGCGGCCGTGACCGGATTCCGCCGCCGCTGCGGACGAACGGGGTGACTCCTCGCGAGTACGAGGTCTTCGTGCTGCTGGCGGAGCGGCCGGGCAACCAGCAGATAGCGCAGCGGCTGTCCATCTCGCCGCGCACGGTGGAGAAGCACCTGGCCAGTCTGCTCAGCAAGACGGGCCGGGCGAACCGTACGGCCCTGTGCGAGTTCGCCGCGGAGTGCGTCGTCGACCAGCCCTGAGGACGTGGGGAAGTCGCTCCCGGGGATGGGGGAACTTCAGCTCGGCATGGGGGAGTTGAGCGCGGATGGTCGGGTGCGCGCCCGGGAAGATGCGGGGCGCGCACCGATGTGACCCGCCCCACATCGCGACAGGATCGGCGGAGTACCGCAGCTTGTCACCCATCCCCCGACCAGGAGGCCCGCTGATGACCCGAACCCCCGCCCCCACCCGCCACGGCACCGCAGGTGCGGTGTACTTCTCGCTGCTCGGGCCGCTCTCGGCGGTGATCGACGGCAGGCCTCTGCCGCTCGGGCCGCGCAAGCAGCGGCTGGTGCTGGCCACTCTGCTGTCCCGCCCCAACACCCCCGTACCGGTCGACGTGCTCACCGACGTGGTGTGGCCCGAGGGGCCGCCGCGGACCGCGCGCAAGAACCTGCAGGTGTATGTCAGCGCCGCCCGTGCGCTGTTCGGGGCCGTGGACGGCGACGACCGGGGCCGGGTGGTGCACGACTACGGCGGCTACCGGCTGCGGGTGGAGGAGGGCGAGCTCGACACGCTGCGCTTCCGGACGCTGGCCCGTGCGGGCCGGGCGGCCGGGGAGCGCGGGGACCTGCGGACCGCCGCCAGGCTGCTTCGGGAGGCGCTGGACCTGTGGGGAGAGCGTCCGCCGCTGCACGACCTGCGGGACTCCGCCGGGGTGGCCGAGGAGGCGGAGCGGCTGGAGTCCCGCTGCCTCACCGTCTACGAGGACTGGGCCGAGACGGAGATCGAGACGGGCCGGGCCGGCGTGGCCCTGGACGGTCTGCGGGACCTGGTGGAGCGCCACCCGTTCCGGGAGCGGCTCCGGGCCGCGTGGATGAACTCCCTGCACCAGAAGGGGCGGCAGGCGGAGGCGCTCGCGGTGTACGACGACTACCGGCAGCTGCTGGCCAGGGAGCTGGGTCTGGAACCCGGCCCGGCGATGGCGGCCGCCTACCGGGCGATGCTCGGCGGTGGTCGCACGTCCCGGCCCGCCGCTCCCCGCAACGCCGCGTGCGGTGTGTCGCTGCCCGCGGACAGCCGGCACTTCACCGGCCGGGACGGCGAACTGGCGCGGCTGCTCGACGTGTCGGGCGCCCCGGACGGGGCCGTGCTGATCGTCTCCGGTCCGGCCGGGGTGGGAAAGTCGGCACTGGCCGTCCGGGCGGCCCACCTGCTCGCGGACCGGTTCCCCGACGGGCGTGTTCACGTACGGGCCCGGCGCGAGGACGGCACGGCCCGCGGCCGCGACGGCATGCTGGACGAACTGGGGCGGCTGTGCGACGCAGGCGGGCCGGGACGGCCGGATCCGGCGCGGGCCGAGAACGACTGGCAGGACTGGCTGTCGCGGCACCGGGCGCTGATCGTGCTGGACGACGTGGCGGACGAGGCGTCGGTGCGGGGGCTGCTGCCCCGGTCCGGACGGTGTTCGGTGGTGCTCACCGCGCGCGGTCAGCTGGCCGGGCTGGAGGACGCGCACCGGACGGCGCTGGCCGTGCCGGAGGACGACGAGGCACTGGAGCTGCTGGCCACGCTGATCGGGGAGGACCGGCTGCGGACGGACCCGCCGGCGGCGCTGCGCATCGTACGGGCCTGCGGGGCACTGCCGTTGGCGGTGGCGGTGAGCGGGATGCGGCTGTCGGTCCTGCGGCACCTTCCGCTGGCGGAGTACGCGGACCGGCTCGACGACCCGACCGCGGCGCTGGACGAACTGGTCGCCGGAGACGTGTCCGTGCGCTCCCGCCTCGCCGCGGGCTGGCGGGACCTGGGTGCCCGCGACCGGGGGACGCTCGTGCGGCTCGCGGGGCTCGGGCGGGGCGGATTCACGCTGGACCGCGCGATGGCGGCGCTGGAGCGAGACGAGCGGGGCACCATACGCGCGGTCGAGGCGCTCATCGACAGCGGTGCGGTGACCTCGCCCACCGGTGAGGTCACCGCACACGCCGCGCTGTACGAGGTCCCGCGGCTGCTCTGCCTGTACGCCCGCGAGAGCGCGGCCACCGAGCGGGACGCCGGTGCTCCCGGCCCGGTAAGGGAGCGCGTCCGGCCCCTCGGCGGCGGCGCTTCCCTGGTGCTCGGCCGAGGGTGAGCAGGTCGAGCGGGCCGGGAAGTCTTCCCTACCCGCCGGACGGCCCGCCGCCGAGGCCCGGCCGCGGGCGCCGCCGGACGGCCCCGTGCGGGATCGGGCCGGGCCGTACCCGCGAGGCAGCACAAGCACCGACCCCCAGGAAGGGATCGTCATGACCTGCCCCACGTGCCGTCAGGACCTGCCGGAGGAAGCACGGTTCTGCTCCTCGTGCGGAACACCGTGCGCCGTCGCGGCCACCCCCGTGGAGGGCGGACGCGAGGTCGGGCCCACCGGGCCGCTCCGGCCGAAGGCCGAGCAGGACAGTTCGGAGACCTACCGGCTGCCCGCCGTGGGCGCGGACGGTCCGGCGCTGATGCGGCGCTTCGACGTCCCCTTCGTCGGGCGTCTCGCCGAGCAGGACGCACTGGACGCGGCCCTGTCGGACACCGCGCGCGGCGCGCGGCCCGGTCTGCTGCGGGTGACCGGGGAGCCCGGTATCGGCAAGACCCGGCTGGTACGCGAATGGCTGACGCGGCGCTCCGGCTCGGGCGCCCTCGGCTACGGCGCGGGCAGGTGCGGGGCGCTCGGGGACCAGGGCACGCTCACCCCTCTCGCCGACGCCCTGCGCACCCTGCCGCCACTCGCCCCCGCCGCGGACCGGCCCGAGGACGGCGGTCCGGGTGCGGGCACGGCGTACGACGACGCGATGGCCCTGCTGTCGGCGGGACTGCTGCGCGACGGCGCCCCCAACGCACCGTTCGAGGACATGTGCGCCGCGCTGACGACGGCGCTGGGCAGGGCCGCCCGTGACAGGCCGTTCGTCCTGGTGCTGGACGACTCGCACGAGGCGGCGCCGCTGCTGACGCGCACGTTGGAACGGCTGGCGGGAGACTCGGGGCCCGCGCGCGTGCTGGTGGTCTGTGTCGGGCGCCCCGACGGGACGGCCGACACCACGGGCTGTCTCCACCTCACGGGACTGTCGCGGGAGGACAGCGTCCGGCTCGCCGGGCGGCCGGCCCTGCTCGACGGCGGGGACGGACCGGTGGACGAGCGGCTGCTGTCCCGCGCCGAGGGCAACCCGCTCCATCTGGAACAACTGCTGGTCGGGGGTCGGGCCGGCGGAGCCGCCGACGGCTCGGCCGCCGGGCCGCCGCCCACCCTCAAGGCCTTGCTGGGCACCCGGATCGGGGCGCTGGCCCGGAGCGAGCGGACCGTCCTCGATCTCGCCGCCGTGATCGGCCGTGAGTTCACCTCGGTGGAACTCCTGCTGCTGGAGGCGTCCGCGCTGCCGGCGGCGCGGCGGGGATGGGCGGCGGTGAACGTCCACTCCCCCGACCGGACCCGTCACCTGGGCCGCATCGAGGACGTACTGGTGGCGCTGAGCCGGCGGCGCCTGGTGGAGCCGGTACCGGCGAGCGGCCCGGAGGCGGCGTACCGGTTCAGCAGCGGGCTGGTGCACGAGGTGACGTACGCGTCGCTGTCCGAACGCGCCAAGGCGGACCGCCACGCCTGGGCGGCCGAGTTGCCCCGGGTGCTGCGGGCCGGGGACGGCGCCGTCGGCGGCCACCTCGAACGCGCCTTCCGCTACCGGACCGAACTCGGGCTGCTCGACGCCGGGACCGGACTGTTGCGCAGCCGCGCCGCGACGGCGCTGGGCAGAGCCGGAGCCCAGGCCGCCGCCAGGTCCGACCTGGACCGGGCGCACAGTCTGCTGGAGCGGGCGGTCGGGCTCGACCCGGACGACGCGGGCTCGGTGCGCAGGCTCGGTGAGGTGCGGGTGGCCCTCGGGCAGACCGGGAGCGGGGCCCGCCTGCTGCGCCAGGTGCGCGACATGGACTCCGCCACGGTGGAGTCCGCGCACGCCGGGCTCGCGCTCGCCGCCTTGGACCCGGCAGGTCCGGGCGCGGGGCTGACCGCGACGGCGCGGGCCGTGCTGCCGGTCTTCGAGGCGGCGGGTGACGCGCTCGGCCGGGCCCGGTCGCACCTGAGGCTCGCCCAGCACCTCCAGCAGGCCGGCCGGCACGAGGAGGCGGAACGCGACCAGGCGTGCGCCCTGGAGCAGGCGGTACTGGCCGGGGCCGAACCCGAACGGGCCGGTGCCCTCGGGGCCATCGGCGTCTCCCTCTGGCGCGGCCCGGTGCCGGCCCCGGAGGCGGTGGCCCGCTGCCGCGCGCTGCTGGACGCGCACGGAGAGGGCCGCCCGACGGTCAGGCTCACCCTGAACCGCCCCCTGGCCGTGCTGTACGCCCTCCAGGACCGGCCGCGCGAAGCACACGCCTGCCTCGCCGAGGCCCGGGAGCTGGCCGGGAGGCTGCGGTTCGCCGAGGCGGAGGTGTTCCTGCCGGTGTTCCGGGCCGCGGTGGAGACGCTGCTCGGGCACGCCGGCGCCGCGCTGGACCTGCTGGCGCAGGCGGAGGAGGCGGCCCGGCACGCCGAGGCGGGAGGGATGCGGTCGGCCGTGGCGCTGGACGCGGCCCGGATCGAACTCGACGAGGGCCGGACGCGTCCGGCGGCGGCCTGGATCGCGGGCGTCGGGGACGCGGCGGAGCTGAGCCGTGCGGACGCCGTCGGCCTGGACGGACTGCGGGGCCGGCTGGCAGCCGCCGCCGGGCGTCCGGTGGAGGCGGCCGACCACGCGGAACGCGCCGTGCGGGCATCTCTGCTGACGGACTCCCCGCTGGTCATGGCGACGGCCGAACTGGACCGGGCCCGGACCCTGTTCGCCCTGGGGCGGCGGGCTCCCGCCCTCGCCTCGGCGCGTTCGGCACGGGAGCACTTCGCGAGCAAGGGGCATCTGCCCGGGGTCCGCCTGGCAGCCGGCTGCGTCCCGGCGGACGAGGCCGTGGGCACCCGTACGCTGGGCGTCGCGCGGGAGTGACGGCGGGAGCGACGGGCAGGAGCCGAGGTGGCACCAGGCCGATCCCGTGCCGGGACCCCAGCGGAAGGACACATCGTGAAGCTCGCTCTCTCGACCCTCGGAGTGCCGGGGATGCCCGTCGCGGACGTGGTGCGGCTCGCCGCCGGGCACGGCTACCAGGGGGTCGAGCTGCGCGCCCATCCGGAGGAGCCGGTGCACCCCGGCCTCACCCCGGCCGAACGGGCCGCCGTGGTCGCTGAGTTCGAGCGCGGCGGGGTCGAGATCCTGACCGTCGCCGGGTATGCGAAGGTGGCGGCCGAGGGCGCGGACGAGCCGGTGCTCGCCGAGCTCGCCGAACTGGTGGAGCTGGCGCACGACCTGGG
Source organism: Streptomyces sp. NPDC049970 (assembly GCF_040660235.1). Lineage (NCBI taxonomy): Bacteria > Bacillati > Actinomycetota > Actinomycetes > Kitasatosporales > Streptomycetaceae > Streptomyces > Streptomyces sp. NPDC049970. The sequence continues at coordinate 337,090 of NZ_JBFALP010000002.1, read as the reverse complement.
CGCGGCGTACGTCCGGGTGTTCCCCGGGGGTGGGGACCAGGACCCCGCCACGGCCGACGCGGTCGCCGCCCGCCGGCTGGGGGCCGCCGCCTCGCACGCCGCAGACATGGACGTACGCATCCTGCTGGAGACGCACGACTCGCACCGCGCCGGGGCCGATGTGGCCCGTGTGGTGGGCACCGTGGGGCACGGGCAGATCGGCGCGATCTGGGACGTGATGCACACCTGGCTGGCGGGCGAGGACCCGGCGGCCAGTCACGCGGTGCTGGCCCCGCACCTCGGATACGTACAGGTGAAGGACATCGCCTCCGCCGAGGACACCACGCCGCTGGCCCTGGGCGCCGGGGTGCTGCCGCTGAAGTCCTGCCTGGACGCGCTCGCCCCCGACAGCTGGGTGTGCTGGGAGTACGAGAAGCGCTGGTACCCCCGGGCCGCCGCCCTTCCGGAGCTGCTGGCCCCGGGACGGGAGCACATCCTGCGGCTCGGCGCGCCGAAGCAGTAGGCCGCGCCCGCTCGGGACCAGGGGCTCCCGTCCACTCTCCACGTGTACTCCTCTTTCTCGGGCCGCCCCCTTGACTGGTAGTTACTTTCCATATATCCGTACCTTCTTGGAAGTTTCTTTCAGTACCGGAAGGGGCTCACGTGCACCACCGCACCTCCAGACGCACCATCCTCACCGCCACCGCGGCCACCGCGGCAGCCGCCGTGACCGGCATGGCCGCGGTTCCCGGCACCGCACAGGCGTCCGCGTCCGGCGCCGCGTCGGACAGGCACCTCAAGCGGCTCATCGCCCGGATGAGCCTGGAGGAGAAGGTCGGCCAGCTCTTCGTGATGCGGGTGTACGGGCACTCCGCCACCGCGCCCGACCAGGCCGACATCGACGCCAACCTCGACGAGATCGGGGTCCGTACGGCCGCCGAGCTGATCTCGACGTACCACGTCGGCGGGATCATCTACTTCGCCTGGGCCCACAACACCCGCGACCCGCACCAGATCGCCGACCTCTCCAACGGCATCCAGCGTGCGGGGCTCGCCGGGCGCACCCCGCTGCCGCTCCTGGTCTCCACGGACCAGGAGCACGGCATCGTGTGCCGCGTCGGGGAGCCGGCGACGCTGCTGCCGGGTGCGATGGCGCTGGGTGCGGGCGGCTCGCGCTCCGACACCCGCAGGGCGGGCCTGATCGCCGGGGCCGAACTGGCCGCGATGGGCATCAACCAGAACTACGCGCCGGACGCCGACGTCAACGTGAACCCGGCCAACCCGGTCATCGGCGTACGCTCCTTCGGCTCCGACCCGGAGTCCGTCGCCGGCATGGTGGCCGCGCAGGTGAAGGGCTACCAGGGCGCCGGGATCGCCTCGACCGCCAAGCACTTCCCCGGTCACGGCGACACCAGCACCGACAGCCACACCGGCCTGCCCGTCATCAGCCACACCCGGGAGCAGTGGGCACAGCTGGACGCCCCGCCGTTCCGGGCGGCCGTCGCCGCCGGCATCGACTCGATCATGACGGCGCACATCGTGGTGCCCGCCCTGGACGCGTCGGAGGACCCTGCCACGCTGTCCCACCCGATCCTCACCGGCATCCTGCGCGAGGAGCTCGGTTACGACGGCGTCGTGGTCACCGACGCCCTGGGCATGGAGGGCGTCCGCACGAAGTACGGCGACGAGCGCGTCCCCGTCCTGGCGCTGCTGGCCGGGGTCGACCAGTTGCTCAACCCGCCGGACCTGAAGGTCGCCTGGAACGCCGTGCTGAACGCCGTGAAGGGCGGCGAGATCAGCGAGGCGCGCATCGAGGAATCGATCCTGCGCATCCTGCGGCTGAAGACGAAGCTCGGGCTGTTCCGCGACCCCTACGTCACCCACCGGGGCGTCGACCGCACCGTGGGCGTGCGGTCCCACCTGGCCGCCGCCGACCGGATCGCCGAGCGGACGACCACGCTGCTCGCCAACGAGGGCTCGCTGCTGCCGCTCTCGCGCCGGTCCCACCGCAACCTCCTGGTGGTGGGCGCGGATCCGGCCTCGCCCTCCGGCACGACGGGCCCTCCGACCACGACACTCGCCGACGCCTTCGAGGAGCTGGGGTACACGGCCACGGCCCTGTCGACGGGCACGGCCCCGACCGCGGCGAAGATCGCCGAGGCGGTGGCCGCCGCCGAGGGCAAGGACGCGGTGGTCGTGGGCACGTACAACGTGTCGGCGACGAGCTCGCAGCGCACCCTGGTCGCCGCACTCACCGCGACCGGCGTCCCGGTGATCACTCTCGCGATCCGGAACCCGTACGACATCGCCCAGTTGGCAGGTACGGGCTATGCGGCGAGCCTCACCGCGTACTCCTGGACGGACGTCGAACTGCGGGCGGCCGCACGGGTGATCGCGGGCCGCGCCGAGCCGGTGGGCAGGCTCCCGGTCCCGGTGCAGCGCGCGGACGCACCCGCACAGGCGCTGTACCCCGTGGGCTACGGACTGTCGTACCGGTCCTCCACCCGGCCCAGGACGTAAGTCACCCGTACGGAGCGGTGGGCCGCGCCCGCCAGGTGTCGTTCACACCTGGCGGGCGCCGCCCTTCCTCCTGTACCTGCCGACAGCCGTTACGGGCGCAGCGTGCCCTGGTCCCGCCGGAGTTCGGCGTCCCGCTCGTCGAGGCGGGCGTCGAACTTCGCGAGAGGCTTCGCCTTCGCCGGGTCGGCCTCCACGGCCGCGGGCGCGACACCGGCCCAGCGCAGGATCGCCGCGGTGGCCTTCGCCTTCTCGTCGGTGACCAGGCCGGCGACCTTCGAGCCGTGGTTGCCGCCGGGCACCGTGTAGACGTGGCTGTCACGGGCGCCGCGGCCGAGCCGGAAGGGCTCGGCACCCCACGGGTCGTTCTCGCCGTAGACGTACAGCATGTTGCGGGCGTTGTTCCTGACCCAGCTGTCCACGTCGCGCATCGCCGAGGGCTTGAACTTCATCGGGATGGAGCGCGGCACGAAGGTGCGCGGCGGCTGGTAGCCGTAGCGGCTCAGGTTGCCGAGCCAGGGCTGCCGGATGTCGGGCGAGCCCAGCTGGGTACCGGCCTGGTAGTAGTACGGCGTGTAGGTCTCCAGGCCCTGGTCGGCGTAGGCGGAGAAGCCCGAGATGCCGTCGACGGAGTCCCAGATCTCCTGGTCGGTGGCGTTCGGGGCGTCGGCCGGGACGGACTCGCAGTCGGCGAGCAGGCTGTACTGCCAGAACGCCCAGACGTAGTCCATGACGACGGCCTCGTACGCCTTGTCGAGCGTGCCGACGGTGTTGAACGTGTAGCCGTTCTCGGCGGCGTAGGCCTCGAGCTTCTTCTCCAGCGGCTCGCGCCGGACGAGGGCCTCGCGCTGGACGCCGCCCAGCCGGTCGCGGCACTCCTTGGTCCCGACGCGGGCGAAGAAGCGGTCGTACGCCGAGTCCTCGTCGTTGACCACGTCGTTGGGGGCGACGTAGGCGACCACGCCGTCCATGTCCTTCGGGTAGAAGCGCTCGAAGTAGGTGGCGGTCATGCCGCCCTTGGAGCCGCCGGTGGTCAGCCAGTTCTTGGAGTAGATCTTCTTCAGCGCGCTGAAGACGCGGTGCTGGTCGCTGGCGGCCTGCCAGATGTCGAGCTTCGACCAGTCGGCCGGGGCCGGGCGGGACGGGGTGAAGAACCGGTACTCGAGGGAGACCTGGTTGCCGTCGATGATCTGGGTCGGCTCACTGCGGCTGGGGTTGGTGGAGACGTTGTAGCCGCTGGTGAAGAAGACCGTCGGCCGGGTCGTGTCCTTGTGCAGCAGCGTGACGCGCTGCTGGAAGGTGCCCTTGGACGGGTGCTTGTGGTCGACCGGCTGGGTGTAGTTCAGGACGAAGTAGCGGTAGCCGGGGTACGGCTTCTCCTCGATCAGACTCATCCCGGGGATGGCCAGGATGCGGTCCTTGATGTCCTTGCTGCTGGTGGTGGAGCCGTTGCTCTGCTTCGCGGTCGGTTCCGCGGCGGTGGCCGCACCGGCCGAGGCACCGGTCGCACTCACCGTGCCTATGAGCACCGCGAGCGACAGAACGCCTCTGAGCGCCTTGCGCATGCACCCTCCCCTTGATTCACGACGGACGCCGTGAACCTAGCGGGGTAGCACTCGCCACGCCAGACCCGGTCGCCTCTCAGCAGAGGATCCAGCCCGTGGAGCCGGAGGATCTGCCGACCGAACCGGAAGCCCTGACGCAGCGGTTCAACGCGTGCACCGTGACCGGGCCCGCCAGCTCGGTGAACTTCCCGCGGTCGACCACGGCGCTGCCTCCGCGGGGCTGGAGCGACACCCGCATCGCCCGGCGCGCCCCCGGCTTCCTGGCCACGGTCACGGCGCACGCGTAGGAGCGGCTCTCGTAGACACGCAGCGAACCGGTGGCGAACCTCACCGTCTTCGCCAGCCGCCCGGAACAGCCCGACGCGGCCTCCGCCGGGGCTCCGGCGGGGCCGAGCACCAGGCCCAGGGCACCCAGAAGCGGCAGGACGAGCATCGCCGCCGCTGCCCGCCCCGTACGCCTTGACGTCTTCGGCACACCGTGCATCCCGTCCACCACACCAGCCCCTTCGAACACACCGGCCATCATTCGCTACCCGCACATACGGGTGTACGACGCACGGAGAAGGCTGTCGGGTTCCGGACCGGTGGGAAGCGGGGTCCGGGCCGGCGGCGCGCCGTACCGGGGACGTCACACACCCGCCGGGGCGCCCTCCCCTATGTCCTCCCCTATGAAGGTGCGCCACAGCCGTGCGTACATCCCGTCCCTGGCCAGCAGCTCGTCGTGGGTGCCGTCCTCGGCGACCCTGCCCCGGTCCATGACCACGACCCGGTCGGCACGCGCGGCTGTCGTCAGCCGGTGTGCGACCACCAGCGTGGTGCGCCGGCCCGCAAGCCGGTCGGTGGCCTGGTTGACCTGCGCCTCACTGGCCAGGTCGAGGGAGGCGGTCGCCTCGTCGAGCAGGAGGATGTCCGGGTCGACCAGCTCGGCACGGGCGAGCGCGATCAGCTGGCGCTGGCCCGCCGAGAGGTTCCGGCCCCGCTCGGCGACCTCGTGCAGGTAGCCGCCCTCCAGGGTCGCGATCATGTCGTGCGCGCCGACCGCCCTGGCCGCCGCCTCCACCTGGGCGTCCGTCGCCTCCGGGAGCCCGTACGCGATGGCGTCGCGGACCGTGCCCTCGAAGAGGTACGACTCCTGGGGCACGACCCCGAGCCGGTGCCGGTACGCCGTCCGGTCGAGCCGGCGCAGATCCGTGCCGTCCGCCGTCACCCGCCCGCCGGTCGGGTCGTAGAAGCGCGCGACGAGCTTGACCAGCGTGGACTTGCCTGCGCCCGTCTCCCCGACGAAAGCCACCGTCTGGCCCGCCGGGATGCGCAGATCGACACCGGTGAGGGCCTCCTCGTCACCGGCGTACGCGAACGACACGTCCTCGAAGGCGATCTCGCCGCGCAGCGACGTCACGTCCAGCGCATCGTCGTGGTCGGCCGTGGAGGTCGGTTCCCGCAGGAGTTCCTGGATCCGGCCGAGGGAGACGGTGGCCTGCTGGTAGCCGTCGAAGACCTGCGACAGCTGCTGCACCGGGGCGAAGAACAGGTCGATGTAGAGGAGGTAGGCGACCAGTGCGCCCGTGGTCAGCGTGCCGTTGTCGACCCGGCCCGCGCCGACGATCAGCACGGCCGCCGCGGCGACCGAGGCGAGCAGCTGCACGAACGGGAAGTAGACGGAGATCAGCCACTGCCCGCGGACCCTGGCCTGGCGGTAGTGGTCGCTGCGCGCCGCGAACCGTTCGGCGCCGTCCGTCTCGCGCCGGAACGCCTGCACGATCCGCAGCCCGGCGACGGACTCCTGGAGGTCGGCGTTGACGACGCTGATGCGCTCGCGCGCGAGCTCGTACGCCTTGACGCTCCTGCGGCGGAAGAAGACCGTGCCGACGATCAGCACCGGCAGGGTCGCGAACACGACCAGCGCCAGCTGGACGTCGAGGACCAGCAGCACGACCGTGATGCCGAAGAAGGTGACGACGGAGACGAAGGCGGTGACGAGGCCGGTCTGCAGGAACGTGGACAGGGCGTCCACGTCCGTCGTCATCCGGGTCATGATCCGGCCGGTCAGCTCGCGCTCGTAGTAGTCGAGGCCGAGCCGCTGGAGCTGGGCGAAGATCTTGAGGCGCAGGGAGTACAGCACGCGTTCACCGGTACGCCCCGTCATCCGGGTCTCACCGATCTGGGCCGCCCACTGCACGGCGACGGCGAGCAGACCCAGCCCCGCCGCCGCCCAGACCGCGCCGAGCGCCATCTTGGTGACGCCGTCGTCGATGCCGTGCCGGATCAGCACGGGCAGCAGCAGTCCCATGCCCGCGTCGACCGCCACCAGCCCGAGGCTCACCAGCAGCGGGAGCCCGAAGCCGTGCAGCAGCCTGCGCAGGCCGTACGACTTCTCCGGGCGCACCGCGCTCGCCTCGTCGATGGCGGGGACGTCGGTGGCCGGCGGCAGCGCGTCGACCTGGGCCAGCAGCTCGGGCGTGGCGGGCATACCGGCCGCAGCCGGGTCGCGCTGCTCCTCCTGGCGGACCCACAGGCCGGGGGTGACGCCCTGCTCGGCGTCGAACTCGGCGTCCAGTTCGTCCTGGAGCGCCCGGTCATCCTCGGGCGCGTCCACCACGGCGGGCCGGTGCCCCGGAGAGGTGCCGCCCAGCTCGTCCGGGTCGGTGAGCAGACGCCGGTAGAGCGCCGAGCGGCGCTCCAGCTCCGCGTGCGTGCCGATGTCCGCGAGCCGCCCGCGGTCGAGTACGGCGATGCGGTCGGCCAGGCCGAGTGTGGAGCGCCGGTGGGCTATCAGCAGGGTGGTGCGTCCCCGCATGACCTGGGCCAGGGCGTCGTGGATCTCGTGTTCGACGCGGGCGTCGACCGCGGAGGTGGCGTCGTCGAGCAGCAGCAGACGGGGGTCGGTGAGGATGGCCCGGGCGAGCGCGACGCGCTGGCGCTGGCCGCCGGACAGGGTGAGCCCGTGCTCGCCGACCTTGGTGTCGTAGCCGTCGGGCAGCTCGGAGATGAAGCCGTGCGCCTGGGCGGCGCGCGCGGCCCGCTCGATCTCCTCCTGGGTGGCGCCCGGGTATCCGTACGCGATGTTGGCGCCGACCGACTCCGAGAAGAGGAAGCTGTCCTCGGGCACGAGCCCGATGGCGGCCCGCAGCGAGTTCTGGGTCAGCTCCCTGACGTCGTGACCGCCGACCAGGACGGCGCCGTGCGAGACGTCGTAGAAGCGGGGCAGCAGGAGCGAGACGGTGGACTTGCCGCTGCCGGACGCGCCGACGACGGCCACGGTCTCGCCGGGCTCGATCGTGAGCGAGAAGCCGTCGAGCACGGGGCGGTCGTCGGTATAGCCGAAGCGGACGTCGTCGAACTCCACGCTTGCGGGGGCGTCCGCCGGGAGGTCCTTCGTGCCGTCCCGCAGGGAGGGCTCGGTGTCGATCAGTTCGAGGACCCGCTCCACACCGGCCCGGGCCTGCTGACCGACGGTGAGGACCATGGCGAGCATCCGGACCGGGCCGACGAGCTGGGCCAGGTAGGTGGAGAAGGCGACGAAGGTGCCGAGGGTGATCTCCCCCCGGGTGGCCAGCCAGCCGCCGAGGGCCAGCATGGCGACCTGGCCGAGCGCGGGGACGGCCTGGAGCGCCGGGGTGTAGCGGGAGTTCAGCCGGATGGTGCGGAGCCGCCCGGCGAAGAGCCTGCGGCTGACCTCGCGGAGCTTGCCGGTCTCCTGTTCCTCCTGGCCGAATCCCTTGACGACCCGGACCCCGGACACGGCCCCGTCGACCACGCCCGCGACGGCGGCGGCCTGGCTCTGGGCGTACCAGGTGGCGGGGAAGAGGCGGGCCTTGGAGCGGCGAGCGATGAACCAGAGCGCGGGCGCGACGGCGACGGCGACAAGGGTCAGGGGCAGCGAGAGCCACGCCATGATCACCAGGGAGATGAGGAAGAGCAGGACGTTCCCGATGGTCATCGGGAGCATGAAGAGGAGCCCCTGGATCAGCTGGAGGTCGCTGGTGGCCCGCCCCACGACCTGCCCGGTGGACAGCTCGTCCTGCCGCTTCCCGTCGAGGCGGGTGAGGCTGCCGTACATCTCGGTCCGCAGGTCGTGCTGGACGTCGAGGGCGAGCCGGCCGCCGTAGTAGCGGCGTACGAAGGTGGCGGCGTAGACGAGGACGGCCGCACCGATGAGCAGGCCGGTCCACAGGCCGAGGGAGCGGGTGTGGCTGCCGACGACGTCGTCGATGATCACCTTGGTGATCAGCGGGACGAGGGCCATCACGCCCATGCCGGCGAGCGACGAACCGAGGGCCAGCACGACGTTGCGCCGGTAGCGCCAGGCGTACCCGGTCAGCCTCCGGCCCCAGCCCGGCGCCTCCGTGGCCGGTGCCCCGGCACCCGGTGCCCCGACGCCCGGTCCCTCCGCGCGCGCCGCCTCCGCGTGTGGTCCCTCCACGCCCTGTTTCTCCGCGCCCGCCACCCGTGCCTCCTGATTTCGCCCCGTCCGACCTACCGCAACTCCCCAACGCGGCCAGTAGCGGATTTCATCCTTCCGCAACAATTCTCGGCCCATGGGCGGAGACCGGGCACCCTGTGGTCCTAGGACCGGGTACGCCGACCGGGCAGGGAGCCGGGATCAGCCGTGCGTGGGGCGGGCGGGCCCGATGTCCTTGTGGACGGCCTCGGAGACGGCCTGGATGGTGTCGACGCCGTCCTCCATCGTCTTGTTGTCCTGCGTCAGCACGGTGATCACGTAGTCGTGGCCCTCACCGCTGAACGCCCCGACACTGTGCACCCGCCAGCCGTGCGTGGACCGCTCCAGCCAGCCGTTCTTGAGCTGGACCGTCGCGTCGCCCGGGGCGCCGGCCGGAACGCCCCAGCGCTGTTCCGGCACGACCTCGCGCATCCGCTCCAGGACGAAGGACCGCGAGCTGTCGTCGAGGACCTTGTTCCTGGCCGTGACCAGGGTCAGCAGACGCTGTTCGTCGTGGGCGGTGATCTGCGTCAGCCCCCATGCGCCCCCGGGGTCCAGCGCCGTACGGGTCATGCCCGCCGCCTTGATGAACCCCTTGACCTTCGCGGGGCCGAGCCAGTCCCACAGCTCGGTGGTCGCGTCGTTGTCGGACTTGGTGATCATGGCCGTGGCGAGCTCACCCTCGCGCGCGGTGATCGGCCGGTCCGTCCGCTGCGCGTCCCAGAGCAGTGCGGACAGGACCGTGACCTTGACGACGCTCGCCGAGTCCACGTGCTGGGTGGGCCGAAGCGCGCAGCTCGTACGTGTGCGGTGGTCCCGCACCGCCAGAGCGGTGGTGGACTTGTGCCCCTTGAGGGCCGCGGTGATGTCCCTGGTCAGCTTCGCGGCGAGCCCCGGCCGGTCCGAGACGCAGGAGACGGCAGGGGACGGGGCCGCGGTGGCGGGCGACGCCGCCAGGGCCGCGGGGGCGAGAACGCAGCCGATCAGGGCGGTTCGGCACGCCAGGCGCGCGTACCGGGAGATTCGCTGGTCAGTCATGCCGTCCTCCGCACCGTCTCGCTGGTTCGCCCCGACGGAGCACCCGGACATGATGCATGGAAACGGACAACTCGCCTATGGCCTGGAGCACAGCGGGGCAGCCTCCCCGGCACCGGCCGCGCCACGCCTGACCTCCGGGCCGGGCGCGGTGACCGACGCCACGCCGTCGCCCTCGCCCGGTCCGGGCGGGAAGCCGGTCCTGGCCGGAAGCCGGTCCGGACCCGGCGAGGGGCGAGGCTCAGAGGTGCGTCGGCTCGAACATCCTCAGCAGCGCCGGGAGCACCACCACCGACGGGCCGGGTGCCGCGAGGGCCTTGCCGAGGTCGGTGGCCAGGGACTCCGGCGTCGTGAGGACCGCGGGCACGCCGAAGGACTCGGCGAGGGCGACGAAGTCCGGGCGGGAGAGCTCGGTCGCCGTGGCCTCGCCGAAGGCGCCCGTCATGTACTCCCGCAGGATGCCGTACCCCCCGTCGTCGACGATCAGCCAGGTGACGGGCAGGTCGTACTGCCGGACGGTGGCGAGCTCGGCGATCGAGTACATCGCGCCGCCGTCACCCGAGACCGCGAGCACAGGCCTGGTCCGGTCGGCCGCCGCGGCGCCGATGGCGGCGGGGAAGCCGTAGCCGAGACCGCCGGCGCCCTGCGCCGAGTGCATCGTGTTCGGGTGGCGGGCGTCGAAGGCGGACCAGGCCCAGTAGGCGAGGATCGTCATGTCCCAGAAACTGGGCGAGGTGTCGGGCAGCGCCTCGCGGACGGAGGCGAGCACCTGCCGCTCCAGCGTGAGGTCCTGCGCCGCGATGCGGTCGCCGATCTTCCCGAGCAGCTCACGGACGCGCTCCGCCGCGCCCTCGTCCTCGCGTGGCTCCACCGCGTCCAGGAGGTCGGCGAGGGCCTCGCGGGCGTCGGCGTGGATGCCGAGCGCGGGGTGGTTGGACTCCAGCTTCCCGGCGTCGGCCTCGATCTGCACGACCCGGCCGCGCGGGGCGAACGTGTGGTAGTTCGAGGAGAGCTCGCCGAGCCCGGACCCGACGACCAGCAGCACGTCCGCGGACTCCAGGAAGTCCGTGGTGTAGCGGTCCTCCAGCCAGGACTGGAGCGAGAGCGGGTGCTCCCAGGGGAAGGCGCCCTTGCCGCCGAAGGTGGTGACGACCGGGGCGTCGATCTTCTCCGCGAGCGCGAGCAGCTTGCCCGCCGCGTCCGACCGCACGACTCCGCCGCCCGCGATGATCGCCGGACGTTCGGCGTTCGACAGCAGGTGAGCGGCCACCAGGGTGAGCTCGGGGCGCGGGTACAGCTCTCGCGGGGTGGCGTCGAGGGCGCTGACGACCGGCAGGAGCGTCTCGGCGAGCAGCACGTCCTGCGGGATCTCGACCCAGACCGGCCCGTGCGGGGCGGTCAGCGCGGACTCCCAGGCGGCGGCGATCGCGGACGGGATCTGCGACGCCGTGCGCACGGTGTGCACGGACTTCACGACGCCGCGGAAGGATGCCTGCTGGTCGCGGAGTTCGTGCAGGTATCCGTGGCGTCCGCCGCCGAGCCCGGCCGTGGGGATCTGGCTGGAGATCGCCAGCACGGGCGCCGAGGCCGCGGCCGCCTCCTGGAGCGCGGCCAGGGAGGTCAGCGCGCCGGGGCCGGTGGAGAGCAGCAGCGGGGCCACCTCGCCGGTGATCCGGCCGTAGGCGTCGGCGGCGAAGCCCGCGTTGTTCTCGACGCGCAGTCCGACGTACGAGAGCGAGGAGCGGCGCAGCGCGTCGAACATGCCGAGGGCGTGCTGTCCGGGCAGCCCGAAGACGGTGGTGGCGCCGAGCCCCTGGAGGGTCTCGACGACCAGGTCGCCGCCGTTGCGCCCTGCCGGGGGCCTCAGGGCCGCCTCGGCCTGCGCGGCGGTGAGCTGCGGTCGGTCGTCGTGGTCGTGACTCACTTGGTGCGGCCTTCCGCGATCTGGCGGGACATGATCGTCGTCAGCTCGTACGCCGTGTGGGAGGCGGCGACGGACGTGATCTCGGCGTGGTCGTAGGCCGGGGCGACCTCGACCAGGTCGGCGGAGACGAGGTGGCAGGAGGACAGCCCGCGCAGGATCTCCAGGAGTTCGCGCGAGGTCAGGCCGCCCGCCTCCGGGGTGCCGGTACCGGGGGCGTGCGCCGGGTCGAGCACGTCGATGTCGATGGAGATGTAGAGCGGCCGGTCGCCGATGCGCTGCCGCAGCTGGTCGGCGATCTCGTCGACGCCGCGCCGCATGACGTCGGCGGAGGTCACGATGCCGAAGCCCATCCTGGCGTCGTCGGTGAGGTCCTTCTTGCCGTACAGCGGCCCGCGGGTTCCGACGTGGGACAGCGCCTCGGTGTCGAGGATGCCCTCCTCGACGGCCCGGCGGAACGGGGTGCCGTGGGTGTACTCCGCGCCGAAGTAGGTGTCCCAGGTGTCCAGGTGGGCGTCGAAGTGGAGCAGGGCGACGGGGCCGTGCTTCTTCGCGACCGAACGCAGCAGCGGCAGCGCGATGGTGTGGTCACCGCCGAGCGTCATCAGCCGGGCACCGGTGGAGAGCAGACCGTCGGCCGCCGCCTCGACGGTCTCGACGGCCTCGTTGATGTTGAAGGGGTTCGCCGCGATGTCACCCGCGTCGGCGACCTGGGCGAGGGCGAAGGGCGAGGCGTCCTGCGCGGGGTTGTACGGGCGCAGGAGGCGCGAGGCCTCGCGGATGGCGTTGCCGCCGAAGCGGGCGCCGGGGCGGTAGGAGACGCCGCTGTCGAAAGGCACGCCGACCACGGCGACGTCGGCGGTGCCGACCTCGTCGAGCCGCGGCAGCCGGGCGAACGTCGCGGGTCCGGCGTACCGCGGGACGCGGGAGGAATCGACGGGGCCGCGCGGCGCTTCGTTGCTGCTCATGGGTGCGGGTGCCTTTCGTTGGGCTGTGCACGCCTTGTGGGCGTTCATACGGTATTCGGTCTACCAGGGGGCCGGCTTCCACCGGCCCCCCGATGGCCGGGATCAGACGGTGACCGGGTCCGGGGTGGCCGGTTCCTCGGCGCCCCGGCCGGCCAGGCGTTCGCGCCAGGCGGTCAGCACGGCCGCGTCGGTGGGCTTCGTCGCCAGCGAGACGACGACGTACACGGCGAGCGAGGCGAGCAGCCCGTAGTAGACCGGTTCGTTGGCGAGGATGCCGTATCCCGCCATCAGCCCGATCACCGCCGTACCGCCGACCGCCACGGCGGCCAGGGCGCCCGCCGCCGTACCGCGGCGCCAGAGCAGGCCGCCGAGGATCGGCACCAGCAGCCCGCCGACCAGCAGGTTGTAGGCGACGGTCAGCGCCTCGACGACGTTGTTGAGCGCGATGGCGATCACGATGACGGCCACGCCCATGATGAGGATGAAGGCCCGGTTGCCCCTGACCTCGTCCCGTTCCCCGCCGTCCTTGGACGCGACCGCCCCCCGCAGCCGCGACCAGATGTCGTTGTTCGCCACGGTCGCACAGGCGATCAGCGCGCCCGAGGAGGTGGACATCACCGCGGCGAGCGCGGCGGCCAGCACCAGTCCGCGTACGCCGACGGGGAGTTCGTCCTTCACGATCGTCGCGAAGGCCGCGTCCGCGCTGGGCAGCTTCGGGTACATCACCTTGGCCGCCGTACCGATGACGGCGCCCGCTATCGCGTACACCAGGCAGTAGGTGCCGGCGACGGTGCCGCCCCAGCGCGCGGTCCGGTCGCCGCGGGCGGTGAACACGCGCTGCCAGATGTCCTGGCCGATGAGCATGCCGAAGGTGTAGATCAGGACGTAGGTGAAGATCGTCTCGCCGCCGATGCCCAGCGGGTCGAAGTACTCCGTCGGCAGCTTCGCCTTCATCTCGCTGAAGCCGCCCGCCTTGACGACGGCGATCGGCAGGAGCAGGAGCAGGACGCCGATGGTCTTGACGACGAACTGCACCATGTCGGTGATCGTGATCGACCACATGCCGCCGAGCGTCGAGTACGCGACGACGATGGTGCCGCCGAGGATGATCGCGACGGTCCGGTTGATGTCGAACAGGACGTCGAAGATGGTGGCGTAGGCGATGGTCGAGGTGACCGCGAGCATCAGGGTGTACGCCCACATGACGACACCGGAGATGAGCCCGGCCCGGCCGCCGTAGCGCAGGTCCAGCATCTCGGAGACGGTGTAGACCTTCAGCCGGGCTATGCGCGCGGAGAAGAAGACGGACAGGGCGAGCAGCCCGAGGCCGATCGCGAAGACCATCCAGGCGCCGGAGAGGCCGTACTGGTAGCCGAGGCCCACGCCGCCGATCGTCGAGGCGCCGCCGAGGACGATCGCGGCCATGGTGCCGGAGTACATCCAGGGGCCGAGCCTCCGTCCGGCGACCAGGAACTCGCTCTTGGACTTGGCGCGGCGCATGCCCCACCAGCCCATGGCGAGCATGCCGACCAGATAGACCACGATCACCGCGTAGTCGACAGCCATGGGCTTTCCTCCGTCTCGGTTCCACTGGGGGCGGGGGTGCTTCGGGGTGGTCAGGAAGACGCTAGGTGGCCGAAAGCCGCCGCTGAAGTGTACGTTTCCTCCATCCTTGACCCATTGAGTGGATGGACCGTCCATGCCGGACTCCCCCGCCGGGCCCCCCGCCCCTCCGATCCCGCTGGCCGAACTGCTGGCCCGGGAGGAGCTGGGCCTGCGCCGGATCGCCGGCCCGGTCCACGCGGACCTGCTGTGGGTGCACACCTCGGAGATGGCCGACCCGTACCCGTACCTGCTCGGCGGGGAGCTGCTGCTGACCGCCGGGGTCCAGCTCACCGACGCGGACACCTATGTGGCCCGGCTGGTCCAGGCAGGGGCGGCGGCACTGGGTTTCGGGGTGGCGCCGGTGTACGACACGGTGCCCGACGCACTGGTGGAGGCGTGCGACCGGCACGGCCTGCCGCTGGTAGAGGTGCCCCCCGAGACCCGCTTCACCACGATCGCCCGGGCCGTGTGGCGGCTGATGGCCGAGGCGCGGCACCGCGAACTGCGCCGGGTGACCCGGGCCCAGCAGGCCCTCGCCACGGCGGCGGCCCGCCCGGACCCGGTACCCGCCGTGCTCCGGCAGCTGGCCGTACAGCTGGAGGGCCGGGTCGCGCTGCTCACGGCCGAGGGCGCCGAACTGCACGCGGCGGGCGTGCGGCCGGCACCGGACGTGTCGGCGGCGCTGGCCCGGCTGGCCCGGGTGGTGGCCCCGCCCGCACCCCCTGGAGGCACTCCCGCTCCGGGCGCGGCCCGGGGCTCCGCCCCGGTTGCCGCGGCGGGCCGTAAGCCGAGCCCCTCGTCGGCGACCGACACCCGGGACGGCACCCAGCTGTCGGCGTACCCACTGGGCGGATCGCAGGGCCTGGCCCTCGTCCTGGCGACGCCCCGGCGCGACTCCGGCGACCACACCGTCGCGGGGATCGCGGCCGTCCTGCTCTCCCTGCTCACCGCCCCGCACCAGGGGGCCGACGCGGCGGGCCGTTCGGCGGCGCTCGTACGGCTGCTGCTGGGCGCTCAACCCGCCGAGGTGGCCCCGCTGCTGGGCGAGGCCGACAACTGGACGGTGGTCCACGCCCGCCGCGCCGACGGCACCGCGGCCGACCCGCTGACCGCGGGGGCCCTGGGCGCGGCCCTGGGTTCGGCCCTGTCGGACGTGGACCGCGAGACGGTACGCGTCCTGCTCCCCGGCCACCGCGAGGTGAGCCCGCAGCCCGGCTGGACCCTCGGCGCCTCCGAACCCGCCCAAGCCGGCGCCCTGCCCGCCGCCGACACCCGGGCGGCCCGCGCCCTGGGCCACGCCGAGGCGACCCGCACCCCACTGGTCACGCACCGCCCCGGCATCGGCGGCCTGGCCGGCCTGATCCCGGCCGACCGCGCCGAGGCCCACGCCCGCACACTGCTGGCGCCGCTGACCGAGCCCTTGGCCGAAACCCTGCGCTGCTGGCTGAGCCTCCACGGCAGCTGGGACCGCACGGCGGTCGCCCTCAAGGTCCACCGCAACACGGTCCGGCAGCGCATCGCCCGGTGCGGGACGCTGCTGGACGCGGACCTGGACGACATGGACGTACGGACGGAGTTGTGGTTCGCGCTGCGGCAGGGATGACCGGATTCCGGCCGCCGGAGGGGGTCGAACGGATTCCTCACCCGTCTGTGCCATAGGTTCGAAGCGACCGACTGACGCGACGAACGACCGGGGCGACGGACTACCGATGGCACGGGATTACGACAGCCAGCTGCTGGAGTCGGTGGGCGTACGCCGACGCAGGATGCGCGACGCGTTGCTGTTCGGCGCGCAACGCGCACGGCGCACGGCGGACGAGCGGCTCGGAAAGGTGTTCGCGGGAATCGCCATCGCCGCCGTACTGTGCGCGGGCTGCGTCGGATGGTCCTTCCTCCAGCACACGTTGGAGAAGCAGAAGGCCGAGCAGGAGAAGCAGCAGCGCCGGACACAGCAGTACGACCACGCCGGCCAATTCGCGGACGTAGGAGTTCCGGTGAAATCCCCGAGTGAACACAGGGGGATTCAACCGACATGAGAACAGAAACGGCCAACGCCGTACGTGCCCGATCGGCGCCGGAAGATCGCAAAATCGTGATGATAGGTTCCCGCAAGTGGTGAGCACAGCAATGACCTCCCGGACGGAACTGAGCCGGGTGACCCTGGTCGGCGAACGGCGCCGGGCCGACATCGTCCTGCCCTCCGACACACCGATCGGTCAGTTGCTGCCGGACATCCTGCAGTTGCTCGACGACCGGGTGGCTTCGCGGCCGCTGACGCGGCAGTTGATGACATCCGACGGCTCCGCGCTGCCGCAGGACAGCACACTCGCGTCCGCCGGGATCGCCGACGGCGCGGTACTTCGACTCGTGCGGACCCACGCCGCACCGCCCGCTCCCGTGGTGCACGACGTCACCGATCAGGTGGCAGACGACCTGGGGGTGCAGGCGTGGCGCTGGCGCCCCGCGGCACGCCGGGCCGCTGCGGGCCTGGCGACGGTCGCCTTCGCGGTGATCGCCGCACTGCTCGCCCGCCGTGAGTTCCCGCTCGACGCCCTGGCCGGCGCCCTGTCGGCCGTCACCCTCGTGCTGCTGGCGGCCGGTGCGGTCGCCTCGAAGGCAGGACAGGGCAACCGCGGCCTGGCGACCGCGCTCCTGCTCCTCTCCGGCGTACTCGGCGTCCTCACCGCGTGGACCGCCGCCGACGCGTACGACTGGCCGGGGACCGCGCGCCTCGCGGCTGTCGCGGGCGCCCTGGTCCTCACGTCGGTACTGCTCGGCTACTTCTCGCCGCTGGGCCGCGGGGGGCTCATCGGCGGCGCGGCCACGGCCGCGCTGACCGTCGTGTGGGAGGGCGCCGCCGCCGTACAGGGTGACCCCGCCCGGCTGGGCGCGGTCATGGCGATCTTCTCCGTGGTGCTGCTCGGTGTGCTGCCACGGCTCGCGCTGATGGCGTCGGGGCTCACCGCACTCGACGACCGCCGCTCGGTCGGTGTGTCCGTCAGCCGGTACGCGGTGGGTGACGCGCTCGCGGCCACCCACCGAGGTCTGGCGCTGGCCACCTTGGCGACCGCCGCCTCGGCGTCCGCCGCCGGCTGGCTGATCACGCAGGCCGGGAAACCGACGGCCTGGACGGTGGTGCTGGCCTCGCTCGTGGCCGTGGTCCTCCTGTCGAGGGCACGGGCGTTCCCTCTGATCGCGGAGGTGGTGGCGCTCCTCACTGCCGCGGCCGTCCTCGTCGTGCGTCTGGTGATGCTGTGGATGCAGCACTCCGGGGGCGCGGGTCCGATCATCCTGCTGTGCGTGGCGGCGCTACTGCCGCTGCTGGTTCTGGCGGTGGAGCCGCCGGAGCACGTCCGGGTCCGGCTGCGCCGCACCGCCGATCTGGTCGAGTCCGTCGGCATGGTGGCGCTCTTCCCTCTCGCCGTCGGTGCGTTCGGCGTGTTCGGGCAGCTGCTCAACAAGTTCTGAGTCAACGCGGGCGTCCCGGGGGACGGCGCCGCGGAGGAGGGGGCAGTCATGCCGAACGCGGACAACTGGCAGGGCGATGTGCTGCGCGACCTGAGAGGCTCCGCCCAGCCGGGCGGGCAGGCGGCCGGGGATCCGCCCCGCGGTCCGGGCGGCGGCGCCACCGTGCCGGGCCAGGGCCTTCCCGCACCCGCCGCCCCGGTTGAGTCCGAGGCTCCCGGGCGCCCGGGAGGCCGGGGCCGGGAACAGCAGTCCTACGTTCCGGGTTCAAGGCCTCCCCGCAACACCCCTGACTCCCGGCCCGTGGTGAGCGACGGTCTGGCCGCTGCGGCTCGTGGACCACGCCACGGGGAGCCGGTCGCGTCCCGTGCCGTGCGCGCCGTGCGCCGAATCATTTCCTCCTCGGCGGCGCGCGAGGTCGCCGAGATCACCCGTGCCGCCGAGCTGCTCCAGCAGCCGGTGACGACCGGCCGGCAGATCGCCGTCACCTCGATCCGGGGCGGCGCGGGCAAGTCGACCGTCGTCGCGCTCCTCGGCACCACGTACGCGCACTACCGGCGGGACCCGGTCCTACTCGTCGAGGCCGATCCCGCGCTCGGCTCGCTGCCGCTGCGGCTCGGCGCGGAGAGCCTGCGCTGGACCACCGGCGACGTCGCGGACATCGTCGAACCGCAGATGTCCCTGCTCGACGTCACCGGCTACCTCGTCCAGCTCCCCGACAACGCCTGGCTGCTGCCCGGCAGTCAGGGCCGGATCGGCGCGATGCTGGACACCAGGGCCTACGAGCGGGTCATGGTCTCCCTGCGCCGCTACTTCGGTGTGACGGTCGTCGACTGCGAGACCCTGCCGGCCGAGGTCGCCCGGGTCGCGCTGTCCGCCTCCCAGGCCCGGGTCCTGGCCGCCCCGGCCACGCTGGAAGGCGTGACGAGCACGTACAACGTGCTCGAGTGGATGCGGGGACTGCCTCCGTACGTCATAGAGGGCACGGTCGTCGTGCTCACCGAACAGGCACCCCGGGCCGGCATCGACCTCGACAAGGCCGCACACGAGCTCAGGTCCACCGGAGCGAGCGTCCAGGTCCTCCCGTACGACCGGCATCTGGCCGCCGGCGGCGCCATCCACACCGCACTGCTGGCCCGTCCGACGCGGCTGGCCGCCACACGTCTGGCCGCGGACGTCTTCCAGCTCTCCCAGCGGCGTCGCTGATTCCCTACCGCGCCGACCCCGACCGTGACGGACGAAGAGTGCCGACGACGAGTGACGACGATGAGTGACGGACGACGATGAGCACCCGACTGATACACCGCCCGGCCAGGACCACCAGGCCACCGGCCGCTTCCCCCGCACGCACCATCGAGGCGCCTCCCAACCTTCCCGAGGGGAAGGCGGGAAACATCGCGATGTCGCTGCTGCCGGTCGCCGGGGTCATGTCGTCCGTCGTGATGATGACGGTCGTGCGCAACAGCCAGTTCGCCGCGCTGGGCGCGATCATCCTGGTCGTCACGGTCATCGGCTCCGTCGCACTCCTCTTCTCCCAGCGCGGGAAGGCGCAGCGCACCCGCCGCACCCAGCGCGAGGCCTACCTCACCTACGTCGAGGACCTCCGCGAGGAGCTCTCCGCCGAGGAACGCGCGCGGCGGGCACGCGCCGACGTCCTCAACCCACCGCCCCACGCCCTGTACGACATCGTGCGCGATCCCGCACGCCTCTGGGAACGGCGCCGCGTCGACGGCGACTTCCTGCGCGTGCGCGTCGGCACCGGCGAGATGCCGGTACGCGACCTGAAGATCGGCGACCAGGGCTCGTCGGCACTGACGCCGCCCGACCTCTTCATGCTCAACGAGGCGTCCGCGCTGATGACCCGGTTCCGCACCGGCACGGAACTCCCGCTCACCGTGCCGCTCGACCGGGTCGGCAACATCAGCGTCATCGGCCCCCTCGAGGACTGCCTGCGCGTCGTACGCGCCCTGTTCGTGCAGGCCGCAGCGGCACACGCGCCCGACGACGTGGCGATGGCACTGGCCGTGCCGGGCGACCGGGTCGCCGACTGGGACTGGGCGAAGTGGCTGCCGCACCTGCTGGACACGGAACAGTTCGACGGCCCGGTCGCCGCCCGCCGCATCGCCCCCTCCCTGCCCCAGCTCGCCAGGCAGCTCGGTCCCGAGCTGCGACGCCGCGCCTCCTACGCCGCCGAGGTACGCCGTGGTCTGGCCGGCAAGGACGCCCTGTCCATGACCTCCCGGCTGCTCGTCGTCGCCGACGGACACGGCGAGGACGCCGTAGACCTGCCGCGGCCCGATGACGCCGTGGGCCTGAGCGAGATGGGCGTCACGGTCCTGCACCTGCTCGAACAGCGAGTCCACGAGCCAGGACACGTCGGCATCCGGGTCACCGTCGACGGCCCTGACGTACTCATCGAGGACCTGCGCGAGCAGGAACCCGTCAGCGCCCACGGCACCGTGGACGAGGTCGGCATCCCGTTCGCCGAGGGACTGGCCCGGATGCTGGCACCCCTGCGCCTGTCGGCCGAGTCGCTCGTGGACGCTCCCCTGACGGGGGCCGTCGACTTCGCCGGCCTGCTCGGCGTCGACGACGTGGCGCACCTGGACCTGGCACGCCTGTGGGCGCCGCGCGGTGAACGTGCCTTCCTCCGTGTACCCATCGGCATCAGCGACTCCCACCAACCGGTGCTCCTGGATCTGAAGGAGTCCTCGGAGCTCGGCATGGGCCCGCACGGACTGTGCGTCGGCGCCACCGGTTCCGGAAAGTCCGAGCTCCTGCGCGCGCTCGTCCTGGCCCTGGTGATGACGCACCCCCCGGAGGACCTCGCGCTGGTCCTGATCGACTACAAGGGCGGTGCGACGTTCGCACCGTTCGCGAACCTGCCGCACGTCGCCGGCGTCATCACCAACCTGGAGAACCAGGCGGGGCTCGTCGAGCGGGTCCACGCCTCCCTCGCCGGTGAGGTGAAGCGCCGCCAGCAGGCGCTCAAGGACGCGGGCAACGTCGCAGACATCGGGGACTACGCCGCGCTGCGCGCCGAGAGGCGCCCAGACCTGGAGCCGCTGCCGCACCTGTTCGTCGTCATCGACGAGTTCGGCGAACTCCTCACCGCGAAGCCGGACTTCATCGACCTGTTCCTGTCCATCGGCCGCATCGGACGCTCCATCGGCGTACACCTGCTGCTGTCGAGCCAGCGCATCGAGGGCGGCAGGCTCAAAGGCCTGGACACCTACCTCTCCTACCGCCTGGGCCTTCGTACCTTCTCCGCCGACGAGTCGCGCACGGTGCTGGACACCACGGACGCCTTCCACCTGCCGCCGCTGCCCGGCTTCGGTTACCTCAAGGTGGACACCAGCCATTACGAGCGCTTCAAGGCCAGTTACGTCTCGGGCGGCTACCGGGGCCCCGTGCGGGACGCGGACGAGGAGGAGACAGGACCTCTCGCCCTGGAGTACGAGGCGTTCAACACCCTCTCCGCACCGGACGACGCGGGCTCCCGGGAGCCCGCGTCGCGGCGACGCGAGACGGGACCGACCGAGATGGGCGTCGTCGTCGGACAGCTGGAGGGCGCCGCCGGACCGGTGCGGAGCATCTGGCTCTCGCCGCTGCCCGGCGCGATCACCCTGGACAAGGTCGCGGGACCCCTGGACGCCGGGCCGCGCGGTATGCAGCTCGCCAAGCGGCGCGGGCCGCTCCAGGTACCGCTCGGGCTGCTCGACGACCCGACCAGGCAGTGGCAGGGCCGCTGGTACCTGGACCTCACGGTGGCGGGCGGTCACGCCGCCGTCATCGGCGGTCCGCAGTCCGGCAAGACGACGCTCCTGCGGAGTCTGGTCCTCTCCCTCGCGCTGACCCACACCCCGCAGCAGGTCGGTGTCTACGGCCTCGACCTGGTCGGCGGCGGGCTCCAGGCGCTGGCCGGCCTGCCCCATGTGGGCGGTATCGCCGGCCGCGCCGACCGGGAGCGCGCGGGACGCACCGTCGAGGTGGTGCGGAGCATGCTCGGTGCGCGGGAGCAGCTCTTCCGCGACCACGGCATCGACTCCGTCGAGCAACTGCGGTCCCTGCACGCGTCGGGGCGCCTGCCCGAACTGGCCTCCGCGGAGATAGTCCTGGTCGTCGACGGCTTCGGCGCACTGCGTGACGACTTCGAGGAACTGGACGACGCGGTCACCGACATCCTGAAGCGCGGGGGAGGTTACGGCATCCACGTGGTCGCGGGCATGCTCCGCTGGAACGACGTACGCATCGCCACCCAGTCCGCCTTCGGCACCCGCGTCGAGCTGCGGCTGAACGATCCCGGCGAGTCCAGCATCGACCGCAAGCTCTCCGGGACCCTGTCACCCGAGGACCGCGGCCGCGTGCTCACCGACGGCAGACTCTTCGCCCAGGCCTCACTGCCGCGTACCGACGGACTCACCGACACCGCGGACCTGGGCGCGGTCCTGGAACGCACGGCCCGTACGGTCCGTGCCAACTGGAGCGGAGAGGTCGCCCAACCGGTGAGGGTCCTGCCGTCCGTCCTGGAACCGCGTCTCCTGCCGGGTCCGGTGGCCGAGCCGCACCGGGTGCCGATCGGACTGGACCAGACGGCGCTCGCACCCGTACTGCTCGACCTGTTCCACCACGACCAGCACCTGCTCGTCATGGGAGACAGCGAGTGCGGAAAGACGAATCTCCTCAGGAGCGTCGCCCACGGACTCATGGACCGCTACGGCGAGGACGAACTGGTCTTCGCCGTGATGGACCCGAGGCGGAGCCTGCGCGGCGCGATCCCCAAGGAGTTCAACGGCGGGTACGCCTACAACACCAGGCTCTGCGGGGGCCTCGCCGCCGGAATCGCCACCGAGCTGGAGAAGCGTCTGCCCGACGACAGCACACCCCCCGAGGACCTCGAACCCGGCAACTGGGGCACCGGCCCACGGATCGTGGTACTCGTCGACGACTACGACGTACTGACCACCGCCGGCCAGTCACCGCTCGCCCCCTTCATGCCCTACATCCCGTCAGCCGTGGACATCGGTCTGCACTTCGTCCTGACCCGCCGGGTCGCGGGTGCCTCGCGTGGCATGTACGAGCCCCTGGTGCAGGGTCTGCGCGAGTCGGGCGCCTCGGCCGTCCTGATGGACGGTGACCGCAGCGAAGGCCAGCTCTTCCCAGGTGTGTACGCGAGCAGGCAGCCGGCGGGCCGCGGTGTGCTGGTCCGCCGGGGCCAGTCGAACCGCCTGATCCAGACGGTGTACACGCCCGAATGACCCCTGGCGTGCCGATACGAACGACGAAGGACCGGACGACCCCATGACGAAGGACGTCATCGCCCTCACCACCCGCATGCCCGACCCGTGGACCGTGCTCGTGGGGCTGCTCTCCGGCGGTCCCGACAAGCTGGTGGACACCCACGGCGACGGTGCCGTCGTGCAGCTCTGCGACTCGGAGGGCCGTCCGCTGGTCGCCGTCGAGGCCTCGCTGCTCGTCCAGGTCGCCGGCGAGGCGGAACGGCTGCTCGGGGCCACCTCGCCGCCCGTCCCGTTCTGGTGGACGGAGGCCCGGGCCACCACCGGGGTCGCGGAGGCCGAACTGCTCGCGGGCACGTTCGCCGCCCGGCTCGCGCACCTGGCCGGTGGTTCCGCCTGGCCTCCGGAGGCCGCCCGCTCGCTCGCCGTGGTGGCCACCGAGGGTGTAAGCGTCGCGCCCACCCCGGCCTCCGCGGTTCCCGCCGTCGACGTACTCACGGAGAAGGTCGCCGTCGTCATCCAGGACCGTCCGGTGGTCGCCCTGACGGCGTGGCTCTCGGACGCCTACCAGGCAGCCGCCGAGGCCGGTCTCGGACTCCAGGTCGTCACACCGCCCGGGACGACACTCTCCCCCGCCGTACGCCACCTCCTGGCCACATGGCCGTCCCGCTGGGTCGTCCAGGACGAACGGGACGGCTACTACGACGGGCTGTCGGGAGCCGTGCTGCGCTGGCAGGACGGCCTCTTCGCGCCGGTCGGGGCCCCCGGGTCGACCCCCGAGGACACGCAGAACCTGGTCGCCGCGTCGTACGGAGAGGTGTCGGACACCGGCGAACGCCAGCTGGCCCTGACGTTCCGCTCGGTCCACCCCGCGAACGACGGGCTGGTGCTCGGCGGCGGCCTGGAGGCGGTGTGGCGCGAGCTCACCGGTGCGCCCCCGGCGGGCTGGGGGACGGCGGAACCCGCGAACCTCCCCTGGTCACCGCAGCGCTTCACCGACCTCGCCTTCGAGCGGTCCCCCCGGCCGACCTGGGCCGTGGTCGTCGGCAGCCCGGAGCGCCCCGGGCTCGCCACCGTGCGCGTCACCCGCACGACGGCGGGTGTGGAGGAGGAGGTGACACTGGCCTTCGGTTACGGAGCCGACGAGGAAGTGCCGCTGGACGCGCTGCCCGGGGTCGCCGAGGTGCTCGCCACCCGGCACCGGCTCCAGTCGATGCTCGTACAACTCCGCAAAGCGCGCCGCGATCTCGCGGTGCCGCCGCGCTTCGAAGGTCCCGGCGTCCCGCTGGCCTTCGTGCTCGGCACCGAGGAGGTCCGGGCGCTGCCGGGCGACCGCGCCCGGCGTACTCCCCTGGCAGCGGCACCTGTTCAGCTCGGTCCCAGGGCACGTCCGGCGCTGTACTACCCCATGCCGGGCGACCCGTCGGACCTGTCGGGCTGGCAGGACCTCGAACGGCTGACGCGGCATCTCAAGGGGACCTGACGCGGCCTGCCGGACTGTCATGGGACGGTCACAGTGACCTGATTGCTGATTGCATCAGCGATGTCCGGGTTGATAGACATGGGCATTCGTACGGTTGTTCAGTCTGGCGGGGGGAACCTGATGAAGTTCGATATGGGGGCATCGGTTCTGTCGAACCTGATGTCGCGTTCCACGGAGTCGAGCACGGACCTGGGCACGCTGATCAATCATCTGATCCAGGCGGCGCAGCCGCTGGAGGGCAAGTTCAACGGTGCCGGCAAGGTGGCGTTCGACTCGTTCAAGTCGCGTTCGGACGAGATCACCGCGGCGCTGAACGGATCGCTGTCCGCGCTGCTCGGTGGCCAGTCGGGGATGGACGCGGCGTTCGGCGAGGGCGACCAGGAGCAGGGCGAGAACGCCAAGTCGCACATGGCGGCGGCGAACTTCGACGCGGCCCGCTTCTCCGGTCGCGGCTGACCGTCCCGCTCTTCTCTCTTCTGCACGGCTGGCTCGGATCTCATTCCACGGGGAGTAATCGACTATGGCCACGGACAGTGACCGCCGTTCGTACGACACGGGCGCGTCCACGGAGGCGCAGGGCAACATCCAGGCGGTCATCGCCCGCCTGGAGCAGGTGATCGCGGCGCGTGACGCCCAGGTGAAGGCGGCGATGGCCGACTTCGCCGCCGACGGGGTCGCGGACGAGTACCACGGCAAGGAACTGCGCTGGAACAGCACCTCGAACGAGGTCAGGAACATCATCCGGCTGTTGAAGACGACGCTGGAGAAGAACGACGGCACCGCGCAGCAGACGCTCTCGCGCGCGAAGGCCGCGGTCGACAACATCGGCTGATCCACTGCGCACCCGTACCTGGAGGAACGTTCCTCCGGGTGGTCGGGGCAGTGGCACGTGCGGTGGGAAACGGGTACGGGGGGGGTGGGGCGGTCATGACGGCGTGGGACATCAAGCCGCAGGGAGTCCAGGGCCAGTTGCAGGTCACCGGCACACACGCGGGTGACCTGGAGAAGGCCCTGACGGCTCTGGTCACGACGATGTCGGAGGCGGCGACGGCTGCGGGGACGGCCGTCCCCGGCACGGAGGCCTCGTTGCCGGTGCAGGGTCCGGTGCCGGTGGGAGCCGCCCCGCTGTCGACGCCCACGCTCGGGCCGGTGGCTTCGGCGCTGAGCCAGTACATGGAAATGCGCCAGGGCTACCTGAAGTCGATGGCGGAACGCATCCAGGCCGCCGTACTGGGGGCGGCGAAAGCCACCAACGAGTACGTGGCGGGCGACCTGGACGCGGCGAAGCACGCCCAGGACGCCGCAAAGGCCGTGCGGCTGGACCTGCTGAAGGACGCTCCCGGGGGGCACAAGTGAGCAACGACCAGCCGATCCCCCTGGAGGGCATCCCGGTCTTCACCGGAAACCTGGCGACCCTGGACGTGAAGGTCACCGAGCTGACCTCGGCCGGGACGACCATCGCGACGACCACCGGTGACGTCCACAGCAGTTTCGGCGGTCTCCAGGCCTTCTACCAGGCCCCCGAGGCGGAACAGCTGTTCGCGACGACGAAACCGGTCGCGGACAGCGGGAAGACGCTGCAGTCCGACCTCAAGACCATCGCAGGCGCCCTGAGCACGTACTCGGACGAGGTCCATCCCCTGGTCGAGAAGCTCAAGGAGATCAAAAGGGACGCCGGCGCGTTCCTCGTGAAGGTCAACGCCGATGACAAGTGGCGCGAGGACGGCGACCTGATCGAAGAGAACAACCACCGCCGCGACGAGATCGCCGAGACCCTGGCAGCGTTCCAGGACGCCGAGATCGCCTGCTACAACAAGATCGTCGCCCTGGTCTGCCTCCTGCCCCTGAAGAAGAGCGACGGCTCCGACGGCACGCACCAGTACGGCTACGACGCCGAGACCCTCAAGCAGGCAGAAGGGCTGCCCTGGGGTGATCCACTCGTCGAGTCCACCCCGGGCTGGCAGGTGTGGGAGCACGCCTGGGACTTCACCAAGGGCTTCTTCGTCGACGGGGTCTGGGGCACGGTCAAGGGCCTGGGCACCCTGGTGGGCTTCGACGGCTTCGACGCGGCCGGCCAGGCGTGGAAGGGACTGGCCCAGCTCGGTACCGGCCTCGTGCTGACCGTCGCCGCGGGACCCGCCTACTGGACGGCGAAGGACGAGGACCTCCCCTCCTGGCTCCGTGAGTCCCGCACGGCGATGAAGGAGACCGGCAAGGCGCTGATCGCCTACGACCAGTGGGGCGAGAACCCCTCCCGGGCAGCCGGCGCGGTCACCTTCAACGTCGTCACCACCGTCTTCACCGGCGGCACCGGAGGCGCGGTCGCCGGCGGCGGCAAGGCGGCCCTCGCCGCCAAGGCCCTGTCCACGGCGGGCAAGGTGAGCCGGTTCGTGGACCCGATGACGTACGTCTTCAAGGGCGCGGGCTTCGGCCTGACGAAGATCGGCGACGCCATGACCGGCCTCAAGGGCCTGGGCGCCGTCGAGATCCCGCCACTCCCGGACAACGTCTTCACCCTTCCGGAGGGCGCCGTACGCCTGGCCGACGGAACGGTCGACCTCCCGGCGGGCGCGGCGATCCCGGAGGGAGCGGTCCGGCTCGCGGACGGCACCGTGAGACTCCCGGAGGGAGTGATCGCCCTCCCAGAAGGCACGGTCAAGAACCCCTTTGACGAGGGCGCGGCGTACGCGGACCGCGAGGGCAACCTCTACGACGAGAACGGCAACGTCGTCCAACGCGCGGAGGACGCCCGCAAGGAAGCCGGCAAGGCCGACGCGGACACGGAAACCCCGGACCACGCACGGGTGGAAACCCCGGCCCGGCAGCCTGTGTTGGTCGGCGCAGGGGGACGGGTGGGCGACGACCTGGGCGATGTCCGCCGGGCCGAGGGCGTTCCGCCTGGAAACGGGGCTGCGGACCGCGCCCCCAGCGGCCGTATCCCGGACCACATGCCCACGAACAACCTGGACAGCACCCACCGCAGCGGCGGCCACGCCGAAGGCCCGTCGGGTACCGGCCACGGCGACACCCCTTCCGGTACTGGCAGCCACGTGGATGGCCCCGAGGGTGGTGGCCACCATGAGCCCCCGCCTACGGGCGGCGGCACCCACCTCCCGCAGGCTCCGGGGGCAGGCAGCCTGGACGCCGCGGCGCACGGCGCGGATGATGCAGCCCAAACGCACCCCTCAGGCGACCGACAACTGACCGCTGAGGAGATCAAGGTCAAGCAGGACGAGTTTGTCCGGCTGGCGAACAGCCCTGACAAGTCCTGGTTCGATCTGTACTACCGGTCGGACGGTCATCGCCTTAGCGTCCGCGCCAAGATCGACGGGGTCGAGCTGCCCATTCTGGCGAAGGACAGCAACGGATCCTGGATTTCTAAGCACGACCTGCCTTCGGCACCGTCTGAGAGCAGGTTCGGCCGTGACCCGCTGACCCGCGGGACCACCCCGGTCGACCAGATCGACCATCTCGACGATGTCGCGAAGGACCGCAAGGTCTCCGTGGACCTGTCCAACGCCGAGCGGGCGCACAAGATCGCACCGACCGAGCAAACGTTGGCGGAAGTGCAGCGTACTCGGCAACAGTTCATTGATCACTTCGACGATCAGACGTCCAACAACAGCAGCTATTCGGAGCGGCTGGGGGAGGACGCCGCGCGACTGCACGTGGTGTCCGAACGGTTCAAGGGTGCGGTGGAGCAGCCGCTTCCGAAGACACCGAACGGCGCCAACATGTTCGACCAGCTGTACCGGCGGCCGAATGGCAAGCTCGTGATCATCGAGGCGAAGGCACCAGGTTCGGGACTCATCTGGCGCAGGGGCAAGGGTGCCGCCGCAGACCTGATGGTGCAGCAGGGCACCAGGCACTACCTGGAGACCATCCTCGCCGAAATGGAAGCCCGCCCTTTGCTTTCAGTGACCGACGGGGCAGGGAAAGTCTGGACTAATGCCGAACTGGTGGCCGAGCTGAGACCGGCACTTGAGAGCGGAAACTTGGAGTATGCGATGGTGAAGGCCGCCGAGGGCAAGGGCTCGTACGCCGGCGCGGTCCTCGAATACTTCAAAATCTGAACTTGACAGGGGAGATCAGTGGTCACGAGCGTGTCCCGACAGAGCTATCCGACGGCTGCGATGGAGACAGTCCTTCCTGTCATGGAGAAATCCCTGGCCAGTTCGCTGCAAACCATCGAGACCTCACACGGCACCAGGAGCGCGTCGCTGACGACATCCTTGAACGTGGCGCGCATCCGCTGCATCGGCGACCCGGACGCGGTGATGGTGGAGACCTGGGAGTCCTGGCTGTTGACTATGCAGGTGCACTCGGCAGTCTTCGCCGCCGCGTCCACCGATCAGGATACGGTGACCTGCAAGATCCGCCAGACGGAACGAGAGCTCACCGCTACCGGCCCACAGCTCTACCTCAATGCGGGGACGTGGATCAACGCGTTCTGCCTGGCGCTGATCTGCCGGGAGACAGCCCGTCTCGACATGCTGGCGCGAGTGCCCATGTCGCTGCTGCGTGACTGCGGTGGCGTGTTGGACGAGTACGTCTACTCCTGGGTGGCTACTCTTCAGAGCTTCTGGCTGCGGCGGGACGATGTCAGCCAGCACCTGGTGAAGGCGGTGGACCTGAGCGCTCCGGAGGCAGCTCGCATCCTCGACACCGAGACCATGGGTAAGCTGAAGTACCCCCCGATCATGATGTTCTATCGCTACCTGCATAACGACGCGGAGGGCTTCAACCAGGCCCTGAACGACGCTCTGCGCTGGCACAAGGCGTACTGGACGGCCAACGAGGACCGCACCCAGAATATCGAAGGCGTCGTGGCCATCGCTCCGCTGGCTGTGGCGTGCCTCGCAAAGGCCGAAGGCATTCCGATCGAGGTCAAGTCCGGCTATCTGCCGGATGCACTGCTGGACTTCGCCTGGCGCGGCGAATTTGACGCCTAGTCCGCGGGCAGTAGCGCCGTAGACGCGATCGTTCCCCGTTCCACAGGGGGCGGAAGCAGGGTGCCGTCGTGCTCCAGGCGGGCGCCCAGAAACCTGTCTATGAGCTCGAGGCCGCCCCCTGCCGACTTTGCCGTACCAGCACACCAGACCCAGCGGCCCAGTGGACATCGAACTTCCCGGCATGAGCTTCCTGGATGCACCGCCTCCAGCGGCATAGGGAGTACCGGATCCAGGAATGCCGGCGCTGGGCTCAGCCGGTCTTCCTCCGGTCGAACCACATCGTCGCCACCGTCGGCACGATGCCGGCCCAGAACAGCACGAGCGGGAGCGTGCGTTGCGTCCAGGGGATCTGGGTGATCAGCAGCGCACAGAGCATGGCCCACGCCGCCTGGCCCAGGACGATGCGGGGCCAGGTACGGCGCCGGATGAGCGAGAGTAGGTTGACCTGGATACCGGCGCGCAGGCGGCGATACCGCAGCAGGGCTCCCAGGCCCCAGATGGCGGCCATGGTGACGAGGTCCCAAAGCCGCTGACCGAGCACCAGCGGCAGCTCCCGCTGGGTCTCCCCGTCCGTGGCGAACAGGTCGATGCCTGTGGCGGCAAGGCCCAGGCAGAGCAGGGCCAGCCAGCGGACGCCGCGCAGCAGGCGGTAGGAGGCCTCGTCCAGGCCGCCCTGCATCAGCGTCGAGCCAGGGGCGGAGGACAGCGCGTCGGCGTACAGGGTGGCCGCCTCAGTCGCCTTGACGCCGGGGGCCGTCGCCGCCTTCTTCGCCTTCCGGGTCAGGGCCTCCTCGTGCTGCGGGTCGATCCGGAGGATTGCCCCCTCCCATATGTCGGCGGCAGCCCGGTCGCCCGCCATGTCGGCGATCAGCAACGCCACTTCGTAGGCGTACACCTCCTCGGGGCCCAACCGGATGGCCTCCCGGACGAGTTCGTCGGACTCCCGCAGGCCGGCCGTCATGTCCTCGCGCCGGACCGTGCCGCCGTTGGCCTGTCCGGAGGTGATCATCCTGATGCGCCACAGCCAGTTGGCGAGCAGCGCATGACCGTGCCAGTGGTCAGGGTCCAGGCGGATCACCTCGCGCAGCACACCTTCGGTCTCCGGGAAGCGGCCCGACGCCCGCAGGGCGTGGGCGCGAATGGTAAGGGCCCCGATGTCCTCGGCATCCAGGGCCAGCGCCCGGTCGGTGGCTTCCAGCGCCTTCGCGCCCTCCTCCTTGTCTCCGAAGAGGTGGCTGCGGGCAAGCTTGACCCAGGCCCGGACGTCCTCGGGATCCTCCGCGAGCCGCCCGGCCAGCAGCTCCCTGGCCTCCTCGTACCGCTTGAGGTCGATGAGCAGGTCGGCCCGCTCCACGGTGGGGTGCAGGGTCGCGGTCACAGCTTGCGCCTCTTCTTCAGATATGCCACCAGGTCGTCGTACATGCCGCCCTCGTTGGCGAACATCGCCACGTTGCGCGCGGAGGCGAACCACGGTTCGGCGGATGGTACGGCGTCGTGCGCGGCGGCCAGCAGGTCCTTCATGCCGATCATCCGCACGGTACCGGTGCGCGCCGAGTCCAGCAGTGCCCGCTCGGCCGCGGCCTCGCAGACATGGGCCAGGTCCGCGCCGGACAGTCCGTCGGTGATCTTGGCCAGCTTGCCCAGGTCGATGTTCTCGATGGGCCTGTCCCGCAGGTGGTGACGGAGGATCGCCTCCCGGGCGGGCCGGTCGGGCGGCAGGACGAGGATCGTCCGGTCCAGGCGGCCGGGACGGCGCAGAGCGTTGTCCACGTCCCAGGGCACGTTGGTGGCGGCCAGTACGAACACGCCCTCGTTCGCTGCCGAGTCGATGCCGTCCAGCTCGCTGAGCAGTTGGTTGACCGTGTTACGCATGCCGCTGTGCGCGGTGCGGCTGCGCTTGGCGCCGAGGGAGTCCAGTTCGTCCAGGAAGACGACGCAGGGCGCCTGGCGGCGGGCGGTCTCGAAGATCTCGTGCATGTTGCGCTCGGAGTTGCCGATCCACATGTCGAGGACGTCGTTGACGGACACGGACAGGAACGCGGCGCCGAGTTCACCGGCCACCGCCCGCGCGACGAACGTCTTGCCGCAGCCGGGCGGCCCGTACAGCAACAGCCCGCCGCGGAGGCTCTTGCCGTACAGCTTGCGCAGCTCGGGGTTGCGCAGTGGGGCGAGGAAGGCAGCCTCCAGACGGTCCTTGACGTCCTGCATGCCGCCGACATCGGCCAGCCGCAGGGAACCGGGCTCCTCCACGTCCCACGCCTCGGCATCTGCGGAGTCGTCCTGTCCGTCCGCGCGGACCGGCGTCTCGGCGAACCGCGGCGGCACGGCGTCCCCGACCTGTTCTGCGGCGGCCTTCCAGTCGAACCCGGTGCGCAGGCGCGAGGGTTGCTCCGACTGCGGAGATTGCTCCGGCGACAGGGGCTCCGCGCCCATCGCCCGGGCCATCAGGGCCCGGGCTTGGGTGTCACCCGGTGCGTGCTGCAGGGCTACGGCTGCTTCGGCGACGGCGTCATCGAAGCGTTCCGCCTCCAGCAGGAGCTGGGCCAGATGCAGCCGCAGGGGTACATCGGCGGGAGCGGCGGCAACCGCGGCACGCAGGCTTTGTATGAGAGGGGAGGCGTCCGGCATGATCCTCAGACTAACGCCGCCGTAAGACATCTCAGGATACGTTCGGCATCCGGGGCGTCTTACCCATGGCTGAGGATCACCATCAACGCCGCTCCCTCTCCCAGGAGTTGCGCACCCAGCGCGATCCGCCGCACCCGCACCGCAGATGCTGCCAGCGCGACGACGAAGGCCACGGCACCCAGCCCGAGGCTCCACGGGAACAGCCATCCGGGCAGCGAGGAGCCGCAGCCCTCCCCGTAGGTCAGGCAGCGGCCGGCCCGCTCGGAGGTGAGGGTGAGTAGCCCGAGCACCAGCGCTGCGGGCACGAAGAGTAGAGCGGACAGGACGGACCGGAAGCGGGTGCGGTCCGTGAACTCTTCGGTCGCGGGCTTCAGCAGCGGGGCTATTTCCTTCATGCCCCCACCCAACGCCCTGCCCGGAGGCGCCGCACCGGCGGGCGTACTCAAGGCAGGCGGCGCGAGGTACTCATACTGCGAGGCTCCCGGGCATGAGCCCCCTTGGACGACACCGAGGGGAACGGTCACTCCGCCGGTCCGGGGCTTCCTCGTCGGCCGGCATTGAAGCGCGCCTTCTTCTGGCGGTTCCCGCACGTGTTCATGTCGCACCACCTGCGGCTGCGGCTCTGACTGGTGTCGAAGAAGGCGGCTCGACAGGTCGGTGACGCGCACAGGGCCAGTCTCCCGTCCCGTTCACCCGCGATGACGCTGATCGCGTCGGCGGCGATCACGCCGAGGGCGTCTTCCACGCGGGAAGCAGAGCCGAGCCGCCATCGTCGGCGGCCCTCGGGCGTCAGGATCGCGGCGGCCCGACCCCGGGCGCTGCGGTCGTTGATCACTTGGACAGCAGACGCGGGGAGAGCTTCCTGGATCGCGGCCGCTGTCGCGGCGGCGTGGATCGCCTCTCTCAGTTCCCGCGCGAGGTCTAGCTGGGCAGTGGTGCAGGAGTCCACGGCGAGGCCGTTCACTGCCAGCCAGTCGACCAGCCGGTGCGGCACGGGAATGCGCTCCACAGGGTCGCCACGGCGCTCCGACAGAGTCCCCGTGAAGCTGGTCGCCAGCACAGTACCGAGGCGGAAGTCGGGGAACGCAGCAGCCATGGAACCACCTTAGACGGTTGCAGCATGGTTCGGAGAACTGCTAGAACCGCCTTAGCCGGTTCACAAGGTCAGCGCCGGTTCCGCGATGGCCAGGAGGTCTCATGCCCCGTCCGACCAGCGACGTGCGAGCGTTTGAAGCCCACGCGACCGATGCCGAACTCGACGACCTGCGCGCGCGACTGGCCGCAGCGCGGCTGCCGGAGACCGAGACGGTCCACCGCGCCGCGCCCGGCCCTCGCCGATGGGAACAGGGCGTTCCTCTCGCCGACCTCGTCGAAGTCGTGAACTACTGGCGCACCGGGTACGACTGGCGGTCGTTCGAGGAGCGCCTCAACGCGATCGGCCAGTTCCGGACGACCATCGATGACCTGGGAATCCACTTCCTGCACCGCCGATCCGCGCGGGCGGATGCCACTCCCCTGATCCTGACGCACGGCTGGCCGGGCAGCATCGCCGAGTTCACCGACGTGGTCGCCCAGCTGGCAGATCCTGAGGATGCGGACGCGCAGGCGTTCCACGTCGTGGTCCCGTCACTCCCGGGCTTTGGCTACAGCGACAAGCCGGCCACCACCGGGTGGGGAACGGAGAAGATCGCGACCGCATGGGTGGAACTGATGGAAAGGCTCGGCTACAGCAGGTTCGCAGCCCACGGAGGCGACTGGGGAGGCAATATCACCACGGTCCTCGGCGGCAGGTTCCCGGCGCACGTTCTCGGCATCCACACCACGTTCGCGGAGGCGCCGCCCGGGTTGACGACGGACGGGCTTACGCCGTCCGAACGCAGGTGGACCGAGGAGACCCGCGACTTCTGGCGCCACCGCGCGGCGTACGCGAAGCAGCAGGCGACCCGGCCGCAGACCATCGGCTACTCGCTCGTCGACTCACCGGTCGGGCTCCTTGCCTGGATCCTCGACAAGTTCGCCGAGTGGTCGGACACCGAGGACAGCCCGTTCGAGACGATTCCCATGGACCGGGTTCTCGACGACGTCACCTTGTACTGGCTGACGCGGACCGGCGCGTCGGCGGCCCGCATCTACTACGAGAGCCACAACTCACTCGACCCCGAGCTCCGGGTCGACGTGCCGGCGGCGATCACCATGTACCCGCGCGACATCGAAAAGAGCCCGCGGACCTGGGCGCAGGAGCGTTACCGCCGGATCGTCCGCTGGAACTCACCCGGAAGCGGCGGGCACTTCCCGTCGCTGGAGGTCCCCGAGTACTTCGTCGGAGACCTACGAGCGGGACTCTCGGCAGTGCTGGCCGCACGTCGGTGAACTCGCCGGATCAGGCGGTGCTCGACCACCACCTGATCCGGCTCAAGGCGCTGCCCGACGGCTTCGGACCAGCCCCGCACACGTCTCCCCCCGCCTGCCGGGGACGGAATGTATCCGCCGTGTATGCCCGCCTCCTTGAATCGGCCGTGGCACCCGACGACGTGTCACCCGACGACAAGGGGAGAGAACCATGCACAGGATTTTCCGCCGGTCGCTGACCACCGTGACCGCGTTCGCCGCCGTCACGCTCACCGCTCCGGTCGCCGTCGCGGCACCGGTCGTGGGCTCTTCGGAGGCAGCCGTGGCCGCTCGGCCCGCCTTCAAGATGCCCTTCGAGTGCAACCAGACATGGCTCGGCAGCAACTGGTCGGGGCACAGTCCCGCGCACTCGATCGACTGGAACCACTACGACGCGAACGGCACCCCGGACGACCTGGGCCGCCGGGTGTTCGCCAGTGCCGGTGGCACGGTTCTCGAGTCGTACTACTCGACGGGCGCCGGGTACGGGAACACGATAGTTATCGGCCACGGGGGCGGCTGGCAGACGCGGTACGCCCATCTGAAGACGCGTTCAGTGAACGCGGGCGCCACGGTGAACGTGGGCCAGAAGATCGGCGAGGTCGGCGCCACGTCCGCCCTCTACGACATCACCCCGCACCTCCACTACGAGCAGAAGCTCAACGGGGCAGTCGTCGTCGCCGTCGTCCAGGGTGTCACCTGGAACGACTACCTCAAGCGCAACCAGGTCAGCAACAACAGATGCTGACCTGCCGTCGGGTGCCGGCGGGAGGGCCCAACCACACCCGGTGACCCTCTGTACCGGGTGCGGGTGCGACGGCGGTCGCACCCGCACCCTCTTCGTCGGTGCCGCTCAGCGCATCGAGCGGAGTCTGGCGTCCACCCGTCCCGCTTCGTCCGGCAGGCCCAACCGGCGCCAGGTCGCGAGGGACCGGTGGAAGTAGTGCCGCGCGGTCTGCCTGCGGCCCGTCGCGTCGTGCAACTCGCCAAGCAGGCCCGCCACCCGGGCCTCCGCGCGGCGGTCCCCGAGCTGCTGCTGCACGGCGAGCGCTCCGATCAGCAGCGCCGACGCCTCACCGGCGTCGCCCTGACGCAGGCACAGTTCCGCGATGCTCTGCTGCACGTAGGCGGCGCAGTGCAGGTCGGCAAGCTCGTCGAAGATGCCGAGGGCGCGTTCCAACTCGTGCCGTGCCGCGTGCGGTTCGCCACGCAGTTCATGCATCACGGCAACCCTGCGGCGCACCTGTGCCTCGCGGTGCCGGTCCCCGCCGGCGCGGGAGAGCTCCAGGGCCTCGCGCAGCCAGCCGGACGCGGTCTCCGGGTCCCCGCGCTCCAGCCAGACCGACGCGATCGCGTTGCGTGCCACCGCCTCGCCGTGCCGGTCGCCGACCTCGGCGAAGTCCTGGAGCGCGGATGTGAACCTCCCGAGCGCGGTGCCGAGATCGCCCGTGACCCGGTGGACCGAGCCCGACCCCACCGCGGCGACCGCCTCTCCCGTCCGGTGGCCGAGCTGGGCGAAGAGCGCCCTGGCCCGGTCGAAGGAGGCGAGCGCGTCCCCGTACCGGTCCTGGTAGAGGTGGAGCTGGCCGAGGTTGCGCAGCAGAGCCGCCGCCCTGACGTCGTCGTGGCGTGGCATGGCGTCGAGCACGAGCCGGTGGGTACGCAGCCAGTCCCCGTAGGAGCCGCGCATGTCGAAGAACCCCGCCAGCTCGATCGCGAGGTCGGCGGCACGGTCGGTCCGTCCCAGCCGGACGGCCGCGTCGACGGCGGAGACGAGGTTGCGGTGCTCACTCTCGAACCAGTCCACGGGCCGGGCACGCACCGTGGCGGCGACGGCCTGTGCCGGTCCGTCGGGCAGGCCACCTCCGTCGGGCTCGCCCAGCACACCGAGGAAGCGGGTGGGCATGGCGGCGTTGGCCGCGCGGGCGAGGGCGATGAGCGTGTCTATGACGTGGAGGCGCCGCCGCAGCCGCACTTCCTGATTGTCCGTCAGCACCAGTTCCCGGGCGTACGACCGCAGCAGGTCGTGCATGCGGTAGCGGTTGAGCCCGAGATGGTCCCTGCCCACGACTTCGACGAGGTGTTCGTCCAGCAGGGTCGCCAGGCCTCCCGCGATCTCGGTGTCGCACCCCGTCGCCGCGGCGACGAGCCAGCCCGGCACGGCGTCGTCGGGCAGGTCACCGAAGGCGCGGAAGGCTTGGGCGGCGGGCTCGGGCAGGTGACGGTAGCCGAGTTCGACTCCGGCCCGCACCTCCAGCTCGCCCGGCCGGACGGCCCCGAGGCGACCGCGCTCGTCGCGCAGCGAGTCGGCCAGCGTACCGACGCTCCAGCCGGGCCGGTTCACCAGCCGTGCGGCCGCGATCCGTACCGCCAGCGGCAGTGACCCGCACTCGGCGAGTACCCGGTCGGCGTCGGCCCCCTCCCGGCGCAGCCGGTCCGCGCCGACGATGGCCCCGAACAGGGCGCGGGCGTCGTCGTGCCGCATCAGCCCGAGCGCGCAGGCGTACGCCGGCAGGCCGGGCATCCGGCGCCGGGAGCTGACCAGCACGGCCGAGCCGCCGGTACCCGGGAGCAACGGGCTCACCTGTGCGCTGCCCCGTGCGTCGTCCAGCACGATGAGGAACCGCCGCTGCGCCAGGCGGGCGCGGAACATCGCGGCGCGTTCGCCCGGTTCACCGGGTATCGCACTGTCGATGACGCCCAGACCACGCAGCATCTCGGCAAGTACGTCCGCCGGCTCACGGGGGCACTCGCTCGTTCCGGCCAGGTCGACGAAGAGCTGCCCGTCAGGAAAGGTGTCACGCACCCGGTGGGCGACATGCACGGCGAGCGTGGACTTCCCGGCACCCGGCGGCCCGGACACCGCCGCGACCACGGGCTGCCGGCCGGCGGTGGACAGCAGCTTCTCCAGGTCCGCGACCTCGACAGCCCGCCCGGTGAAGTCGGGTATGTCCATGGGTAGTTGGCACACGGGGGCGGCGGTCGTCGCCGCGCGGTGGCGGTCGGCGTAGCCGTTGACCTCGGCACCGATGGCCCGCAGTGGTTCGCTCGGCTCGATCCCCAGCTCGGTGGCGATCACCTGCTCGGCCTCGGCGTACGCGGACCGCGCCTCGGCGCTGCGGCCCGCGTCGTTCAGCGCGTGCACCAACATCCGCCACAGGTCCTCCCGCAGAGGGCTCTCGGTCAGCCGGGACCGCAGGCCGGAGACCAGGTGGGCGTAGTCCCCGAGCCGGAGCCGTAACTCCAGGCACTCGTCGGCCGCGACCGACCGCAGTCCCTCCACACGTGTGATGGCCGGGTCCCACACCACGCTGGAGGGGACGTCCTGGAGCACCCCGCCACGCCACAGCCCCAGAGCCGATTCGTATGCGCGCAGCGCGGTGGTGTCCTCTCCCCGGGCGCGAGCGGCACGGGCGGCCGCCAGCTGCTGCTCGAAGAGCAGCACGTCCACCTCTCCGGGTGCGACGTCCAGCGAATAGCCGGAGGGCTCGGTACGCAGTGCCTCGACCGCCTCGGGGGGCAGCCGCTGCCGCAGGGCCCGCACATAGGTACGCACATTGGCGACGGCGGACCGGGGCGCGCCACCGGGCCACAGGACCTCCGTCAGGAGATCCAGCGAGACGAAGCCGTTCGGCTGGAGCAGCAGAGTCGCCAGTACGGCCCGGGGCTTTGCCCCACCGATCCGTACCGGAACACCCTGCGCCCTCACCTGGAGCGGCCCCAGGACCCCGAATGTCGGCTCCCCCACCGCAGGCCTCCGAGTTCTCGGCAACTGCGTTGCAGCGTAACGATGTTCGAATCCCCTCGATGTGGAATCCGACTGACGGCCCCCGCCCGAACCGTGCCGCGCTCGACGGGAACCCGGCGTCCGAGAACTGCCGAACCATCGCCGAGTGGGCGGGTTCCCCCACGGCATCCGAGCCGGACGGCACCGGGCGGGTTCGGCCGACTCCTCGGCGCGGCCCGCCCGGGCGCTCCTCCTCGACTTCAGGAACGGAAGCCGATGATGCCGTGTCCCGGTCGCGCTTCCGCACGTCGCATCCAGTCGAGACACTGCGTGACGGCCTCCACGACCTCGGGCTCCAGGGACGGGGCCGGTCCCGACTCGTCCGCCGCGCACCTGGTGGCCTCGAACTGGCTGAGCGCCTCGGTGATCGCCTCGGGCCCCCACTGCCCGCAGCCCGGAGTGTGGGCATAGGGCAGGGGAGCAGGCGGAGCACCGTGGCCGAACGCGTCCAAGGACACCGCGGTGACTCCCATGGTCCGCAAGCCCTGATCGACTGTCGACAGCCAGTCGCCCCTGTGCGGAGTGAAGCAGTCGTTGGGCAGGAACGAACCGCTGAGCTCGCACAGCCGCCTGTAGGCGTAGCCGTACTGAAAGGCGTGTTCGCGGTCCTCGCTGAAAGGTCCGCCGTGAACGACCGCGCGCAGT
This sequence comes from Streptomyces sp. NPDC049970, assembly GCF_040660235.1. NCBI lineage: Bacteria > Bacillati > Actinomycetota > Actinomycetes > Kitasatosporales > Streptomycetaceae > Streptomyces > Streptomyces sp. NPDC049970. The sequence goes on along the minus strand of NZ_JBFALP010000002.1, from coordinate 298,474 downwards.
GCCTCGGCCGCGGTGGGAGCACCCTTCTCGATCTCGCGCCGGTGGTACTCGTCGTCGCGCACCAGGTCATCCGCGAATCCACCGCGTACCGCCGTCAGGAAGTCGTCGTCGCGACAGCCGATCAGGGCGTGCGTAGCGGCCACGTCGAGCAGGTAGACGCTCAGGGAGGAACTCATGGGACCACGCTAGGCGATGCGACGGATCGTCCTGCGAGGTGCTCCGGCTGCGCGGGGAAAACGGGGAGGACGCCCCGCGAGGGGTCTGCTAGATATACGGAGTCCCCCCACTCGCCAGGACTTGGATGCCATGCCCACCGCTGTCACACTCATCCGCTCCACCACCCTCTCCGACGTGGCCGAGTACGCCTACGCCGCCACCGCCCCCGCCGACGCCCGGCTGATCTTCCTCGCCGGTTCGTGCCCGCTGAACGAGGACGGTTCGACCGCGGCGGTGGGCGACTACGCGGGCCAGGCGGCGAAGGCGTTCCAGAACATGCGCACCGCCCTCGCCGACGCGGGCGCCTCACCGGAGGACGTCATCAGCACGCGGGTGCTCGTCGCGTCCTCACGGCAGGAGGACCTGGTGACCGCATGGAACGTGGTCCGGGCGGGCTTCGGCGACCACGACGCGCCGAGCACCCTGCTCGGTGTCACGGTCCTCGGATACAGCGATCAGCTGGTGGAGATCGAGGCGGTCGCTGCGGTGCTCGACGCCTGAGAGCCGTTGCCCGCTCAGCCCTCCGGGCCGGCACCCGGAGCCGCAAGGCGTTCGCCCCTGCTCTCCGCGATCCGGTGTACGTCGCGCAGCGCCTCGGCCGTGCGGGCCACGACGTGACGCAGGTTGATCGAGGTGCGGCGAAAGGCCGTGGTCTTCTCCGCGAAGGGGAGCGATCGGTGACAATGCGTACGCGTCTATCGAGGCGGAGAAGACCACCCACGGTGTCGCGTCCCTCCACGGTGTACGAGACGTGGAACAGCCAGCCGGTCACCGTCTTCACGCGGGCAGCATCCATCGCTGGTCGGCCCACCCGTGTGCCAGAGGACCGCGCTCCAACTCCCTCTCCAACCTGGCTATCCGCGCGTCAGATAGTCGGGGTCGACCTGGTGATCCCTTGGAGGCCACTCCGGCGTGGCCGCCCTCGCGCCACTGGCGTCGCCAACGCTCCACCGACCGTTCCGAGACCCGCAGCGTGGCAGCGATCTCCCGGTTCTTCCCGCCAGCCTCGAAGCACGTCACGGCCTGGCGCCGGACCCGCTCCGCGCGTCTCTCTCGACGTCGGTCAAGCCGCCGCCCTGCGGATATCTCACCGAACGAGGACTACGAGGACTACCGAGGCCACCTTCACGCTGTCTGGCGAACAGCCCGACAGCACCCGATCAAGTTCAGTAGCCGAGGACGAACGCCGCCTCATCGCCGCCGCTCGCCGTAAGAAGGTCACCTGGGCGCGCCTGGCGGATGCACTGGAACTGCGGAGCAGACAGGCAGCTGAACGCCGCCATCTTCAGCTCCGCACCGACATGGACGAACTGAACGGCTCTGCGCTGACGCAGCAGGAACGCATCGAGTACGTCCGAGATCAACGCGATCGGCGCGCTGAACGCGCATGGGTGGTCAGCAACGCAGCCACGATCCATGAGCTTTCCAAGCGGCTGCTGAACGTCCCCGGCCTCCAGGCCAGAGCAGACCACTCCCTCAACGCGCACGCAGCCGCAAAGCGCGGTGCCATGCACACCGGCATGGCCCCGCCGGAAGCGGCGGCCAGCGTGCCCTGGCCCAAGCGGCTCCAAGAGGCTTACGACGCCGACGTGGCTGTGCAGGAGGCACCGGCCGTTCACAGCGCCTCCGACCTCAACCCGGCAAGGTTGAAGGCGACGAGTGTGGCCAACGTGATGCATCAGCTGTCCGGGCTCTTGGCCAATGCTGCCAACCCTGAGAACGTCGGGACCTGTCCCCGAGTGGTGGACAGGTCCCGTCCCACAAGGCGTTTTCATACCTGCGTTGAATCCCACGTGCCGCTCTCTCGAGCGATCGTGACCTGCTCGGCTTCGCCGCCTCATCAAACGCCCCTTGGCGGAACAAGACGCTCTTTGACCCTCACTGCCATCGACACCGAACCGAGAGATCGCACCTTGATTCCTCACGCCTCGTCGAAGGCCTCGATCAAGCGCTTGTACGCCGGCTTCGGCCGCAGGGCCGCATCCCAGGGCAGGGAATCGGCCGTGCGCGGAGGATAGATCTTGGTGTCGGCGGTGGATCCGTACCGGTCGGTGATTCCCCATGTGGAGAACGATGTGCAGTTCGGCTCCTCCAGGCAGACCCGCAGCTTCCCCGCCATCTCATCAGCCTGGCTCTGCTGCCCGTCCTCCTCGTCCTCACCTATGGGGACGTCCATCTCCGACACCCGCGCCTGAATCCCGAGCTCCGCCAGATCCCGCACGTGGCTGCGGAAGGTCTCCGGGTCGACGCGGTCGCCGGGTGCGTACTCATGGTTCTGGAAACCGACGCCGTCGATCGGTACGCCCCGTTCCTTGAGCCGCTTGACCAGATCGTAGAGGGCGTCCCACCGCTCGCCTTCCTCCTCGGCCCCGTACTCGTTGAGGAACAGCCGTGCCCTGGGATCGGCCCGGTGGGCGGCCCTGAACGCCTCGTCGATGTACTCCTCGCCCATGGCCTCGAACCACGGGCTCTGCTCGGAGCGCAGACCGAGATCCCCGTTGGTGTAGCTCTTCTCGTCGTCGGACATGGGCTCGTTGACCACGTCCCATTCCGCGACCTTTCCCTTGAAGTGGCCGGCGACGATGGCGATGTGCCGGAGCATGGTCCGGCGCACCTCCTCGGGGTCGTCGTTCTCCCGCATCCAGTTGGGCAGAGCCTCGTGCCAGACGAGGGTGTGCGCGTGCACCTTCATGTCGTTTGCGCGGGCGAAGCGTACGAGTAGGTCCGCGTCGCGGAAGTCGTAGACGTCCCGGCGTGGATGGAGGAACTGTGGCTTGAACGCGTTCTCCGGAGTGAGCATGGAGAACTGGCTCCCCGCGAGCGCCCGGTAGCGTGAGTCCGTGAGCAGCGGGTTCTCGGCCAGGGCGGCGCCGACGGCGAACGGCCGCCCCACGTCTGCGGCCCGTGCGCGCAGCGAGTCGTCGGACTGCTCCTGGCGTAGCTGCGGCGCCTTGATCACGCGGAGCGAGTCACCGGTCTCCGCCCGTGCGATCAGCTGCGTCAGACGCCATCCCTCGCGGCGCTCGTCTTCGCCCTCGTCCGCCTCCAGACCGAACCAGACAGTGCCCTCGGCGAACACCCCCGGGTCCTGCAGGGTTCCCAGCCGCCGCCCGTCGGCTTTCACGCGGAATGTGTCACCGATGCTCGACACGGCGAGCGTCACCGTCCCGGAGCAGCCGCAGTCGAAATCCTTGGAGGTGGCCGGCTCATCGCCCTCGCCGTCCCATATCTGTACCTTCACCTGTCCGCCAGCGGTCACGCCGACGCGGAGTGAGGGCCGCTCCTGTCGCCACTCGTCGTAGATGACCGGTACCCGTCCGTACAGCCGCAGCCATGAGTCGCCGTCATCGTCACCCACACCGGACATGCGCGCGGTGACGGTGAAGTCGCCATCGGACCTGAGATGCGGGCCGGCCAGATTCAGCGGGGGGTTGGGCTGGCCGCCGGAGGAGTCCTGCTCCACGATGTGCCGATCCAATGCGCTGATCCGCAGGATGTCGTTCCGCGCGGTGGTGCCCGGCATCTGCGTCCAGTCGTGGTTCCGCAGTAGGTCTTCGTCGTTTCCGCCGCCCGCGCCTTCGCCCTGCCCCGTACACCCGGCCGCCACCGCTATGACGAGCGCCACTGCGGTCAGTCGCTGCCACGTCCCCCCACCAAGGCCCACGACCCCTCCCGTTCTTTTGTTTGAGACAAGATCAACGTCTCGAAACCGGGCCACAGTTCATCACACGTGAGGTGGGGCGGCCTTGTGCGGCATGTCCCCGCTCGTGTGGCGGAGCGGGCTCGGGCAGGCCGACTCGCTGGGTGGGTATCTGACCGAATTGGCCGACACGCTTGAGCGCGGCCAGGAGGCTGGTGCCGTCACCTTCAACGGCCGACTGTTCTGGGAGGCGCCTCTGCCTGCCAGGCCGGACTGCAGTGCCGACGAGCCCCTTCCCGGACCGGATGAGCAGCTGCCAGAGCTGGGTCTGTCCTACAGTCCCACCGACCTGCTCCACGTGAGCCACGGTTTTCGCGGGGGATGTGGCGTTGTCGCGCCAGGTCTTCTCTGCTTGCACACTGGTGATCGTGACGCCCGCCCTCCCGGCCGAGTTCTCCGCGGGAACCCGGACTCGGGCAGCTTCACCTCGAAGATCACCTCGGCATCGGGCAGGACCCTGTCGTTCACCAACGACGGCAAGCACGTCACGAAGGTCACCGACAACACCGGCCGGACGGTCGGCTACACCTACACCGGCAACCTGATCAAGACGTTCACCGACACCGACGGCCAGACCACCATCTTCGACTACGACACGTCGAACCACCTGGTCAAGGTGACCACGGCCGAGGGACGGCAGACGAAGCTCACCTGGGACAGCGACAAGGTCGCCTCCCTGACCCGCGTCGTCACCAACACCACCGGAGCCGGCAACACCACCGCCTTCCGCTGGATCCTGCCCGCCGACAACACCAACGCGGAGGGAGTCGTGCAATCCCTGGTGGATCAGCGCGCGGCGTCAGATGCGGTGCATCGCAAGGCGGAGGGACGTCCGCACACTGGACGCATTCGGGCGTTCCGACAACGCGGCGAGGTGCCGTAGCTGTCGTCGTGCGCCCGCCAGGGATTGCGGGACAGCCCTTGAGGGCTGTCGGTGACAGGAGGTTCGCCACAAGGGAGTTGACGGTGAGTAACGGCCATGGGGACTGGTTCAGGGAACAGCACCTGGCGGCAGGGCTGGCCCAACAGAAGCTGGCCGACGCGGCGGTGATGCCCCGTTCGCTCATCGCGCACATCGAGGCGGGACGCCGGATTCCGTCGAAGGAGGACGCGCGGCGGCTGGACAAGGCCCTGAATACGGGAAATGCCCTCAGCAGCTTCCTACCGGACAGCGATGTGGCGGTTGCCGACCATTTCGAAGTGGCACGCCTGCTCGAACAGCAGGCGGTTCTCATTCGCAAGTTCACGTTGTCGTACATCCCCGGCATTCCCCAGACGGAGACGTACGCACGTGCGGTTGCGGGCGCGTCACTCCCTCCCGTCGGGCGCTTCCCGATTGCCCGAGCCGCCCCCTGTCGCCTTCACCCGGCGCCCGCGGGAGCCGACCGGTAGCACAGGCGGACTGCCGGAGGCTGCGGCACTTCCACCACCGAACAGGGGGAAATGTCCAACTTTCCAGCATGCGCAACCGGGGGTTGACCATTCGCGGAACCGCCCCTAGGTTTCTCGCAACCTGCTGGTACATCGATTAACCACTCCGGTTAACGTTCTGGTTGGAGACACCCCTCTGTGCGCTCACCCCTGAGTCGGCGCGGTTTCATAGCCGCTGGTTCCGGCCTCGCCGCCGCTACCGCGCTGCCCGCAATGTCCGGCTGCTCCTCGCTCGCCTCGGCCGATTCCGACCCCGGCTCCCTACTCGTCCACACCCAGCTCGGCACCACCGCGCCGGGCTCCCCCACCTACACCGCCGCCGTGAAGGACTTCGAGAAGGAGAACCCGGGGATCCGGGTCAAGAACCTCGTCAACGGCGACGACCTCCCCCAGGTGTACGAGACCTCGCGACTGGCCCGCAAGGAGCCGGACGTGGTCATGGTCAACCTGTACGACAAGACGCTCGCCTGGACCGACGTAGGTGCCACCGTCGACGTCAAGGGCTACCTCGACGACTGGGGGCTGCGCGAGCGTGTCCTGCCCGCCGCCCTGACCGAGTGGACCGACGACAAGGGCAGGCTCCGCGCCTTCCCGTACTTCGCCACCAACTGGCCGGTCGCCTTCAACACCCACCTGCTCGACCGGGCCGGTGTCGGGTCCGTCCCCACCACCGGGGACCAGCTCATCGGTGCCGCCCGGAAGCTGCGGGCCAAGGGCATCGCGCCCGTCACCGTCGGCGGCAACGACTGGACCGGGCAGAAGCTGCTGGCCCAGATCATCCAGACCTTCCTCACCCCCGAGGAGGCCCGGCAGGTCTACACGACCGGCGACTTCAGCGGCAGCCGGGGCGCCCGCGCGGGCATCGACTACTTCGTGTCGCTGCGGGACGCCGGTGTCTTCGCCGACAAGGCGCAGGGGCTGACCTCCGACACGATGACCACGCAGTACAACACGGAGTCCGCGGCCATCCAGTCCGCGATGTCCTCCGCGCTGGCGAAGGTCCCGGCCAAGGCCGCCGGGCACACCGAGATCGGCGGCTGGCCGCTCGCGCCGGGGGCCGCACACGAGAAGCCGACGATCCTGCGCTCGTACACCCTCATCGGCTTCTGGATCAGCCCCAACGGTGTCAGGAAGCTCTCCTCCGTGGAGAAGTTCCTCCGCTTCATGTACCGCCCCGACACGGTGTCCCGCTTCATCACCGAGAGCGGCCGGGACATGGCGCTCGTGACCGACACGGTCAGCAAGGACTTCCCGCTGGTGGCCGAGGCGCAGCGGCTCGGCGGCCGGGTCGGCCAGGCGCTCCTGCCCGACCTCTACGTCCCGCCGACCGCCACCCAGCCGCTGATCACCGCGACCAGTACCGCCTTCACCCGTGGTACGAGCGCGGCCTCCGTGCGCTCCGCCCTGGAATCCGCCTACCGCACGGCCTGATCCGCGCGCCCGAGCCTTTGCGAGTCCTCCCATGACGATGCTCTCGTCCGCCCCGGGCGGCGCCTCGGTCCGCGGACCGGCCGACCCCCAGCCATCCACCGCCGCCACCACGAAGCGCCGTACGCAGGGCGGGGTCGTCCTCGCGGTGCCCGCGCTGGTCTGGTACCTGGTCTTCATGGTCGGCCCGCTGGTCGCCATCTTCGTCATCGCCGCCCTGCACTGGCCCGGGATGCTCCAGCCGGTCACCTTCGCCGGCACCGGCAACGTCACCGCCGTGTTCGACGACCCGGTCTTCTGGGACGCGGTACAGAACACCGCCGTACAGCTCGTCGTGGCCGTACCGCTGATGATCATCGGTGCGTACATGCTCGGGTACTACGTCGCACAGAAGCCGCCTGGGCACCGCGTCCTGCGCTATCTGCTCTTCATACCCGGGCTGATCTCCACCCCGGCCAAGGCGATGGTGTTCTACGCGGTGCTCTCCCCGGACGGCCTGCTCAACGGCGCGCTGGACAAGGTCGGCCTCGGCTCGATGACCGACGCCTGGCTCGCCTCGCCGTCCACCGCGCTCGCCTCCCTCATCCTCCTCGACGTGTGGAGCGGCATCGGTTTCACCGCCGTGCTGTTCGCGGCCCGGCTGGGGAGCGTCCCGGACGAGATCGGCGAGGCCGCGCAGCTCGACGGCGCCGGGCACTGGCGCGCCATGTGGCGCATCCACTTCCCCGTCATCCGGGACTTCGTCGGCGTCGTGACGATGCTCCAGTTCCTCTGGACGCTCTTCGGTTCGGCGCAGAACGTGCTGCTGCTGACCCAGGGCGGACCGGGAAGCTCGTCGACGACGTTGTCCTTCCTCGTCTACCAGAAGGCGTTCATCGCGGCCGACCTCGGCTACAGCCAGACCGTCGGCGTGGTCCTGTTCCTGGTCGGCCTGGCCGGGCTGCTGACCATCCGTCGCGTCTTCCGCCAGAACTACTGATCGGAGCTGGTCCCATGAAGTTCGGAAGGTCCTGGCTGCCGGCGCACATCTTCGCCTGGCTGTACATGGTGCTGCTGGTCGTCCCCCTCTACTACCTGCTGGTCTCGGCGTTCAAGACGAACGACCAGATCTTCGGCAGCCCGTTCTCCCTGCCCACCTCCCTCTCCACCGCCAACTTCACCGAGTCGTTCTCCTCCGCGCACCTCGGTCCGGCCGTCCTCAACTCGATGCTCGTCACGGCGCTGGCGCTGGTCCTCACCCTGGCGCTCGCGATACCGGCGGCCTTCGCGATCGCCCGTACCGAGGGGCGGCTCGGGGCCCTGGTGGAGCGGGTGTTCTCGCTAGGCTTCCTGGTCCCGACGTTCGCCGCGCTCTTCCCGACGTTCCTGCTCGCCGCCGCCACCGGCCTCTTCCACACCCGCGCGTTCATGGTCCTGTTCCTGCCGGCCACCGCGATGCCGCTCTCCGTCGTGATCCTGGTGCAGTTCATGCGGACCATCCCGCGCGAGATGGAGGAGGCGGCGCGCATGGACGGGGCCTCCACCTTCGCCGTCCTGCGGCACGTCTACACACCGATGTGCATGCCGGGCATCGCGACGATCCTGCTGCTGAACTTCCTGACCTTCTGGAACGAGTACCTCTACTCGCTCGTCATCATCGGCCCCGACCCGGACCTGCGGACCGTGCAGGTCGCCCTGCCCACGCTCAAGTCCCTGACGGGAACGGACTACGGCATCCTTACGGCGGGCACGGTGCTGACCCTGGTCCCGGTCTGGGCGGTCTACACCGTGCTCCAGAAGCGGATGCAGCAGGCACTCGTCAGCGGAGCGGTGAAAATGTGAACAAGCCCATCGAAGGGCGTACCGCCGTACGCCCCACCATCAAGGCCGTGGCCGCGGCAGCGGGAGTGTCCACCGCGGCGGTCTCCCAGGCCGTCAACGGCACCGGCCGGATCTCGGAGGCCACCCGCCGCCGGGTCATGGACGCGGCCACGGAGCTCGGCTGGTCCCCCAGCGCCTCCGCGACCGCGCTGCGCAGGGCCCGTACGCGTACGATCGCGCTCGTCGTCCGGCGGCCCACCGACGTGCTCGGCTCCGACCCGCACTTCAGCGAGCTGATCACCGGCCTGGAGGGCGAACTCGCCCCGCGCGGTTACGGTCTGCTGCTCCACCTGGTCGCCGACATGGCCCAGGAGAGCGCGCTGTACGAACGCCTGGTCGCCGAGGGCCGCATAGACGGCGCCGTCCTGACCGACGCCCGCGCCGACGACCCGCGCCCGGACCTGCTGCGCGGCCTCGGGCTGCCGGCCGTCCTGCTGGGCGCCCCCGACGCCGCGTCGCCCGTGCCCCTGGTGGGCCTCGGGCAGCAGGGGGCGGGCGTCCGGGAGGCGGTCGCCCATCTGCTGGGGCTCGGGCACCGGCGCGTCGCGTACGTCGCCGGGCCGGCCGAACTCCTGCACACCCGGCTGCGGTTGCACGCCTTCGAGGAGGCCCTGGCCGATTCCGGTCTGCGCCCCGTCGCCGTACGGCACAGCGACTTCACCGAGCGGGCGGCCGTCGACGTCACCGAGGAGCTGCTCGCCCTGCCCGACCGGCCGACCGCCCTCGTGTTCCCCAACGACTCCATGGCGGTCTGCGGCATCGGCACCGCCCAGCGCGCCGGGCTCCGGGTGCCCGGCGACCTCTCCGTCATCGGGTACGACAACCTCTCGCTCGGCCGCTGGGTCCATCCCCGGCTCACCACCGTCGACCAGCAGGTGCAGCGCGTCGGCGCGGCCGCCGCCCGCACCCTGCTGGCCGGCTGCGGCGAGGACGTGTCCCCGCCCGTGCTAGACGGCCGCCCCCGGCTGGTCGTACGCGAGTCGACCGGCCCCCTGCCGTCCCCGACCTGAACCACCGCACCACCCCGGCACCCCCCGCACATCGAAGAGGACCTGTAGAACGATGCGACGCCACAGCGCCCAGCTCACCCACGACTCCGCCGTCCTCCCGTGGCTCGGCGCCAACTTCTGGTCCCGTACCGGCGGTCCGCTGATGTGGCGGAACTACGAGCCGAAGACGGTGCGCGAGGAGCTGGCGGTGCTCCGGGAGCACGGGCTGAACATGACGCGGTCGTTCTTCTACTGGCCCGACTTCCACCCCGAGCCGGGAAGGATCGACGAGGAGCTCTGCGACCGGTTCCGCGACTTCCTGGACGCCCACCACGAGGCGGGGATGGGCACGGTCCCCACGTTCATCGTCGGCCACATGTCGGGCGAGAACTGGGACCCGGCCTGGCGCGGTGACCGGGATCTGTACGAGGACGTGTGGCTCGTCGGCCGGCAGGCGTGGTTCGTCTCCCAGATGACCCGCCGCTTCAAGGACCACCCGGCGGTCACGGGCTGGCTGATCACCAACGAGATGCCGGGCTACGGCCGGATCTACCAGGTCGACCCGCCCTCCAGCGATGTCGTCACCGCCTGGGCGCAGTTCATGTGCGACGCCGTGCGCGCGGCGGGCGGCACCCAGCCGGTGTCGCTGGGCGACGGCGCGTGGGGCATCGAGGTGACCGGCCGGGACAACGGCTTCTCGCTGCGGGAGACCGCCGAGTACGTCGACTTCGTGGGGCCGCACGTCTACCGCTCCGACACGGACCGGGCACGCCAGCACTACCGCGCGGCCTTCGAGTGCGAACTCGCCGCCGTCACCGGTCAGCCGGTCGTGCTGGAGGAGTTCGGGCTCTCCACCGACACCGTCTCGGCCGGGAACGCCGGGATCTTCTACCGGCAGACCCTGCACAACTCGCTGCTGGGCGGGGCCACCGGCTGGATGGCCTGGAACAACACGGACTACGACGACCTGTGGGAGCAGTCGCCGTACGACCACCACCCCTTCGAGATGCACTTCGGGATCACCGACAGCGCCGGGCGCCCGAAGGAGCCGCTACGTGAACTGGCGGCCTTCGCGAAGGTCCTGGAGCAGGTCGACTTCCCGCGCTGCCGGCGTACCGACGCGGACGCGGCCCTGGTCGTGCCGGCGTTCCTGGAGCGGGGTTACCCGTACAGCAGGCCCGCCGACCGCCCGTTGATCTTCACCTCGCTGCACCAGGGGTACGTGGCCGCGCGCGGCGCGGATCTCCCGGTGGCGCTCGCCCGGGAGGCGGACGGGCTGCCGGAGGACGCGTCGCTGTACCTGCTCCCGTCGACGCGCCAGCTGACCACGCGTACCCGCCGTGCGCTGGAGCGCCGGGCCCGGGAGGGGGCGACGGTCTACCTGTCGTTCTGCTCGGGCGAGTACCCGACGACCCGGGGGCCGTGGTTCCACGACCTCGACGGGTTGTTCGGGGTGGAGCTCCAGCTGTCGTACGGGGTCGCCGAGCCGATCGAGGACGACGTCCTGGAGATGGCGTTCACCGAGGACTTCGGTTCGATATCCGCGGGCGAGGTGCTGACCTTCCCGGTCGCGGGCAACGAGGACAGCCGCGCCTATCTGCCGGTCGTCCCGGACGGCGCGCGGGTCGTCGCCACCGACGCGCACGGCCGCCCCGCGCTGCTGCGCCACGAGACGGGCGCGGGCCGCACCGTGCTGGCGACGTATCCGCTGGAGCACATGGCGGCCCGCACCGCCCGCGCCAACCCCGAGCAGACCCACCGGCTCTACGCGGCCCTGGCCGAACTGGCGGGCGCCGCACGACCGGTGACGGTCACCACCCCGTACGTCAGCGCCGACACCCTGGTCCGCGAGGACGGCGCCCGGTTCCTGTGGCTGGTGAGCCAGTCCGGCGAGGAGCTGACCGTGTGCCCGGCGGTGGACGGGGAGCTGCGCGAGCTGACCGGCGGGGACCCGGTGCGGGACGTGACCCTGCCGCCGTACGGCGTGCGCGTGCTCGAACTGCGCTGACCGCCCCGCCCTTCCCGACCTCCCGAGGTGAGACGCCCCATGTCCGAGCCGCTGTTCCGCGAACCCGAGGCCCCCGTCGCCGACCGGGTCCGCGATCTCCTGTCGCGGATGACGCTCACCGAGAAGGTGGGCCAGGTCAACCAGCGGATGTACGGCTGGGACGCGTACGAGCGGACCCCGTCCGGCCACCGGCTGACGGACGCGTTCCGCGAGGAGGTGGCGGCGTTCGACGGCATGGGCGCGCTGTACGGACTCCAGCGCGCCGACCCCTGGTCCGGGGTGACGGCGGAGACCGGAATCGGTGCGGCGGACGGGGCGCGGGTGTCCGACGCCGTGCAGCGTCACGTCGTCGAGAACACCCGGCTGGGGATTCCCGTCCTGCTGGTCGAGGAGATGCCGCACGGCATCCAGGCCCTGGACGGGACCGTGCTGCCGGTGAACCTGGCGGTGGGCGCCACCTGGAACCCGGAGCTGTACGAGGAGGCGGCCTCCCTCGCGGCGGCCGAGCTCCGGGCCCGGGGCGGCCATGTCGCGCTGGTCTCCGCGCTCGACCTGGTGCGCGATCCTCGCTGGGGCCGCGCCGAGGAGTGCTTCGGCGAGGACCCGTATCTGGCGGCGCGGTTCACCGAGGCGCTGGTGCGCGGGGTGCAGGGGCCGGCCGGCGACCGCATCGGGCCGGACCGGGCGGCCGTGGTCCTCAAGCACTTCGCCGGGCAGGGCGCCACGGTGGGTGGCCGCAACAGCGCGGCCACCGAGCTGGGCGCGCGGGAGCTGCACGAGATCCATCTCGTGGCGGCGCTGGCGGGCGTACGGGCCGGCGCGGCCGGTGTCATGGCGGCGTACAACGAGTTCGACGGACTGCCCTGCGCGGCGAGCCACCGGCTGCTGACCGGAATCCTGAGGGAGGAGTGGGGCTACGAAGGTCTGGTGATGGCCGACGGCCTCGCGGTCGACCGCCTGGTGCGGCTGACGGGGGACCCGGTGGCGGCCGGTGCGCTGGCGCTGCGGGCGGGTACCGACCTGGGCCTGTGGGACGACTGCTACCCGCGGCTGGCGGAGGCGGTGCGCCGTGAGCTGGTCGACGAGGCCACCCTCGACACGGCGGTGGGCCGCGTCCTCGCGCTGAAGTTCCGCCTCGGCCTCTTCGAGCATCCGTACGCCTCCGGCCGGGCGCCCGGCCGACGGGCGGACCCCGCGCGGCTGGAGCGGCTGAGCGAGCGCGTGGCCCGCGAGTCGGTGACCCTGCTCGAACACGACGGGGTGACGCTGCCGCTCGCGGGCCGCCGTGTCGGGACGGTCGCGGTCATCGGGCCGAACGCCGACTCGGTGCCGCAGCAGATCGGGGACTACACCGCGCCGCAGCGGCCCGGCCTCGGCAGCAGCGTGCTGGCCGGTGTCCGGGCGGGGGCACCCGGGGGCACCCGTGTGACGTACGCCAGGGGCAGCGGCCTGGTCGGCGCCGACCGGTCAGGCGTGCCCGGGGCGGTGGCCGTCGCCGCCGCGGCGGATGTGGCGGTGCTGGTGCTCGGCGGATCGAGCGCACGCGAGCCGGACACCCGATTCGACGCCAACGGGGCGGCGGTCGTCGCCTCCGGGAACCCGGTGGGGATGACGTGCGGCGAGGGTGTCGACCTGGCCGAACTCGCTCTGCCTGAGGCCCAGTCGGCCCTGCTGGACGCCGTCGTCGCGACCGGGACCCCGGTCGTCGTGGTGCTGGTCCAGGGCCGCCCGCACGCCCTGGGGGACCTCACCGGCAGGGCGGCGGCGGTGCTGAGTGCCTGGTATCCCGGCCCGTGGGGCGGCAGGGCGGTCGCGGACGTGCTGTTCGGAGCGGCGGAACCGCGGGGGCGGCTGCCCGTCTCCGTGCCCCGGTCGGCCGCCCAGCTGCCCGTGTTCTACAACGGGAAGGACCACGGCTACCGGGGTTACGTCGACCAGCCCGCCACGCCGCGTCACCCCTTCGGCCACGGACTGTCGTACACGACGGTCGAGTACGGCGAGCCCCGGCTGACCAGGGCGGCGGTGGCGGTGGACCGGTTCGGCGGTCCGGCACCGGTGGACTGCGTGGTGCGCGTCTCCAACACGGGCGACCGACCGGTGCGGGAGACCGTCCAGCTCTACGTGCGCAGGGTGCGGGGCGGCACGTCGTGGCCGCGGGTGCGCGAGCTGCGCGGTTTCGTCCAGGTGGAGTTGGCGCCCGGCGAGAGCACCGAGGCCACCTTCCCGCTGGATGCGCGGACGATGGCCTCCTTCACGCACGCCGGGTCCTGGGCCGTGGAGCAGGGCGAGTTCGCCATCGAGACGGGTCCGTCCTCGCGGGACACGCGGGCGGCCCGGCTCACGGTGACGGCGGAGCCCCGACCGGCACCCTGAGCGCGGCCGACCGGTCGTGGAGGGTGCCGTGGTGGTGCCGGGGCTCACCGCTTCCGGCGGCCGCTCACTGCACGCGCGAGGACTGACCGCGCGAACTCTTGTCGTCGTCGTCATCGTCGTCGTCGCCCGGTACGTGGACGTCGAAGACGTTGATGTTGACCTCGACCACTTCCAGGCCGGTCATCGTCTCGACCGCGTCCTTCACGTGGGCCCTGACCCGGTCGGCGAGTTCGTGGATCCGGACTCCGTAATCCACCTTGATGTCGACGTCGATCGCCGTCTGCTTCTCGCCCACCTCCACCTTGATGGAGCGTCCCGCCTCGGAGGAACCGGACATCCGGCCCGTGACGGCGCCCAGGGCCTTGGACGCTCCCTTGCCCACCGCGTGCACACCGTCCGTCTCCCGGATGGCGATTCCGGCGATGGTGGCCACCACGTTGTCGGCGATCGTGGTCGTGCCACGTCCGGTCCGTCCCGCGTTGCCGCCTGTCGTCGAGCTCCCGTCCACATCAGCCATGACTGCCTCACAGAGGGTTGGTACGACGGGCCGGCCCGGTTCGCGCCGGCCCCTCGTCTCACTGTGCGCCTGCCCGTCACCTGCCGCCATCGGGGTGACACAGCGGTCCGCGCCGGCACTCTGCGTCATCTCCGCCGCTCGACCAATCCGGGCCCTGACCGGCTCCGAACGACCCCTGAGGGCCCTGAACCAGCCCTCACCTCCACTGTCCGGGGGCGTGGTCCGCCCACGCCCCCGGACAGCACCGCGTCCGGGCCCGCCCACGCCCCCGGACAGCACCGCGTCCGGGCCCGTCCACGCCGGTCCGCGTCCCGCTCCCCCGCGTCCCCGAAGCGTCCGGGCGGACGCGACAGCCGCCGGGCCGACGCGACGAATCGCGGGCCCCGCCGCCTCCTCACGGGCCGCCGCCCCGATCCGGCCGCCCGGCGTGCTCAGCATCACCCTGGACAGTCACCGTGACCGCCGGGTAACTTTTGACCAGGACTGAGCAAGCGCTTAGCCACTCGCGACCGAAGCCGAAGCTGACACCAGGAGGCACCCCGTGCGCCGTACGGTTTACAACGAGGACCACGAGGCGTTCAGGGAGACCATCCGCGCCTTCATCGAGGCCGAGGTCGTTCCCGTCTACGACGAGTGGTTCGCGGCGGGCCAGGCGCCCCGCGACTTCTACTACAAGCTCGCCGAGCTGGGCATCTTCGGCATCGAGGTGCCCGAGGAGTACGGCGGCGCGGGCGAGGAGTCCTTCAAGTTCGAGGCCGTCCTCTACGAGGAGACCGCGCGCGCGGGCATCTCCTTCGGCGGCTCCGGGGTGCACGTCCTGCTCTGCCTGCCGTACCTCAAGGCGTACGCCACCGAGGAGCAGAAGAAGCGCTGGCTGCCGGACTTCGTCTCCGGCAAGTCGATGTACGCCATAGCCATGACCGAGCCGGGCACCGGTTCGGACCTGGCCGGCATGAAGACGACCGCCAAGCTCTCCGAGGACGGCACCCACTACGTCCTCAACGGCGCCAAGACCTTCATCACCGGTGGCGTCCACGCCGACAAGGTCATCGTCTGCGCCCGCACGGACGCCCCGAAGGCCGACGACCGCCGCCACGGCATCTCCCTCCTGGTGGTCGACACCAAGTCCGAGGGCTACTCGGTGGGCCGGAAGCTCGACAAGCTGGGCCTGAAGGTCTCCGACACGGCCGAACTGGCCTTCGTGGACGTCAAGGTGCCCGTCGACGACCTGCTGGGCGAGGAGAACAAGGGCTTCTCCTACCTCGGCCAGAACCTCCCGCAGGAGCGGCTGGGCATCGCCGTCGGCGCCTACGCGCAGGCCGCGGCGGCCGTCCGGTTCGCACAGCAGTACACGCAGGACCGGACCGTGTTCGGCAAGACCGTCGCGTCCTTCCAGAACACCAAGTTCGAACTGGCCGCGTGCAAGGCCGAGGTCGACGCCGCCGAGGCGGTCTGCGACCGCGCGATCGAGGCACTGGACGCCGGGGAGCTCACGCCCGCCGAGGCCGCCTCGGCGAAGCTGTTCTGCACCGAGGTCGCCCACCGTGTGATCGACCGCTGCCTCCAGCTGCACGGCGGCTACGGCTTCATGAACGAGTACCCGATCGCCCGCCTCTACACGGACAACCGGGTCAACCGCATCTACGGCGGCACCAGCGAGGTCATGAAGTCGATCATCGCCAAGTCCATGGGCCTCTGAGAACGGCTACGTTTCTCCTTCATGAGCGCAGCACTCGACTCCCTGCTCGATCTGCTCGACCTGGAGCGGATCGAGCAGGACATCTTCCGGGGCACGAGCCGTTCGGCGGTCGTGCCCCGCGTCTTCGGCGGCCAGGTCGCGGCCCAGGCCCTGGTCGCCGCCGGGCGCACGGTCCCCGGGGACCGGGGCGCCCACTCCCTGCACGCCTACTTCCTGCGCCCCGGGGACCCGGGTGCGCCGATCGTCTACAGCGTGGACCGGATCCGCGACGGGCGGTCCTTCACCACCCGCCGGGTCGTCGCCGTCCAGCACGGCAAGCCGATCTTCCACCTCTCGGCCTCCTTCCAGGTGCACGAGGAGGGCATGGACCACCAGGCGGTCGTGCCCTCGGCGCCGGACCCGGAGACGCTGCCGACGGCCGCCGAGATGCTGCCCGGGTACGCGGACCGCTTCACCGATCCGCTCATGGTCGACCGGCTGCTGGAGGCCCGGGCCGCGGTCGACCTGCGGTACGTGGACGCCCCGCCGTTCGCCACCGCGGGTGAGCCGCGCGAGCCGCGTTCCCAGGTGTGGTTCCGCACCCACGGCAAGCTGGCGGACGATCCGCTGCTGCACGTCTGCATGGCGACGTACGTCTCCGACATGACCCTGCTCGACTCGGTGCTGCTCGCCCACGGGCGCGGCGGCTGGTCGGTCGGCGACGTGGTGGGGGCCAGCCTGGACCACGCGATGTGGTTCCACCGGCCCTTCCGCGCCGACGAGTGGCTGCTCTACGACCAGCAGTCGCCGTCCGCGTCCGGTGGCCGCGGTCTCGGCCAGGCGAGGATCTGGACCGCGGACGGGAAGCTGGCCATCACGGTCATCCAGGAGGGCCTGGTCCGCGTCCCGAGGGACTGAGACAGCCCGTCCGGGACATACTGCGCACCATGAGTGACGAGCAGACCGGTGGCAGCGAGTCCACGTTCACCGTCGTCGTCGCGGCGGTCGCCAACCTCGGGATCGCCGTGGCGAAGCTGGTGGCGGGGCTGATCAGCGGTTCGAGCGCGATGCTCTCGGAAGCGGCGCACTCGGTCGCCGACACCGTCACGGAGGTCATGCTCCTCACCGCGCTCAAGCGCAGCGAGAAGCCCCCGGACGAGGACCATCCGCTGGGCTACGGCCCCGAGCGGTACATCTGGGCGATGCTAGCCGCCGTCGCGACGTTCGTCGGCGGCGCGGTGTTCTCCCTGTACGACGGCATCCACACGCTGCTGCGGGGCGAGGACCTGGGCGATCCGCTCGTCTCGTACCTGGTGCTCGTGGTCGCCTTCGCGCTGGAGGGCTTCTCGCTGCGCACGGGGCTCCGGCAGGTGCGCGGGGAGGCCGCGCGGCTGCGGATGCCCGCGCCGCGCTATCTGCGCCGGACCCCGGACACGGCGGTCAAGGCGGTGGTGATGGAGGACTCCGCGGCACTGGCCGGTCTGGTGCTGGCCGCCGGAGGCCTGCTCGGCGGGCAGCTGACCGGGTCCGGGGTGTGGGACGGCATCGCCTCGATCCTCATCGGCGTACTGCTGGTGTACGTGGCGTGGGTGCTGTGCCGGTCCAACGCCCAGTTGCTGATCGGCAGGCCGCTGCCGGCTGGGATGCGGGCCGGGGTGCGCGAGGAGCTGCTGTCCGTGCCGCACGTCGTGGAGGTGCTGGAGCTGACCACGCTGATCCAGGGGCCGTCGGAGATGCTGGTCGCGGCGAAGGTCGACTTCCGGGACGCCTCGACGGCCGCGCAGATCGAGTGGGCGTGCGAGGAGGCGGAGCAGCAGCTCCGGGAGCGCTATCCGTCGATCCAGCGGGTGTACCTGGATCCGACACCGGGTCGCGCGCAGCGCGCGGAGGCGGACACCGGCGGCTGAACCGCGCGGAGGTGCCGCCGGCCGCCGCCTCCCCAGCGGGTCACCCCCTCGCAGGGGCACGCGTCAGCCGAGGTCCGCGAAGAACTCGCGTACGTCCTCGGTGAGCAGCTCCGGCTGCTCCATGGAGAGGAAGTTGCCCCCGCGGTCGAACTCGGTCCAGCGGACCACGTGGTGGTCGCGCTCGGCGAAGCGGCGGACGGCGACGTCGGACGGGAGGGCGACCGCCACGGCGGTGGGGACGGTGCCACGCTCCCTGGGAGCCCGGGCGGCCGGGTCGTGGGCCATCTCGTAGTAGAGGTGTGCGGAGGACCCGGCGGTGGCGGTGAACCAGTACACGCTGACGTTGGTGAGCAGGGTGTCGCGGTCCACCGCGTCCTCGGGCAGTTCCTTCGCCGTGTCGGTCCACTCCTTGAACTTCTCCACGATCCAGGCGAGTTGGCCGACGGGCGAGTCGTTCAGCCCGTAGCCGACCGTGTCGGGGCGGGTCGACTGGATGATGTTGAAGCCCATCTTGTCGTCGCGGAACCGCTGCAACCGCTCCAGCCGGACCTGCTCGGCGCCGGTCAGCCCCGCGAAGTCCGCCGGGTCCTCCGAGGGGAAGGTGACCAGGCCGTTCACGTGGACGCCGATGATCCGGTCGGGGGCGATCCGGCCCATCTCACCGGCGATCCAGGCACCGCCGCCGTTGCCCTGGACGCCGTAGCGGTCGTGGCCGAGGCGCGCCATGAGCACGGTGAACGCCCGCGCGATCCTTCCGGTGTTCCAACCGGCCGACGTGAGCGGGCCGGAGAACCCCACACCGGGGGTGGACGTGACGACGACGTGGAAGTCCCGCGAGAGCGGCTCGATGACGTCGACGAACTGGACGAAGGATCCGGGCCAGTCGTGGATCAGGAGCAGGGGCGTGGCGTCGGGGTTGTCCGAGCGGACGTGTGCGAAGTGGATGTCCTGGCCGTCGATCTCGGTGACGTACTGCGGGAAGTCGTTGAGCCGGGCCTCGGCCTTGCGCCAGTCGAAGCCGTCCGCCCAGTAGGCGGCGAGCTCCTTCAGGTAGTCGGCGGGGACCCCTCGCGACCAGTCGTCCACGCCCTGCACGCCGGTGTTCCAGCGGGTGCGGGCGAGGCGTTCGCGCAGGTCTTCGACGTCCGCCTGCGGGATGTCCACCCGGAAGGAACGGATGCTCTGAGCTGCGGTGTTGCTGCTGTTCTCCATGAGTGGAATTCTAGGATCCATATAGGCACGGTCCATTCCTAAAGAGACGGCAGGCCGCTCCCCCATGCTGGAAACCTCCGCCCGGCTCCTGCGGCTGCTGTCGCTGCTCCAGTCCCCCCGCGAGTGGCCGGGCACGGAGCTCGCCGAGCGTCTCGGCGTGAGCGGCCGGACCGTACGCAACGACATCGAGCGGCTCCGCACGCTCGGCTACCCGGTGGACGCGACGCGCGGTTCGACGGGCGGCTACCGGCTGGCGGCGGGCAGCGCGATGCCGCCGCTGCTCCTGGAGGACGACGAGGCGGTCGCGGTGGCGGTGGCCCTGCGCAACGTCGCCCGGAGCGCTCTGGCCGGGACGGAGGAGACCTCGGGCCGGGCCCTGGCCAAACTGGAGCAGGTCCTGCCGTCGCGGCTGCGCCGACGGGTACGCGCCCTCCAGCGGTACGCCGTGCCCGTCCCCGCCGACGGGCCCGCGCCGAGCACCGACACGGAACTGCTCATGACGCTGACGGCCGCCTGCCGTGACCACGAGCGCCTGCGCATGGACTACCGCGACCACTCGGGCGGGACGGCACGCCGCCTGGTCGAGCCCCAGCGTGTCGTGAACTGGGGCCGGCGCTGGTACCTCGTCGCATGGGACGTGGACCGCGACGACTGGCGCACCTTCCGGGTGGACCGGCTCACGCCCGTGCTGCCGGCCGGCCCCCGGTTCGCGCCCCGGGAGGACCCGGAGGGCGACGCGGCCGCCTACGTCGCCGGCAAGGCATCGGCCGCGGCCTGGCGCCACCGGGCCCGGGTGACGGTCCACGCCCCCGCCAGGGCCGTGCTGGAGCGGATCAACCCGGCGGTGGGCTCGGTCGAGGCCGTCGGCACGGACACCTGCGTCCTGGACACCGGGGCCGACTCCCTGGACTCACTGGCCGTCCACCTGGGCATGCTGGGATTCGACTTCACGGTGACACAACCACCGGAACTGGTCGGCCACCTCAGGGAGTTGGCGGCGCGCTACGCCCGGTCCACACAGGCCTGAGCCCGGCCCGCGGCCCGTCAGGCGACCTCGGCGGGCAGCAGTCCGGCCGCGTCCAGCAGGTAGTCCGTCATCGGGTCGTAGAACCGCGGGTCGGCGACGTGGTCGTCGAGCGGCACGGTGACCTGGAGGGTGCCCTCCGCCTCGCCCAGGAAGAGCGCGGGGTCGTTGCAGTCCGCGTAACCGATCGAGTCGATCCCGCGCTGCCCCGCGCACCCGGCCCAGCCGTGGTCGGCCACGACCAGGTCGGGCATGGGCCGGCCCTCGCGCTCCAGGCCGTCCAGGATGGCGGCCATCGGGACCGGCGAGTGCGTGTGCCACAGGGTCGCGCCCCGCTCCAGCACGGCGACGTCGGCGAACTGGAAGACCATGCCCTCGTCCGCCATCAGGCCGCCGGGGATGCGTACGATCTCGCATCCGGCGGCCCGCAGGGCGTTCGCGGTCTGCCGGTGGACGTCGAGCAGTCCGCCGGGGTGGCCGGTCGCGAGCAGCACCCGCTCCCCGTCAGCGGCTGCCTTGCGCAGCCTGGCGGCCATCCGGTCCAGGGCGTCGACGGTCAGTTCGGGGTCGATGGTGTCCTGCCCCTGCCGGTGCTCCGGGTCGTCGACGACACCGCACCTCTCGGCCATCACGGCCAGCACGTCCTGCTCGTCACGCCAGCGGTCGCCGAGCTCCAGCCCCAGCCAGAAATGGCGGTTGCCGTTGGACAGCTGACGGTAGTGGGAGAGGTTGTTGTCCCGGGGTGTGGCGACATCGCCCGCGATACGCGTGCGGACGAGGTGTTCGACGAGGGCGGCGCGGCTGGGTATCGGCATCCACCCATTGTGCCGCGAGGGGCGCGCCGCGTGCGCGGCGTCTTGCACCGCGGGATCCGCGGCGCGCCTCCACGGCCCGGTCGGGGCCCGGTCAGACGGCCGCCGCGGCGAACGCGCCGCGCGCGAGCCGGTGCAGCAGGGCCGCCGTGGCCGTGCGGTCCGGGAGCGCCTCGGGGCGGGCGAGGTGCGGCGTGGAGTTCAGCAGGCCGAACACCGCGTGGACGGTGACGCGGGCCTCGCTCTCCGCGAGGGCGGGGTAGAGGGCGCGCACGGCCTCGACCCAGACCTCGACGTACTGCCGCTGGAGCTGGCGCACCCGCTTGCGGTCGGTGTCGCGCAGCCGGTCCAGTTCGCGGTCGTGGAGGGTGATCAGGGGGCGGTCGTCGAGGGCGAAGTCGATGTGGCCCTCGATGAGGGCGTCGAGCAGGGCCTCCGGGGAACCGTCCGGAGAGGCGCCGCCCTCGGTGACGCGCAGCCTGCCGCCCGCCAGCAGGCGCTCACTGATGCCGACGAGGAGTTCGGCGAGCATCGCGTCCTTGCCCGGGAAGTGGCGGTACAGGCCGGGCCCGCTGATGCCGACCGCCGCCCCTATCTCGTCGACCCCGACACCGTGGAAACCGCGCTCGGCGAAGAGGCGGGCGGCCTCCCGGAGGATCTGCTCGCGGCGGGTGGGTGCCGCGACGCGGGCGGCGGCATGGGTGCTCATGGGGATTCATTCTAGACAGGCGGGTTAGCGCTCGTTAACCTGGGCGCAACGCGTTAACGCTCATTAACTCTCATCCGACTACTGCGGTACGGGCAAGGGGGCTCGACAGGATGCAGCAGGCACCGGTCCTGGTGAGTGCGGCCGATCCCGCCTCGGAGGCCTGGCAGGCCAACGAGGCGGCGCATCACGCACTCGCCGAGGAGCTGCGCACGCGGCTCGCCACAGCACGGCTCGGCGGGGGTGAGAAGGCCCGCGCCCGGCATGTGGCGCGCGGCAAGCTGCTGCCCAGGGAGCGCGTGGACGCGCTGCTCGACCCGGGCTCGCCCTTCCTGGAGCTGGCACCGCTGGCGGCCGAGGGGCTGTACGGGGGCGCCGCGCCCGCGGCCGGGGTGATCGCCGGAATCGGGCGGGTCAGCGGCCGGGAGTGCGTGATCGTCGCGAACGACGCCACCGTCAAGGGCGGCACGTACTACCCGATGACGGTGAAGAAGCACCTGCGCGCCCAGGAGGTGGCCCTGGAGAACCGGCTGCCCTGCCTGTACCTCGTCGACTCGGGGGGCGCGTTCCTCCCCATGCAGGACGAGGTGTTCCCCGACCGGGAGCACTTCGGCCGGATCTTCTACAACCAGGCGCGGATGTCGGGCGCCGGCATCCCGCAGATCGCCGCGGTGCTCGGCTCCTGCACGGCGGGCGGGGCGTACGTCCCGGCCATGAGCGACGAGGCCGTCATCGTCCGGAACCAGGGCACGATCTTCCTGGGCGGCCCGCCGCTCGTGAAGGCCGCCACCGGCGAGGTCGTGACGGCGGAGGAGCTCGGCGGCGGCGAGGTGCACTCCCGCACATCCGGGGTCACCGACCACCTCGCCGAGGACGACGCGCACGCGCTGCGGATCGTACGGAACATCGTCGCGACGCTCCCGGACCGCGGGGCGCTCCCCTGGTCCGTCGAGCCGGCCGAGGAGCCGAAGGTGGACCCGGCCGGACTGTGCGGCGCGGTGCCGGTCGACTCCCGCACGCCCTACGACGTCCGGGAGGTCATCGCCCGGGTGGTGGACGGCTCGCGCTTCGCCGAGTTCAAGGCCGAGTACGGCCAGACGCTGATCACCGGCTTCGCCCGGATCCACGGCCACCCCGTCGGCATCGTCGCCAACAACGGCATCCTGTTCTCCGAGTCCGCCCAGAAGGGCGCCCACTTCATCGAGCTGTGCGACCAGCGCGGCATCCCGCTGGTCTTCCTCCAGAACATCTCCGGTTTCATGGTCGGCCGTGACTACGAGGCCGGAGGCATCGCCAAGCACGGCGCCAAGATGGTGACGGCGGTGGCGTGCACCCGGGTGCCGAAGCTGACCGTGGTCGTCGGCGGGTCCTACGGCGCGGGCAACTACTCCATGTGCGGCCGGGCCTACTCACCCCGCTTCCTGTGGATGTGGCCGAACGCCAAGATCTCCGTCATGGGCGGCGAGCAGGCCGCCTCGGTACTGGCCACCGTCAAGCGGGACCAGATCGAGGGACGCGGCGAGGAGTGGCCCGCGAAGGACGAGGAGGCCTTCAAGGATCCGGTCCGCGCGCAGTACGAAGAGCAGGGCAACGCCTACTACGCCACCGCCCGCCTCTGGGACGACGGCGTGATCGAGCCGACGGAGACCCGCCAGGTGCTGGGGCTAGCCCTGACCGCGTGTGCCAACGCCCCGCTGGGCGAGCCCAGTTTCGGCGTCTTCCGGATGTGATGTGAGGACTTCCATGTTCAGCACTGTTCTGGTCGCCAACCGTGGCGAGATCGCCGTCCGGGTCATCCGGACCCTGCGCGAGCTCGGCGTACGGTCGGTGGCCGTCTTCAGCGACGCCGACGCGGACGCCCGTCACGTACGGGAGGCCGACACGGCGGTACGGATCGGCCCCGCGCCCGCCGCGGAGAGCTATCTGTCGGTGGAGCGGCTGCTGGACGCAGCCCGCCGCACGGGTGCCGAGGCCGTCCACCCCGGATACGGCTTCCTCGCCGAGAACGCCGGCTTCGCCCAGGCGTGCGCGGACGCGGGACTCGTCTTCATCGGCCCGCCCGCCCCGGCGATCTCGCTGATGGGCGACAAGATCCGCGCCAAGGAGACCGTCGCCGCCGCCGGGGTCCCGGTGGTGCCGGGCTCCTCGGGGAGCGGTCTCACCGATGACCAACTGGCCTCATCCGCACGGAAGATCGGCATGCCGGTCCTGCTGAAGCCTTCGGCGGGCGGCGGCGGCAAGGGCATGCGGCTGGTGCGCGAGGAGGCGCTGCTGGCCGACGAGATCGCGGCCGCGCGGCGCGAGGCACGCGCCTCGTTCGGTGACGACACGCTCCTGGTCGAGCGGTGGATCGACCGGCCCCGGCACATCGAGATCCAGGTCCTGGCCGACGGGCACGGCAACGTCGTCCACCTCGGCGAGCGCGAGTGCTCGCTCCAGCGGCGCCACCAGAAGATCATCGAGGAGGCTCCCTCGGTCCTGCTGGACGAGGGGACGCGGGCCGCGATGGGCGAGGCGGCCGTCCGGGCCGCCCGTTCCTGCGGATACGTCGGCGCGGGCACGGTGGAGTTCATCGTCCCGGGCAGCGATCCGGCCGCGTACTGCTTCATGGAGATGAACACCCGGCTCCAGGTCGAACACCCGGTGACCGAGCTGATCACCGGCCTCGACCTGGTGGAGTGGCAGCTTCGGGTAGCCGCCGGCGAGCACCTCCCGTACGCCCAGGACGACATCACCCTCACCGGGCACGCCGTCGAGGCGCGGGTCTGCGCGGAGGACCCGGCACGCGGCTTCCTGCCGTCCGGCGGCACCGTGCTCGCACTGCACGAACCGCAGGGCGGTGGGACGCGGACCGACTCGGGGCTCAGCGAGGGCGTGCCGGTCGGCAGCACCTACGACCCGATGCTGTCCAAGGTCATCGCGTACGGCCCCGACCGGGCCACGGCCCTGCGCCGGCTGCGCGCCGCACTGGCGGACACGGTGGTGCTGGGCGTCCCGACGAACGCCGGCTTCCTGCGGCGGCTGCTGGCCCATCCCGCGGTCGCCGCGGGTGAGCTGGACACCGGGCTCGTCGAACGCGAGGCGGACGCCCTGGTGCCGGACGGCGTGCCGGAGGAGGTGTACGCGGCGGCGGCGCTGCTGCGGCAGGCTCCGGTGGCGTCGACCGGCTGGGTCGACCCGTTCTCGGTGCGGAGCGGCTGGCGGCTGGGCGGCACCCCCGCCGAGACCTTCCACCACTTCCGGGTCCCGGGCCACGAGCCGGTACGGGTCGGAGTGCGTACGACGGCGGAGGGCACCGCCGGGCTGACGTTCGGCCACGTCGGCGACCGGGAGGGGACGGCGGACGCGTGCGGCCCGCTGCCGTCGCCGCCGGGCGCCGGTCGGGCCAGGCTCGTCGAGGTGTCCGGACGGCGCGCCGTCGTCGAGGTCGACGGCCTGACCCACGCGTTCAGCCGGGCCACGTCCCGCGAGGGCGTCTGGCTCGGCCGGGACGGGGACACCTGGCACGTGCAGGACCACGATCCGGTGGAGGCGTCCCTCGGCGGGGCCGGCCGCTCGGGTGCGGACACGCTGGCCGCGCCCATGCCCGGCACCGTCACCGTGGTGAAGGTGGCCGTGGGCGACGAGGTCGTGGCCGGACAGAGCCTGCTGGTCGTCGAGGCGATGAAGATGGAGCACGTCATCTCCGCCCCGCACGCCGGGACCGTCACCGAACTGGACGTCACCGCGGGCGCCACGGTCGCCATGGACCAGATCCTGGCCGTGGTGGCGCCGAGGGAGGAATCATGACCGACACAGGACTGCCCATGACGGTGCCGGCGACGGGGCTGCCGGCCCGGGTCCGCATCCATGAGGTCGGCGCCCGCGACGGCCTGCAGAACGAGAAGACCGTCGTGCCGACCGAGGTGAAGGCGGAGTTCGTCCGCCGGCTCGCGGAGGCGGGGCTCTCCACGATCGAGGCGACCAGCTTCGTGCACCCCGACTGGGTTCCCCAACTCGCCGACGCGGAGCAGCTGTTCCCGCTGCTCGGCGAGATCGCGGATGTCGGGGACGTGGCGCTCCCGGTCCTCGTGCCGAACGAGCGCGGGCTCGACCGGGCGCTCGCGCTCGGCGCCCGCCGGATCGCCGTGTTCGGTTCGGCGACCGAGACGTTCGCCGCCCGCAACCTCAACCGCACGGTGGACGAGTCGCTCGCCATGTTCGAGCCGGTCGTGGCCAGGGCCAGGGACGCCGGGGTGCATGTGCGCGGCTACCTGTCGATGTGCTTCGGCGACCCGTGGGAGGGGGCGGTGCCCGTCGCGCAGGTCGTCCGCGTCGCGAAGGCGCTGATGGACCTCGGCTGCGACGAGCTCTCCCTCGGTGACACGATCGGCGTCGCCACACCGGGGCACGTGCGGGACCTGCTCTCCCGGCTGAACGCGGAGGGGGTGCACACCGACACCGTCGGGGTGCACTTCCACGACACCTACGGCCAGGCGCTCTCCAACACCCTGGCCGCGCTCCAGCACGGGGTGACGACGGTCGACGCGTCGGCGGGCGGCCTGGGCGGCTGCCCCTACGCGAAGAGCGCGACCGGAAATCTCGCCACCGAGGATCTCGTGTGGATGCTCGACGGCCTCGGTGTGCACACCGGGGTCGATCTCGGCGCACTCACCGCCACAAGCGTGTGGATGGCCGAACAACTGGGCCGCCCGAGCCCGTCCCGTACCGTCCGTGCGCTGTCCCACGAGGAGTGAAGCACCCCATGTCCCTTGACCACCGGCTGACCGCCGAGCACGAGGAACTCCGCCGCACCGTCGAGGCGTTCGCGCACGACGTGATCGCCCCGAAGATCGGCGACCTCTACGAGCGCCACGAGTTCCCGTACGAGATCGTGCGCGAGATGGGGCGGATGGGCCTGTTCGGCCTGCCGTTCCCGGAGGAGTACGGCGGCATGGGCGGCGACTACCTCGCCCTCGGGATCGCCCTGGAGGAGCTGGCCCGGGTCGACTCGTCCGTGGCGATCACGCTGGAGGCGGGGGTGTCCCTGGGCGCCATGCCCGTCTACCGCTTCGGCACCGAGGAGCAGAAGCAGCGGTGGCTGCCGAGGCTCTGCTCGGGCGAGGCGCTGGGCGCGTTCGGGCTGACGGAACCGGACGGCGGCTCGGACGCGGGCGGCACGCGTACGACGGCCGTGCTGGACGAGGCCACCGACGAGTGGGTCATCAACGGCTCCAAGTGCTTCATCACCAACTCCGGTACGGACATCACGGAGCTGGTGACGGTGACCGCGGTCACCGGCCGCAAGGACAACGGCGCCCCCCGCATCTCCGCGATCATCGTCCCGTCCGGCACCCCCGGCTTCACGGTGGCCGCCCCGTACTCGAAGGTCGGGTGGAACTCATCGGACACCCGTGAGCTGTCCTTCTCCGACGTACGCGTCCCGGCGGCGAACCTGCTGGGTGAGGAGGGCCGCGGGTACGCGCAGTTCCTGCGGATCCTGGACGAGGGCCGGATCGCCATCTCGGCGCTGTCGACGGGGCTGGCGCAGGGCTGTGTGGACGAGTCGGTGAAGTACGCCAAGGAGCGGCACGCCTTCGGGAAGCCGATCGGCGCCAACCAGGCCATCCAGTTCAAGATCGCCGACATGGAGACGCGGGCGCACATGGCCCGGATCGGCTGGCGGGACGCGGCCTCCCGGCTGCTGGCGGGCGAGCCGTTCAAGAAGGAGGCGGCGATCGCGAAGCTGTACTCGTCGACGGTGGCGGTGGACAACGCCCGCGAGGCCACCCAGATCCACGGCGGCTACGGCTTCATGAACGAGTACCCGGTGGCCCGGATGTGGCGCGACTCCAAGATCCTTGAGATCGGCGAGGGCACGAGCGAGGTCCAGCGGATGCTGATCGCGCGGGAACTGGGGATGGGCGCCTGACGGACGGGTCCCCCGCCGGCGCGTCGGACGAGCGCGAGCCGCCCTCCCACAAGACGGGAGGGCGGCTTTCCCTTGCCCCGCCCCCGTTCCGTATGTGAGGTTAGGCTAGCCTTCCCTCGAATCGTCAGCGGGCGCCCTCGGCGCGTACGAAAGCAGACCCACTCATGCCCAACCTCCGGACCAGCCCACTCTCCCGCCGCGGCCTGCTGGCCGCCGGTGGCGCCGTCGGCCTCGGTGCCGCCCTCGCAGCGTGCGGGGACAGCGACGCGAAGAGCTCCGACTCGGGTACGGGCGCGGAGAAGTCCGGCCCCTGGTCCTTCAAGGACGACCGCGGCAAGACCGCCGAGGCCGAGTCCACGCCGAAGAACATAGTCGCGTTCATCGGCGTCGCCGCCGCGCTCCACGACTACGGCGTCCAGGTCAAGGGCGTCTTCGGCCCGACCAGGACCTCCGACGGCAAGGCGGACGTGCAGGCCGGCGACCTCGACATCAGCAAGGTCGAGGTACTGGGCAACGTCTGGGGCGAGTTCAACGTCGAGAAGTACGCCGGCCTCGCGCCGGAGCTCCTCGTCACCGCCATGTGGGAGAAGGACGCCCTCTGGTACGTGCCGGACCAGTCCAAGGACAAGATCCTCAAGCTGGCCCCGAGTGTCGCGCTGTGGGCCGCGCAGACCACGGTCCCCAAGGCGATCCAGCGCCACGAGGACCTCGCGGCCTCCCTCGGCGCCGACGTGAAGGCCAAGAAGGTCACCGACGCGAAGGCCGCGTTCGAGAAGGCCGCCGCCCGGCTGCGCGCCGCCGCCAAGTCCCAGCCGAACATCAAGGTCCTCGTCGGATCGGCCAGCCAGGACCTCTTCTACGTCTCGCTCGCCAAGACGTCCGCCGACACCCTGTACTTCCAGGAGCTCGGCGTGAAGTTCGTGGAGCCGAAGGTCAACGACGCCGGCTTCTTCGAGGAGCTGAGCTGGGAGAACGTCGACAAGTACGACGCGGACATCATCATGATGGACAACCGCTCCTCGGCCCTCCAGCCCGACGCCCTGACCTCGAAGCCGACGTGGGCACAGCTGCCCGCGGTCAAAGCCGGTCAGGTCGTTCCGCGTACGACGGAGCCCATCTACTCCTACGACAAGTGCGCCCCGATCCTCGACGCCCTCGCCGAGGCCATCGAGAAGGCCAAGAAGGTCGCCTGACCTCTCGCACCGACCCCCGGCCCGGCGCGGAGCGACTCCGGGCCGGGCCGTCCGCGTCCCCCGACTTCCGGGGAGGATCCCTCGCATGACGACCGGACACCGTCCACGTCGGACCTGGTGACGACGGTCGACCGGGCCTCCCCGTGCGACGACTACCGCGGCTGGGCCGCGGCCCAGCCGAGCGGTGCCAGGTTCAACAAAACCGTTCAGTCGGTTACGTACGAACTGGCCATCGACGGCGGCGGCCCCCGCACCGTCCACACGGCCGACGGCGCCCCCACCACCCACGCCCGCCACCCGGTCGACGCGGCGTCGGCCACCAGGCACCGGCACCGCTCGGAGATCCCGCTGGACGGACTGGACTCCTTCGTCGAGCCGCGCTCCACGCTGGCCGGAACCGCCTACGAACCGACCGAGGAACCGACCACGTCGGCACAGCTCGCCGTGGCCGGTTTCCTGGCCGTCGAGACGGGCATGACCGAGGGGCGCCCCTGTTTTGTCGCCAACAACGGGCGGCCCGGTTTCGGGGTGGACGAATACCGCGCCCGCGCCCGCGAGGCGGCGGCCGGAATCAAACCGGTCCGGCCGGCGGCGCGGCGTGATCGCGCCAGGTTCACGGCGGGCGCCGGGCTGGATTCACGTCGGCCTGATCGCGGACGAGCCGAGTAAGGGGACCTCGCTCGGCGGACCGACCCGAGCGGATGCGAACCTAGCAGACATTTCCACCATACGGACCTCACTCGGCGGGATTCCTGCCCGCTTTCGGGCAGATTTCTTGCGTAACGAGCCCACTCCACGCAATATCGACGAGTGCTCGAACGCCGCCCTCCGCATGACGACCTCATCGACCACCTCGTACGCTCCACCGCGCTCCAGCGCGGCGAGGCCGCCCGGGTGATCCTCGACGTGCTGGCGTACTTCGACGAGACGACCGAGACCTTCGTCCGGCGCCGCCACCGAGAACTGCAGTCGGGCGGCCTGGTCAACACGGAGATCTTCGAGCGGATCGCGGCCGAACTGCCGCACCGCGCGGTGGCACCGCAGGAGCTCTCGCTCCGCCAGCTGCGCCGCATCGTCTACGGCTGAGCGGGACGCGCGGTCGGGCACGGAACTTTCGTACGTCGATGGAGGGGCAGAAACCCATGTGCGGGATCGTCGGATACATCGGGAAGCGTGACGTGGCTCCACTGCTGCTGGAAGGCCTGCAGCGGCTGGAGTACCGCGGTTACGACTCCGCGGGCATCGTCATCACGGGCAAGGCCGCCGCGGGCAGGCCGGGCGCCCTGAAGATGGTCAAGGCCAAGGGCCGGGTCCGCGAGCTGGAGGCCCGGGTGCCCAAGCGGTTCGCCGGCACCACAGGCATCGCGCACACCCGCTGGGCCACGCACGGCGCCCCGAGCGACGAGAACGCGCACCCGCACCTGGACGCCGAGAACAAGGTCGCCGTCGTCCACAACGGCATCATCGACAACGCCTCCGAGATCCGCGCGAAGCTCGTCGCCGACGGGGTCGCCTTCCTCTCCGAGACCGACACCGAGGTGCTGGTCCACCTGATCGCCCGCGCGCAGGCCTCCACCCTGGAGGAGAAGGTCCGCGAGGCGCTGAAGTCCGTCGAGGGCACGTACGGCATCGCCGTCCTGCACGCCGACTTCAACGACCGCATCGTCGTGGCCCGCAACGGCTCCCCGGTGGTGCTGGGCATCGGTGAGAAGGAGATGTTCGTCGCCTCCGACGTGGCCGCCCTGGTCGCGCACACCCGGCAGATCGTCACGCTGGACGACGGCGAGATGGCCACCCTCAAGGCGGACGACTTCCGCACCTACACCACCGAGGGTTCGACCACGACGGCCACGCCCACGACCGTGGAGTGGGAGGCCGAGTCGTACGACATGGGCGGCCACGACACCTACATGCACAAGGAGATCTCCGAGCAGGCGGACGCCGTGGACCGCGTGCTGCGCGGCCGCATCGACGACCGCTTCTCCACCGTGCACCTGGGCGGCCTGAACCTGGACGCCCGCGAGGCCCGCGGTGTCCGACGGATCAAGATCCTCGGCTGCGGCACCTCGTACCACGCGGGCATGATCGGCGCCGGCCTCATCGAGGAGCTCGCCCGCATCCCCGCGGACGCGGAGCCCGCGTCCGAGTTCCGCTACCGCAACCCCGTGGTGGACCCCGACACCCTGTACGTCGCCGTCTCCCAGTCCGGTGAGACCTACGACGTGCTGGCCGCGGTCCAGGAGCTCAAGCGCAAGGGCGCCCGCGTCCTGGGCGTCGTGAACGTCGTCGGCTCGGCGATCGCCCGCGAGGCGGACGGCGGCATGTACGTCCACGCCGGCCCCGAGGTCTGCGTCGTCTCCACCAAGTGCTTCACCAACACCGTCGTCGCCTTCGCGCTCCTCGCGCTGCACCTGGGCCGCATCCGCGACCTGTCGGTGTCCGACGGCAAGCGGATCATCGAGGGACTGCGCAAGCTGCCCGAGCAGATCGGTCAGATCCTCGAATCGGAGGACGAGATCAAGAAGCTGGCCGAGGAGTACGCGGGCGCGCAGTCGATGATGTTCATCGGCCGTGTCCGGGGCTACCCCGTCGCACTGGAGGCCTCCCTGAAGCTCAAGGAGATCTCCTACATCCACGCCGAGGCCTACCCGGCCTCGGAGCTCAAGCACGGTCCCCTCGCGCTCATCGAGCCGGCGCTGCCCACCGTGGCGATCGTCCCGGACGACGACCTGCTGGAGAAGAACCGCGCAGCGCTGGAGGAGATCAAGGCCCGCAGCGGACGCATCCTCGCCGTCGCCCACCGCGAGCAGGAGAAGGCCGACCACACGATCGTAGTCCCGAAGAACGAGAACGAGCTGGACCCGATCCTGATGGGCATCCCGCTTCAGCTCCTCGCGTACCACACGGCTCTGGCCATGGGCCGTGACATCGACAAGCCGCGCAACCTGGCGAAGTCGGTCACCGTCGAGTAGCGGACACCGGCCGCCCAACCGCGGGAAGGCACCAGAGAGGCCCCTGACTGCGCGTCAGGGGCCTTTGCCCGCTCAGGGGATGACGATGACCGGGCGCTGGGCCCGGCGCGCGAGACGGCCCGCCACGGACCCGAAGATGCGGCCCACGATGCCGTGCGTGGAACCGACGACGATCGCGTCGGCCGAGTACTCCCGGCCGACCTCCTCCAGCTCGTGGCAGATGTCGCCGCCGCGCTCCACGAGCACCCAGGGCACCTCGGCGAGGTAGTCGGCGCAGGCCAGCTCCAGGCCGAGGACCTCGGTGCGGTGGTCGGGCACGTCCACGAAGACCGGCGGCTCGCAGCCCGCCCAGACCGTGGTCGGGAGCCGGTTCGCCACATGGACGATGATCAGCCCCGAGCCGTGCCGGTGGGCCATGCCGATGGCGTACGCGAGGGCGCGCTCGCTGGACATGGAGCCGTCGAAACCGACTACGACGCCATGCCGGAAGGCGGGATCGCAGGAAGGGCGCGACTCTGCGACCGTCAGGGGCTCCGACCCTGGGTCGGCTACCTGCTTGCGGTCTGCGGGTTCAGGGATTTCGTGACCGGCCATCGGTGTCTCGGCGAAGAGAGTCCTCGTGAGGAGAGAGCGGTTCTGAGTCGTGCCTGCGAGCGGGGAGGCTGTGTCCGGGAAACATCTTCCCAACCCCCTACCCCCAAGGGTACGGCGCCACTCCTCCACCGCCCAGTTCTCGCGAAGCGCGCGTGCGGCGATGGAGGGAGCATGCCGGAGACCGCCTCGTATGGCAACGCCGGTTGTGTCCTACATGCAGCTCGCGGGGTGTCCGTCGGCTTTCGGCCCGGCCCGATCCGCCGATCCGCGCCGCGAACCTTGAAACGTGGACTAATGCGCCACCCGACCTCGCGCCCCGAGCCGTCACAGCCGGCCATCACGCGACCGCAGATCGTTCACGCGTGGCGTCAGGGAGGCCCACAGAGACTCCTGAGGCGTGCGGAAGCTTCCGGAAGCAGGGGGCGTGCGCCGGTCGTATGACTGGAATCCGCGCAGGCGACCATCACTTTTCAGCCAACTTCACCGACACCCGCTTCCCTTGGCGTCATGGCTGCCCAACCCACGTGCCAGCAGGCAGGAATAGACCGCGCGGTACGCTTTGACCCTATGGGGACGGGCCATGATCGCGAGGCGCACTTCCCTGAGGGCTCCGCGGGTGAAACGCTTCGTGATCGAACGCTTCGCGCCAAGTTGCCTTGTCGACATAGTGCCGGTGGGGGAACGTGTCACGTCGGCACCACGGAACGCAGTAGATTCGATCATGAGTCGAAGACTGGGGACGCGTGCAAGACCGAGGGGAAACGTGCAGGAGCGACAGGCCCGTAGGGACCAGGAAGACGCGAACACCGAGGGGGGCTTAGCGTCATGAGCCAGGACTCCGCCACCGCAACGGAGGCCGCACGGAAACTGACCGGGCGGCGACGCCGGGAAGTCGTAGCCGTACTGCTGTTCAGCGGCGGCCCTATCTTCGAGAGCTCCATTCCGCTCTCGGTTTTCGGAATCGACCGGCAGGACGCGGGAGTTCCGCGATACCGCCTGCTGGTCTGCGGGGGTGAGGAAGGACCGCTGCGCACCACCGGCGGGCTCGAACTCAGCGCCCCGTACGGCCTGGAGGCGATCAGCAGGGCCGGCACCGTGGTGGTGCCCGCCTGGCGGTCCATCACCTCCCCACCGCCCGCAGAGGCCCTGGACGCGCTCCGTCGCGCCCACGAGGAGGGGGCCCGCATCGTCGGGCTCTGCACTGGGGCCTTCGTCCTCGCCGCGGCCGGCCTGCTGGACGGCCGCCCGGCCACCACGCACTGGATGTACGCACCGACGCTGGCCAAGCGCTACCCGTCGGTGCACGTCGATCCGCGTGAGCTGTTCGTCGACGACGGTGACGTGCTCACCTCGGCCGGCACCGCGGCCGGAATCGATCTGTGCCTCCACATAGTCCGTACCGACCACGGCACCGAGGCCGCCGGGGCGCTGGCGCGCCGGCTCGTCGTACCGCCGCGGCGCAGTGGCGGCCAGGAGCGCTACCTGGACAGGTCTTTACCGGAGGAGATCGGCTCCGACCCGCTCGCCGAGGTCGTGGCCTGGGCGCTGGAGCACCTCCACGAGCAGTTCGACGTGGAGACGCTGGCCGCGCGCGCCTACATGAGCCGGCGGACCTTCGACCGCAGGTTCCGTTCGCTCACGGGCAGCGCACCGCTCCAGTGGCTGATCACCCAGCGCGTGCTGCAGGCGCAGCGGCTGCTCGAGACCTCCGACTACTCGGTCGACGAGGTCGCGGGCCGCTGCGGCTTCCGCTCGCCGGTGGCTCTGCGGGGGCACTTCCGCCGCCAGCTGGGCTCCTCCCCCGCCGCGTACCGGGCCGCCTACCGGGCCCGTCGTCCGCAGGGCGGGGCACTGGAGAGCGTCAGCGTGGTGGAGACGTCCGTGCCCGTCCAGGGCACGGCAGGGGGCCGGCGAGCAGCCGCGGCGGCCTCTGCCGGTCCGTCCCAGGTCACCGCCACGACGGCTCCGGGGGTCGGCGTGGATCGCTTCGGTCCGGGTCCCGAGGCGTACGCTCCGGGTCGCCCGGCCCTGCCGGGGCAGCGCAGCGCCCCGTAGGGTGGTGCGCATGAACGACCGCATGGTGTGGATCGACTGCGAGATGACCGGGCTCTCACTGACGGACGACGCACTCGTCGAGGTGGCCGCACTGGTCACCGACTCGGAACTGAACGTGCTCGGCGAAGGGGTGGACATCGTGATCCGCCCGCCGGACGCGGCCCTGGAGACGATGCCCGAGGTGGTGCGGCAGATGCACACCTCCTCGGGCCTCCTCGACGAGCTGGCCGGGGGCACGACCCTGGCCGAGGCCGAGGAGCGGGTGCTGGCGTACGTGAGTGAGCACGTGAAGGAGCCCGGCAAGGCTCCGCTGTGCGGAAACACGGTCGGAACCGACCGCGGCTTCCTCGCGCGGGACATGCCGTCGCTGGAGGGCTACCTCCACTACCGGATCGTCGACGTGTCCTCGGTCAAGGAGCTGGCGCGCCGCTGGTACCCGAGGGCGTACTTCAACAGTCCGGACAAGAACGGCAACCACCGGGCGCTGGCCGACATCCGGGACTCGATCACGGAGCTGCGCTACTACCGGGAGGCTGTCTTCGTCCCCCAGCCCGGTCCGGACTCGGCCCGTGCCAAGGAGATCGCGGCACGCCACACGCCGCCCGCCGGACAGCAGCGGTAGATCGCCTGGTCACGGGCCCTCCGGGGCCCGTGGGCCACTCCTGGAGAACTCGGGCGCGAGCACCCTCCCGGACCCTGTACACTTTTTCTCGGCCGGTCAGGAAACGGACCGGGCGACATGGTGGGTATAGCTCAGCTGGCAGAGCACCTGGTTGTGGTCCAGGATGTCGCGGGTTCAAGTCCCGTTACTCACCCTGATAGACGAAGGCCCGACCTGTGGGAACAGGTCGGGCCTTCGTCATGTCCAGGAGCTACCCCGGGAGCGGTCCGGGAGCGCTGCGGGCACGCTCCCGGGGCGGGCGGCCGGCGGTCACCACTCGGCGGCTCCGGCACGGCGGGCCGTCCCGCGGACCTCCAGCTGCGCGATCACCCCGGCGTGGAACCGGTCCACGGCGTCGTCGACACTGCGGATGAATCCGGTCTCGGCACTGCCGCGGCCGTTGCCCATGCCCTTGAACAGCGAGAGCCGGAAGCCAACCACCTCTCCGCCGTCCTTGGGCAGGAGGTCCCCGGGCTCGGGCCGCAGGCGCTCCAGGGTCCCCCGGGGGCCGGTGCCGTCGCCCTCGACCAGCGTCTCGATGTGCAGGTCGGCCGGGGCGGCCTCCAGGCGGCGGATCAGCCGCTTCACTCTGCTGAGCTGGTAGCCCTTCTCGGTCGCGGGCACCTCGATCGAGGTACGTAGCTTGCCGGTGCGCAGGTCGGCGGCCATCGCGAGGATTCCGGGGGTCCCCTCGATCCGGAGCTCGGCGTGCAGCCTCCCCTGGGAACAGAGCTGGTCGGCGAGGTCGGCCCGGCGGGCCCGGGGGTCGGATCCACGTCTGGCGCGCTGGACGGGCAACACCTTCCGACCCAGCTCGCCGCCGAGCCGGAGGCAGACCTGGCGGACCAGCCTTTCCCAGCTCTCGATGACCTCCATGGCGCGTGGATCGCCCTGACAGAGGGTCTCGTCGTCGATCCCCTTGCGGACCGGCACCCACGCCGATCCCATGTTCTGGAACCCGTGACAGCCCGAGTGCTCGTGCTGGAGGTAGTGCAGCAGCTCCTGGAGCAGCCATGCGTGCGCCGCCGACCCCACCCCCTCGTGGCGGATCAACATCTGCGCCTGGTGGGCGACTTCGGCCCAGGAGAGGTGCCAGAGGGCGACCTTGTGCTTGCGGCGGCCGTCGATCCTGACGTCCACGAGGGGGGTGCCTTCGAGGGCGACGTCGTTGGACAGCGTGATGACGGCCTCGTAGCCGCGCCGGGCGGCGATGTCCATGTACGCCTGCACCTGCTCGGGCTTGAGCGCGTTGCCGTTCGTCTTCGTCTCGACCAGGGCGGTCCACAGCTTGCCGGCCCGCTCGACCCGGACGACCCCGTCGGGCCGTCGGGGGGAGTCCCCGTGCGGCAGGGAGACCTCGGTGAACGTCTCCATGCGCCCGGCGGGCGCTCCGAATCCGGCGGTGAGGCGCCTGCCGAACTCCGGCACCTGGGCCATCACGGACAGGAGGACCGAGGTCGCCCGTGTCTCGCGCTCGCGGTCGTTCTTGAGCGCGGACAGGGGGAACAGTCTGGCTGTCCGCCAGGAGTCGTTCTCGGCAAGGGACTTCTTGGCGATCCTGGCGAGTGTGACCTTCTTCCTGGCCGTGCGCGGCCGGGCCCGGGGGCTCGGCTCGGCGGGCCCCTCCCCGGCCCGGGCAGGCGGCGGCACGGCCTCGGGCGAGCGCTGTGCCGGGATCGCCCCGACCAGGGGTCCGGCACGCCGGTCCGCCTCCGCTTCGAGGGCGGCGGGCGCCGCCTGGTCCTGTTCCCGTTCCTGCTCGTGCTCCTCGGCGTCGTCGTCGATGTCGACACCGAAGTCGGTGGCGAGTCCCGCCAGGCCCGACTCGTATCCCTGGCCGACGGCCCGGAACTTCCATTCGCCGCCGCGCCGGTAGAGCTCCCCGAAGATGAAGGCGCTCACCGCTCCGGCATCCTCCGTGGCGAACCGGACCAGGCTGTCACCGGAGCTGTCGGAGAGCGTCAGGTGCAGGTCGTTCAGGTCCCCGAACCGGGCTCCCGCGTAGCGGCTGGCCGCCACGACGATCCGGTCGACCTGTGCCGGAACGGCGTCCAGGTCGAAGCTGATGCGGTCCTCGTTGCCGTCGGCGGTCGGGGTCTTCCCGAGCAGCTGCACACTGCCGTCACCCGCCACCGGGTTGTTGTAGAAGCAGAAGTCGGCGTCGGCACCCACCTTGCCGTTCCCGTCGAGCAGGAGCACGGAGACGTCCGCGTCCCCCTCCCCGGTCGGGCTGCTCCAGCCCAGGCTCATCACCACCGAGCCGACGTCCTCGCTGAGCGCGGCCAGCCCGACGTTGGCACCCTTGATCATCTTTTGCATGCGGCCCCCCAGAAAAACGCCGCCGGGCCGGCCCACGGTCCCGGCGGCTCATCACCTGACGCGTGTGAGGCAGATCACAGATGCGTCGCATTCAGGGGGACTCTAGCGTTCGGCGACTCCGTTTATGGAGAAGTTGTGAAACCCTTTGCCCGACGTGCGAAGGGGCGGGCCGCTCGCCCCGCCTCAGGAGGACTCCCGCACCACCAGTTCCGTCGGCAGGACGATCCGGGGGCGCTCCTGGATCCCGTCTCCCCCCTCCGCGCGGTTCGCGATCTCCTGGAGCAGGACGCGGGTCATCGTGCGGCCCATCTCCTCGATCGGCTGGCGGACACTCGTCAGCGGGGGATCCATGTGGCGGGCCACCGCGGAGTCGTCGAAGCCGATGAGCGCCACGTCGTCGGGGATGCGGCGGCCGGACTCGCGCAGGACCTGGCGGGCGCCCGCCGCCATCACGTCGGAGGCGGCGAACACCGCGTCGACGTCCGGGCGGCGGTCCAGCAGTTCACGCATGGCACGGGCCCCGCCCTCCTCGCTGAAGTCGGCCGGGGCGATCAGCCGCTCGTCGGGGTCGAGGCCGGCCGTCGCGACGGCCTTGCGGTACCCGTCGAGGCGGCGCTGGGCACCGTACACGTCGAGCCGTCCGGTGATGGTGGCGATGGTGCGCCGGCCCCGCGATATGAAGTGGCCGACGGCCGCGCGAGCACCCTCGAAGTTGTCGGAGTCGACGGAGGGCAGCGGCTCGGCCGCGTGCCTGCGACCGCTGATCACCGCGGGCATACCGAGCTGTTCGAGCAGGTCGGGCAGCGGGTCGTCGGCGTGCACGGAGACCAGGAGTACGCCGTCCACCCGGTGCGCGGTCAGGTACTGGGCGAGCCGGCGGCGCTCGCGGTCGTTGCCGGCGAGCGTCAGCAGCAGCTGCATCTCGGTGTCGGCGAGGGCCGCCCCGACCCCGCGCACGATGTCGGAGAAGTACGGCTCGGCGAAGAACCGGGTCTCGGACTCGGGCACGACGAGGGCGATGGCGTCCGTCCGGTTCCCAGCGAGTGCGCGGGCCGCGCGGTTGGGTACGTAACCCAGCTCGGCCACGGCCGCCTCGACGGCCTCCTTCGTCTGGGCGCTGACCCGCGGCGAGCCGTTGATGACGCGTGAGGCCGTACCCCGCCCCACTCCGGCCCGCGCCGCCACCTCTTCAAGCGTGGGCCGCCCGCCACTCCGTACTCGCGCTGCCGCCATGGCTGCCTCCCGTTCGCGGTCAATTTCTCACAGCGCCCTGGCCAAACCAAGTCCCGCTGTCCGTTCCCCCGGCGCCCGTCAGGACAGCGCGGCCCCTCCGCCGCACCACAATTTCTGGGAGCGCTCCCAAGCGTACGGGGCCACTGTGGCGGGCGGGCCGGACGGGGCACGCAAAAAGCGGGACCCGGCGGTGTGCCGGGTCCCGCTGTTCGTGCTGGTCGGAGCTCAGACGGTGCCGTCGCCGGCGGGCAGCGCGTGGTGGCGGATCACCTCGGAGTACCAGTGGGCACTGGACTTGGGGATGCGGCGCTGGGAGGCGTAGTCCACGTACACCGCACCGAAGCGCTTCGAATAGCCGTACGCCCACTCGAAGTTGTCCATCAGCGACCACAGGAAGTAGCCGCGGACGTCCGCGCCGTCGGCGACCGCCCGCCGCACGGCGTCGAGGTGCCCGTGCAGGTACGCCACGCGCTCGGGGTCCTCCACCTTGCCCTCGGGCGAGACGTAGTCGTCGAAGGCGGCACCGTTCTCGGTGACCATGAGCGGGAGGCCCGGGTGGTCCCGGTGGGTGTCCATCAGGAGGTCGTAGAGGCCCTCGGGGTCGATCGACCAGTCCATCGCGGTACGCGCCTTCCCCTCGGCGAGGTGGAAGGCGACGTGCTCGGAACCGGGCCACGGGGAGTGGTCGCTGGCGCCGTGGGCGTCACTGCGCGCGTAGTCGGCGCCCTCGACGGGGTTCGACACCAGCGTCGGCGTGTAGTAGTTGACGCCGAGGGCGTCGACCGGGCGGGAGATGGTGGCGAGGTCGCCGTCCTTCACCAGCTTCGACCAGTCCACCAGGTGCGAGGTGTCCGCGATCAGGTCCTGCGGGTACTCCCCGCGCAGCATCGGGCCGGTGAAGACGCGGTTGCCGACGGCGTCGATGCGGCGGGCCGCGTCCACGTCGGCCGGGCTGCCGGTGAGCGGGCGCACCTGGTGGAGGTTGAGGGTGACCGAGGTCTGCGCGGCGGCGGGGAGTCGGTCGCGCAGGACCTCGATCGCCCGGCCGTGGGCGAGGTTGAGGTGATGGGCCGCCTGCAGCGCCGCCGCGGGCTCGGTACGGCCCGGGGCGTGCACACCGGAGCCGTAGCCGAGGAAGGCCGAGCACCACGGCTCGTTGAGGGTGGTCCACATGCCCACCCGGTCGCCGAGGGCGCCGGACACGATGGCGGCGTAGTCGGCGAACCGGTCGGCGGTCACGCGCTCGGGCCAGCCGCCGGCGTCCTCCAGCTCCTGGGGCAGGTCCCAGTGGTAGAGCGTGGCGACGGGCATGATCCCGGCGTCGAGCAGCTCGTCGACGAGCTTGCGGTAGAAGTCCAGGCCGCGCTCGACGCCCGGGCCCCGGCCGGTGGGCTGGACCCGGGACCAGGAGACGGAGAAGCGGTACGCCTTGAGGCCGAGCCGCTTCATGAGCGCGACGTCGTCGCGGTAGCGGTGGTAGTGGTCGGCGGCGATGTCACCGGTGTCGCCGTTGCGGACCTTGCCGGGGGTGCGGCTGAAGGTGTCCCAGATGGACGGCGTACGGCCGTCCTCGGCGGCGGCGCCCTCGACCTGGTAGGAGGCGGTCGCCGCGCCCCAGACGAAGCCCGTCGGGAACTGTGCCTCGGAGGCCTGCTTCGGGGTGGTGTCGGGTCGTACGGCAGTCATGCGGGAGCGCTCCCATGGGTGGAGGGACAGGACAGGAAGTGCGAGGCCCCGGTCCCGTACGGCCCGCGGTCAGGTACGGGCCGTACGGGACGGCGGGGGCCGGACCGGGGAAGCGGACCGGGGCGGAACCCGGGGCCGGGTGGGACCGGATGCAGCGGCGTGCCGGGTCAGCCCTTGACCGCGCCGGACATGATGCCGCCGACGATCTGCTTGCCGAAGATCACGAAGACGACCAGCAGCGGCAGGGTGCTGATCAGGGCGCCCGCCATGACGATGCTCTGGTCGGGCACGTAGGACGCGCTCAGCTGGCCGAGGGCCACCTGCAACGTCGGGTTCTCCTGGTTCAGGGCGAGGTAGGGCCAGAAGAAGTCGTTCCAGGCCTGGACGAACGTGAGCATGCCGAGCACCATCATGGCCGGTCGGGCCACGGGGAGCACGATGCTCCACACGATGCGGAGGTTGTTCGCCCCGTCCACCCTGCCCGCCTCGATGAGCTCGTACGGCAGCGCCTCCAGGAGGTACTGGCGCATGAAGAACACGCCGAAGGCGCTCACCAGGGTCGGGAAGATCACCGACTCCAGCTGACCGCCCCAGCCGATGTCGGACATCATCATGAACAGCGGTACGACGCTGAGCTGCGGGGGGATCGTGAGCGTGGCGATGACCGCCGTCATCAGTGCGCCGCGTCCCCTGAAGCGCATCTTGGCGAAGGCGTAACCGGCCAGGGTGCAGAAGAAGAGGGTCGCCAGGGTGATGCTGGCGGACACGATCACCGTGTTGACGATGGCCTTGCCGAGGTGGGCCTGCTCCCAGGCCGCCTCGAGGTTGTGGAACAGGTTGCCGCCCGGGATGAGCGGCGGCGTGGTGTCCAGGATCTCGTCCTGGGTACGGGACGCGGCCACGAGCGTCCAGTACAGCGGGAACAGCGAGCCGACACCGACGACGGCGAGGGCGAAGTAGGCGAAGGGGCCCGCGTGGTGCTGACGGCCGGCGCCGGGCTTGAAGCGGCGGCGCGGGGGTTCGTCGCGGACGGCGGCCTTGGACACGCGCCGGTGGTCCGACGCGGTGATGGGACTTGTGGTCGTCATGGATATCGCTCCCGTCAGGCCGCGGTCTTGCGCCCGAGGCGCCCGATGAGCCAGTTGATCGCGGCAATGAGCAGCAGCAGGACGAGCATGGCCCAGGCGACTGCGGCGGCCGTACCGAGGTGTCCGAGGTTCCAGCCGTAGTTGTAGAGGTAGATGCTGAGCGTCTCGTACTGGTGCTCGGTGCCGCCCTGCGCACCGTTGGTGCCTCCTTCGAGCAGGAGGGGCTCGCCGAACAGCTGCATGGAGCCGATGGTCGAGATGACGATCGTGAAGAGGATCGTCGGTCGCAGCGCGGGGATCGTCACGTTGCGGAACTGCTGCCAGCGCGAGGCACCGTCGAGCGAGGCGGCCTCGTAGAGATCGGACGGCACGGCCTGCATCGCGGCGAGGTAGATCAGGGTGTTGTAACCCGTCCAGCGCCAGATCACGATGACGGCGATGGCTATGTTGGACGTCCAGTGGCCGTTGACCCAGTTCGTCTCGCCGGCGCCGAAGAAGCCGAGGACCCAGTTCAGCAGGCCGCCGTCGGCACGGAACACCAGGGCGAAGACGAGGGCCGCCGAGGCCACCGAGGTGGCGTAGGGGGTGAGGATCACCGTGCGCCAGAAGGTGCTGGCCCGCAGCTTGTAGTTCAGCAGGTGGGCGAGGCCCAGCGCCACCATCAACTGCGGGACGGTCGAGATGACGCCGATGACGAACGTGTTGGTGACCGCGGTCCAGAACTCGGAGTCCTGGAGGATGGTGCTGAAGTTCTCCCAGCCGACCCATTCCATCTGGTCGAGGCCGGTCATCTCGACCTTGTGCAGGGCGATCCAGCCGGTGTAGACGAGCGGGTAGAGCCCGAAGGCGCCGAAGACGAGGAAGAACGGCGCGATGTAGGCGTACGGCGACGCCTTGTCGTCGAATCGCCACAGTCGGCTGCGCCACGCCTGGCGGCCGGGAGTCATGGGCTTCGGGGCA
Organism: Streptomyces sp. NPDC049970; assembly: GCF_040660235.1. Lineage (NCBI taxonomy): Bacteria > Bacillati > Actinomycetota > Actinomycetes > Kitasatosporales > Streptomycetaceae > Streptomyces > Streptomyces sp. NPDC049970. Next base: position 255,941 of record NZ_JBFALP010000002.1, on the reverse strand, counting down.
CGGCCGCGGCTGGGCCGGGAGCCTTGCGCGCCCCGCGTGGGGGTCGTGGTTGCCACAGGTGGGAGTCCTTCCCTGGGGTGTGCCGACACCGCAGGGGCAGACCGGTCCTCTGGTCAGGTCCGGCGGAGGTGTCGGAGAAGGTGCGCGGTGCCGGTGGAGGATCCGGCACCGGTGCGGGCGGCCGGGACGCGTGGAAGTCGCCCCGGCCGCCCGCGACGGCGATGGTCAGCCGACCACCTTGTCGATGTCCTTGATGGCGGCGTCCCAGGCGGCGTCCGGCTTGGTGCCCCGCTGCTCCATGTTGTTGATCTGCTTGGAGAAGGTGTCCTTGATCACGCCGTCCTTCGGGCCGAGCACCGCGGCCGGGATGACCTGAGCCTCTTCGGCGTAGATCTCACCGATGGGAGCGTTGTTGAAGTACTCGAGCTTGGCGGTCTTCACGTCGGGGAGTTCGTAGGCGCCCTTGTTCGACGGGAAGAGGCCCGCGGCCTTGAACACTGCGGCCTGCTGCTCGGGAGCGGTCAGCCACTTGACGAGCTCACCGGCCTCCTTGACGTGCTTGCCCTTCGCGGGCACGGAGAGGAAGGAACCGCCCCAGTTGGCCGCGGTCTCACCCGGAGTGCGGGCGATGTCCCACTTGCCCTTGTACTTGTCGCCGGAGTACGTGGCTATCTGCGCGGCCATCCACGCGGGACAGGCCACGGTGGCCATGGTGCCCTGGCGCAGGGCCGCCTTCCAGGGGTCCTGGAACTGGGCCAGGCCCTGGGTCAGCTTCTTGTCGACCGCCTGGGAGGCGAGCCTCCAGCCCTCCTTGACGCCGGCGCTCTCCTTGTAGATCGGGTCGCCGCTCTTCGCGTAGTACTGCTCCGAGCCGGAGCTCACCACGCCGTTGTACATGGCGCTGGCGGAGTCCATGAAGAAGGTTCCCTCAGGGGCCTTCTTCTTGTACTCCTCACCGAGCTTGAGGTAGTCCTCCCAGCCGCCGGCGAGCTTCGCGGCGACTTCCTCGCGGTCGGTGGGCAGTCCGGCCTGCTCGAACAGGTCACGGCGGTAGCAGATGGACATCGGGCCGATGTCGGTACCGGCGCCGATGACCTTGCCGTCGTCGGTGGTCGCCTGCAGTGCCTTCCAGTTCACCCACTGGCTGGTGTCGATGACCTTGGAGAGGTCGGCGAACGCGTCCGCCTTGGTGTCGACGAGCTCCTTGGCGCGGCCGACCTCGATGCCCTGCACGTCGGCCAGGCCACTGCCCGTGTTGAGCTGCTGGAGGAACTTGGTGTAGTAGACCGGCTCTTCGGCGGCGGTGTTCGCCTTGACCGTGATGTTCGGGTGGAGCTCGTGGTACTTCTCGAAGAGCTTCGCCTCCTTGTACCCGAACTGTCCGAAGTCGGCGAGGGTCAGGGTGATGTTCCCGTCCGCGTCGGCCTCATCGGAATCCGAGCCGGAATCGCCGCAGCCGGTCAGCAGCAGGGCGGCGGCCGTGAGGCCCGTGGTAGCCAGGACGGCTGTTCTGCGGCTTCGACCTGCGACGGTGCGGGTGATGCGCATTCCACTACTCCTTGTTCCAGGGTGGGACTTGCGTTCGATCTGCGGCATACGCGCTGGTGGGCACGGGTGCCGGTGGTACGGAGAGGCCATGGGCGGTGCCGTCCCGTACGAGCGAAAAACCTCGTTCGACATGGGAGCGCTCCCATGCGCTGATGCCGGAAGGTTGCTGCCTCAAGGGGGTGGGTGTCAAGAGTTGAAGACGCTTCTGTGTCCCGAGCGTGTCCTGCAAGTCACGCGAACGTGTCCGACCGAGGACTTGCGTTTACACCCACGCCCTGCGTACGCCACCCGTGATCGACTCAATAACCCCAGCTCAGTGGGGTGTTGGGGATGCGATGGCGCCCCGGACCCCGGAGCGGCGGGTGCCCGGCGAGGATTACCGCTCCGGGCCAGGAAGGGTGCCGCACGCACCCGTCGGCCGGAGAAGGCCCGCCGGAAGATGAACGGGACGGGGCGCTCCGGGGGTGCGAAGAGGGGTCGGCGGGCGTTTCCGTGTTCTTTCCCCGAACTCCACCGCGGGGACCGGAGGTTCCGCCGCGGGACGGCCCCCGGTGGGCGGGGGCGGGGACAAGGGGGCGCGCGCCCTGGCCGGGTGTGGGGGGTGTGGGGGGCCGGCCGGGGCGCGCGCGTCGAGGTGTTGGTCCTGTGGGGCGGCTACTTGAACGCGCCGAACGCCTTCGTGAAGGCGAGCGGCTCCTGGAGGATCGAGCTGCAGGTCGCGTCCGCCGTGGGCCGGGCCCCGCCCGCGCACTGCGCGTCGCGGGTGCCGGACCACATCGCCAGCCGGCCGATGCCCTTCTCCTGAGCGAACTCCACCAGCTGCGTGGCGTCCTCGACGGTGAAGATCTCGGTGGCGACGTCGTTCACGCCGATCATCGGGGTCACCGCGACCGCCTTCCAGGCCGCCGCGTCCGAGAGCCCGAGCACGCCCTTGAGCTGGGCCTGCGTGGCGGTGGCCGCCTGGGCGGCGTAGTCGCCCATGTCGCCGCTGTACGAGGCGCCGTAGTCCATCGCCATGATGTTGACCGCGCCGATCGTGACGCCGTTCTTCTTCGCGTCCGCGACGAGGTCCACGCCCGGCTGCGTCAGGCCCTCGGGCATCACGGGCAGGGTGAAGGAGACGTCGAGTCCGGGGTGCTCCTTCTGGAGCTGGGCGATGGCCTCCGAGCGCCGCGAGTTGGCCGCGGCGTCGGGCAGCGCCCCGCCCTCGATGTCGAAGTCGACCTTGGTGAGCCCGTAGGCGTCGATGACCTTGCCGTACGCCGAGGCGAGCTCGGCCGCGGAGGAGCAGTGCAGCGCGAGTTCCGCACCCGCCGCGCCGCCGAAGGAGACCCGCACGTCGCCGCCCTGGGCCCGCAGGGCGGTGATCTGGGCGGCCACCTTGTCGTCGGCGAGCCCGGTGACCCCGCCCCACAGCGGGGCGCAGCTGCCGCCCGACGTGATGAACGCGAGGTTGAACTCCTTGACGCCGGTCTTGGACGCGGTGTCCAGCAGGTCGTAGGCGGGGTAGAGGGAGGTGTCGACGTACGGGGCGAAGCCGGCCCCGGTGGCCGTGCCGCCGCTGTCCCCGCCGCCGGGCGTGCCCGAGGGTTCGGGTTCGGTCGTCGCGTCCTCCGTCGGGGTGGCCGTCGCGGTGGGTTCCGCGGATCCGGTCGGGCGTCCGCTGGGCTCCGGGGTGGTGCCGGCGTCGGCGGAGCACGCGGTGTCGTCGATGACGCAGCCCACCGGGTCGGCGGCGGTCGCGGCGGAGGTGGTGACGAAGCCGACGGTCACGGAGCCGCCGGGGGCGAGGTCCTTGTTCCAGCTGGTGGGCTTCACGGTGACGTGGCCGCCGCTGACGGTGTACTCACCGTTCCAGAGCGAGTCGATCTTCGTCCCGGCGGGCAGGTCGAACTCGAGCGTCCACCCGGAGCGGACCGCCGTGGTGTCGTTCGTGACGACGTACTGCCCGGTGTATCCGCCGGTCCAGCCGCTGGTCCTCGTGTACGCCGCACCGACCGCCGCCGCCTGGGCCGTGCCGGTGAGTGCGAAGACCGTGCCGCCGACGGCCGCCGCGGCGACGAGGGCGCCGAGCGCCTTCATGCGGGTGCTCGTCGTACGGCGGTGCGTGCTGGTGCCCATCGCGTCCTGCCTCTGTCCTACGGGGGGTGGTGATTGCGTCTGCACGCTAGCCGCCCCGAACCGGACAAACAGCGCTCTTCGGAAGTGAGTTGATGTTCTTAGGGTTGGCTTAAGGAGCTCATCGGCACCGGTTAAAGATCGGGCCCTACGCCGGAGGAACTCCGGAACTCTGTGTTCCGCCCCATCACTCCGCGTCGCTTCCGCTTGCCCACCCGTCCGCCCACCCGGTGCCCCCTCCGCGCCCGCTCGGCCGGGCCTCCGTCGAGCCCGATCCAGATGCGTACCTCCGTGCCGCCGAGCACCGAACGCCCGATCCGCAGGTCACCGCCGGTCGACTCGGCGACCCTGCGCACGATGTCGAGGCCGAGCCCGGTCGAGCCCACCGCGTCCGGCACGGCGTCACCGCCGCTGGCGCCGCGGGCCAGGGCGGCCTCCGGGTCGGCGATGCCCGGCCCGGCGTCCGACACCAGCACGAGCACCGCGTCGCCGCTGTGGTGCACGTCGACGGCGAAGGCGGTCCCCTCCGGGGTGTGCCTGAAGACGTTGCCGAGCAACGCGTCGAGCGCGGCGGCCAGTTCGGGCCGGGCGACCGGGATGCGTACGGTGCGGTCCACGCCCGCCAGGCGCACGGTGCGCCCCTCGTCCTCGGCCAGGGCCGACCAGAACCCCATGCGCTCCAGGATGACCTCGGACGCGTCGCACCCGGCGCCCGCGCCCGCCTGTCCGCCCTGGGTCTGCGGGCGCTGCTCCCGCGCGGTGCGGATGATCGTGTCGACCTCGCGCTCCAGCTGCTGCACGGCGGACCGGGTCTGGTCGGCGGCCGGGCCCTCGCCCAGTGAGGCGGCGTTCAGGCGGAGCACGGTCAGCGGGGTGCGGAGCCGGTGCGAGAGGTCGGCGGCCAGCTCGCGCTCGTTCGCCAGTAGCTGGACCACCTGGTCGGCCATGGAGTTGAACGCGACTGCGGCGGAACGCAGTTCGGTGGGCCCCTCCTCGGGGACCCTGGTCCCCAGCCGGCCCTCCCCCAGGTCCTGCGCGGCGCCCGCGAGGCGCTGGGCGGGCTCGACCATCCGCATGCCCAGCCGGTCGGCGACGGCCACCGAGCCCACGATCAGCGCGATACCGACGCCGGCGAGCACCAGCCAGGCGGTACCGACCCCGTTCGACACGTCCTCCTCGGCCACGAAGACCTCGACGACGGCGATCCCGCCGGAGCCCAGGGCGGTGGGCTGGAGCAGCACGGAGCCGCCGGGGACCTCGGCGATCGAGGCGCGACCCGAGGCGCCCACGGTCTCCACGTCCTGGCGGGTGGCCCGCCGGGTGCCGATCTCCAGGCGCCGGCCGCCCGGTTCGACGGCGGGGACGTGGACGGCGAGCCTCCCCCGGCCGCCGGGGTCGGTGGACAGGACCGCGCGGGTCAGCTCCTCGCGGTCGGTGGTGATGGTGAGGGTGGGGCCGATGGTGGCGGCCTGCCGCTCGGCGTCGGAGAAGGCCCGGTCGCGGGCCATCTCCTTGATGACGAGGCCGAGCGGCACCGCGAACGCGATCACGACCATGGCGGTGACGGCCAGGCAGACCTTGACCAGCGCCCATCTCATGCGGGCTGTCCCGGCACCGGTGGTTCGAGTTTGACGCCGACCCCCCGCAGGGTGTGCAGGTAGCGCGGCCGGGCCGCCGTCTCGCCCAGCTTGCGCCGCAGCCAGGAGAGGTGGACGTCGATGGTCTGGTCGTCGCCGTAGGACAGCTGCCAGACCTCGGCCAGCAGCTCACGGCGCGGTACGACCACTCCGGGGCGCCCCGCGAGGTAGGCCAGCAGGTCGAACTCGCGGCGGGTCAGGTCCAGTGCCGCGCCGTCCAGTTCGGCCTGGCGGCGCAGCGGGTCGATGGAGAGTCCCCCGACCTGGATGACGCGTGGGGGCGGTGCCTGGCCGGCGGCCCCACGGGTGCGGCGCAGCACGGCGGCCATCCGGGCGGACAGGTGCTCCACCGAGAACGGCTTGGTCAGGTAGTCGTCGGCACCGTAGTTGAGCAGCCGCACTATCTCGGCCTCGTCGTCGCGCGCGGTCGCGATGATCACGGGTACGTCGGTGATGGATCGCAGCATCTTCAGCGCCTCGGCACCGTCGAGGTCCGGCAGCCCGAGGTCGAGGACGACGACGTCGAAGCGGAAGTGCGCGACCTCGCGCAGCGCCTCGAGCGCGGTGCCGACGCTCCGTACGGTGTGGGAGGCCTCCGTCAGGTGCCGGATGAGGGCGGAACGTACGAACTGGTCGTCCTCGACCACGAGCACACTAGGCATGCGCCGCACCGTAGCCCATACGGAGGAGGCCGGTCCCGTCCGGGACAGCACCGGGGCGGGTGGGGCAGGATGTGCCCGATGCAACGAGGATTCGTACACGCGGTGGCGTGGTCGCTCGCCACGGGCGCGGCGGTGACCCTGTCGTGGTGGGGCGTGCACACGGTGATGTCGGGGACGGCGTACGACCCTCCGCGCGCCGTTCCGATCTCGGTGGGCGCGCGGGGCGGGCAGGCCACCGGCGAGCCGGTGTCGTCCTCCACGCACCGCTCGCTGCCGTCGCCCTCGCCCAGCCCGACGGCCACGCGCGCCTCGCCCCCGGCCTCTCCCCGGCCGTCCCGGCAGCCGTCCTCCCGGCCGCCGGCCACGGCGCCGGGCCCGGCCAGGTCCTCGGCGGCGGCGGGCGACGTGAAGAGCTATCCGACGCGCGGCGGCCGGGTCGTGCTGGAGCTGACGGACCACGAGGCGAAGCTGGTGTCGGCCACACCGGAGCAGGGCTGGTCGATGCAGGTGTGGACGAACCCGGAGTGGATCCGGGTGGACTTCAGCGACGGGGCGGGCGCTACGGTCTCCGTCTTCTGCACGTGGAACGGCCATCCGCCGACCGTGGAGACCGTCGACCAGTGAGCCGGCTCAGGAGAAGGCGTCGGGCGGCGGGGCCGGGGAGGGCTTGGCGACGGCGTCGGTGACGACGGCCGCGCCGCCCGTGAAGTCGGCGAGCGCCCGCCCGTGTTCGACCCGGCCGGGGTGGGGGTCGCTCGCGACCCTCCGGGTCAGTTCGGCGACGGCGATCGGCAGGTCCGAGGCGACCAGGACCGCGTTGCCGAAGCGGCGGCCCCGCCAGACGGACGGGTCGGCCGCCAGGGCGAGCTCGGGGAAGAGCGAGGCGGCCGTGGCGATCTGGCCGCGCAGGTGGGCGAGCGGCGGGCCGTCGGCGAGGTTGGCGGCGTACTGACCGCCGGGCTTCAGCACCCGGCGTACCTCGGCGAGGAACTCGGCGGAGGTGAGATGCGCGGGGGTGCGGGCTCCGCCGAAGACGTCGGCCACGACCAGGTCGGCCCAGCCGTCCTGGATCTTCCCGAGCCCCTCGCGGGCGTCCATGGAGCGGACCCGTATCCGGGCCTGGGGGTCCAGGGGCAGCTCACGGCGGACGAGCTGGACGAGCGGCGCGTCGATCTCGACGACCTGCTGGGTCGAGCGGGGCCGGATCGCCGCGATGTACCGGGCCAGGGTGAAGGCCCCGCCGCCCAGGTGGACGGCCTGGAGGGGGCGGCCGGGGGCCGCGGCGAGGTCGATGACGTGGCCGAGCCGCCTCTGGTACTCGAAGGAGAGGTGCGCGGGATCGTCCAGGTCCACATGGGACTGCGGGGCACCGTCGAGCAACAGCGTCCAGGCGCGCGGGCGTTCACGGTCGGGGACGAGCTCGGCCGTACCGCCGTCCACCGCGGCCGCCACCGGCTCCTGCCGGCGCTCGGACCGCTTGCGGTCGCCCGCGCCCCCGGCCGTTCCTCGACGTGCCACGCGTGCTCGCCCTCACTCACCGGTCCTGCCGGTCACCCGGGGGGCCGGCGACGGCGGTAACTCCGCCCACCTGGCCATTATGGCCTCAGCGGCAGTTGTCGGCCGCCTCGATGAGCCTGGCCGCCTGGTCGAGGGCCGCCCGCAGGACGGCGGGGTCGGTGACCGGGGCCTCCGCGGCGGGCGGGAGGAGCCAGCCGCCGCCGGTGACGGGCGGCTCGGCGGGGATGCGCAGCCCGCGGCCGTCCGTCCGCGTACAGGCGCTGCCGGGTACGTCCCACGCCTCGGCCGTCCCGGGCGGCACGAGGAAGCCGAGGACGACGCAGGCCCCGTCGTGCAGGACCGGGCCGACGACCTCGCGGTCCGAGCCCCGGCGCAGGATGTCCACGGCTTCGAGTCCCTGGCGTGCCGGGACGGTCACCAGGTCGCACGGTGCGGTTTCCGGGCCCATGTGCGGCAAGGGAACCCCTCCTTCTCGTCTCGAGACCGGGCCACGCCCCGTCTCCCTATGGACCAACGCGCCAACGGCGTCAAGGGCTACGGCGGCACGCCGCCGCAAAGTGTGGCAGTTCATGGCGAATCACAAGTGAGATGTCCGCTTTGTAGGCAAACGAAGCGTGTGTGCCGTGTGGCAACAGGTACGTTCTTGCTCCGCCGGGACCCTGGAGAAGGAACCCGGCGCACCAGAGAGGGCTCCGCCATGGTGTCGACACGGGCAGTTCCCAACCTCGCCTTCCGGCGGCTGCGCGCACAGCGCTCCGCGGGGGAGTTCGCGGCCGCGGTCCGCAGGTCCGCCCGCGAGATCGGTGAACAGGTCGCGTGCGACGCCCGGTACATCGGGCGCGTGGAGTCCGGCGAGATCCGCTGTCCCAACTACGCCTACGAACGGGTGTTCCTGCACATGTTCCCCGGGATGACCCTGGCGGACCTGGGCTTCCTGGACCGTGAGAGCGTGCGCGGCCGGGGGGCCCGCAGTACGTCCGTGCCCCCCGTCGGCCACACCCCCACGCCCGACAGCGAGATCCACGAGGAGAGCGACGTGCTGCGTCGCGTGTTCATGACCAGCGGTACCGCCACGGTGGCAGCCGCTTCCCTGGGCCTGGGCGGCCGGTCCGCCGCGTCGGACCCCCCGGCCGTCCCCGCACAGCGCCGGATCGGTGAGGCCGAGGTCGGCGCCGTCGAGGAGGCGGTACGACAGATCCGGCTGCTGGACGACCGGCACGGCGCGGACGGGCTCTACCGGCGGGCGTCCCAGCCGCTGCGGGCCGCGTACGCCCTGCTCGACTCCGGGGCCGCGACCCGGCGCAGCACGGCCGACCGGCTGCACGCCGGCGCCGGTGAGCTGGCGATCTCGGTGGGGTGGCTGGCCCACGACTCGGGGCGCTTCGACGACGCGCGCTCCCACTACGCGGAGGCCCTCGCCACGGCCCGGCTGGCCGGGGACGCCGCGCTGGAGGCGCACGCGTTCTGCAACGCCTCGTTCCTGGCCCGCGACACGGGACGGGCCAGGGAGGCGGTCCGCGCCGCGGAGGCCGGTCTGCGCGCGGCCCGGCCGCTCGGCTCGCCCCGGCTGCTGGCCCTGCTCGCGCTGCGGGAGGCGGGGGCCAGGGCGTGGCTCGGGGACCGCACGGGGTGCGAGCAGGCGATCGGCCGGGCCCGTACGTCGTTCGAGCACGGGCCGTGCGACGCGGACCCGGAGTGGATGACCTTCTTCCGCGAGGCGGAGCTGGAACTGCTGGAGGCCCAGTGCTGGTCGGCGCTGGGCGACTGGCCGAGGGCGGCGCGGCACGCCCGGCGGGCCACCCGGCTGCAGGACCCGCACTTCACCCGGAACCTGGCGCTGTACCGGGCCCAGCTGGCCGGTGACCTGGCGCGCGCGGGCACGGCCGACGAGGCCGCGGCGGCGGGCCACCAGGTGCTGGACCTGCTCGACCGGGTCCAGTCCTCGCGGATCAGGGGGATACTGGCGAGCGCCGTACGCGTGCTGAGGCCGCGCGGGGGTCCCGAGGTCACGGCCCTGCTGGACCGGTACGAGGAGCTCCCGGCCGGCGCCTGACCACCCTGGCCCGCCGATCACCCGGACCGCCGCCGGGAAACGGCCCGTGGGCGCCGGGTCCCCGGTCCCGGGTCGCGCTAGCGGTCCAGGTGGCCCGTGTCGTTCCAGCGCTCCAGCGCCGGGAGGCCGTACGCCCAGCCGAGCACCGACAGCGACGTCGGATCCAGTCGGATGCGCGCGGCGAAGGACACGTCCTCGCCCAGCCACCGCGCACCCAGCGCCCGCAGGATGTGCCCGTGGGCGAAGACCAGCACGTCCCGGTCGGCGGACCGCGCCCACCCGACGACCTCGTCGGCCCGTGCGGTGAGCTCGGCCAGGGTCTCGCCCCCGGGGACCCCGTCGCGCCAGATGAGCCAGTCGGGCCGGTCGGCCTTGATCTGCGCCGGGGTCAGCCCCTCGTAGTCGCCGTAGTCCCACTCCATGAGCGCGTCCCACGGCTCGGCACGGTCCCCGAAGCCCGCGATCGCGCAGGTCTCGGCGGCCCGGACGAGCGGGCTGGTCCGCACCTCGGCTCCGGGCAGGCCGTCCCAGGGCTCCCGGTGCAGCCGCTCGCCGAGGAGCCGGGCGCCCGCGCGGCCGGTGTCGAGGAGCGGGATGTCGGTCCTGCCGGTGTGGTTGCCCTGGACCGACCACTGTGTCTGGCCGTGCCTGGCGAGCAGGATTCGCGGTGCCATGACGGCTCTCCCTGAAAATACTGAGATCCGATGATCCGGGGACCCTGGGATCTGACGGGCCCGGGACGGCGGTGTCCGGGACTGCTTAGGGGCGGCGAACGCGGGCAGCCGGTTGGGGACCGGTGCGGGCAAATGCCGCGCTCCATCATCTCCCACCTGCTCCGCGGGCAACCTGCGGGGCGTCGCCCGCGTCCCACTCAGGGCATGAGGGGGTCGTTCGCAGGGACGGCCCCCGGGCGAGAACGGGGCCCACGACCGCCGTACGGTTGAACGCCCGCCGTCGACCGCATGAACATGGGGAGAGCCACCGGATGCCGCACGCCACCGCCGCGACACCCTCCTCCGTTCACCGGCCGCGCTGGTGGACCGAGCTGCCGCTGATAGCGGTGGTGTACGGGCTGTACTCGGTGGGACGGCTGCTGGTCAGGGAGGACATACCCGCGGCCGTGGAGCACGGGCTCGCGATACTCCGCCTGGAGAAGGCACTCCACCTCAACGCCGAGCACCCCCTCAACCGGCTGCTGACCGATCATCCCGCCCTGGGCATACCCGCCGACTTCGCGTACGCGTCACTGCACTACCTGGTCACCCCCGCCGTGCTGGTCTGGATGTTCCGGCGCCGCACCGCCGCCTACCGCGCCGCCCGCACCTGGCTGATGACCTCCACGCTCCTCGGCCTGATCGGCTTCACGCTGATGCCGACCTGCCCGCCCCGGCTGCTCGACGCGCACCACGGCTTCGTCGACACGATGGCCCAGTACAGCGCGTACGGATGGTGGGGCGCCGGGGCGAGCGCCCCGCGCGGGCTGAGCGGGATGACCAACCAGTACGCGGCGATGCCGAGCCTCCACGTCGGCTGGGCGCTGTGGTGCGGGGTGCTGCTGTGGCGCCACGGGCGCCACCCCCTCGTCCGGGCGGCGGGCGTCGCCTATCCGCTGATCACCGTGCTCGTCGTCATGGGCACGGCCAACCACTATTTCCTCGACGCCGTGGCAGGCGCCGCGGTGATCGCCGCGGGGGCCCTGCTGACCAGGCCGTTCATGCGGATCGCGGACGGCGTCAAGGACCGGATCAGGTCCGTGTCCGCCCGGACCCCCGTGGCCGTCACCCCCGTGGGATCCACGATTGTCGGTGACGGATGCAAGACTTCGGCGGGTGAGCGAATACCCGGCCGGCGGACCTCCTCCGCAGATTCCAGCGACGCGGGCACCGACACCGCGGCCGAAGTCAGCGACGACGCTCCGGCAGCGGCTCGCTGAGCTGCGCGGTCCGTCCGTCGCGCCGCATCCGCTCGACGCACGCGCACTCGCCGCACTCGCCGCCAACCCGGGGTGCAGGCGACGCGCCCTGCTCGACGGCGCCGGTGTCGACAAGGCCGGGCTGGCCACCGCGCTCGGCTCCCCCGCCGCGTTCGGCCAGTCGCAGTTCGCGTTCGTCCGGGGGAACGCCTTCGAGGCGAAGGTCAAGGCCGACGGCGGCACGCAGCTGCTGAGCCTGCTCTTCGAACGCCTCGGCGGCGGAGCGGACTCCCCCGGCGAGGCAGCGGTACCGGACCTGACGGCCGCCGGCCCCGAGGGGCGCGCCGCCCGCACCGCGCTGGCGCTGCGCGAGGCCACCGCGTCGGGCGGCTGGGCGCTCCTCGACCATCCGATGTTGGCCCTGGAGGTGGCGGGCTCACCCGCCTACCTGGAACCGGACGCCGTGGTGGTGCACCCGGACGGGACCTGGACGGTCGTGGAGATCAAGTCGTTCCCCATGATCGACAGTTCGGCGGACGCCGCGAAGGTCGGCGCGGCAGCCCGCCAGTCCGCCGTCTACGTCCTCGCGCTGGAGCGGATCGCCGCGGTGACCGAGGGCGCCCGGGTCGGGCACCGGGTCCTGCTGGTCTGCCCGAAGGACTTCTCCAACCTGCCCACCGCCTCGGTCGTCGACGTACGCAAGCAGCGTGCCGTCACCCTCCGCCAGCTGACCAGGCTGACCCGCGTCGAGGACATCGCGGCGGCCCTGCCGGAGGGTACGAGCTTCGCGCCGGACCGCTCCCCCGAGGATCTGGGCAGCGCGGTGGAGGCGGTGCCCGCCGCGTACGCGCCGGAGTGCCTGGCCGCCTGCGAACTGGCCTTCCACTGCCGGGCGAAGGCCCGGGCGCAGGGCGCGGTGGAGTCGCTGGGCCGGAGCGTGCGGGGCGAGCTCGGGGGCCTGACGACGGTCGCCGGGGTGCTGGCCGCGGCGGCCGGCAAGGAGGGCGACCCGGCCGACCCGACGGTCGCGGCCCTGCGCCGGGCCGCCGCGCTGCGGGCCGAGGCCCTGGAGAGCGTGCGGGGCGGCGTCGTATGTCGCTGATCACCACACTGGCCCGGCTGGAGGCGGTGGACAGCGGGCGGGCCCAGCCGCTGGCCACCGTCCGCCACCGGCATCTGACCGACGGGCCGCTCGTGCTGGTGCCGTTGACCACCGCGGGTGAGGCGGGTGCCCCGCTCGGCGCGCTCGTCGGCACGGACCGCACGGCGCCCCGGCTGCTGGTGGTGCCCCAGCCGCGCGACCGCGACCTGCGCTTCGCCTTCCTCGCCGAACTGGCCGAGGCGGTGCTCCCGCACATCGAGTCGTACGCGGACGTCGTCGAGACCGCCGAGCGCGCGGAGACCGACCCGGAGACCGGCAAGAAGGTCAAGGTCGAGGTCGAACTCTGCACGGACGCGGCCCAGCTGGTCGTTCCCGGCCGCGCCGGCATCGACTTCGTAAGGCTGCTGGGGCGGTCCATGCGGTTCCGGCGCACGGTGGAGGACGACCCGGACACGCCGTATCCGGCACCCGCCCGGGTGCCGCTGCTCGGACGCTGGCTGACGCACTACGGGGAGCGGGCCAGGGTCCCCGGCTCCTCGCTGCTGCTCGCCGTGACCGATCTGGTGAACCGCCACTGGGCGACGGGGCAGAGCAGCCTGGAGGACCAGCACCTGGGCGCGCTGCTGGCCTGGGTCGACCCGCCGGTCGGCGGGTCCGGTGCGGAGGCGGCGCTGCGGGCTGAGCTGGAGCGGGACCGCGACGGTCAGCTGGTCTGCCCGCCCGCGGGGCCGGCGACGGATCCGGCGTTCGACAACAGGCTTCTGGCGCCCGCGATCGAACGGTTCGACCGGGCGCGCACGGCCCTGGCCGCCGCGGAGGACGGCCTCGCCGCCGACGCACGGCTCGGCGAACTCACCGCCGCGGAGCGGGACATCAGGTCACTGCTCGCCGGGGTGCTGCGGCCCACCTGGGACGCGGTCTGGCGGGGACTCGACCTGGTGCGGGAACTGCCGGAGGGGCCCAGGGCCGAGGACCGCTGGACCCGGGACCGCTGGTCGTTCACCTCGCATCGGGACCGCGTGCGGTCCGGCGAGCCCCCGCAGCCGCGCCGCGACGACGCGGTGACGGCGGCGCAGAAGCTGGCTTCGCGGGAGGCCGCGCAGGCCCAGCTGGACGCCCAGGAGGCACTGGACGACCCGCTGGTGCTGGCGGGGCGCCGGCTCGCGGGCGAGGCGTTCGTCGGGGAGGTGACGGAGGTGGAGATGGCGTACAGCGAGTCGAAGCGGCCCTCGCCCCGGCCGCTGGTCACCGTGCGCACGGCCGAGCGCCCCCATCTCGGCGACCTGACCAAGGTGTACCGCTCGCTGGAGGGCAAGCCGCAGACGGCGGAGTTCGCGGGATACGCGGGACAGGCGGCCGACGACGACGCCGTCCACCTCGTCCTCCGGATCACCGACCGGATGGGCCGGGGCAAGGAGCCCGCGCCAGGCTCGGTGCCGGAGCCCGGCGACCGGATCGCCTGGACACTGTTCGAGCACGACCAGCGGGGCGGGGCGAAACTGCCCGACCGGGACGACACCCCGTGGACCCACGGCGGCCCGCCCGGCGAAGCCGCGGAGCAGCCCGATCCCGTCACCGCGGAGGACCTCCTGTGACAGCCGTTCCCGACCCGGGCGCCGCGGCGGCCCGGGCGACCGACGCGATCCTCGGCGACACCCTGCGCGGCACCGCGCGCGGCATCGTGGTGGACTCCCCGCCGGGCGCGGGGAAGTCGACGCTGGTGGTGCGTGCCGCGCTGGAGCTCGCCGCCGCGGGCCGCCCCCTGATGGTCGTCGCGCAGACGAACGCCCAGGTGGACGACCTGGTGCTGCGGCTGGCCGAGAAGGCTCCCGAGCTGCCGGTGGGCCGCCTGCACAGCAGCGACTCCGACCCCTACGACAAGGCGCTGGACGGCCTGGACAACGTACGAAAGTCGGCGAAGGCGGCGGAACTGGCCGGGCTGGACATCGTGATCTCGACGGCGGCCAAGTGGGCCCACGTGAAGAACGTGGAGCCGTGGGGGCACGCGATCGTCGACGAGGCGTACCAGATGCGGTCGGACGCGCTGCTGGCCGTGGCCGGGCTGTTCGAGCGGGCGCTGTTCGTCGGGGATCCGGGCCAGCTGGACCCGTTCTCGATCGTGGGTGCGGACCAGTGGGCGGGGCTGTCGTACGACCCGTCGGCGAGCGCCGTCTCGACGCTCCTCGCGCACAACCCGGAGCTGCCTCAGCACCGGCTGCCGGTGTCGTGGCGGCTTCCGGCGTCGGCGGCGCCGCTGGTCTCGGACGCCTTCTACCCGTACACACCGTTCCGCAGCGGTACGGACCACGGCGACCGGAAGCTGTCGTTCGGCGTGCCGTCGGACGGGTCGGGCCCTGACCGGGTGCTGGACGAGGCGGCGGAGTCGGGCTGGGGGCTGCTGGAGCTACCGGCCCGGCACACCCCTCGCACGGACCCGGAGGCCGTCCGGGCGGTGGCCGTGGTGGTCCGCAGGCTGCTGGACCGCGGCGGCGCGGCGACGAGCGAGCGCGGTCCGGACCCGGTCCCGGTGACGGCGGAGCGGGTCGCGGTCGGCACCGCCCACCGCGACCAGGCGGCGGCGGTGCGGGCCGCGCTCGCCGAGCTGGGGGTGACGGGCGTGGCGGTGGACACGGCGAACAGGCTGCAGGGCCGCGAGTTCGATGTGACGGTGGTCCTGCACCCGCTGTCGGGCCGCCCGGACGCCACGGCGTTCCACCTGGAGACGGGCCGCCTGTGTGTGCTGGCCTCGCGGCACCGGCACGCGTGCGTCGTGGTGTCCCGTGCGGGGGTGGCGGACCTGCTGGACGAGCACCCGTCGACGGAGCCGGTCCAGCTGGGTGTGACGGTGAAGTTCCCGGACGGCTGGGAGGCCAATCACGCGGTTCTGGCGCACCTCGCGGAGCATCGCGTGCATTGGGCGCCCTGATCCTGGGCAGCGCTCTTACGACTTCGTGAGCGAGGTCGTCACGCCGGGCCGGACAATGGAAGGTGGCCGTCCGGCCGCACGAGAAGGTAGGACCACATGGCACAACCCGAGCGGAACGAGCGGCAGAGGCTGCGTCCCGCGCCGCTGCTCTTCGAGCCGTCGGCTGCGGCAGCCGATCCCGAGCACTTCTTCGACCTGGAGTCCATGGACGATCCGCAGGAGCTGCTGGCCCGTGCGACGGAGCTGACGCTCGCCTTCCGGGCCGCGACCGACCGGGCCGTGGAGTTCCAGGCCGTGGCGGCCGCCCAGCTGGCGGACCCGCGCAGGTTCGACCGGCTCACCGCCGCCGAGATAGCCGAGCGCGCGGAGTGGACCGAGGACTACGCCAAGAAGATGATCGAGTTCGGCCGGTCCCTGCTCCACGACCCCGCGCCCTGATACCGGCGCGGTGGCGCCGCGGGAGCCCCTGACCGTCACGGCGGGTACACCCGTGGCATATGCCGCCGGGCAGGCTACTCCGTCCTGGTCCGCCCTGTCCGGCTTTCGGCAACTCTCGGGAACAGTAGCGTCACGGCCGGTAGACATGACGCCATGAGTGCCTGGCTGAAAGACGAAACGACCCTGCGGACCGGTGCCGCCCCGCGCCAGGGTGTGGACATCTTCACGCTGCTGCGGGACCGCACCGACGACCGCGCGGACGACCGGGCCGCCCAGGTCACCGCGTCCGGTGCCGCCTGGCTGGCCGGCGCCTCGGCGTACCCGCGCAGCACGCTCTCCCAGTGGGAGGCGAGGCCGGGCTCTCCCGGCGTCCTGCCGTGCGGGTCCTCGTTCGACGTCGTGAACGTGCCCGCCCTGTTCGGCAGGCGGATGCTGGAGCGGCTCTGGGCCGAGGGCCCCGGCTCCGGCCCGGTCGCCACGCACCGGGGCAGGATGCTGCTGTTCGCCGCCCCCGGAACCGCGCAGCGGCTGCCGTCCCTGCTGGCCTGGGAGGAGTGGGGCACGGGCACCGCCGGGGGCCGTGGGGACCAGCGGGGCGCCCTGCCGCCCGTCCTCTGTCACGGCACGGGCGACGCGGTCACGGTCCCGCCCCTGACCTGCGGCGCGAGCACCGGCGGCCCGCGCTGGGTGGTCGCCCCCGACACCCGGAACCCCTGGCTGCCGGGGCCGGACGTGCTGCTGTGGGCCTGCGTGCGGGTGGGCAGGTCGGCGGCTCCGTCGACCACCGGGAATTCGATTTTTCCTCCCGCCGATCCGGGTGCTAATGTCTACGACGTCACCAGGCGCCGTTAGCTCAGTTGGTTAGAGCAGCTGACTCTTAATCAGCGGGTCCGGGGTTCGAGTCCCTGACGGCGCACAGACGGAGGAAGCCCCCTCGCTCTCGCGAGGGGGCTTTTTCGTGCGTCCGGAAGCGCCCGGACGCCGGTGGTGCTCAGGTGCCGGTGGTGACGCGGACGGTCCACGCTCCCGACCTGGTCCGGTCGGCGACCTCGATACGGATGCGCTCCCCGGGCACGGTGTAGCGCTCGCCCTCCCGGAGCGGGGCGTCCGCGAGGGGCGGGTAGACCGACCGGTCCCAGCAGGCGTCGGAGTCGGGGTGGGTGTCCAGCACCTCGACCGGGCCGCCACCGGACGCCGTGGCGTTGCGGATGCGGTAGATGAGCACACCCTCGGTGCAGGTCGTCCGGTCGTTGCCGATCGCGCTGCGGGCCTCGATGGCCAGCGCGCTGCCCGCGCCGGTCCTGATGACCGCGAGCCGGGTACCGATGGACGCACCGGGCGCGGGGACCTCGGCCATGGGCTCCAGGGTGAGGTCGGCGGCGCCCTGCACGCACACCACCTCCTCGCCTTCCAGCCAGCCGAGCTTCCACTTGTGCCAGCCGAACAGATCGGGCGAGAGCCCGAACTGACTGCCCATCACATCCCAGTCGCCGACGTAGGTGTCCCAGTCGCCCTTGCCGTCCTCGGGCCGGTGGTAGAGGTCCGCCAGGTCGAAGACGTGCCCGGTCTCGTGTGCGAGGACGTTCCGGTCCGGCGGGTGCTCCTCGAAGACGGTGACCACGCGCCTGATGTCCGTGCCGTCGGCGCGCAGCGGCCGGTCGAAGTTGACGACCTTCGTGGCGTCCGAGTCGACGCCGGGCGCGTCCGGGTCGGCGACGAGGTAGACGATGTCGTACTCCGAGAAGTCGATCTGCCTGTCGGCGGCCCTGACCGCGTCGCGCAGATAGGCGCTGCGCCGCTCGGAGCCCCAGTCGCGCTGTATCCCGTACCAGGTGGAGGGGTGCGGCATGCGGATCCACCGCCGCTGCGGGTGGGCGCGCAGCGTGAACTTGCCGTACGAGGCGCGCTGGAAGAAGCGCGTGGTGGAGGGGAAGTGGTCGGCGGCCAGCACCTCGGGCGGCACCGCCGGCTCGGAGTCCGGGAACGAGAGGAAGACCATGACCGCGTCGAGGCTCCGGTCGGGGCGCGGGTAGGAGCGGTTCCAGGTGTCGAGGCCGAGGGAGTGGTGGGCGCCGGTCCTGGGCAGTGCGCACGGTCCCGCGTCGCGCGAGGCCGCCACGGCGGGGCCTGCCACGAGTCCGGTGGCGGCGAGCGCCAGGAGGGAGGTGAGGGCGGCCGCCGCACTGCGCAGGCTCGGCCTCCCCGCTCCCCGGGGTCCGTGCTGACGCGGCACATCTACCTCCGGGTGGCGAATGCGGGACTTCCCCCTCACCCTGTGCCGATTCGACGGCGTACGCCCTGTTGTGCTGCCCCACACGGGTCAGCGGACGGCATGACCGCAACTCGAACCACTCACGGAAAGTCACAATCGCTCACGCCGGAATCCGGACCGGCCAGATCACCGCGGAGTCGATCATCTCCCGGCAAAAGCCCTGGTGGTGCCACGCGGGGACCACGCGTGCCCTGACGGTCACCGCGGAGTGCGTGGAGACCTCGGGCCAGGCGGAGCGGCTGCGCCGGATCGGCTGCGACACGGGGCACGGCCGGCTGTACTCGCGCGCGGTGGCGCCGGAGCGGATCGCCGAGCTGATCGGCACCCGGCCCCCGGAGGGCTGGCACCGGACCACCCGGGGGCGGGCCGGTGCCCCGGCAGGGTCGGTCAGGCCGCCCCGGGCATCCCGTAGGCGTCCGCGATCAGTTCGTACGAGCGCAGCCGCGCCTCACCGCCGTGCGCGTTGGCCGTGATCATCAGCTCGTCCGCGCCGGTGCGCTTGGCCAGGTCGTCCAGGCCGCTGCGGACCTCGTCCGCGGTGCCGTGGACGATGTCCTTCAGCCAGCCGTCGACGAACTCCCGCTCCATGGGGCTGAAGTCGTGCGCCTCCGCCTCCTCCGGGCTGGGCACGAGCCCCGGGCGGCCGGTGCGCAGCCGGACCATGGACAGCGCGCCGGTCAGCACCTGGCGCCGCGCCTCGCGCTCGTCGTCCGCGGCCAGCGCCGCGACGCCGATGAGGGCGTAGGGGGCGTCGAGCACCGCGGAGGGCTTGAAGGACTCGCGGTACAGCTCCAGGGCAGGCACCGTGTTCCGGGCCGAGAAGTGGTGGGCGAACGCGAAGGGCAGGCCGAGCACACCGGCCAGCCTGGCGCTGAAGCCGGAGGAGCCCAGCAGCCAGACGGGCGGCCTGCCCTTGGACTGGACGCCGCCGGGCGAGGTGGCCTGCACCGGGCCGGGTACCGCGTGGATGCGGGCGTAGGGGTGGCCGTCCGGGAAGTCGTCGTCCAGGAAGCGGGTCAGTTCGGCCAGCTGCTGCGGGAAGTCGTCGGCACCCTCGTTGAGCCGGTCGGTGCGGCGCAGGGCCGCCGCCGTGGCCCCGTCCGTGCCGGGTGCGCGGCCCAGACCGAGGTCGACGCGGCCGGGGGCCATCGCCTCCAGGGTTCCGAACTGCTCGGCGATCACCAGCGGTGCGTGGTTGGGCAGCATCACTCCGCCGGAGCCGAGCCGGATGCGTTCGGTGTGGGCGGCCGTGTGGGCCAGGATGACGGCCGGCGACGAGGAGGCCACGCCCGGCATGGAGTGGTGCTCGGCGACCCAGTAGCGGTGGAAGCCGCGGCGCTCGGCGAGCTTCGCGATGTCCACGCCGGTGCGCAGCGCCTGGCTCGCGGTGCGGCCCTGGCCCACGGTCACCAGGTCGAGTACGGAGAGGGGCACGGAAGCCGTCCCGCTCACGGTGCCGCGAATCTCGTCGCCTCGGTTCTCGTCCACGTGTTTCGGCCTCTCCGGGTGGTGCGTCTGCGTATCGGAGAGTGCAAACAGGAGGTCGGCTCCGCTTATTCCCCCGCGATCACCCCGCGGCGCCTACTCCCGCACCTCGATGCCCCGGGGCTCGGAGGCACCGGGCGGGGGCTCGCGGGTGGCGAAGAGCGTACCGAGGGCGGGTGCCCAGATCCGCCGCTCGGCGAGCCGGAGCCCTTCCCAGACCGCCACCTGGTTCGCGGTGAGGACCGGCTTGCCGAGGAGCTCCTCCAGCTCGGGCACGAACGCGGAGGTGTGCAGCGCGTTGTCGGGGAGGAGCACCACCTCGGCGTCGGGATGGTCGCCGGCCGCGGCCAGTTCCTTCACCCGCTCCGTGTCCGCCGCGGCGGCGTCGGACGCGTTGATGATGCCGGCGCCCCGGGTGGCGACCACCTCGACGCCCCCGGCCGCCAGGAAGCCGGCGAAGAGGGCGGCGATGTCCTCGGGGTAGGTCGCCGCGACGGCGACCCGGGAGGCGCCCAGTTCGTGCAGGGCGTGCACGAAGGCGAAGGACGTGCTGGACGCGGGGAGGCCGGCCGTCCTGGCGAGCTGCGCGGTCTGCTCGTGCGCGCCGTCCCAGCCGTAGGCGAAGCTTCCGCCCGAACAGGCCCAGACCAGCGACTCGGCACCCGCCAGACGCAGCTCCTCGACGCCGGCGGCCAGGCGGTCGGGGGTGCCCGCCTCGCGGAGGGACTCGGCCCTGCGGGCGTCCTCGTCGATGTCGGTGTGGAACAGCGGCACTCTGATGTCACTGTCGAGCATGACCTCCATCCGCGGGAAGTCGTCCTCCGCGGAGTGGCCCGGATAAAGAAGTCCTACGGTCGTCATGTCCATCCTTCCCGTACGTCCGGATGTCTTGCGGCACCGCTGCGCCTGCCTCAGGGCTGTCCGGCTGATCCACCAGGACCGCCTGACCCACCAGGGACCCGGGACAGCCTTTCGGACAAGTATTCCCCTTCCGGCCGCATACCGTCGCCCGCAACGGCTGTGACCTGCGGGTTGCCCCGTGGCACGGCAGGCCGTGTTGACGAGCGTGTGCCCCGGTGCGAGCGTGGTCATTCCTGATGACAACTCCCCTGATCCTCGTCCTGGACACCGACCCGCCGCCGCGCCTGGGCCGGCTGACCGGGCGGGCCCGCGTCCGTCACGCCGACGAGCGGACACTGGCGGGACTGCTGCCCGAGGCGGACGTGCTGCTCGTCTGGGACTTCACCTCCGACGCGGTCCGCGAGGCATGGCCGGGCGACGGCCCACGCCCCGGCTGGGTGCACACCGCGAGCGCCGGGGTGGACCGGCTGCTGTGCCCGGAGCTGGCCGCGTCCCCCACCGTCGTCACCAACGCCCGGGGCGTCTTCGAGCTGCCGATCGCCGAGTACGTCGCGGGCCTCGTGCTCGCCTTCGCGAAGGACCTGCCCGGCACACTGGCGCTCCAGCGCGAGCACCGTTGGCACCACCGCGAGACCCGCGCGCTCGCCGGCAGCCGCGCGGTCGTGGTGGGCGCGGGCCCCGTCGGCCGGGAGATCATGCGGCTGCTGCACGGCCTCGGCGTCCGGGTGGCGCTCGTGGGGCGTACGGCGCGACGCACGATCCACGGGGTCGAGGACCTGGACCGGCTGGCGGCCGGTGCGGACTGGGTGATCTCCGCAGCCCCCCTGACGGAGGCGACGCGGGGGATGTTCGACGCCCGGTTCTTCGGACTGCTCCAGCCCTCGGCCCACTTCGTGAACGTGGGCCGGGGCGCCCTGACCGTCGAGGACGATCTCGCCGAGGCACTGCGCAGGCGGTGGATCGCGGGTGCGGCGCTCGACGTGTTCCAGGAGGAGCCACTGGGCCCGTCGAGCCCGCTGTGGGAGGTGCCGGGCCTGGTGGTGTCCCCGCACATGAGCGGCGACACCGCCGGCTGGCGCGACCGGCTCGGCGAGCAGTTCGTCTCGATGTACGAGCAGTGGGCGGCCGGGGAGCCGTTGCCCAACGTCGTGGACGTACGCCGGGGTTACGTCCCCTCGCCGGACATCGCGCTCTGACCTCCGGACACTCCGATCCGGCACAACCGCATTCCGGCACAACCACATTCCGACATATCAGTCAGTCATGAACGTCTCACCGGGGGTCGACACGCCCCGCGCACCCGCCGTCGCCCTCCGCCCGCGACGAGACACGGGAAGGTCACCCTCCGGCCACCGTTCGATTACATGACTGCGCTTCCTGCATAGACGTCCGGAATCGGGCAGGTACCCACCCTGTCCGGACTGTTCGACACCCCTATTTTCTCCAGGAGATCGCGAACCATGGCTGACTTCCCTCACCTGTCCCGTCGAGGCTTCCTCAATCGAACGGCTGCCGTGGGAGGTCTGCTCGTCGTCCCGGGCCTGCTCTCCGCGTGCAGCAAGACCGACGCCGGCGCCGCGGACGGTGAGGGAGCCCTCGACAAGCTCCGCAAGCAGGGCTTCGTCCGTGTCGCGTACGCCAACGAGGCCCCGTACGGCTACATGGAGGGCAAGGAGCTCAAGGGCGAGGCGCCCACCCTGCACCGGGAGATATTCAAGGCGCTCGGTGTCGACGAGCTGAAACCCACCCTCTCGGAGTGGGACGGCCTGATCCCCGGTCTGCAGGCCGGGAAGTACGACGTCGTCAGCGCGGGCATGGCCATCACCCCCGAGCGCTGCGCCAACGCCCTCTTCTCCGAACCGGAGTTCATCTCCCCCACCGCCCTGATGGTGAGAAAGGGCAACCCGAAGAAGGTCACCGACCTCGCGTCCGCGAAGGCCGCCGGGATCACCGTCGGCGTCATGTCGGGCGCGGTCGAGGCGTCGTACGCCAAGGGCGCCGGCATCCCGGAGGACCGGATCAAGACGCTGCAGAAGCCGCAGGACGGTGCGGACGCCGTGAAGGGGGGCCGGGTCGACGCCTTCCTGCTCACCGGTATCTCGCTGCGCTGGCTGGCGAAGACCAACCCGGACACCGAGGTCACCGAGGCCTTCGTGC
Source organism: Streptomyces sp. NPDC049970 (assembly GCF_040660235.1). Lineage (NCBI taxonomy): Bacteria > Bacillati > Actinomycetota > Actinomycetes > Kitasatosporales > Streptomycetaceae > Streptomyces > Streptomyces sp. NPDC049970. The sequence continues at coordinate 233,252 of NZ_JBFALP010000002.1, read as the reverse complement.
CGGAACTGGACGGCAAGCAGCAGTTCTCGCCCGGCGGCGCGGTGTTCCGCCAGGGCAACGAGGACCTGAGGGACTCCTTCAACCGCGAGCTCAAGAAGATCGTCTCGGACAGGTCGCGCTACGTGGGCCTGCTCCAGGAGTACGGCTTCGGCGCCACGGAGGTCCCGCCGGCCACACTGAAGACCGCCGACCTGTGCAAGGGCTGACGGGGGCGGACCACACCGTATGAGTGACTTCTTCTCCACCTTCCTCGATGAACTGCCGCAGATCAGATCGGGTTTGTGGGTGACGCTGGAGGCAACGGTCCTCGGCTCCCTGCTCGCGCTGCTGCTCTCGTTCGTCCTCGGCCTGACGGCGGGCAGCAGGCTGTCGCCGGTGCGCGGGGTCTCCCGGACCGTCGTGGAGTTCTTCCGCGGCACCTCGCTCTACGTCCAGCTGTTCTGGTTCTACTACGCGATGCCGCAGCTGACGGGCTACGAGCTGACGCCCCTGCTCTGCGGTGTGGTGGCCTTCGGCCTGAACTTCGGGGCCTACGGCTCCGAGGTCGTGCGGGGCGCGGTCAACTCCGTGCCGCGTGCGCAGTACGAGGCGGCCGTCGCGCTGAACATGACCCCGTTCCACCGGATGCGGAAGGTGATCCTGCCGCAGGCCTGGGTGCAGATGATCCCGTCCTTCACCAACCTGCTGATCCAGCTGCTGAAGGCGACACCGCTGCTGTGGCTGCTGTCCGCGGCCGACCTGATGACGGCGATCGAGCACGTCCGCAGCCTGACCGGTGAGAGCCTCTCCGCGTACCTCCTGCTGCTGGCCGTCTACTTCGTGCTCGCCTACGCGCTGACACTGCTGATGAACCTGCTGGAGCGGACCGCCAAGCGGCGCCTCGGCCTGCACACCGGCGCCGCGGGCCTGTTCAGGACCCGCAGCGCCGAACCCGTCACTACGGCCGGAGGCACCCGGTGAACCAGACATTCGACTGGGACGCCGCCGGTGAGGCCCTTCCCCTGCTGCTCGAAGGCTTCCGGGTCACACTCCTCGCGACGCTGCTCGGCACACTGCTCGCGGCGGTGCTCGGGCTGGCCATCGCGGTGGCCGGACGGGCCCCCTCCCGCTTCGTCACCGTGCCCGTGAAGGCGGTGATGGAGTTCGTGCGCTCCACCCCGCTGCTGGTGCAACTGGTCGGCGCAGCAGCCGTCTTCACCTCGGTGGAACCGCTGACCGTGGGCATCGTGGTCCTCGGCGTCCACTACGCCACGTACACCTCCGAGGTGTACCGGGCCGGGATCGACGGGGTGCCCAAGGGGCAGTGGGAGGCCTGCCGGGCACTCTCGCTGTCGCCCCGGCGGACCTGGCAGGCGGTGATCCTGCCGCAGGCGGTGCGCAACGTGCTGCCCGCCCTCGGCAACTACGCCGTCTCGATGTTCAAGGAGACCCCGTTCCTGGCCGTCATCACGGTGCAGGAGATGGTCTTCGAGGCCCGGAAGTACGGGGCCGACCACTTCGCGTACACCGAGGCGTGGACGCTCGCGGGTCTGATCTTCCTGGTCGCGAGCTACCCGACCTCGCTGCTGATGAGAAAGCTGGAGAAGCGTCTTGGCCACTGAATCCGCACCCATCAAGGAACCCGCGGACGCGGCTCCGGCCACCGGGACGACCGGTGTGGAACCGCTGGTCCGCTTCGACAAGGTCGTCAAGCGCTACGGCGACCACGTGGTCCTGGACGAGCTGGACTTCACCGTGCGGCGCGGCGAGCACGTCACGCTGATCGGGCCGAGCGGCTCGGGGAAGACCACCATCCTGCGGCTGCTGATGACGCTGGAGAGGGTCAGCGACGGTGTGATCTGGGTCGACGGCTCCCCGCTGTCCCATGTGCGTACGCCGTCCGGAGCGCTGAAGCCGGCGGGCGAGAAGGACCTGCGCACCTCCCGGAAGAAGATCGGGATGGTCTTCCAGCAGTTCAACCTCTTCCCGAACATGAAGGTCCTCCAGAACATCACGGAGGCGCCGGTCAACGTCCTCGGCATGGACAAGGACGAGGCGGAGGCGCGGGCCCGGGAGCTGCTGGACCTGGTCGGGCTCTCCGGGAAGATCGACGCCCACCCCTCCCAGCTCTCCGGCGGGCAGCAGCAGCGCGTCGCCATCGCGCGGGCGCTCGCGATGCGGCCGGAGATCCTGCTGCTCGACGAGGTGACGTCCGCGCTGGACCCGGAACTGGTGGCCGGCGTGCTGGATCTTCTCGTCGACATCGCGAGGAACACCAACATCACGATGCTGTGCGTGACCCACGAGATGAACTTCGCCCGGGACGTGTCGGAGAAGGTCCTGATGTTCGACGCGGGGCGGGTCGTGGAGTCCGGTTCACCGGAGAAGATCTTCACCGATCCCGAGCACGAGCGCACGCGGGAGTTCCTCAACGCGGTGCTGTGACCTGGCTGCCGGGACGACCTCCTTGCCCACGGCATATACCCGGGCAGGTGCGCCCCGGCCGATGCGGCCGGGGCGCACCAAGAAGTCGTCAACGCCTCATCCCGTCAAGCCACTTGGCGACTATCGTGGAGCGCCGGTGTGTGGTCGTCAGCCGGCGGAGGACCTGAGGGGGGAACCCGTGGCGTTGAAGCCGGAACCGAGGGCGTCGTTCCATTCGGTGCAGTACGCCCTGCGTGTGCTCGAATCGGTGTCCACGCACGGCGACGGGGTGACCGGCGCCCAGCTCTCGCGCGAGACGGGACTGCCGACCGGGCATCTCACGCCTCTCCTGCTCACCCTGCGCCGCGAGGGGTACGTCGAGCAGGTGGCCGACGGGGCGTACGTCATCGGACCCTCGCTCCTGGAGCTGGACTCCGGCGCGGCCCGCCGGCAGGCCCTGGAGGCGAGGCTCCAGCAGACCCTGGTGGAGCTCCGGGACTCGGTCGGCGCGGCGGTCTACCTCAGCCGGTACGTCGACGGCGAGATCCGCGTGACGCAGATGGCGGACGGGCCGAGCACGCCGGCCGTCAACGAGTGGGTGGACTTCCGCTCGGCGGCGCACGCCAGCGCGATCGGCAAGTGCCTGCTGACGCAGCTCGACCAGAACGGCCGGCGCGACCACCTCTCCCGGCACCGGATCGCGCGTCTGACGTCGCGGACGATCACGAACGAGAAGGTGCTCTTCTCGAAGCTGGACAGCCAGCCGGCGACCGTCCCGGTACTCGACCTCCAGGAGTACGCCGTGGGCACGGTGTGCGCCGCGGTTCCGCTGACGGCGGGCTCGGCCGCGGGATGCCTGGCGCTGTCCCTCCCGATCGAGGACGCGCACCGGCTGCGCGCCGCCGCGGCCGCGCTGAACCGGCGCGCGGCACCGCTGCTCCTGTCGCTGGCGCTCTGAACCGGTCCGGGCGGGTTGCCGGGGCGCGCGCGTCAGCAGCACCCCTGGGGACCAGGTATTATTTTCGAGTCGACCGGCGCCGTTAGCTCAGTTGGTTAGAGCAGCTGACTCTTAATCAGCGGGTCCGGGGTTCGAGTCCCTGACGGCGCACAGACACCACAGTGGGCGGTCTCCCTCCGAGGAGACCGCCCACTGTGCGTCGTACTGGATCAGAACTGCACGTCGGAGCACGCATAGAACGCGTTGCTGGTGTCCGCGACGTTCCAGACGGCCAGGATGATGTGCTTCCCGGTCTTCTGGGTGGGCATCGAGCCCTGGTGGGTCAGTGTCGCCGGGGGCTGCTGGTTCCCGTACGGCACCGTCATGAAGGGCTGCGACTCCAGGGCGGCCCTGGTGAGCGGCTTGCTGGAGTCCCAGCCGTTCTTGGTGATGTAGTACCGGAAGTCACTCGTGGAGTGCCGGGCCGTGAACTGCCAGCGGAAGCTGTACCCCTGCCCCGAGGTGACCTTGGTGGCGGGCCAGCCGCCACCGCGCGGGTCGTCGAGCTGGGCGAAGGTGCTGTTGCCGCCGGCGCAGATCTTGCCGTCCGCCGGCCCTGCCGCCGGGAAGCCCTTGGGGCCCTCGACGCTCTGCGGCTCCCACTGGATGTTGCCGCAGTTGGTGACGGTGCCGTTGGCGCAGAGTTTCTGCCGGCTGATGGGAGTGTCCGTGTAGCCGTGGCTGCTGGCGCTGCCGGTCGCGAACATGGAGACGCCCGCTATCGCCAGGCCGATGACGGCCGCACTTGCTCTTTTCCGCATGCTGAGTCGCTCCTCGAGAACGTGGGGGATGTTCTGGGGATGTTCTGAGCTGTGCTGCGCGCGCATCACTGTTGCGGTCTAGACCAAGTCCAGATTATTGACGCTGCATGAACATGTCCAGACCAATGTGGCTCGGGTTTCAGCGCGCTCCCCGGTGCGGGCGGAGGCGGTCAGGCCCCCTCCGTACCGCTGCGACCCGTGTAGAAAGCCACCGTCAGATCCCTGACCAGCGCCTTGTGTTCGTAGGCATCGAGCTCGACGATGCCGCGCGCGGTCAGTCGGCCCACCGTGTCGTCCACCGCGTCGACCACGGAGGTGAGCACCCCGTCCCGGTGCTTCGCGTCGATGGCGGCCACCCTGCACCGCTGCATCGCCGCCGCGACCTCCGGGGCGTACTCGATCCCGGTCGGCTGGGCGGAGTACACCTCGATGCCCACGGGTTCGCAGTCCGCCCTCAGCACCCGGGTCAGCGCGTCGCCCACCGCCTCCGCGTCGCGCAGGGTGCGGGTGTCCTCGTGGAAGGCGTCGGCCGGCAGCTGCGAGAGCACCCGCGCGAGCGCCGCCTCCACCTGGTCGCGCAGATAGCACTCGTGGTCCGCGACTCCGAACGTGGCCCGCACCGTGTCCTTCACCCGCCAGACGACGAGGACGACGACCCGCAGCGAGGTGCCGCTCGCGTCCACGGCGGGCAGCGGCTCGCTGCGCCAGTGCCGCAGCCGTACGTCGACGCGCCGACGCAGCAGGAGCGGCGAGATCCACAGCAGGCCGGTGCGCCGGACACTGCCCCGGTAGTCCCCGAAGAGCGTCAGCACCGAGGCGTACCCGACCCGTCCCCGGCCGAGGCCGCCGAGCGCGAACAGGGCGACGGTCACCAGCAGGGCGATGAGCGCCCAGGCCCCGGTGCCTACACCTTCGTACGCACGGGCACCGATCCCGAGCCTGTCGGTCACGGCTGCCGGCAGCGCGCCGTGCCACCACAGCACCGCGACCCCGGCGGCCGTGCCCGCCGCCGCGGTGAGCAGTGCCGCCCAGCCGGGCAGTACGGGTCCGGGCCGCTCGGCGAGCCGGGGGTCGGCGAGCGGCGCGGGCCGGCCCGTCGTACGCATCCGGGACGAGCGCGGCACGGGCGGGCGCCCGGCACCGGGCCGCTGCACGACGCGGGGCGCGGCGGTCCCGCCGCTGTGGTCGTCGTCGCGGAAGAGCAGGTGGACGGGGATGGGCGCGGTGGTCTCGGTGCTGATGACGGGCTGCCGTCGCCCGGCACCCCACCAGGCGACGGGATCGGCGGCGCCGACGGTCATGGTCACCGGGGCTCGCTCCTCCTCCTCCTCGGGCGGCCGGGGCGTGCTCACGGGAACCCGGACGACGTCCTCCGGCAGCCGGGACACGCCTTCGGGCAGCCCGCCACCGTCGGGGCACGGCTTCCGGAGCCCGACACCGTCCCGGCCGACCGCCGACTCCCGGTCGAGCACCGGCCCCGCCTCCACGACCGGCGCCGCGTCCGGGTCCGACTCCGTGTCCCGCTCCGGGTCCGGGTCCGTATCCGACTCCGCGATCGGCGTCGGCATCAGCTCGGGCTCCGTCGCGCGGTCGACCGGGGTCACCGGGGCGGGGTGCGCCGCGGGTTCCGCGTCGGCCGCGATGTCCTGCGCGACCAGGTCGACCGTGGGGTCCGGGTCGGGTGAGGCCGCGGGGTCCGCAGTCGGCTCGGCCTCCCGTGCCGGCGTCTGCCCGGCGACCGGCTCCGCGTCCCGCGCCTGGGGCAGGTCGGCTTCGGGCTCCACCCCCCAGGCGGGCCTCGGTTCCGCCCATGCCGGCTGCCCCGTGCCCCAGCGCTGCTTCGGTCCGGTCGGAGGCTCGCCGCCCCACCACGGCTCCGCCTCCGGCACGGTTTCGACCACCGGCCCCGCACCCCACCTCGGTCCCGGTGCCTCCACGTGGGCCACGGGGGCCACGGGCTCCACGGAAGACAGGGGCTCCACGGACGACACAGGCTCTACAGACGTCAGGTCGAACTCCGCTACGAGGCCCAGGGGGTCGCTGCCGCCCGACGCCCTGCCCACACCCGCCACCGCGTCCAGCGCCGGCCCCAGGTCGGCCGGGATGTCCTCGACATCGACCGCGTCCACCACGTCCACCGCGGCAAGGACCGCCGTGCCCTCCGAGGGTGCCACGGCACCCCACGCGGGCTCGGAGACCGTTGGTACCTCCCTCAACTGCTCCGGCACGGGGGCCGGTTCCGGCGTCCACCACTCCGGGAGCGCGCCCTCCCCCGCCTCCTCCCGCACCGGCGGTTCCCCACCGGGTGCCTCGACCGCCGTGTCCCTCGGGCCGGGTCCGGGTACGACGACCCGCGCGCCCCTCTCGCCCAGCTCGTCCCACTCGCCCCGTACGTTTTCGGTGGATCGCATTCCCGCCTCCGTCATGTCCGTTCCGTCACCTCAGCCGTCACGCGAAGAGCCGTCGCCATGTCTCCGGCCCCGGGTATCCGTCCGCCGCGCCGCCGCTCCAGCCCTGGGCCCGCTGGAAGGCCTCGACGTTGCGGCGGTCGGCCTCGGTCCAGCTCCGTCCGGGGCCCGTCACGTAGTGCTTGCCGTATCCCTTCTTCACCAGCTGCGTGCCGAGCGCGAGTACGTGGCCGTTGGACCGACCGGGCCGGAAGGAGCTCGGCCCCGGATACGCCTCGGCCGTGCTCGGGCTGCCGCCCGCACCGGCGGCGGGGATCTTCCGGCCGGTTCCGTCGACCAGCAGCCGCCAGGTGTGCGGCCCCGGGACGCCGTCGGCCTCCTTGCCCTTCCACCCCTGGGCCAGCTGGAACGCCCGGGTCGCCCGCTTGTCCGCGTCGCTCCAGCGCGGCCCGGCGCCCTCCTTGTAGAAGCGCTTGCCGCCCTGGGCGATGAGCAGCTTCCCGAGCCGGGTCACATGCGCGTTGTTCGCGCCGGGGCCGAACTTCCCCGCCCCGGGGAACGCCGTGGCCGAGCCGCTGCCGCCCGCCCCGCTGACGACGCCCTTGTACCGGTAGGCCACGTACTTCGACGAGTTGCTCCAGTACGCCATCGGAGTCGTCGCCTTGCGCGCGTGCGGGCGGGTCAGCTCGTACGCGAGGTAGTGACTGTGCGTGTGGTCGCTCCACCCGCCGAAGACCGTGACATGCGAGCCCGCCGCGGGGTCGGCCAGGTTGTGGAAGAGGAGGATGTCGCCGGGTTGCAGATCGGCCCGGGCGATCTTCGTACCGTGGGCGGCGAGGCTGCCGGTCCATTCGTTGCCGCCGAGGTTCCAGGCCATCGACACGAAGCCGGAGCAGTCCTGCCGGTACCCGTCCGACCAGTACGCCGCCATGTCGTAGGGGACCTTCGCGGTCACCCATTTCTTGGCGCGGTTGATGATGTCGGCCCGGGTCGTCGTGCGCTGGGCCGTGCTCGGCGCGGAGGGAGGCCCCGAGGCTCCGCCGCTGTTCAGGGGCCCAACGGTGCCCTGCGGGGTGACCGGCTGGGGGTCGGCCGACGTGTCGGCCAGGGCTCTCGGGCCGGCGGCGGCCGCGGCGGCCTGGTCCGCCCCGCAGGACAGGACCACCCCCGCCGCGGTGACCAGCACCAGGGCCCGCCGCGCGCCGTGCGCGGCCGGGTGCCCGCCGTACCGCACGGGCAGGGCGGCGGCGGTGCGCCGACCCTGGGCGCAACCGGTGCACCCGCAGTCGGCAGCGGGTGCGTACTCCTCGAAGACCGGCACTGTCATGCGAATCCTCTTCCCATCGGCAGTCGTCCAAATCTTCCGTATGTCAACTTTCACGGCATATCTCATGTTGACTGACTAAATGGAAAAAACGACCATCCGACAGGCCGTGGGGGCGGGAATTGGTCAGGAGCACCTCCGCCCATCGGGTAAAGTTCTCCAGGTCAGCAGGCGCCGTTAGCTCAGTTGGTTAGAGCAGCTGACTCTTAATCAGCGGGTCCGGGGTTCGAGTCCCTGACGGCGCACGCAACAGTAGGGCCCCTTCACTCAGCGTGAAGGGGCCCTACTCGTGTTCCGTGCGGCGCGCAAGCCCCCGTGAGGGCGCCTCCCGCCACCCCAGTGCGCCCGCTTCACTCAAACCCGTGGACGTCCGGCGAGCTCGGCTCCCCTCACGCCTCCTCGGGGGTCGCCCCCGGCTTCGTGAAGAGGACCTCGCGGGCCTGCTCCGCGGCGCGGGCGGTGCTCTCGGAGACGAAGTCGAGGAAGCGGGCGATGTTCTCCAGGCGGGTGGCGGCCTCCGTGCCGGGGCCGAGGACTCCGACTCCCTGCCGGGCGGTCTCGACGACCTGGGCGGCCGCGCGGGCACTGGCCGTCATCGACTCGTACCAGATGTCGTTGTCGACGACGTAGCGCTCGCGGCGTTCCTCACGCTCCCGGCGGATGAAGGCCTGGCTGTCCAGGAACGCGACCGCCTTGGAGACGGAGGCCGGGCTGACCTTGAGCCGCTCGACGAGTTCGGCGGCGGTGAGGCTGCCGGAGTCGGTGATGGTCAGGGCGGCCAGCACCCGGGCCATCATCTTGGGCATGCCCGACTGCATGAAGACCTGGGTGAGCGTCTCCTCGTAGTCGCGGACCGCCCCGGCGTCGCGTCCGTGCGCCTGTGGCACAGCCCTGGCGTCCCGGGGTGCGGCCTGTTTGCCGCGGTGGGCGCGCTGCTCGGTGGCACGGTGGGCGCGGTCGGCGCGGTAGGCGGTGGGTCCGCCGTTGCGCATGACCTCGCGCGTGATCGTCGAGGTCGGGCGTTCGAGGCCTCTGGCGATCTCGGCGTAGGCGAGACCGTCGGCCAGCCCCAGCGCGATCCGCCGGCGTTCCTGCTGGGTGAGCCTGCCTCCGGGCATCGCGGTCTCCTTCATGGTCCTCGGGGTCTCCAGCATAGCGTTCACCTTCATTTCATTGCAACGAGCAGGACGATTTCCGTTGCAATGAAACTCAAGCCGAACGCAATGAAATAGCGCCAACAGCCTGCCATTTAAGGGTTTTCGCTCGACAACCTGATTGCCGACCTACTGAACGCAACGTAGCGTTTCTTATGTCAGAAACACACGGCGAAGGAGAGCACGATGCAGAAGTACGACAGCCCGGCCCCGGTCACCGTCGCCCTGGACGTCCCCGCGGGACGTATCCGGTTCATCGCGGCCGACCGGTCCGACACCACCGTCGAGGTCCTGCCCGCGGACGCCTCGAAGGGCCGCGACGTGAAGGCGGCGGAACAGATCGAGGTCGCTTACGGCGACGGCGTCCTGCGGATCGAGCACTCGGCCGCCAGGAACCGGGTCCTCGGCCCTTCGGGAGGACATGTCGAGGTGACCGTCCAACTGCCCGTCGGCTCCCGAATCGAGGCGAAGGCGGCCGACGCCGAGTTCAGGGGTGTCGGCCGGCTCGGCGACGTCGCCTTCGAAGGCGCGCGGGCCACGGTCAAGATCGACGAGGCCGAGGGCGTCCGGCTCACCGTCCTGGCCGGCGACATCTCGGTCGGGCGCCTGCGCGGCACCGCGGAGATCAGCACCAGGAAGGGCGACCTCCACATCGCCGAGGCCCTGCACGGCACGGTCACCCTGCGCACCGAGCAGGGCGGCATCTCGGTCGGCGCCGCCCCTGGAGTCTCCGCCTCACTGGACGCGGGCACCGGCTACGGCCGGATCCACAACTCCCTCAGGAACACCGACGGCACCGCCGCCCTGAACATCCACGCGACCACCGCCTACGGCGACATCACCGCCCGCAGCCTCTAGAAGGAGCTCCTCCCATGACCGACCTGGCCATCGCGGCGAACGGGCTGCGCAAGTCGTACGGCGACAAGACCGTCCTCGACGGAATCGACCTGGCCGTCCCCCGCGGAACGGTCTTCTCACTCCTCGGCCCGAACGGCGCCGGCAAGACCACCGTCGTCAAGATCCTCTCCACCCTCGTCACCGCCGACGCCGGGGACCTGCGTGTCGGCGGCCACGACCTGGCCACCGACCCTCAGTCGGTACGGGCCGCGATCGGGGTCACCGGGCAGTTCTCCGCCGTGGACGGCCTCATCACCGGCGAGGAGAACATGCTCCTCATGGCGGACCTGCACCACCTGTCCAGGCACGAGGGGCAGCGGGTCGCCGACGGACTCCTCGAGCGTTTCGACCTGTTGGAGGCCGCGAAGAAGCCCGCCTCCACCTACTCCGGCGGCATGAAGCGCCGCCTCGACATCGCCATGACCCTGGTCGGCGGCCCTCGGATCATCTTCCTCGACGAACCCACCACCGGTCTCGACCCGCGCAGCCGCCACACCATGTGGCAGATCATCCGCGAACTCGTCGACGACGGCGTCACCGTCTTCCTCACCACCCAGTACCTCCAGGAGGCGGACGAGCTGGCCGACCGTATCGCCGTGCTGAACAACGGCACGATCGCCGCCGAGGGCACCGCCGACGAGCTGAAGCGGCTCGTCCCCGGCGGACACGTCCGGCTCCGCTTCACCGACCCGGCCGCCTACCGGTCCGCCGCGTCCGCCCTGCGCGGGATCACCGCGGACGACGAGGCACTGTCCCTGAGCATCCCGAGCGACGGCAGCCAGCGCGATCTGCGTTCCGTCCTCGACCGCCTCGACGCCGCCGGCATCCAGGCGGACGGACTCACCGTGCACACACCCGACCTCGACGACGTCTTCTTCGCCCTGACCGGCTCCACCGTGCCGGGCCAGGCCAACCAGCCCAAGGAGGCTGTCCGATGAGCTCCTTCTCACTCGCCGTCCGCGACTCGTCCACCATGCTGCGCCGCAACCTGCTGCACGCACGACGCTATCCGTCGCTCACGCTGAACCTGCTGCTCACCCCGATCATGCTGCTGCTGCTCTTCGTCTACGTCTTCGGCGACACGATGAGCGCGGGCATCGGCGGCGGCGACCGCTCCGACTACATCGCCTACATCGTCCCGGGCCTGCTGCTGATGACCATCGGTTCCACCGTGGTCGGGGCCGCGGTGTCCGTCTGCACGGACATGTCCGAGGGCCTCATGGCCCGCTTCCGCACCATGGCGATCCACCGGGGCTCCGTGATCATCGGGCACGTCGTCGGCAGTGTGCTGCAGTCGATCGCGAGCGTGGTCCTCGTCGGCGCCGTCGCCGTCGCCATCGGCTTCAGATCCACCGATGCCACGGCCCTGGAGTGGCTGGCGGCGTTCGGGCTGCTCACGCTGTTCGCCCTGGCGCTGACCTGGGTGGCGGTGGGGATGGGAATGGCCAGCCCGAACGCCGAGGCCGCCGGCAACAGTGCGATGCCGCTGATCCTCCTGCCGCTCATCTCGAGCGCCTTCGTACCCCTGGACTCGATGCCCGGCTGGTTCCGGCCGATCGCCGAGTACCAGCCCTTCACCCCCGCCACCGAGACCCTGCGCGGACTCCTCCTCGGCACCGGGATCGGCGACAACTGGTGGATCGCCCTGGTCTGGTGCGCCGCCCTCACCGCACTCGGCTACCGCTGGTCGACGTCGCAGTTCACCCGCGATCCCGAGTAGGCGGGATGTGCACGGGCCACCGGTCCCCGTCGGTCCTGGCGCCGGGCGCCCCGCCCGGATCCGGACAACCTGCCAGAAAATCACTGAGCCGCTCGGCCCGGCCGGCCTACAGTGTCGTGTCCGTACGAACGGCTCCGCCTCCCGCACGGTGCCCGGGTCACTCCCGCGGCCCGGCCCGCGCGGTCGAGGACCGGCCCGGCCGGCGGCTCCGAGGGGGAGCGGGCGCCGACCGGGCCGGGCAGTCCTCGCAGGACACGCGACTCGGGACTCGGGACGGACTCAGGACTAGGCACTCGGCACTCGGCACTCGGCACTCGGACCGAGTGCGTTCAGGCGCGGCTCCCGGCTTCGCCCTCGCCCGTCAGGTAGGCCGAGACGACGACGTTGGCCGTGTACGCATGGGCCTTGTGGTCGTACGTACCGCCGCAGGTGATGAGCCGGAGCTCGGCCCGCCCGTCCTCGCGCGGCCCGTAGGCCTTCTGCGCGTCGAAGCGTTCGCGGGTGAAGACCTGGACGTCGTCGATGGTGAACTCGGCGACCTTCCCGTCGGACCGGCTCACCCGGACCTTCTCGCCCGGCCGGGCCGCGCTCAGCCCGTAGAAGACGGCCGGCTTCGTCTCGGTGTCGACGTGTCCGACGAAGAGCGCGGCGCCCCCGGTCCCGGGCTCGGTGCCGTCGGCGTACCAGCCGACGGCCTTCGGTGTCGCGAACGGCGGTGGCTCGATGGCCCCTTCGTCGTCCAGACCGCGCCGCACGACGGCCGCGTCGATCCCGACGGAGGGGATCTCGACCCGTTGCGGCGCGGCCCCGTCGAGCGGGTCGTGGGCCGGGGGCAGCGGGACGCCCAGGGGGCGTCCGACCGCGGCGACGTCACCGGTCGTGGGGGCCGAGTTCCCGGCGGTGGCCGCACGGCCCCACAGCCAGAGGCCGAGCAGGAGTACCGCCCAGGCGACACCGGTCAGCAGCCGTCCGGTCCCGGTGGGCCGGTCCGTGGCGGTCATGTCAGTGGTGCGCCGGGCGGCGGCGGCGCGCACTGCGGAACGCGACGGCGACGGCCGCGACGGCGCCGAGGCCGAGGCCGATCACCGCGTGGCGGGTGCCGGGGCCCTGGGAGGCGGCTTCCTCGGCGAGGGCCGCGGTGCCTCCGCCGCCGGCCCGCACGGGGGCGACGGGCGAGGGACGGCCGTGGTGGAGGACCGTGACCGTGCCGGTCGCCTTTCCGTGGCCGTCCTTGCAGGTCACCCAGATCTCGTAGTCGTCGGGTGCGGCGTCGGAGCGGATCCGGGCCCGGGCGAAGAGGCCCTTGCCGTCGGCCGGGGCGAAGTGCGCCTCCGAGGCGAACGCCTCGGAGTTGCCCCGGGCCGCCCTGCCCTTGCCGCAGACGTCGACCCGGAGCTCCACCTCCCCACCCGGGGAGACACGGGACGGTTCGACCGAGACCGTTCCCGAACGCCGCTCGTCCCCGGAGTCGTCGGCTTTCGACTCGGCCAGGGCGGCGGACGCGGGAAGGGCTATCGTCGCGGCCGCCACGGCGGCACAGAAAGTGATGGACAGTGAGCGCATCGTAAACCTCCTGAGGGAAGGTTCACGCGTGGGGCGGCGTCCCGCATCCGCTGTCGGCCGGTCGGGTTACGGCGTGGGGAGGTCCACCAGGTCGACCAGGTCGGCGATGGACTCGACGACCGTGGAGGGCCGGAAGGGGTAGCGGTCGATGTCCGCCTCCGTGGTCAGGCCGGTGAGCACCAGGAAGGTCTGCATCCCCGCCTCCAGACCGGCGAGCACGTCGGTGTCCATCCGGTCGCCGATCATGGCGGAGGTCTCGGAGTGGGCACCGATGGCGTTGAGGCCGGTCCGCATCATCAGCGGGTTGGGCTTGCCCGCGAAGTACGGCGCCTTGCCGGTGGCCTTGGTGATCAGCGCGGCCACCGAACCTGTCGCGGGCAGCGGGCCCTCGGCGGACGGACCGGTCTCGTCCGGGTTGGTGCAGATGAAGCGCGCACCGCCGTTGATCAGCCGGATCGCCTTGGTGAGGGCCTCGAAGCTGTACGTCCGGGTCTCGCCGAGGACGACGTAGTCGGGCTCGTGGTCGGTGAGGACGTAACCGATGTCGTGCAGGGCGGTGGTGAGCCCGGCCTCGCCGATGACGTACGCCGTGCCGCGCGGCCGCTGGTCGTCCAGGAACTGGGCGGTGGCCAGGGCCGAGGTCCAGATGTTCTCCACGGGTACGTCCAGACCCATGCGCTTGAGGCGCGCGTGCAGGTCGCGGGCGGTGTAGATGGAGTTGTTGGTCAGGACCAGGAAGGGCAGACCGGAGTCCCGCAGCCGCTTGATGAAGGCGTCGGCCCCCGGGATCGGCGTGCCCTCGTGGATGAGGACGCCGTCCATGTCGGTCAGCCAGGATTCGATCGGCTTGCGCTCTGCCATGTGACGGGCTCCTGCCGTACGCACTGTGCACTCGAGGTGCCGGACGCCGGCGGCACCGCGCTGTGCAGCGCCGACGCCCCGATTTTAGGCTGCCCGTTCCGCCCGGAGGAACCGTTTGATCAGGGGGAACCTCCGCGACGGGTCAGCGGCTTCCCGCGCGCAGCCGTCTCGCGAGGACCATGGCGGCGCCTCCGGCGAGGACGAGCGCCCCCGCGGCGAGGCCGGCCGGCAGCGCGCGCGCCCGGCCGGTGCGGGCGAGTTCGGGCACCGGATCGCCTGCGGCGTCGCGCATGCCCTCGGTGTCGGCCGGCGCCTCGGTGCCGCCGTCGACGATGGCGAAGTGGTACGGGGCCGACTCCCCCACCCAGTCCCCGTCGGCGGCCCCGGCCTCCCCCTCGGACGTGTCCCGCGCGGTGCGCCGCTGGACGATGGCCGCGTGGGCCGTGACCTGGCCGGGGAGGGTGTCGGAGGTGAACGCCATCCGCACCTCGACGGTGACCGTCCTCTTCGCCGGGACGGTGAAGCCGGGGAAGTCGTCGTCCTGCTCCCCGCTGCCGAAGACGCCGATCTGCTCGTCGCGGTCGGTGGACTCCCAGTTGACCCGGTGCTCCTCGTCGGGGTGCGAGCGCTCGGTGAACTGAAGCTGGATCTGTTCGGCGGTCAGCTTCCGGTCCTCGTCGGTGAGCACCAGCACCGGATGGATGGAGCGGCACGGCTCGGCCGTGGCGTTCGTCAGGTCCAGGTACCAGGTGCCGTAGCCGCCGCCGGAGGCGTAGGTGTCGGGGCCGCCGTGGATCCGGGTCTCGATGGGGAAGTCCGCCGCGCCCGGATCACCGCAGGCGGGCAGCTCGGGTCCCGCGACCACGGCGCCGGTCACCGCCGGGGCGGTGACCGGGATGGCGATGGCGGCCGGGACGCCGAGAAGACCTGCCGGGACGGCGAGTCCGGCGGCGAGGCCGAGGCGGGTGAGCGCACGGCCGTCGCGCAGCCGTGCGGGGGGTCTGGTGGGCATGTGGCTCACCCTTCGCTGCTCGCGAGCGGTCGGGGCGGGGGCCACCGGCCGTGGAGGCGACGCTGCCGTGCGCGGCCGGACGCCGGGGCGTCGCCCCGTGGGTCGGTGCCCGACGCTGCCACGCGGGTACGGGGCGAGCCACCCGCCCGCGCCCGTTACCGCCCGTTCGGGCGTCGAAGTCCGCTCGACCGGCCCTGCGGGGGACCGGCACGCTCGGGGAGGGGCGGCCCGTGGAGGGAGGGGCAGGGGCCGCGTCGTCCGTCAGCCCCCTACGCCGCCGTCCTCGCCCGCCCGCCCGAAGAGCGGGGCAAGGACCAGTTGCGCGGCGCCCTCGGCGACCGGGCGGTCGCCGCCGCCCGCCACGGTGACGGGTACGGCGGTCCCTGTGCCCTCCCGGCGTGCGCGCTCCTCGATCACGGCGCGCACCCCGCTGACGTAGGTGTCCTCGTCGGCGGCGACCGTGCGTCCACCCAGGACGACCCGGTCGATGTCGAGCAGCCCGACCAGGTTGGCGGCGCCCGCCCCGAGGATCCTGGCCGCCTCGGCGACGTCCCCGCGGGCGGCGGCGGAGAGGCAGAGCGCCTCGACGCAGCCGCGCCCGCCGCAGTCGCACGGCGGTCCGTCGAGCTGGAGGGTCTGGTGGCCGAACTCCCCCGCACCGGTACGGGCCCCTCGGTGCAGGGTGCCGCCGAGGACGAGCCCGGCGCCGAGACCGGTGCCCAGGTGCAGGTACGCGAAGTCGGCCTCGGCGCGGTCGCGCAGGGCGAGGCCGAGGGCGGCGGCGTTGGTGTCCTTGTCGACGACGACGGGCAGTCCGGTGTGCTCGGCGAGGGCGTCGCGCAGGGGGTAGCCGTCCCACTGGGGAAAGCCGGTGACCCGGTGCAGCACGCCGTCGCGGTGGTCCAGTGGGCCGGGCAGGGCTGCGCCCACGCCGAAGACCCGGCGGTCCTCGGCCAGGGGGCCGTCGGCACGCACCGCCCGCACCGCGTGGGCGGCCGTCGCGAGGACCTCGGCGGCCGGGGCCCCCAGGTCGAGCGGGAGGGTGCGGGTCGCGACCGTGGTGCCGGCGAGGTCGGCGAGGACCGCGGTGAGCTCGTCGCGGTCCAGGTGGAGCCCGACGGCGTATCCGGCGTCGGGGACCAGCCGCAGCACGGTGCGCGGTTTGCCGCCGGTGGACGCGCGGCGGCCGGCGTCGGCGGCGAGGCCCTCCGCGCGGAGCCTGGCGGTGATCTTACTGACCGCCTGCGGGGTGAGTCCGGTGTGCTCGGCGAGCTCCAGCCTGCTGATGCCACGCTCACCGGCCACCCGCAGCAGGTCGAGGACGAGCGACGCGTTGTGGTGGCGCACGGCCGGCAGGTTCGCCCCGCCGCTTCGGCTGTTACTCCTGTTCACGGCTCCATTGTCCTCATCGCTTGCACTTTGGCAACAGCGTTGCTTAAGTGGATCGCATGACTGCGAACGCTCCTCTGCGCGTCGGTCTCGTCGGCTACGGCCTGGCGGGTTCCGTCTTCCACGCCCCGCTGGTCTCCGCGACCGAGGGCCTCGTCCTCGACACGGTCGTCACCTCGAACGCCGAGCGGCAGGCGCAGGCCCGCGCCGAGTTCCCCGATGTACGGTTCGCGGCCTCGCCCGACGAGCTGTGGCCGCGCGCGGACGAGCTGGACCTGATCGTGATCGCCTCGCCGAACAGGACCCACGTGCCGCTCGCGAGGGCCGCGCTCGAGGCGGGGCTGCCGGTGGTCGTGGACAAGCCGATCGCCGGTACCGCCGCCGAGGCCCGCGAACTGGCCGCGCTGGCCCGGGAGCGGGGGCTGCTGCTCTCCGTGTTCCAGAACCGGCGCTGGGACAACGACTTCCTCACGCTGGCCGGTCTCGTCGAGGACGGCGCGCTCGGCGACGTACAGCGCTTCGAGTCGCGTTTCGAGCGGTGGCGTCCGCAGCTGAAGGGCGGCTGGCGCGAGTCGGGCGACCCGCAGGAGATCGGCGGGCTGCTCTACGACCTGGGCAGCCATGTGGTGGACCAGGCGCTCACCCTGTTCGGGCCCGCGGTGCAGGTGTACGCGGAGTCCGATGTACGCCGTCCGGGTGCGGCCGCGGACGACGACACCTTCATCGCGATCACGCACGCGAACGGCGTCCGCTCCCATCTGTACGTCAGCGCCACCACGGCCCAGCTCGGCCCGCGCTTCCGGGTGCTCGGCTCGAAGGCCGGCTACGTGAAGTACGGCCTGGACCCCCAGGAGGCCGCCCTGCGCGAGGGGGTGCGCCCGGCGGAAGGCGAGCCGTGGGGCGAGGAGCCGGAGGAGCTGTGGGGCCGGATCGGCTCCGGCGAGTCGGCGCTGACCGGGGGCGGCGATCCCGTCCGCACGCTGCCGGGCGACTATCCCGCGTACTACGCCGCGGTCTCCGCCGCCCTGCACGGCAGGGGCGGGAATCCGGTGACGGCCCTCCAGGCCGCCGCCACGCTGGACGTCCTCGAAGCCGCGCGCCGCTCGGCCCGCGAGGGCACGTCCGTCACCCTGATCCCCCACCACGACGAGGAGCGGCACGCATGAGCGCACCCGGTGTTCCGACCATCTCCGAGCTGATCGCGCAGGAGCGGCGCCTGACGCTGCCGCGTTTCGGCTACGACGACGCGTACACGCTGGGCGGCCTGCTGGTCACGCTGGCCCGCGAACGGCACGCGCCCGTCGCCATCGACATCAGGCGCGGTGGCCAGCAGCTGTTCCACGCGGCCCTGCCCGGTTCGAGCGCGGACAACGACGCGTGGATCGACCGCAAGCGGAAGGTCGTGGAGCGGTACGGCGAGAGCTCCTACCTCGTCGGCACGCGCTTCCGGGCGAAGGGCACCACGTTCGAGGAGTCCTCCCGCCTGGACCTGGATACCTACGCCGCGCACGGCGGGTCGTTCCCGATCGCGGTGGAGGGCGCGGGCGTGATCGGGACGGTCACCGTCTCGGGTCTCCCGCAGGCCGAGGACCACGCGCTGGTGGTGCAGGCCCTGGAGCGCTTCACGGCGCGGCCCCAGGAGTGAGGACCGGGCGCGCGAACGGCCGCCGGGGGTTGTCCCCGGCGGCCGTTCGCGTACGGGCGTAGGCCTCGGGACAGCCCTCAGGCGTCCTTGAAGTCCTGGCGCTGGCGGCCCAGCCCCTCGACCTCGAGCTCCACCACGTCCCCGGCCCGCAGGTACGGCTTGGGCTCGGGCGCGCCCATGGCGACGCCGGCCGGGGTCCCGGTGTTGATGACGTCGCCCGGGTAGAGCGTCATGAAGTGGCTGAGGTAGCGGACGACCTCACCGACCGGGAAGATCTGGTCGGCGGTGGTGCCGTTCTGCTTCAGCTCTCCGTTGACCCACAGCCTCAGGGGCAGCGCCTGCGGGTCCGGGACCTCGTCCGCCGTGACGAGCCAGGGCCCCAGCGGGTTGAACGTCTCGCAGTTCTTGCCCTTGTCCCAGGTGCCGCCGCGCTCTATCTGGAACTCCCGCTCGGAGACGTCGTGGGCGGTCGCGTATCCGGCGACGTGGCCGAGGGCCTCCTCCGCGGAGTCCAGGTACCGGGCGGTGCGGCCGATCACCACGGCGAGCTCGACCTCCCAGTCGGTCTTCCGGCTGCCGCGCGGCACGAGCACCGTGTCCTCGGGGCCGACGACGGTGTCCGGCGCCTTGAAGAACAGGATGGGCTCGTCCGGGATCGCCGCGCCGGTCTCGGCGGCGTGGTCGTGGTAGTTCAGCCCGATGCACACGATCTTCCCGATCCTGCCGACCGGCGGCCCCACCCGCAGACCGGCCGCGTCGAGCGGGGGCAGCACCTCGGGTGTGCGGGCCGCCTCCCGTACGCGCGCCAGTGCCGAGGCGTCGGCGAGCAGTTCGCCGTCGATGTCGGTGACGAGGCCCGAGAGGTCGCGCAGGGTCCCGTCCCGGTCAAGCAGTGCGGGGCGTTCCGCGCCCGCCGTACCCACTCGAAGCAGCTTCAACGGTCCATCTCCCCTTGGTCGAGGTCGAGCCCGCCGATGGGTTGCGGCCAGCGAAAGGCTCGTTCGATCCTCCAAGACATCGGATCACCCCGCAAGACCCTGTTCACACACTGGACCCCCGGGGGCCTCAGACGGCCGGGGCGAGGGCGACCTCCGGGGCGGGGGCCACGCGGTAGAGGAAGGCCCTCTCGACGGCGGTCCAGGTGGTGCTGGTGACGATGTACAGAGCGGCGGCGAGCGGCACGTAGGCCACCGAGAAGAGGGTCAGGAAGGACATCAGCGGCATCACCTTCGTCATCGCGCCCATGCCGGGGACGGGCTGTCCGTCGGGGCCCGTGGCCGGTGTGACCGGGTTGGCCGCCATCTGCCGCTTGGTGCGTCCGTAGTTGAACGTGGCGACGACCGCGACGACCACGAAGAGTGCCAGGTAGACGAGCCCCTGCCCGCCGAAGGGACCGCCGTCCGCGAGCGCGTCGTGCCAGCGCTCGCCGAGGGGAGCGCCGAAGAGTTCGTGGCCGAGCAGCGAGTTGGGGTCGCCGCCGATCCGCCGGCTGGAGAAGAGGTGGTACAGCAGGAAGAAGGCGGGCATCTGGAGCAGGCTCGGCAGGCAGCCGGAGAGCGGTGAGACCTTCTCCTGCGCATGGAGCTCCATGAGCGCCTTCTGCATCTTGTCGGGGCTCTTGGCGTGCTTCTTGCGGAGCTCGGCGATCTGCGGCTGGAGCTTGGTGCGGGCCTTCTGCCCGCGTGCCGCCGCCCGCGACAGGGGGTGCACGGCGAGCCGCACCAGGGCGGTGAACAGGACGATCGCGGCGGCGGTGGACGCGCCGTGGAAGAGGGGCTGGAGCAGGTCGGCGAATGCGCCGACCAGGCTCGCGAAAGCGGACATGAACGCGGACATGGGTGAGCCCTCCGGGGGGGTCTCGTCGTGCCGGGGAGTGTGGAACTCGGCAGGACGACCCGCGCAGAAGGGTCGTGAAGGGTGCCCTCTACGCGGCCGTCAGGAGGGCGGTCCCGGGCGCTCGGGGCCTGGTGCGGCCTCGGGCGTCGGGGTCGCGTTGCGGCAGGAACGCGGTGCGCTTCGCACGGTCGCGCAGGGCCGTCCGCACTCTCGTACGGGGCACGGGGCAGGCGCAGCGCGCACTGATGACGGAGCAGACGAGGAGTCCCGAGCCGGCGGTCGCGGCGAGCGCGACGGCGGCGGAGAGGCTGCCGCCCTCGGCGAGGGGCACATCGGTGAGGAAGGTGAGGAAGAGGACCAGGAAGGCGGCGGGGCGGAGCAGGCGGGCGACCGCGCGGCGTGCACGGTCCATGCCGTCGCTCATCGTCCCTCCCGTTCGCTCCGAGGCCGTTCGTGTCCTCCAGCCGTTATACACGATCGGGGTCGAGCGGCCGAAGCGGTCGCCCGGCCCCCGCAGGGTGCGGCTCACGGCGCCGCCGGGAGCGGGTCGGGCGCCGGACCGGGCCGCGTCCTTCCCGACACCGACGGACGTGCTCCGGGGTGGTCCTCGGCGCTCCACCGGCGCTCGTGCACGCACCCTCTCACCCCGGCCCGGTCCCGCAGTACCGTGTGCTCCATGCGCCCCGACACGCCTGCCGACCACACCACCGAAGCCGAGCGCCTGCTGCGCACCGCGGCGCAGTACCCCGAGGACCGCGAACCGCTGTTCCTCCAGGCCGCGGCCCATCTGGAGCTCGCCGGTGACCGCGCCCGCGCGACCACCCTCTACGACGAACTGCTCGGCTCCACCGAAATCACCATCGAGCACCCGCACCTGGTCAAAGCCCTCAAAGCGGCCAACCTCTGGGAGTACGGCCACGAGGCGGAGGCCCGCGCGATCATCGACGGCATCCGTACCGCGGGTCCGCTCGACGCGGCCCCGTGGGAGATCGCCGCCGAGACGCTCGAAGCGCACGACGAGCTGGAGTCCGCCCACGACTTCTTCTCCACCGCGTTGAAGCTGCTCCTCGCGCCGGGCGAGGAAGTCCCGTACTCCACCGAGTCGTTGCTGATCGGGCGGCACCGGGTGCGCAGGCTGATGGGTGTGGGCCACGACGCGTGGGACGAGCTGGCCGACGCCCTGCACACCTCCGCCGTACCGCTCGACGAACTGCACGACCCGAAGCGCCTGTGGTCCCTCGGCTCCTCGGATCCGGGCGAGCTACAGGCCGAGATCACCCGGCTCCGCGCCGAACTGGGCACCTACCGCACGGCGTTGTCCCGCCCGTTCCCGGTGGCGGTGCTGCGCTGGTCCGAGGCGGAACTGCGCGAACTCCTCGTCGCCTACCCGGAACTGGGCCAGGAGTACATCTCGCACCAGGACCATCTGGCGCGCCTGGAGGCCGCGTTGCGGGATCTGCACGCCGCGGGCACGCCGAATCTCGGCATCGTGACGGGCACGGTCCCCTCGTACGAGGCGTTCGCCGCGTCGGAGGCCGCGTCCCCGTCCGATCCGGACCTGCTCCCCCAGTACGCCACGACCCTGGCGGCCCGCGGCCGTGCGGTCCCGTGGCCCCCGGCGCGCAGCGCGGCGTGCTGGTGCGGCTCGGAGCGTACGTACCGTGACTGCCACGGGGCGGCCTGAGGAGCGCGCGTCCCCCCTCTCCGACGGGTGGGAGGCCGGGCGCCGACCGTCCTCCCACCCGCGGCCACGTCGCGCAGCGCGTTGCCCGACCCGTCGGGCGCCGCGGTGTCGTACCGCCGATGAGTTTCGCGCCGTCCGGCGGTCATACCCGCCGACGGATTCGACGACCGGCCCGTGGTACCAACCACGGCGGTCTCCACGGACGGGACACCACGACATGGCAGAGCCGGTGAAGGGCCCCGCGAGCTACTTCCCCTCCATCGAGAAGAAGTACGGCCGCCCGATCGCGGAGTGGAAGGACCTCATCCGCGTATCCCCGCTGACCAGGCACATGGAGATCGTCGCCTGGCTCAAAACCGAACACGGCATGGGCCACGGCCATGCCAACGCCCTGGTCGCGCACACACTCGCCGAGGGCAGGTAGCCCCGCCTCAGTCCTCGTGCCCGGGCAGCGTCTGCTCCGACCAGACGGTCTTGCCGTCGGGGGCGTACCGGGTGCCCCACAGCGAGGCGAGCTGGGACATGATGAAGAGTCCCCGCCCGCCCTCGTCCACCGCTCCGGCGTACTTCATGTACGGGGCGGTGGTGCTGCCGTCCCGGATCTCGCAGGTCAGGCCGCGGTCGAGAATCAGGCGCAGTTCGAGCGGCGGGCTGCCGTGGCGCACGGCGTTGGTCACCAGCTCGCTGACGATCAGTTCGGTCGCGTCACCGGTGTCGCCCTCCAGGTGCCAGTCGGCCAGCGTCCTGGAGGCGAGGCGGCGCGCGGTCGCCGGGGCCGTCTTGTCGTACGGCAGCTCCCAGGCGGCGTAGCGCTCCGGGGGCATGGCGTGGGTCCGGGCCAGGAGCACCGCGGCCCCCTGGAGTTCGTCGCTGTCGGGCAGGACGTAGGCGACCGCGTCGCACAGCTCCTTGAGCGGGCGGTCCGTGGGTGTCAGCGCCTGCCGCATCGCACCGGAGGACGGCTGGGAGTACGCCCGCAGCGCGTTGGTATGCAGCGCGAGCAGGCTGCCTTCCGGCAGCGAGAAGGAGACCGAGGCCACGGGGGCCCGGTCCGCGGTACCGAGCGGCGGCCCCACGGGCAGGCCGACGACGAAGGCCGCGCCGTCGGGCTCCACCACCAGGGGCGCGGGGTGGCCGGCCGATGCCAGGGTGCACTTCCCGGTGAACGGGTCGTACACGGCGTAGGAGCAGGTCGCGGCCAGCGGCTCCCGGTGCAGCGGGTCGCTCTGCGGCAGCTGGGTCCGCTCCTCGGCCAGCCTGGCCGCGGTGTCGTACAGCCGGGCCAGCAGCTCGTCGGGCTCCAGGTCGAGTGCGGCGAGGGCGTGCACGACGGTGCGCAGCTGCCCCATGGTGGTGGCCGCGTAGATGCCCCGCGTGGCGACCTCCCCGATGACGAGGGCGGTACGCGCCCCGGACAGTGCGATCGTGTCGAACCAGTTGCCGGCGCCGCCCCCGGGCAGCAGCAGGTGGTCGGTCTCCACGGCGGGCTGGGGCACCGGGCGCTGCGGCAGCAGCCGGCGTTGGAGGGCGCTGGCGATGGTGTACTCGTGGACGTAGCGGCGGGCGTTGTCGATGCCGAGCGCGGTACGGGACGCCATCGCGAGCGCCGCGGGGATGTCCTCCTCGGTGAACGGCTCGGAATCCCCGCACCGGTAGAGCGTCACCAGCCCCAGGATCGCCCCGCGCACCGTCAGCGGCACGAGCAGGAGCGTGTGGGCCCCGACGCGCTTGATGGAGGCCGCACGCGCCGGGTCGGCGTCGGCCCAGGGGATGTCACCCAGCGGAAGGACCCGGGCCCGCAGATCGGAGGCGGCCCGCTGGAAGGGGGTTCCGTGCGGCACCTCGCGGATGTCTCCGACCGGGTGGGCGGACTCGCTGCTGCCCGCGTACGCGGCGCGGCGCAGGGGAACGCCCCGGCCGAGCGGACCGGGCTCCGGTGTCGCGCCGCGCAGGACCTCGTCGACGACCTCGACCACGCCGACGTCCGCGTAGTCCGGGACCAGTGCTTCGACGAGGTCCCGGCAGGTGGCCTCGACGTCGAGCGTCCGGCCCACCATGTCCCGGACCGCGGTGAGCGCCGCCTCCCGACATCGCCGCCGCACGCGTTCGCTGACGTCGACGACGGCCACGGCGACCCCCAGCACCCGGCTGTCGGCGCTCTGCCGCGTCGGCCCGTGCTCCTGTAGCCGGAACGCCGTCAGGGAGAGCGTGCGGGACACCCCGGGCACACCGGCCGGGCGGGCCCGGAACGG
The DNA here is from genome assembly GCF_040660235.1 of Streptomyces sp. NPDC049970. NCBI lineage: Bacteria > Bacillati > Actinomycetota > Actinomycetes > Kitasatosporales > Streptomycetaceae > Streptomyces > Streptomyces sp. NPDC049970. The sequence goes on along the minus strand of NZ_JBFALP010000002.1, from coordinate 209,346 downwards.
CTGCTCGACACCTGGTACGCCGGTACGCAGGACCTCCCGGACGAACGCCTCCGCACGCTCCGGCTCCTCGAAGTCGCACACATCGAGGAACGGCCGCCCTCGCAGTCCCGTGGTGTCCTCCGCGTCGGCGGACGGGTCGCTGATCCGCAGGACGTCGAGCCCGGGGTCGAGCACGTGGACCCGCACGCGCGCCTGCGTGAACATCACGTCCAGCAACGCGGTCCCCACACCGCTGTCGACCTCGCCCACGCCGTCGCCGTCGCCGGACACCCTGCGCCCGTCGGTCTCCCAGAAGCCCCAGCCGGACCCCGCGAGCGGCGCGAGCCGCAGCCCCACCGCCGCCCCGGCGGCAGCGTCCGCAGCGCGCCGCCGGTCCCCCGCAAGTACGTCCATCACGTGCAGGCCCAGCGCATCCGCGGTCGCCGGACCGAAGCGCCGCTCGGCGGCCCGGCTCCACCCGGTGACCACTCCGGCGCTGTCCACGACCATCAGGGGCGCATCAGCCATGAAGCCAGCTCCTTCGCACCCTCACGGAGCCCGGGACGGGACCTCCCGCACTCGACAACGCCTACCGAGGCCTACCGAACCAGCATCGGCCCACGCCGCTGGGGCCGCGACCGGAGGGCGGGCGGGGGCGGGTGTGGTTCGGAGGACCTTGCTCGGAGGTGTGCGGGCGGCCTATTCGAGTTCGCCAGGCGGCCGGCCCGCAGGGTCACTTATCGGCCCCTGGCTGAATTCGCCAAGGATTCACCTATGTCGCATCTTTGCAATACGATCACATTCAACTACCAGACTTCGGGCCGCCTCCCCCACGTAGGCCCGTTCCGCAGGTGCGAGAACGCCTTCGTGCACGGCAGGAGACAGAGGGAATCCGGTCGTTGTCGATCGCGAGGAGACAGGGGCGTAGGAGACTTGAAGGTGATGAGCACCGCCGAACCCTCCTCCCCTGGCGTATCCGCGCGGATGAGCCGCCAGGCACGCCGCGACACCGCTCCCGAGGTGGCGGTCCGGAAGCTGCTGCACGCTTCTGGCTATCGCTATCGACTCAACGAGCGAGTGCCCCACATGTCCCGCCGGACGATCGACATCGCCTTCACAAAAGCCAAGGTCGCGGTCTTCCTGGACGGCTGCTTCTGGCACGGATGCCCCGCACATGCCACGCAACCGAGATCGAATGCGGAGTGGTGGCGGCAGAAGCTCGACCGCAACATGGCGCGGGACGTGGAGACGACGGCACACCTGGTAGCCGAGGGGTGGACGGTTCTGCGCTTCTGGGAGCACGAGCTCCCGGCGCAGGTCGCCGAGCAGGTTGCGAACGCCGTCGACAGCGAGAAGTCCGCGAGGCGGACCAGGCGAAAGGGTGGGGGCTCGTGAACGGATTGCGGTTCGTGGACGTATGCGCGGGGGCGGGTGGTCTGGCCCTGGGGCTCGAGCAGGCGGGCTTCGATCCGGTGCTACTGCTGGACAACAAGCCCGTGGCCTGCGAGACGCTCCGCCTGAACCGGCCGAAGTGGAACGTCCTTCAAATGGATCTTCTGGACTTCGACCCCGTCGAACATCCGAAAACCTATGACGTGGACCTGCTGTCAGCCGGTCCCCCGCGGGTGAGGTCGAGCGCAACCGTGGCCAGAACCGAGACGGACGAGGAGAAGCGGCTCCTCGAGGCGGCGGTTCTCCTCGCGCACGCCGTGCAGCCGCGCGCTCTGTTGATCGAGAACGTGCCCGGTCTGGTCGATGCCGAGGCGTTCGGACCGCTGCGCACCTTTATCCGTGAGGAACTGGAGCACCTCGGCTACCGGTTGCGTTGGTTCGTACTGAACGCGGCCGACTTCGGCGTTCCCCAGGATCGTAAGCAAGGGGTACTCGTCGCACTCAAGGCCCGACACTTCGATGCCTTCCGGCCGCCGACGCCCACTGTCGAAGCCCACGTGCCGGTGGGCAGGGCTCTACGACGCTCCATGTCAGCCCGTGGCTGGCAAGGCGCCGACGAGTGGGCGGCCCGGGCGATCAACGTGGCACCGACCCTTGTGGGCGGCTCCGACAATCGAGGAGGAGCCGATCTGGGACCGACGGGAACGAAGCAGGCGTGGGCGCGCATGGGGGTCAACGGAGCTGCTCTGGCCGATGAGGTACCGGGGCCCGATCGCGACAACAGCCTCGACATGGTCAAACTCACGGACTCGCAGGCCGCACTTCTGCAAGGGTTCCCGCACGAGTGGCAGTTCGCCGGCAGAAAGACGGCACGGTACCGCCAGATCGGACACGCTTCGCCTCCGCCCGTGGGCAGGGCGCTGGGGGGCGCCGTCGCGGACGCCCTACGCGCCTGATCGCGGGCACATCCCTCCGAACTCCAGGTGAAGTCGATCTTGAATCGCCGGCTACACTCCAACCCCATGACCCATGCACTCCACCCACCGGTTCGACGTGCGGATTTCCGCATCGTGGACTTGTTCGCAGGTCCTGGCGGCCTTGATATCGCGGCCACGGTCATGGGACTGGAAAGCATCGGGGTCGAGTGGGACGACGCGACCCGCGCGACGCGCAGGGCAGCCGGACTCCTGACCACTGCCGAGAAGGACGTCGCCGTACTGAGTGCGAGCGATCCACAGGTGAAGAACGCGACGGTGCTCACAGGCGGGCCGCCGTGTCAGTCCTTCTCCGTGGCCGGCAGCCGGAAGGGCCACAAAGCCCTGGAGGACGTGAAGCGTCTGGCAACCCGCCTGGTCGATCACGAGGATCTCGGTTCCTTCGAGGCTGCTTGGAAAGAGGTCAAAGCAGAGACCGACGAGATGTCGGACGAGCGCACCGGTCTCGTGCTCCAGCCGCTGCGCTGGGTCATGGAGGCCAAGCTGAAGCGGAATGATCCCTACGAAGTGGTTGTACTGGAACAGGTCCCCACCGTCCTGCCGGTATGGAAGCACTACGTCAAGCTCCTCAAGCGGGTCGGCTACGCCGCAGACGCCCATGTTCTGCACGCCGAGGACTTCGGCGTCCCACAGACCCGCAGGCGTGCCGTGTTGATCGCTCAGTGGGACCCGGAGAACGTGGAGCGGCCGGTGCGGTTTCCCGGCGCGACGCACCAGCGCTACCGCAAGGGAGTCGCTCGCCTTCCCACGGAGAACGATCCGCAGCGCGAGGCACAGGGGTTGCTGTTCTCTCCGGCCCGCAAGGGGAAGAGTGCGGTCGAGCCCTGGGTGGCCATGCAGGACGTTCTCGCCGGACGTCCACGCGACTTCGAGGTGGTCTCCAACTACGGATCGGGCGGTGACCCCAAGAACAGGGGCCGCCGCACATCCGAACAGCCTTCCGCGACGATCACGGGCAAGGTGCGGCGCAACCGTGTCTTCCTTCTGAAGGAGACGAGGTCCGGGCGCAAGGAGATCGGCGAGGAACTCGAGCGGCTGACCTTCGAGGAAGCAGGTCTGCTCCAGTCGTTCCCGAGGAAGTACCCCTGGAGGTCCACGGATGTGGCCCAACAGATCGGGAACGCGATTCCACCACTGCTTTCGCTGCACATCCTGTGCAGCGCGCTCCGACTCGGGCCCCCGAGCGACGACTTGATAAACAAGTTGGCTGCTTGGGAGCCTGAGCACACGAACGCTTCAACGGGCGAGATCTTCGCCGAGACCTCGTGAACCGACCCGGACTCTCGTGACAGGACCGACCGGATCCACCGATTGACGGTCATTCCTGGGATCTGCAGCCTTTCCGCGACGCGCTTCAGTCCTGTGCGGCCCCGGACCGAGTTCGGTCACGCAACGGTGCCTCTGCGGCGAACCGCTCGAACATCGCTGTGAGGACATCGCAGGAGGCGCGCCGAGCCGTGCCGTCGCTCGGACCTTCGGGAAGGCGGTCCCACGGCACTGCCGGAGCCGATTCCGCCGCATCGATCCAGTCGGCGAGGGCGAGGTGATCGGGGGCATCGTCCGGAGCGATCACCTCGTACATGAGTGTGCTACCAGCCACGTTGGCCGCTGTGCAGAACGCGTTGACCCGGTCTCCGAGTCGCGTGGCCCCCGTATCGGCGAGCCTTTCGAGGACCCGCACCAGAGCCAGGGCGGTGGGCTTGTGGTCGATGGCGGAGAGCCTGAGCGCGGTGTTGATCATGTCCTGATTGCCGCAGGCAATTTCCGAAGGGGTGTAATCGGAGCCGTCGCGGAACATCTCGGCGGCCCACCAGAGCCGGGAGAACGCCTGGCTGTAGTGGGGCCCTACGAATCTGGCACTGTTGACCTTCCTGGACACGCCGTCATCCAGCCCTCCACGCGGAAGATGTCGCCACAGGACGAAGTCCGGTGCCACGGCCAGAGCCAGGAAGTTCCACAGGCCGGGGTCAGCGGCCTCCGCACGGGTCATCCGCAAGGTCGCGTGCAGGCGAGGCGCCAGCCAGGCATCGGCATCGGTCCTCGCCGCGTCGAACCGCCGTATGGCCTCGTCGAGCAGCTCCCGTACCGGATCGACGCTCCACCGGGCGGACTCGCTCTCGATCGCGATGCCGGCCCGGAGTATCGCAACCTGCGGCAGGCCGTCCCGGCCGGCGCGTACCCCGTGGGTGAGGAAGGCCGTGGCGAGACTGCTCGGGAGCAGCGCTAGACGTTCCGGGGGCTCGATGTGGTAGCGGCTCATCGATGCGGACCTTCCTGGCTACGGTTGAGGGCGCGGATGGCCGCCGTCAGGTTCTTGGGCATCTGGCCTCTTCTCCCGGCCGCGTAGTGGATCCGCGACTGGATCTCCGCCCAGCCCCGACCGTCCCCTCGACGGTTGTGTGCCTCTGCCAGAGCCTCTGTGAGGGGCAGTCCGGGAAACACCTCAGGAAGCATCGAGCGCAGTACGGACTCCCGCCATCCACCGGGAAGGTGCGGCGTACCGTCCTCGTCGAACTCCAGCTCGCTCAGCGCGGAGTGGAACATGGTCGCCCACGCCTCGGCGGCGATCTGCGCGGCCACCAAGCCGGCGGTCGCCTTCTCCAGGGGACCACGGGCGCCGGACAGCAGCGCGGGAAGCCCTTCGAAGGATGTGTTGATCAGGACGGACGGCAGGTCACCGGTGGTATCGATCAGCCAGGGTGCGTCCATGAACTGACGCAGCCATTCCTGCGGCCCGTCCCGGAAGTCCCTCTCCAGGATGTCCAGATCGCGTTGTCTGGTGGGTGTGCGGGCAAGCAGGTCGACGACCCAGGGGGTGTCCGCCTTACCGAGGACCCGCCCGTCGACCCCTCCGTGGCTGCCGACCACACTCACTTCGAGGAGGGCCCGTGCCACGTGGCTGGAGCGGCGTACTCGCACCTCACCTCGCCAGTGGGTGTCGCCTCGCCGACGTTCCAGACGAGTCACCGTCCGGGTGTTGGTGGCCCCCTCGGTCAGTACGGCGACGCAACTGACCGCGGACCACGGCCCCTCGTCCAGTTCATCGGTGGGCAGCGAGACTTCCAGATCGAGGACGCCCTCGGTCCAGTCGTCCCGTTCGACCTGGTGGAGGGCGACCACCTGATCACGCTGGGAGATCAACGAGAGCCGCAGAGGCTTGCCGTCCATGCTCGCCCCTCGAACAGTGACCTCGATCTTTCCCACCAAGGTCGGGTACGCGTACACAGTGCTCACGCCGAAGTCTCCCGTGCCTGCTGGATGTCCACGATCACACCGGCCATGGCCGCGGCCACAGGGTGACTTCGGACGGCCGTGACTCCTCCGAAGCGTGCAGATCTCACGTCTGGATCGATGATCAGGCGGCCGTCGACGATCTGGCAGTTCTCCTTCGCCGACAGCTCCGCCCACTCCAACGAAGGGCGCCCACCTGATCGCACATCGAATTTGACCACGGGCAGCAACTGCCAGTGGTTGTCGCGCCGTGGAACGGTCAGTGTCACGTCCAAGGTCCAGGCCCCGTCGATGTCCACCTTCCCGGAGATCCGGTCCACGATCGGATGCCCCTGCCCACGGCGACCGCTCGCCACGGCGGGCGCATCGATACGCAGCAGCTTCCGAAGAACTTCAGGGCCGGACGAGTCCTGGCCGGAAGCCCGCCGACCGATCACGCCCCGCAGCGCCGCGTCCATCGCCGCGTTGAACTCGGTCAATCGGCGGGGCGCGTTGGCATAGGCGGCCGTGAGCTCCTCGGTCGTCCCCCACCTGTCGTGCTCCGGCGGCTCGGCGGCTCGAAGGAACGCCTCGGCGGCGCGTGTCGCCGGACCGTCGTCCCCTGTGGCGAAACCGGCCAGGAGAACGGCTTGGAAAGGGTCGACCCCCACGCCGACGCCACGGGGGGTGCGGGCCGTTACGGACATACGAGTACCGCGCATGCAGATGATGCGGCTGTGCCTCTCGTCCATGTCGGCAGCGGGCGTGACCAGGAGTACGGCACGGTGGTCGTGGCCTGCGGATCCGCGCCCGGCGGCCCGTGGCGGCGGAACGACGAAGGCCACGTCCGCGGCAGCGACCTGACCGGCCGCCGTCAGCTCTTCGACAGTCTCGCCGTCGATGTACGCCCGCAACGCGTGCACCAGTGCCGGGTGCCGGTCGAGCGGATCGACCCGCTGCTCGGGAACTACAACTTCACCGTTGCGAAGAGATTGGACGGATGCCTCGAGCATCGCCGAGGTCGAACGGCCCGAGGTCATGGCAGCCCAGAAATTGTCGGACAACGCCCGGCCCAGGGCCGCGTGCAGGTCCTCCAGGGTGTCGTTGCTCCCGGCCGCATCATGGGCACCGACGACAAGGAAGGAAGTTCCCGGATCGTCGCTGTCCCGTTCGAGCCGCAGTTCCGCGACCACTCGTTCATCGGCCCACCACGAGCGAGAGACACCTTCGTGCTCCTTCTCCGTGTCCGGCTCGCCGAGCCAGGCGGGGCCCGCGTAGGCAACTCCGTCGACCTCACGCCAGGGAAGGTCGAGCCGACCGACCACCCGTCGGGCCGTTCGCCCCTCGTAGGTTTCGGAGAGGGTGCTGTTGATCAGAACCAGTCCGAGCCGGCTGGCCGCCCACAGGGTGGCCTTCCCCAATCCGTAGGAGCCGCCTGCCCGATCACTGCTTTTGTGACTGTCGAGCTGCCGGCGAACCACGGCGGCGTAGCGACCGTCTCCGTACTCGGGTCCGGTCAGCCCCGAGGCGTTGTAGTCGTCAACCCGGAGTAGCAGGAGTGAAGACCCTTCACGTAGCGCGCGCAGCCCTTCGGCGAGAGCGCGACCGACCTTGTGCCGGGCCTGCGCAGCCGCCGCGTAGTGCGGCTCGAGCTGCTCCCATCTCAGTGCGGAGAGGAATGACTGGAGGTGCTCGCCGGTCAGTTCGTGCAAGGTGAAGCGCACCCGCACGGGGCGTTCCGGGTCAAGCCGCTCGTCCAGGGAGTTCTGTGTGACCTCTCGGGCCAGCACGGCCAAGTTGGCGTCGAAGGCGAATACGGCCGCGTTGCCGTACTCCCGACCACCGTCCTGATGAGCGACCCGGTGATACCAGCCGATCGGCCGATCCGATCCGGCATCGGCGTCCCTGGTGATCAGGGTGGCGACATCCGTTTCCAAGATCTTGGCGATCTCGACCATCAGCTCCGGCCTGGGTAGCGACCTACCGGTGACCCAGGCCGACACGGCGGCGCGCGTCAACCCCAGTTTCTTGGCGAAGTCCGCCTGCGATATGCCGCTGCGACGCAACTGGCGACCGAGCCAGACGCCGAAGCCCTCGTTGTCCTCCATCGAACCCACTCCCCTCGGTTCCGGGCAGAGCCACGGTAGCACTCGAATTTGACGCGAGGCGATTGTCAAAGGTTACTTGACATGAGACTCCGACTGGTGCGCCAGCATGGGGAGTTGAAGTCAAAAGATCATGACTGTCGGACCGTCAGATCCGGCGGATCGCGTGCTAGCGTTCAGCTCCACCAACTCCTGTTGCAACAGGGGCTGTTGAAGGAAGCGACCGTTCCGGGCAGGCCAGAGCTCTGCCCTCGGGTCGGTTGCACAGCACGCCATCCGGTCAAAGAGGACTCGTTGGCGTGACAAGGGAGGGGAACCCGCATGAGCAATGATGGTGACGACTGGATGGCATGGTTCATCGAGAAGTACGACAACGAGGAGGACCCTGACCTGCGGGCGGAACTCCTGATGTGTTTCGGCATCCACCCCCAGCTCCTGGCATCGGAGCGACAGCGCATCGCTCGCAACAAGAAGTCGTCCCCCACGGAGCAGCCCACCGCTCCCTCCGAACCTCGAGTGCCCCGAATGTCCCGTGCCACCCGACGCCCCGTCTCCCCTCGACACACCGGGAGGCCTCGCAACCATCAGGGCATCCGCAGTCGGAGGACCCGTACCACCACCACGCGGACCGTGACCGTGACGAAGACGACCGTCACGGGGACCACCGTCAATACCGTCACCACGGTCATCACCATCAACAGCTGATTCCCCTCGGCCTTCCCATCAGCTGCCCCACTGCTTCACCAGGGGTGCCGGCTCCACGTCGGCACCCCTGTTCCCCCCGCGCTTCCTCGGTTCGTTTCTCTCATTCGAGACAGGTGCCTCATGGCCGACGTGCAGTTCGCCGATACTTCGCTCCAGCCCGTGATCGACACAGTGATCCGTCAGTCCTCGGTAGTCCTGAAGACGTACCAGGTCGATCCGGGGCTGGTTCAGGAGCATGCCAACGGCGAGCGTCGCATCACGCAGGGGGGGTACGGCGAACGGCAGTTGCTCGAACTCGTACAGAACGCGGCCGACGAGATCGCCGATCAGCCGGGCGGCAAACTGCACGTCGTTCTGACTGATGGCCATCTCTACTGCGCGAATCAGGGCTCCCCGGTAACGCCGGAGGGCGCTGAGACGATCCTGCGCATGAGTGTCTCCCGCAAGCGCGGGGGCCAGATCGGCCGATTCGGTGTCGGGATCAAATCTGTACTTTCAGTGTGTGATTCTCCGCAGTTCTTCAGCGGCAACGGCGATTTCGGCTTCGGCTTCGACCGGGACTGGTCGGCCAGCGAAATCGCCCGCGCCCTCGGTCGGCACGGTGACATCGGTATGGACACCCCCGTGCTCCGCATGGCTCGGCCTCTCGATGTCGACAAGGAACGCGGCGATGACCGCGTGCTGGACAAGCTCCTTGGTTGGGCCACGACCGTCGTTCGCCTACCTCTGCTGCCCGGCGCCGCCGAACGTCTGGGTCGGGACATCAGCGGTTACCGGAGTCGCGACGGTCGGGTGACAGATGCCTTCCCCGCTCACTTCCAACTGTTCTCCTCCCACGTCGGCCAGGTACTCCTGCACGACGAACGCACAATGCCGCCCGCGCGCAGGGAAATCTCGATCGAGCCCCAGGGCAGCCTCCGCACTCTCAAGGAGGTGACGCGTGGCGCAAAGCAGTCGATCGAGCAGTGGAAGGTGTTCTCGGCTTCCTACTCGCCCACCGGCGAAGCCGCGGACAGTGCGGGCGAGCTGCACGGCCGGCCGGTGCTCGAGGTCTCCTGGGCCGTGCCTGAGTACACCGTCCGCAACGGCCTGCACACCGCGCCCGTCGGTAAGGGATCCTTCTGGGCGTTCTTCCCGACCAAGTACGAGGTGTCGCTGACCGGCATCCTGAATGCACCGTGGAAGACGAACGAGGATCGCCAGCACCTGCTGGACGGCAGTCCCTTCAATCGGGAGTTGCTCCAGGTCGCAGCCCGGTTGGTGATCGACACTCTGCCCGAACTCATGCCCGACGAAGACCCCGCCGCGTATCTTCCCCTGCTGCCTGGCCGCACGAAGGAGAAGCTGAACTGGGCGGACGAACACTTCCTCCGACGGGTGTGGCAGATCGCCGCCGAACGCCCCTCTCTTCCTGACCAGAACGGCGAACTCCAGCTTCCGAAAGACCTGTTCATAACTCCGGCCAACCTGGACAAGGAATGGGTTCAGATCTGGTCGGAGTACAGCGGTCGCCCCACCAACTGGGTGCACGCATCCGTCGACGCATCCGACAGTTCCGTCCGCCGGGGCAAGATGATGCACATCTTGGAAGCTGCGGGGAAGTCTCCCGAAAGTGTCAAGGACTGGCTCGAGGCTCTCGTCTCCGACGGCTCCGCGGAAGCCTCGTCGAACGCAATCGAAATCTTGTCTCTCATGGTGCTCAAGGACCACAGCGTTCGGCTGCGCGGAGACTCTCCACTCACCGCGGAAGCCCGCAAGGCCCGGATCATCCTGACGGAAGAGCACGGGATGGTGGCCCCCATAGCCGGGGAGATCTTCCACCGAACCTCCGCCGATACCCTCCGTGACGACATGGTCTATGTCCACCCGAAGATCTCCGAGCGCCCGGAGATGGCACGCCATCTACACACCATCGGCATCAGGGTCGCCGATGCGCAGGGGCGGTTCGAAGGTGTCCTCGATCAGGGATTCGGCAACTACGACGACGACGCGTGGTCGAACTTCTGGGTGCTACTGCGCAGCGCCGGCGGCAGCGTGCAGGTCGAGCGAGTCCGCAGCAAAGTACCCAAGCCGCTCGAGATGCTGCACGTCCGCTCTCTGGACGGTCGCTACCGGCCGATGCGCGAGTGTCTCCTACCAGGCCCGGTGGTGCCTGGCGACGGGAGCCGTGACAAGGCCATCACTGTGGACATGGCCTTCCACGAGAGTGACAAACCGGTCTTCCGCGACCTCGGGCTGGTCGATCGGCCCACCGGCGGGCACCGACCTGCCGAGGAAGGGTGGTTCCAGGAGTACCGGCAGGGCATTCATGATCAACACCTGCGCAGTCTCGCCAGCGCGGCTCCGCGACCCAGCATCTCCCGGCTTTCGGTCACGGGTGCAGCGACGCTGGGACCGTTGCATCTGTTGCCCGCGCTGTCCGATGAGGGGCGCGCCGCGTTCGTGGCGGCTCTCCCCGCATCCGACATCTCGCAGAACTGGCAGATGCAGTATGGGACCGTCGCCAACACCCGCAAAGCCGTTGTGTCGCCACTGCTGTGGATGATCAACAAACATGGTCTGGTCAAGACCTCCATGGGCCTGACTCGCGTGTCCGAGGCGGTCGGTCCCCAGCTCAAGAGCTTCAGCGCGGTGCTCCCCGTCGCCGAGATCTCGGAGGAGACGGCACGGAGGCTCCAGATGCCCACGACCGCCGACGCAGTGCCCACAAAGCGCTGGGGCAAGCTGTTCGACCTTTTGCTCAAGAGCGAGGACGACGCGTTCATCGGACGCGCGTACGCCCAGTTGCACCGGGTCGAATTCGAGTTCCCCGAGGGTGTTCCCACCCGCTGTCGGGTCGGAACCTCCTGGGAGGGACGACCCGACAGCGAGATCGCTGTTGCTACGAACGCGGTGGAGTTCAAGGAGCTCATCCGTGAGCGGCTCCCTGCCCTCCTGGTCACCGACAAGGCGGATGCGGCTACCGCGAAGGCGATGATCGAGGACTGGGGGATGCTCAAGGTCTCGGATGTCATCAGCAGAGAGATCGAGCCCGTCAAAACCGGGCGGGCGTCATCTCTGTTCGAGGAGTTCCCGACGGTCAAAGCCCGTCTCGGTCAGGCAGGCAGTAGTCACAAGATTCAGCGCTGCTCCCAGCTCGAGCAGGTGATACGGACTCCTGCGGGCAGCAAGCGGAAGCAGCTCCCGTTCGCGAGGAAGGGCCAGACCCTCTACGTACTGGACTCCCTCGATCGGTTGCAGGTGCTACGGGCCGCCGACGAGGAGTTCAAGTGGGGCTTCGGGGTGGCCGGCTGCAGCCAAGCTCTCGCGCTCCAGGAGAGGCAAGAGCATGACATGGCTCTCCTGGAGAAGCTGAGTGCCGTGCGAGATGCCGAAAGTGTCATCGACAAGATCGACCTGCTGATCGGCGAGGAAGCGCTCCGCGGGGAACTCCCCCCTGGGCTCATGGAGAGCGAGATCCACGAGCACGGCGCCGAACCGAGCTCACGACGCGTCTCGGAGATGGCCTTCAACGCCCACGGTGAGGCGATCCTCCGGATCCACTCCCGCGATCTCGCGCTGGACTTCCCCACCCGTGCCCCCAGCTCTTTCACCGGGAGCCCCAAGGCGCTGCGCTTCGTCACCGACCTCGGGTTCCCCGACTCCTTCGCCGGTGCCCAGGTGCCCTCGCTGGAGCCACGTCTGGAAGTGGACGGACCATCAGAGTTTCCCGCCTTGCACCCATATCAGGAGAAGCTCGCACAGGCACTGCTCGGCCTGCTGATGAACCCGATGCCGCAGCGCGGCATGCTCAGTCTGCCGACCGGAGCCGGTAAGACGCGTGTCACGGCCGAAGGTGTCATCCGCTGGATCCGCGACCGATCGAATCTCCCTGGCCCGATCCTGTGGATCGCCCAGACCGAAGAACTGTGCGAGCAGGCTGTACAGAGCTGGAAGTTCGTCTGGTCGAAGGTCGGTCCCGAACATCCACTGGTCATCAGCCGACTCTGGTCCTCGAACGAGGCCACCCCGGTAGACGGTCGTCCCCACCTGGTCGTCGCCACCGACGCGAAGCTCGACAGCTGCCTGAAGAACGAGAGTTACACCTGGCTGAGGGACGCTGCAGCGCTCGTCATCATCGACGAGGCACATACCGGGATGTCCTCGCGCTACACGCGCATCCTCGAGCAGTTCGATCTGACGCATCGTCGCACCAGCCGTCACCTGATCGGTCTCACCGCGACGCCCTACAAGAACAACGAGGAACTCACTCGCTTGCTGGTGCAGCGGTTCGGCAGCCGCCTCGACACCGGGGTCTTCGACGGGGATCTCTCGGTCGCCATCAAGGAATTGCAGCGCATCGGCGTTCTGGCTCAGGTGAAGCATCGGGAACTTCCAGGTGCAGACATAGCGCTGACGGCAGACGAACGAGCCCAGTCCGAGAAATTCGCCACCCTACCGAAGGGGGCCGAGCAGCGTCTTGCCGAGGACCATGGCCGAAGCCAGCGCATCGTCGACGAGATCGCCTCCATGCCTACGGACTGGCAGGTTCTGGTGTTCGCGACCTCTGTTGCCCACGCCAAGCTGCTCGCCGCCAAACTCGGCGATCGGGATATCAAAGCCGCAGCTATCGACTCGACCACGCCGCCGAACGAGCGACGTAAACGGATCAACGACTTCCGCAAGGGTGAAATCCAAGTCCTGACGAACTACGGCGTGCTCACCCAGGGTTTCGACGCACCTGCCACGCGTGCCGTGGTCGTCGCCCGGCCGACGTACAGCCCGAACATCTACCAGCAGATGATCGGACGAGGTCTGCGTGGACCCAAGAACGGCGGCGAGGAGAGCTGCCTGATCCTGAACGTGCGGGACAACATCACCAACTACGGCGAGTCTCTGGCCTTCACCGAGTTCGAGTACCTGTGGAACGGCGACCAGTGACCCTCGCTCCCCTGACAGAGCACCGGCTCACCGACTCACAGCGCGCGGTGGTGGAACAGCCCTGGGACGCTCGGGTTCTGGTCACGGCCGGTGCCGGTGCCGGAAAGACGCACACTCTCGTACGCCGGCTCGACGTGTTGGTCGAGCGGGAGGAGTTGGAGGCCGGTGAGATCCTGGTGCTCAGCTTCTCCCGCGCCGCCGTGCGCGAGCTCACGGAGCGAATCGAGCGGCACGCCGCCGCCGCGCAGCGCATTCGTGTCCAGACCTTCGACGGCTGGGCAGCGGCCCTGCTCAAACGTGCCTACCCTGAAGTGGACTGGGGGACGTACACCTTCGACGGTCGTATCGAGGCTGCCACCGAGGCGATCGACAACGGGGCGGTCGAGGGCGGCGAGTACATACCCGCTCATGTGGTGATCGACGAGGTCCAGGACCTCGTCGGCGTCCGACGGGAGATGGTCGAGGCGTTGCTCGACCGATTCCAGGAGAACAGCGGGTTCACCGTGGTGGGCGATTCGGCTCAGGCCGTGTACGGGTTCCAGGTGTCCGATCCGGATCAGCGCGCCGCGGAGACCGACCGCTTCCTGGAGTGGGTGCGTGCAACCTTCGGCGAGGACCTGGTGGAGCTGCATCTGGGGGACAACTTCCGGGCCCGTAGCGACACGGCGCGGATGGCTCTGCCTTACGGTTCGACGTTGCAGCGGCTGCCCCGCGATCGAGCCACGGCCGGCGGTGAGGCGGAGCGTATTCACGGTGATCTACGTGCGCTGTTGCTGTCGACGCCGAACTTCGGGAGCTTGGAGGACCCGTTCGTGCTCGCGGCCCTCCGGGACTACCCCGACACCACCGCCATCCTGTGTCGCGACAACGGCCAGGCACTGACACTGTCCGGCATCCTGGCCGCCGCCGACGTTCCGCACACGCTCCAGCGTTCGGCCCGCGAGCGGTCCGCCCCTGTCTGGATTGCCGACCTTCTCGCCTCGACCGGTACGACCGCCCTCGGTCGGGAGCGGTTCGAGGAGCTTCTGGTCGACCTGCGTACCCCGCTGGGTAGCGAGCCGGAAGCGCTTTGGCGGTCACTACGCAAGGTAGCGAGGGGCCGAGGCCGAGGAACCCTCGACGTCGTCGCACTCCATCACGCGCTCGCCGAAGGCAGACTGCCTGATGAACTCACCGCCGCGCAGCCGTCCTCGCTCGTGATATCGACCATGCACCGGTCCAAGGGCCTGGAGTTCGACCGTGTGCTGATCGTCGAACCACGCGTGCTGAAGGAACCGGTGCCGGTCCGGAAGAAGAAGTACGACTACGACCCGGCAGCGGAGGCCCGACTCCTGTACGTGGCCATGACTCGGGCCCGGGACGATCTCTATGTGCTGGACGCGCCCAATTCATGGACTCTCCGGAAGGACAAGAGGATCGATCGCTGGTACCTGGGCGGTCGCAGCACCTGGGCACGAAACGGAATCGAGATGATCGGTTCGGACGTGTCCCACGAGCAACCACCGGGCACAGAGGGGTTTCAGGAGGACGCCGCAGCGCTCCGGCAGCATCTCTTGGCAGATGTCGGAGCGGGAATCGCGGCGGAGTTGGTCCTGCTGCACGGCATCCCTGTCGCCTCGGACCAGTCGCCGCCCTACGCGGTAGTGGCCGGGGGGCGACAGATCGCGGTGGTGTCCGCGCGCTTCCGGAACGACCTGTACCGCATGCTGCGCCGCACCTCGCACTCCGAGGTCGATCGATGGCCGGCGCTGATCACCGGCCTCAGGGTCGACTGTGTGGAGAGTGTGGCGGGCAGCCCTGCCGCCAGCGAAGCAGCGGGGCTGGGCACCCACGGTGCCTGGGTCGCACCCCGGTTGTGCGGCCTGGGACGCTTCCGCTGGTACGGGGACGAACCCGAGGGGAGTGAAGAAGGATGAGCGATTCGGCCCACCAAGCACACTACGAGATGCGTGACTCCCTCCTCGATGCGCTTCGGCGGGACCTGCTCGGGCCCGTAGGTGGCTCGGAGGAGGTACTTACGGATGACGCGCCGATCACCATGTACCCGGTCGGTGTGCTCTTCCCGCGCTCACGCCCGGACCGGTCCGACGGCTCGTCCCGGACCGGGGCCATCGAACAAGGGGAACTGGAGTCGGAGCGGGACGGGCTCGACGCGGTGCCGCTCGGTGTCCGTCGGGACGTCGAGGAAGGGCCCGGCGATCTGGGCGTCTCCTTGGCGAACGTCCGGATGCCCTCTTCCATCGGCCTCACATTCGCGGTGAAGCCGACCGAGTCCACCCGGCTTCGGCTGAACGTAAGCACTGCCGTGTACCTACCCGAGGATGCCGAGGGAAAGCCGGTTGCCGCGAAGCGGACCGAGGCGCGCAGCACAAAGGCCCAGCGGGAGCATTGGCGGCGCTCGCCTCTACGGATCGATGCCGTCTCCGTGGATGTCACACAGCCGGGCCTTCTCGATCCCTTCGTTCTCCACCAGGGGCTGGAACTGCGTGTGCTGGTCCGTCCCCGGTCCGCGTCGGACGGGACTGTGACTGTTACAGCCACGGTCGTCAACAGTCTCGAGGTCGGCCGGTTCGACCTCCGAGACGCGCACTGCTTCTACCAGCCGGTGCTGACCGTGACGGCGGAGAACGGCATCAGCCCGGTGTTCGTGGTGCGACCGACTCCTCGGGGCGCGGTCGACTCGGAGCAGGCATTGAGCAGGCTCCTGCATCGTCATGTGCCGACCTTCGCCACCGGCCACGGCTGCGCGGCGCAGTGGGATTGGACACCACCTCCGGTGGGGTCCGTATCGGTGGAACCTCCGACGGTCACCACTCTGCGGACCGAGTTCGTGCCCGCCCACGAGGTGTTGTTGACCGACTCCAATCCCGGGATCGACGACAGGCAACTGACCATGTACCGGCTGGGAACCGACCCCGCCCACGAGGTCGTGGCTGCTCTGCGCGCCCTGCTGGAGGGGTACGCGCGGTGGATCGAAACCCAGGAGGACCAGGCTCGCCTGCTGAGCGGCACCGAAGACGGCGAGGTAGCGGCCGATCAGGTCATGCAATGCCGGCGAGCTCTGCGCCGGATGTGTGAAGGCGTGGAACTACTGGAAGACACCGAGCAACCGGACGTCATGCACGCGTTCCGGCTGGCGAACCTGGCGATGGCCGACCAGCGGGCGCGTACCGCCTGGATCAAGGACGGTAAGCCGGGCCGACCGGACGAACAGGCAGGACGGTGGAGGCCCTTCCAGATTTCATTCATCCTTCTCTGCATCGCCGGGATCGTGGATCGGGACCACAAGGACCGGGAGGTATCGGACCTGCTGTGGTTCCCAACAGGTGGCGGAAAGACGGAGGCGTACCTCGGGCTGATCGCCTTCACCACCTTCCTACGGCGGCTGCGGGACGGCGAGGAGGGGGGAGGCGTCACGGTGCTCATGCGGTACACACTCCGGCTACTCACCCTCCAGCAGTTCGAGCGCGCCGCGGCACTGATCTGCGCCATGGAGCTACTGCGGGACGCCGACACGGTGAGACTCGGGCGCGAGGAGATCTCCATCGGCATGTGGGTGGGCCGTTCGGCAACCCCCAACACGTTGGCCGTCACCGAAGCCAAACTGGCCGACCTGCTGCGCAACGAGAACCTTCAGCTACAGACGGAGAACCCGGTCCAACTCCGCAACTGCCCGTGGTGCGGCGAACCCCTGCGCCCCCGGGACTACGCAGTCGATCACGATGCCGAACGCATGACGGTGAAGTGCCCCTCCGTCAGCTGTGACTTCAACCGGGGATTGCCCGTGCACCTCGTCGACGAGGCGGTCTACGCCCATCGTCCGACCTTGGTGATCGCGACGGTCGACAAGTTCGCCTCGATGCCATGGCGACCCGCATCGGCGGCGCTGTTCAACCGGGACATGGACGGGGTGCGCCCACCCGAGCTCATCGTCCAGGACGAGCTCCATCTCATCTCGGGCCCGTTGGGCACGCTCACCGGCCTGTACGAGACAGCCGTGGACACCCTCGCCGAACGTCCGAAGGTCATCGCCTCGACCGCCACCATTCGACGCGCCGCCGAGCAGGGAACCCGGCTGTTCGACCGCAGGGTGGAGCAGTTCCCTCCAGGCGGCCTCGACGCACGCGACTCCTGGTTCGCCGTTGAGACGCCCCGCGAGCGCAAGGCTGCCCGCAGCTACGTAGGCCTGCTGACCTCCAGCACCAGCCAAGCCACCTTGCTGATCCGGGTCTACGCCGCTCTGCTCCACCGGGCAAACACCCACGACGCCCTGCCTGAGGTGAAGGACGCCTACTGGACTCTGGTTGGCTACTTCAACAGCTTGCGACTGCTTTCGGCGGCAGAACTCCAGGTCCTCGACGACGTCCAGGAGCGACTGGGCCACCTCTCGGCGCGGGACGGCCTAGAGGCGCGCCGCGCGGACGCTCTCACGGAACTGAGCAGCCGGGCGAACGCCAGTGACATCTCCCGCCGGCTCAAGGACGTGGAACGACGGTACCCGAGCCCGCAGACGCTGGACGTACTGCTCGCCACGAACATGATTTCCGTAGGGGTAGACATCGACCGGCTCGGGCTGATGGCTGTGATGGGCCAACCTCAGACCACTGCCGAGTACATCCAGGCTACGAGCCGGGTCGGCAGGCAACACCCGGGCCTCGTGGCGGTCATGCTCAATTCGACGAGGTCGAGGGATCGTTCGCACTACGAGGACTTCCAGGGCTTTCACTCCGCCCTGTACCGCGAGGTGGAGTCCACGAGTGTCACCCCGTTCTCGGCCCGGGCCCGTGACCGTGGTCTGCACGCCGTGGTGGTGGCCCTGGCCCGGTTGATGTTGCCCGCCGCACGGGCCAACGAGGCTGCAGCTCAGGTGGAGGACTTCCTTCCCGACCTCCTCGAGAAGGTAGGGAAGGCCCTGCTCCGCCGGGTTTCATCGGTCGAACCGGATGAACTCGAATCCACCGCTGCCGCCTTCGAAGGGTTCGTGGGCTGGTGGAGGGACGAGGCTCGGGAACGGCCGAACCTCGTGTACGAGGCTCGACGCGGCAACAGAAGTCCCGCTCTGCTGGCCAACTACGACGACGAGTCGACCGACGTGTCGCAGTGGAGGACACTGTGGAGTCTGCGCGATGTAGACGCCTCGTCCACCTTCTTCGAGGAGCGCTGAACCATGGGCCCCGTCCAACCCCGTGCCCGTCGCCGCGGCCTCCCCTCCGCTCCGGCGCGTACCGCCCGCAAGCTCGGCGAGATCCGGCGCGCCCAACTCATCACGACGTACGGCGTCGGAGCCATGATCGCTGTGGAGAACGAGTCCTTCCTCGTCCGGGGTATCGACTCGTGGGACATTTCTGAGGCACCGTTCATCTCGGAGCCCCGCCTCGCCTGGCAGCTGGGTGTCTCCGGATTCCGGATGCCCCCAGCCCCCGATCCCGACTCTGCCCGGGACGGAGTGAGGGCGGTGCGGTTCCCGGAGATGTACTCATGCCCTCACTGCCATCAGTTGCAGCCCTTCCGGAAGTTCAACTCCCCGGCCGGACGAGCCGAGTGCTCGACATGCCAGGAGAACCTGGTCCCGTCCCGTTTCGTGGTCGCGTGCACGGACGGCCATCTGGAGGACTTCCCGTACTGGAAGTGGGTCCATCGGGGCAACCGGACAGGTCCGGGAGCCTGCGGGGGCCGGCTGACGTTCCACGCCGACGGCTCGACCGCTTCACTGCGCGCCGTGCTGATCGGATGCAGTTGTGGGGTGGAAAAGGTCTCCATGGAGGGGTCGTTCCGACGCAATGCGCTCCGGGACCTCGGCATCCGGTGCAGCGGTCGCAGTCCGTGGTTGAAGGACGCACCTGCCGAGGGCTGCCAGGAATCGCCGCGCACGCTGCAACGTGGTTCCTCCTCGGTCTGGTTCCCCGTCATGCACTCGGCACTGTCCATCCCGCCCTGGAGTCAGGGCATCGCCAAGCTGGTAGCGCCGTTCTACGAGGGCTTCAAGGAGGAGGACCCCGCGTCCATCAAGTCGTTCGTGCGCATCGGGAAACTGTTGCATCACCACCCGAGGTACACGGCGGACGACGTGGTGGCGGAGGTCGAGCGGAGACGTGCGGCTGAGACGGCCGCTGCGGAGCAGGTCGATGACACGGAGGTTGTCAAACGGGCCGGCGACTACCGGCGGAAGCTCTACGAGGGCGAGTATCAAAGTCTGTCGAAGCCGCATCCTGAAGACCCCGAAGAGGAGCAGGAGTTCGTCTGCGAACCACCTACGACTCCTGTCGACGCTCTGCGCTCGTCGTACGGGCTGACCCAGGTGATGCTGGTCAAGCGTCTGCGTGAGGTTCGGGCGCTTCAGTCCTTCCGACGCGTGGAGGAACCGAGCCCCGCTGACCACTCGAAGCGCCACGCGGCGATTGCGCTCGTCAAACCGAGTTGGCTTCCGGCCTTTGAAGTGAGCGGCGAAGGCGTGTTCCTTCGGCTCGACCCGCAGCGACTTCGGGTCTGGGAGGAGCAACCGGAACAGGTCGCTCGCGCAGCCCGGGTCCGTGAAAACCACGAGAAGCTGCTGTCCACGCGTGCCGGCGCCCCTGACAAGCCGGTTCCACCCTCACCGGCCACTCCCCGCTTCCTGCTTCTCCACGCCTTGGCCCACGTGCTGATCAATGAATGGAGCCTGGACGGTGGTTACCCGGCGGCTTCCCTGCGCGAGCGGCTCTACAGCGACGAGGACATGGCGGGCGTGCTGATCTACACCGCCACCAGCGACTCCGCCGGCAGCCTCGGCGGCGTCGTCGCGCAAGGTGAACCGGACCGTCTCGCGAGGACCCTCCGAGCGGCTCTACACAGGGCGAGTTGGTGCTCGAACGACCCTCTGTGCATGGAGTCGGAGACGAGTGGTGCGGACAGCTTGAACGTGGCCGCCTGTCACGCCTGCATGTTGCTCCCGGAGACGAGTTGCGAGAACAACAACATCCTGCTCGACCGGGCAGCCCTGGTCGGGACACCCGATGGTCGGGCGCACGGCTTCTTCACTCTCTGACGCTCGGGGCCGCGCGCCCGGACGGTCCGGCTGCCGCAGTCCCCAGCAGCCGGATCATGCCGTCTCAGCCTCGAAGTGCATCTGCGCCCGCCCCAGCAGGTCGTCCGAGATCACCACCGCGACGTGCTGCTGCCTTCAGAGGTTGAGGTAGGGGTCTGCCGCCATCTGTCGGTAGGCGGCGAGGGTCTCGGGCGATGAGTTGATCTGCCAGTGTCGCTCCTTGTCGACGTCGAACCACACCAGGGCCTTGATCAGGGGGAATTCTTCTTTCAGGCTCGGGATGACTCCCTGGATCCACTCAGCCTTGCTCCCCCCGGTCTCGTCGGAGCCCGTCTCGCCGATGATGATCGGCTTGCCCTTGCCGGCGAGCTTGCCGTAGATGTCGCGGAAGCGGTCCGTGAAGCTCTGCCACTCGAAGTCGGGCTCGGACGTCCCCCAGTTGTATCCGTCGACACCCGTCCAGTCCACGTACCGGTCTCCGGGGTAATAGGCCATGGTGGCAGGAGCGTCCGGGCTGTCGGTGACGTTCGGTGCCCAGACCCAGACGACGTTCGAGGCGCCACGGCGATCGAAGACGTCGTGGATATGGCGGTAGGCGGCGACGTACAGGTCGGGGTCGTGCCCGCCCCAGCCTTCCTCCTCGTTCATCTCCGCGGCGAAGTCGAGGAAGAACGGCTTGCCCAGCTCCTTCGCTCCATCGGCCTGCTTCTCGATGGTCGAGTCAAGCGATCCGTCGATGATGTCGTCGAAGTCGACGTCGAACGGTTCCCAGTTCACCAGGGGGAGACGGTTGTCGGCGAGGTCGTCCCGAGTGGCCTCGGACGCTGCCCAGTCGTCTTCCCAGCCGTAGTAGGTGAGGTGGATTCTGGGTGTCGTTCCGATTCGAGCGTCGGTCTCCTCCACGCCTCCGTCACCGTAGTAGTGCCCCAGCAGAGCGCCCTTCGCCGGTTGGAGTGGGGCGGTGGAATGAGACTCGGGCGCTTGCTCCTCGCCTGCGGCGGAGCAGGAAGTGGCGCCGAGCGCCACCGCTGTGGCCAGGACCGCACTCGACAAGCCGGTGCCGAGACGGCGGAAGGCCGGTGCCGGCAGCGTGGCGCTCCCGCCCCCGGATCGCGCGTGCGTGTCCTGGACATGCCGCCGCTGCCGTAGCCGGCCGAGTGGGACTCCCCTGATTGTCATGCTGTTGCTCCAGCGCCAGAGCTGACATTCACTCAGCTACGGGCGTACGCGAGTCGGGCTGTCCAGGCTTCGGTCGAACAAGCAGAGAGCGCTGCCGACCCGCAGAGGCGGGCCCGGCCAGGGGGGCTGTCCGCCGCAAGGAAAGAAGCACTCTTCAGATGGAGAAGCGTAGCGGGTCACATCGGCGCGTCCGTATCGAAGGGCAACGGCCGAGCCCTGCACACCCAGGGGCGAGCGATCCTGTCCGGAATGACATCCGGACGGCAAGCCCACCGCCCCGCGCCGCAGGACGAGAGATGGGTCGCAGGCTTCTTCGGTAGAACGCCCCGAACCCCCACCCTCGGCCGGACTGTCGACCGGATGCGGTGAAACGTGCGTCGAGGGACGGGCTACGTATCTTCGTTGCCCCTGCGTAGGGATTGGCTCATGCTCTGCAGGGCCCGGAACGCGCCTGCCTGCTCGGCCTCGGTCATGCCGGCCAGCATTCTCACCTCGACGGACCGGACCGCTACGGTCGCCGTCTCCAGGCTCCGTCGACCGCGTGGTGTGAGCCGCGCGGGAAGAGCCTTACCCACGGGCGCCTCCGCCGGCCTGGTGACGTAGCCGTCTCGTTCCAGCGCCTGGAGCAGCACGTTCATCGACTGCCGTGTCACGAACGCACCACGCGCGAGCTCGGAGTTCGACAGGCCCGGCCGTTGGGCCAGCAACTCGAGGCAGGAGTAGTGCGTCACGCTCATCCCGAGTGGCCGCAGCACCTCCTCCATGGCCGCACGCAGGGCGCTCGAAGCCTCTTTCAGCAGGTAGCCCAGCGATTTGTCCAGATCGACGCCGAAAGCCTTTTGACTCATGTCAGAAGTCTGACATACCTTGGTCCGTGTCAGGAATCTGACACGCTAAGAAGGAGCAGCATCATGCCCGTCACCGGCCCCGACTTCATCTCGCTCCAGGCGCGCGACCTCGACGCTTCGCAGGCGTTCTACGAGCAGTACCTCGGCCTCGTCCGCTCGCAGGCCGGGCCTCCGCACGCCGTCGTCTTCGAGACGAAGCCGATCGCATTCGCACTGCGCGACCTCGTGCCCGGCACCGATCTCGCATCCGTTTCACAGCCTGGCATCGGCGCTGCGATCTGGCTCCACGCCACTGGCGTCCAGGCCATCCACGATGCTCTCGTCGCGGGCGGTCACACCATCGTCTCCGAGCCGGTTGACGGCCCCTTCGGCCGGACATTCACCTTCGCCGACCCCGACGGCTACCGAATCACTCTCCACGACGGGGCCTGACAGCCAAACGCCACCAGCGATCACCGTTCCCCGAAGACCGCCGATCGCGACCGATCCGCGAGCGTCCGGGCGATCTCGATGTCTCTTCGCAGCGAAGAGACAGTCAGAGGCCGTTCAGACGTGTGAGTCGGCGGCGAGCACCGTGAACGCGGACCATGCGCGGGGAGAGACCGCCAAGGCGTGCCTCTGCGTGTCCTTCGAGTCCCGGACCAGAACGACCTCGGAACGTACGGCGATCTCCACGCAGTTGTCGCCGCCGCCGCCGCTGTAGGTGCTCTTGAACCAAGCACGTTCCGTGGTGCTCATAGCGCTCCTCGCATCCGTTCCAGCAGGCTTGTGGTCGCCTGATGACTCAGCGCCTGCGAGCGCATCTTGCCATAGCGCTGGAGCATGTGACTTGCGGCCTTCGGATCGCCGATGAGCATGCTCGTGCCATGGCCCTCGACGTATCCGGCCCACCGGTGGTCGGCGGTTTCCGCGAGGTACATCTCGCCCTCGAAGCCGGCGTGGTCCTCCTGCACCAGTGGCATCACCTGGATTTCCACGTTCCTGTACCGCCCCACGAGAAGCAGGTGATCGAGGAGGGCCTTCGTCACTCGGGGGCCACCTAGCCGCCTCTCCACCAGAGCTTGTTCGATGATGAAACTGAACGTGGTGTTCGGACGATCATTGAGTAGTTGCTGACGGGCCAGTCGGGCCGCCACCTGGCGCTCGAACTGCTCCTGCGTGAGTGGCGGCAGGTGACGATCGAAGAGTGCCTGGATGTACGGCTCCGGCTGAAGCAGGCCGGGAATGACCCGGCATTCGTACGCGTAGAGCGAGGTCGTGTCCTCCTCGATCGCCGCCCACTGCAAGAACCACGACGCCAGCCCCACCTTTCGCGTCAGGCTCTTGGCCGCCGCCGCCAGCACCCGCGCCGCCGTCGCCCCGAGCACCTCCTCCGAACGGTCCAGCAGTTCCCTCGGCGGGAATCGCTTGCCCTGCTCGATCTTGGCGATGTACGCCGCCGAGTACTGCACCTGGGGCGCGAACTGCTCCTGGGTGAGGCGTGCTTCGTCCCGCAGCGCCTTGAGTACCGCTCCGAACGTCTTGAGGCTGTCCGACAGTTCCGGCTCCCCGCAGCTGCCGCCGCCCCCGGCCCTGCCGCCGATGTCCATAGCCATTTACGGCCGCCTCTCCCTGTGCCGGACCCGCCCGCAGGCCCACTCGTACCGCGCTGTGCGTCGTCCGCGTCGCCACACCTGACACAGACAGATGGTTACGCAAAGTGACTCCCCCGGTCCAGCGGGTCAGCCGGTACAAGCCAATCTGTATCGGTGCCGTGCCTGCCGCCGGTCGCACGCCTTCTCCAGGCTGGGTGCCATGCCAGCCACTGACACCCGGACCGCCGCCTCGGCAGGTGTGTTCGTCCAGCAGTTCTCCGCCACCCGCCGTGGTGCCCGTCTCGCGCGCCTGCTCGCCTCGCTTCAGCTCGTCGAGTGGGGCCACGCTCGCCGGACGGACAGCCATGACGCGATCACGGTCGTCGTAGCCGAGCTCACCACCAACGCGGTACTGCACGGACGCGTCCCCGGCCGGGATTTCGCGCTGCTCCTTCGTCGCGACGACGACCGGGGCGTCATCCGCATCGAAGTGTCCGACACCCATCCCGGCCGGCCCGCCCACGTCGTGCCGACGTCGGAGGCGGACCACGGCCGCAGGTTGGTCCTGGTCGACGCTCTCACCGTCCGGTGGGGTGTCCGCGACCGAGTCGGGCCGGGCAAGACGGTCTGGGCCGAGTGCGCCGCGGGCACGAGGCCCGTGACGCGCGTGCACGGAGAAGCGGACGACGTGGATGAGGTGGATGAGGTCGATGAGGTGGATGGGGTAGCCGACGCGGCAGACGTAGCCGACGCGGCCGGTGTGGACGATGCAGCACCGGCAGCGCGCGAGATGACCTGATGACGGCCGTGCGCGGCACTCCCCCGCTCAGGCCACGCGGCTCCCCGTCGGCCCCGCGCCTGCCGGGCCCGGCCGCCCCCTCACAGCCACCCGTTCTCCCGAGCGATACGCGCCGCCACGTGCCGGTTCTCCGCGCCGAGCTTCATCGCCGCGGCCGAGAGGTAGTTGCGCACGGTTCCGCTGGACAGTGAGGCGCGGGAGGCGATGTCGGCGACCGGGGCGCCGTCCTCGGCGTACGACAGGAGCTCCGCCTCGCGTGGGGTCAGGGGGGACTCGCCCGCGGCGATGGCGTCCGCCGCGAGTTCCTGGTCGACGTACCGGCCGCCGGTGTGGACGGTGCGGATGATCTGCGCCAGCTGGTGCGCGGACACCGTCTTGGGTACGAAGCCGCGCACCCCGACGCTCAGCGCGCGTTTCAGGGCTCCCGCCCGGGCGTGGCTGGTGACGATCATCGCGGCGCACGCGGGCACGGTGGTGCGCAGCCGCTCCGCGACCTCCACACCGTCGAGGCCGGGCATCTGGAGGTCGAGGACGGCTACGTCGGGGTGGTGCGCCCTTGCCATGGCGAGGGCTTCGTCACCGGTGCCGGCCTCCGCGACGACGGTGATGTCGTCCTCCAGGGTGAGGAGGGAGGCGAGCGCGCCCCGGATGAGGTGTTCGTCGTCCGCCAGCAGGACCGTGATCATGCGGCTTCCTCCCAGGGGATGCGTGCGGTGAGGCGGAAGGTGCCTCCGGGGTACTTCTCGGTGGTCAGGGTGCCGTCCAGGCCGGTCAGGCGTTCGCGCAGTCCGGCCAGGCCGGTGCCGGCGCCTGGTTCGGCGTCGGACGCGCCGTCGTTCTCCATCACCAGCAGGGCCTCGGTCGGGCCCGCTGTGCGCAGTGACATGGTGCAGGTGGACGCGCCCTGTGCGTGGCGGAGCACGTTCGTCGTCCCCTCGCGCACCACCCAGCCGAGGGCCGACTGGACGTCCGCGGGCAGGCGGTCCGCGGGGCCGTACTCGATACGGCTCTCGATGCCTGCGGCCTCCAGGACCGAGCGGGCTCCGGCGAGTTCGGTGTGCAGGTCGGCGGTGCGGTATCCGCGTACGACCGACCGGATCTCGCGCTGCGAGTCCCGCGCGATGCGCTGCACCTCCACCATGTGATCGACCGCCTCGGGCCGGCCGCGCTGCGCGAGTTGTGCGGCCAGTTCGCTCTTGAGCGCCACGACGGCGAGGTTGCGGCCCAGTACGTCGTGCAGGTCGCGGCCGAAGCGCAGTCGTTCCTCCGCGACGGCCAGGCGGGCCTGGGTCCCACGGGCGGCGGCCAGTTCCTCGACAAGCCGCACGCTCCAGCCTGAGGCCATGGACGCGGTGGCCATGAAGGGCACCATGAGCACGATGGAGCCGATGGCGAGGGCCAGGGGCTCACCTGCCAGCCCGGCCACGACGGCTCCCGCCAGGGACCCGATCGTGACGACCGCCACGAGTGCCGCTCCGGAGCGGAGCTTCATCGCCAGCACGGGCGGTCCGGCGTAGTACATCAGCAGCCACAGCAGATACGCCGTCAGGTCGCCGTCCTCGATGCGCCCGGACGACAGGAGCACGCATCCCAGAACGGTCATGGTCACTGTCACGACCGTGTACAGGGCCACGAGGCCGCCGGGCCGGGGCCCGGCGCCGAGATAGTGCATGAGCGCGGCCCGCCACAGCAGGACCTGGATGACGGCGTGGGCGAGGCCAAGCGCGGCGACGGACGCCAGCACGGGCGCTTCGGTGTCCGTCCGGACCACCCAGACCGTCCAGAGCGCCACCTCGCCCAGGGCGAGGAAGCCGACGCTGCCCACCGCGTACCGGCGGTAGCGGTCGGGGCCGTCCGGGCCGCCGAGTCGTTCCACCCAGTCCTCGACGCTCGTGTTCATGATCCCAGCCTTCCCTGTACGACGGCCCTCGCACGTAGCGGCGCGGGCCCCGGCGGCAGCGCGGGGCCCTGCCCGCTCAGTGTCGCGGGCTCCACCGGAACCACCGTCGTACGCCGAGGGCCGCCGCCCCCGTCCAGGCCAGGGCGGTGAGCAGCAGCCTGCCCTGGTCCATGAGGCCGAGGTCGCCCGTCCAGCCTCCCCGCAGGAGGTCCATCACCGGTGAGAAGGGCAGCCACGCACTGATGTCCCCGACCACGCCGGGCAGTACCTCGCGCGGCAGGAAGAGCCCGGATCCGGCCATGGTCACCAGCATGAACGGCAGGAACGTCAGCTGCGAGCTCTCCGCGGTGCGGGTGACAGCGGCTGTCAGCGCGCCCCCGGCCACGAGCAGCGCCAGTCCCGCTAGCAGGCCGAGGATCACCAGGTGCGGGGCCTCGGGCAGGGGTGCGTCCAGGACCACCGTCAGTCCGACGGCCATCAGCAGGCACTGCACCAGCGCGAGCACCACGGCGGGCAGGGCACCGCCGGCGAGGATCTCCCAGTCGCGGACCTCCCCCGCGCGGAGCCGCTTGAGCACCAGGCTCTCGCGACGGGTGACGTAGACGCCGACGAGGTTGGTGTAGACGGAGAAGAACAGGGCCATGGCCAGGATCCCCGGCAGGAGGACGGTCGCGATCGACAGGCCGGTGCCCGCCAGGTCGAGGCTCTTGACCAGGCCGCGCATCGAGAAGGCCATGATGGCGGGCACCATGAGCGCGGTGAACAGGGCCGCCTTGCTGCGCAGGAGCAGGGTCAGCTCCGCACGGCCGAGGGCGGCCATGCGGGACGCCGGACCGCTCCGGGCGGACGGGGGGGTGGTCGCCGGTCGGGCGGGGGCGGGGGCGGTCGTCGTCATCGTGACTCCTCCTTGTCGAGGCCCCTGTCGAAGCCCTTGGGCGTGTCCTTGTCGAGGTCCTTGGCGATCTCCATGAAGGCCTCTTCCAGCGATGCGGACCGGGCGTCGAGGCCGTGCAGTGTGACGCCGGTCTGCTGGGCCCAGCCGAGCAGTTGGGTGGCCGTGCGCTGTAGGTCCCTGGTCTCCAGGCGAACCGTCCCGCCCTCGGTGGTGTGCCCGGTGACGCCCATCGCCGGGAGCGGCGGGAGTTCACCGACGAAGCGGTCCTGGGGCAGTCGGAAGCTGATCCGGGACGGCCGCTCCGCGACGACGTCGGCGACCCGTCCGGTGGTGGCGATCAGCCCCTTGTGCATGATCGCGAGCCGGTCGGCGAGGTGCTCGGCCTCCTCCAGGTAGTGCGTGGTGAGCAGCACGGTCGTGCCCTGGAGCTTCAGTTCGCGGATCAGTTCCCAGGTGTCCCGGCGTGACTGGGCGTCGAGGCCGGTCGTCGGCTCGTCGAGGAACAGCACCTCGGGCCGCCCCAGCAGGGCCAGTGTGAGGTCGAGGCGGCGGCGTTCGCCCCCGGAGAGCTGCTTGACCCTGACCGAGCGCCGGTCGGACAGGCTGGTCAGGTCGAGGGCCTCGTCGACGGAACGCGCGCCGCTCGTGCAGCCCGCCCACATCCGCACGGTCTCCAGGACCGTCAGCTCGGGCGGGAAGCCGCCCTCCTGGAGCATCACGCCGATCCGGTGGCGTACGGCCGCGCGGTCGTGGAAGGGGTCGCTGCCCAGCACCCGGACGGTCCCGCCGGTGGGGGTGGCCTGTCCTTCCAGGAGTTCGAGCGTGGAGGTCTTTCCGGCGCCGTTGGTGCCCAGCAGGGCGAAGAGCTCTCCGCGGGCGACCGTGAAGTCGATGCCGCGTACGGCGTCGAAGCCCTGGTAGCTCCGTTTCAGTCCGACGGTTTCGATGACTGTTTCCATGCACTCCACACTCCCTGCGCCGCGGGGCCGGGGGCAGTGCGGTGTGTCATCGGGTTCGTATGACGGCTGTCATGCCCGGCCGTCGGCGGCCCGGTCGCCGCCGCGCGCCCGGCCACTCGTCCTTGGCGCCCCCGGACGCGGGAAATCCCCGTCCGCAATTGCGGGACGGGGATTTCCTGACGTATATTGAGTGTTTCTGTGCGCCCACAGAAAAGGCCCCTCACCGGGGGCCACAAGAATCACCTTATCCGGCAGGGAGCGGTTTTGTCAACTCGCGAAAACGTCGAATTGCATAAGGAGCAGGAATTCGTCGACCGGCTCCACGCCCGTGTCGACGCGCTCCGCGGCGCCACCGCGCAGAGCGTCGACGACGCGCAGACCCCGGTCGGGAACGGCCTACAGGCCCGCCATGAACGCGATGTGCTGGTCTCCGAGCGTTCCGGTCTGCTGGCCGCCCTCAATGCGGTCGAAGGGTCACTGTGTTTCGGACGCATCGATCTTCGCGACGGCGACGCACACCATATCGGCCGTATCGGAATTCGTGAGGACGACACCGAGCACACGCCCCTCCTGATCGACTGGCGCGCGCCGGTCGCCCGGCCTTTCTATCTCGCGACCGGACATACGCCGATGGGGCTGCGACGACGCCGGCACATCACCAGCGAGGGCCGCACGGTCACCGAGCTGCACGACGAGATCCTCGACCTGGGGGACCACGAGCGCAGCGGCTTCGAGGACCCGACCGGTGACGCCGTGCTGCTCGCCGCGCTGGACTCCGCCCGCACGGGCCGCATGGGCGACATCGTGCGGACCATCCAGGCGGAGCAGGACCGCATCATCCGCGCCCCGCACCGGGGGGTCCTCGTCGTCGAGGGCGGCCCCGGCACGGGCAAGACGGCGGTCGCCCTGCACCGAGCAGCCTTCCTCCTCTACGAGCACCGTGAGCTGCTGGCCAAGCGCGCGGTCCTGGTGGTGGGCCCCAACCCGGCCTTCCTGCGCTACATCGGCGAGGTGCTCCCCGCCCTCGGCGAGACCGGCGTCCTGCTCGCCACCCAGGCCGAGCTCTTCCCCGGTGTCCACGCCCGGGGCACCGACACCCCCGGTGCGGCGGCCGTGAAGGGCGGTGCCGCCATGGCGGAGGCGCTCGCCACGGCCGTGCGCGACCGGCAGGTGCTTCCCGAGCCCGGCGCACCCGTCGTGATCCCGCACGACGACGGGGACCTGATCCTGGACTGGGAGATCGCCTACGAGGCCCGGCAGGTCGCCCGCGACACCCTCCTGCCGCACAACCTGGCCCGCCCCTACTTCGCGTTCCAGGTCATCGACGCCCTCACCGCGCAGCTCACCGAGCGCATCGGCGCGGACCCGTACGGCGGGCCGAACTTCCTCGGCGCGGACGACGTCGCCCAGCTCGGCAAGGCGGTCGCCGCGAGCGAGCAGGTGCACGCCGCCGTCGCCGAGCTGTGGCCGATGCTCACGCCGGAGGAGTTCCTCGCCGACTACCTCGCCGAGCCGGTGTACCTGCCGGACGAGGACGCCGACGCCATCCGGCGCGCTCCGGGCGCCGGGGAGTGGACCCCGGCCGATGTACCGCTCCTCGACGAGGCGGCCGAGCTGCTCGGGTCCGACGACAGTGCCGAACGGGCCGCCGCCGAGGCCGAGCGCCAGGAGCGGGTGGCCTATGCGCAGGGCGTGCTGGAACTGTCCCGGGGCTCGGAGTCGTACGAGTTCGAGGACGAGGAGTCCGAGTTCCTGGCGGCCCACGACATCATCGACGCCGAGCGGATGGCCGAGCGGCAGGAGGAGGCCGACCACCGCAGCGCCGCCGAACGGGCCGCCGCCGACCGGACCTGGGCGTTCGGCCACATCATCGTGGACGAGGCGCAGGAGCTGTCCCCGATGGCGTGGCGGCTGCTGATGCGCCGGTCCCCGACCCGCTCGCTGACGCTCGTCGGTGACCCGGCGCAGACCTCCGAGGAGGCGGGCGTCGGATCCTGGGAGAGGATCCTCGAACCGTACGTCGGCGACCGCTTCGAGCATGTGCGGCTCCTGGTCAACTACCGTACGCCCGCCGAGATCATGGACCTGGCAGCCAGGGTCGTACGGGCCGAGGACCCCTCCTTCGAGCCGCCGGGGTCGGTGCGGTCCACGGGCGAGAGGCCGTGGACGCGGGACGCCGGTGCGGATCTGGCGGGCGCGGTGGCACGCGCCGTCGCCGAGACGGCACCGGAAGAGGGACGCCTCGCGGTGATCGCACCGCGCGCGCTGCACGAGGAGATCGCGGCCCGGCTCGACGGGGTCACGGCCGGCGCGGAACCCGACCTGACCCGGCCCGTGGTGCTGCTCGGCCCGCGTGAGGCCAAGGGGCTCGAGTTCGACAGCGTCCTGGTCGTGGAGCCGGGGCGTTTCGGGACCAGTGATCTGTACGTGGCACTGACCCGTGCCACGCAGCGCCTGGGCATCGTCCACAGGGAGGAACTGCCCGAGTCGCTGCGCTGAGGCCCCGGCGGGGGCGGGGGCCCGACGGGGAGCGACTGGGGCCCGGTCGGAGCCCGGCTCGGGTCCGAGGCCCGCACTCCGAGGTCCGAACTCCGGCGCTCGGGTCCCGACTTCCGGATCACGGGTCCCGAGACCCGGGTTCTGAGATCCGAGCTCCGGAACGGCGGTTCATCCTTTCGAGGGCCGGAATCAGGGCCTCCGCCCGGCGCCCGAGCTTCGGGACCCGGGCGTCGGGATCCGAGGGCCGGGATCCGAGCGATGCCTTCAACCGGTAGGGAAAGAAGGGTGGTTGGGGATACCTCCCCCACCTCCCTGACCCGTCACGGCCAGCAAGTATGACTAATGGTGACCGACTTGCGGCGCAGCGTGGCAGCTGCTTACGGTGCGAGAACCAAACGACCCCGAACCGGTGTTGGAAGCACCAGGCCGGGGTCTCACCGCAAGATCGACGAAGGACCCGATCCCGTGGCTACCCAGCACATTAGCTCCGCCCCGCACGCCCCTGCATCCCCGCGCCCGTACCCGATGGCCAAGCCCGGCTACGGCAAGCGCTCGATGCCCGGACAACTCCCCTGTCGTGTCGACGACTTCGCCCTGCTACCCGCTCGCGAGCGGTACGTCGCCGGGTTCATCGACCGGCTGCCCGACGGGGCCTCGATGGACGTCAAGAGCCTCGCCAAACAGCTGCCGCTGTACGGCCAGCAGGCCGTCGGCTCAGCCCTGAAGGCACTGGCCACCGCCGGGTACCTGCGCCGTGTGCGGTGCCTGGTCGGCGAGCTCGGCCAGGTCCGCTGGGTGTCCAGGACGTTCTGGTCGCGTACCGCCCGCGACAACGAGTGGTGGGCGGCCAGGACCGCCGAGGTGCCCGCGGTGACGCAGGCCGGACCCGCAGCGACCGCCCAGGCGACGCCCCCGGCCGCAGCACCCGACGCACTCGCCGTACCCGCCGCGTCGGCCGCACCGACGGCTCCCGGCGCACCCGTCGGCGCGACGGCCGGGGCGGCTCCCGCAGGGCCCGCCGCCCGGACCGATCCCGCACCGCCGACCGCGCCTCCCGCGACCGGCGTCCCTCGGCAGCGGACCCCGGCACCCGCCTCGGCCCCGGCGCCGGAACCGGCACCTGAGGTCGGCCCCTCCCCCGCCTACCTCGCGCTGGCGCGGCTCGGGCACGTCGACTCCCGGCTGGCCCTGTCCGCAGCCGACTGCGCGGTGCTGGAGGAGCGGGCCGCCGAGTGGCTCGCGCGCGGTGTGGACACCGACCACCTCACCCACGCCCTCACCGCCGGACTCCCCGCGAAGGTCGGCTCGCCCGTCGGCCTCGTCCGCCGCCGCCTCGCCGACAAGATCCCCCCGTGCGTCGACAGGGCCCCGGCCCCGCCCGCACCCGGCGCGCTCGTGCACCGCGTGATGCTGGAGTGCGCCAGGTGCGGGGCGCCTGGGCGCGCCGAGGCCCTCCCCGACGGCCTCTGCCGCCCCTGCCGCCGGCCCGGACCGGACACCGCACCCGAGGCGCCCGTGGCCCGACCGAGCGAAGAGGATGTCCGCACGCTCGTCGCCGGGCTGCGCGACCTGCTCAAGTCACCCTGACCGCAGGCGCCTGAGCGCACCCGATCGCATCGGGCACAGGATGTCGGGTCCGACTGGGCCGCGCGTCCCTAGCGTGAGAGGCGAAAGGGAAGGAGTCCGGGATGCTGGACCGGCTGAATCAGGCCATGGAGCACATCGAGTCCGACCTCGACCGGCCGATCGACGTGGCGGGGCTCGCGCGCATCGCGATGACCTCGGAGTACCACTTCCGGCGGATGTTCTCCGCGCTCGCGGGCCTCCCGCTGTCGGAGTACATCCGGCGCAGACGGCTGACCGTGGCGGGCGCCGAGGTCCTCGCCGGCGAGCGGACACTGCTCGACATCGCCACGCGCTACGGCTACGGATCGGGCGAGGCCTTCGCGCGCGCCTTCCGCACCGTGCACGGCGTGGGACCGGGCGAGGCCAGGCGTACCGGTGCGGCTCTGCACTCCCAGCAGCGGATGTCCTTCCGCCTCGTCGTCGAAGGGAGCAGCAGCATGCGATACAGGATCGTGGACAAGCCGGATTTCCGAGTGGTGGGCAGGAAGGCCCGCGTACCGCTCGTCCACGAGGGGATGAACCCCGCGATCGCCGACTTCATCAGGAGCATCGACCAGGACACGCTGGGGCGGATCGCCGCACTGGCCGACCAGGAGCCGACGGGGATCGTCGGGGTGAGCGACCAGCTCGATCCGAGCCGGGCGGAGGGGACCGAACTCGACTACTACCACGGGGTGGTGACGGACTCCGAGGCCCCGGAGGACCTGGACGCACTCGCCGTGCCGGCGGGCCTGTGGGCCGTCTTCGAGAGCTCCGGCCCCTTCCCGCAGGCCCTTCAGTACCTGTGGCGGGACGTGTTCACCCAGTGGTTCCCGTCCAACCCGTACGCGAGCCGGCCGGGGCCCGAGATCCTCGGCGTGCGGCTGACGCCGGACGGGGAGCGGGCCGACGCGGAGCTGTGGATTCCCGTCGAGCGGTCCGCCGCCTGACGCACCGGAAGGGATCAGGGCGCTCGGGCAGCCGCTCCGATCCCGGCGAAGCTCACACGACGGCGGGGAACCAGGGCTCACCTCCCCGCCGTCCTCACGCGCGAACGGACGCGCGGTCATGAGGGTGCCGCGTGGAACAAGCCATTCGCATCCAAGGAGCAGCATGACCGCCTACGGCACCACGAGCCCCCGGAACAACCGCCCCGGGAGCGAAGCCCGTTCGTCGTCCGGGCTTGGTGCCCGCAGGGTCGTGCTCGACTCGGCGAAGGCCGTTCTGGCGCTGGCACTCGTGCTCGGAGCCGCCACCGCCTGCGGTCAGACGACGGAGAGCGGCAGCCAGAAGGCCAAGGAGTGGAAGGTCGGCGACTGCGCCGGACCCGACAAGAGCAAGACCAAGGACTCGTTCAAGGCACTCGACTGCGACGACGCCGGGGCGACCCTGAAGGCGCTCGCGGTCAAGGACGGCGAGATATTCGCCGGGGCCGTCGAGTGCCCGGCCGGGACCGACGAGATCATCTCCGTCAAGGTCTCCTTCGGTGGGGACGCCTCCACCACCGGCCTCCCCAGCAAGACCGTCTGCGGTCGCAACCTCTCCGGTGACCACCCGGGTGACGCCGGCGCGGGCGGCGGGCAGCTGGTGGTGGGCGACTGCGTCGACGACCAGGCGAAGGAGGTCGCCTGCGCGAGCGGCGGGAACAAGGTGCTGGCCCTGACCAAGACCGCCGACACGTGCCCGGCCGAGGCGGACAACCCGATCGAACTCTTCCCGAGCCCCGGCCGCCCGTACGACGCCATCTGCACCAAGAAGGCCTGACGCGGCGACAGCCGGCCGCCGCGCCCGCACATGGGACCGCGCGTGCTCCGCCCCGCACGGACGGGACGGAGCGCGCGCGGTCCCCCGGGCCCGGACTGTGCGCGACGTATTGACGTGCCCCTGACTAGGTGGCTTCATGGGAGCGCTCCCACGTCCATTCGATGTGCGCGTCACCCGGCACCCACCTTCTGGAGTCGCAGTGAGATCAGCAACAGGTACGGCACGGAAACGAACGAGCCCGTCGGGCGTACTGAAAGGCCTGGCAGCCCTTCTCGGCGTCGTCCTCCTGGCCGCGCTCGGCCCGGCCGCCGCACAGGCCCAGCCACTGGCCGGGCGGGCCGAGGCAGCCGCCACCGGCCTGCACATCAGCGACGGCCGCCTGCTGGAGGGCAACGGCAACGACTTCGTCATGCGCGGCGTGAACCACGCCCACACCTGGTACCCGGGCGAGACGCAGTCGCTGGCCGACATCAAGGCCTTCGGCGCCAACACCGTCCGCGTCGTGCTCTCCGACGGTCACCGCTGGACGAGGAACGGCCCGGCGGAGGTCGCGGGCATCATCGGCCAGTGCAAGGCCAACCGGCTGATCTGCGTACTCGAAGTGCACGACACCACCGGTTACGGCGAGGACTCCGCGGCGGGCACGCTCGACCACGCGGCCGACTACTGGATCAGCCTCAAGGACGTACTCGCCGGTGAAGAGGACTACGTCATCGTCAACATCGGCAACGAGCCCTGGGGCAACACCGACCCCGCCGGCTGGACCGCCCCCACCACCGCGGCCGTGAAGAAGCTGCGCGGCGCGGGACTCCAGCACACGATCATGGTCGACGCCCCCAACTGGGGCCAGGACTGGCAGGGCGTCATGCGCGCCAACGCCCGGACCGTGTACGACGCCGACACCACGGGCAACCTGGTCTTCTCGATCCACATGTACAGCGTCTACAGCACGGCCCAGTCGGTCACCGACTACCTGAACGCCTTCGTGGACGCCGGACTCCCCATCGTCATAGGCGAGTTCGGAGGCCCCGCCGACCAGTACGGGGACCCGGACGAGGACACCATGATGGCCGCCGCCGAGCAGCTGGACCTCGGATACCTGGCCTGGTCCTGGAGCGGCAACACCGACCCGGTCCTCGACCTGGTCATCGACTTCGACCCCGGCCGTCTCAGCTCCTGGGGCGAGCGCATCTTCCACGGCGCCGACGGCATCGCCCGGACCGCGAAGGAGGCGACCGTCTTCGGTGACGGCGGCGGCGAGGACGACACCCAGGCCCCGACCGCACCCGGCACCCCGGTGGCCTCCGCGGTGACGGCCACCTCCGCCACCCTGACCTGGCCGGCGGCCTCGGACAACGTCGCGGTCACCGGGTACGACGTCGTCCGCGTGAGCGGCGGGACCGAGACCCCGGTCGCCTCCACCACCACCACCGGCGTCACCGTCACCGGCCTCATCGCGAGCACGGTGTACACCTTCGCCGTCCAGGCGCGGGACGCGGCCGGAAACCGCTCGGCACGCTCCGCCACGGCGAGCCTGACCACCGACGCGAGCGGCCCCACCCCGGGCGTGGGCTGCGCCGTCGGCTACCGGGTCGTCGGCCAGTGGCCCGACGGGTTCCAGGGCGAGATCACCATCCGCAACACCGGTGCCGCCGCCATCAGCGGCTGGAACCTCGCCTTCGCCTTCGCCGACGGCCAGACGGTCGGCAACATGTGGGGCGGAACCCCCACCCAGACCGGCTCCTCGGTCAGCGTCGCCCCGGCCGGCTACACGGCGGCGATCCCCGCGAACGGCTCCGTGACAGTGGGCTTCACCGGCACCACGGGCAGCAGGAACACCGCCCCGACGGCGTTCGAGCTGAGCGGCAACACCTGCACGACGGCCTGAACCGGACACCGACCCGCGTCCGTCGGCCGGCGGGGCACCACTCCTGTCGGCCGACGGACCGCACCCACCGGCGCCCAGGACGCCGGCCGCGTCATCATGAGCGCATGACCACTCACACAAGTCCGGTGCAGGCACTGCTGGTTGTCGACGTACAACGGGCCTTCGTCCGTGGTGACGGAGCACTGCCCGAGGCGGCGCGCCTGGTGGACCGGACGGCCGATCTGATCACACGGGCGCGGGCCGCCGGGGCGCTCGTCGTGCACATCCAGAACGACGGGGCCACCGGCGGGGACGACGAGCCCGGCACGCCCGGCTGGGAGCTCCACCACCACGTGGAGGCGGGACCCACGGAAGTGGTGATCCGCAAGACGCACGACGACGCGTTCCAGGAGACCCCCCTGGGCGGCCTGTTGACCGCGTCGGGGGTGGCCTCGGTGGCCGTCTGCGGCCTGATGTCGGAGATGTGCGTACAGGCGACGGCACGCACGGCCGTGGCGCTGGACCACCGGGTCGTCCTGCCGTACGACGCCCACGCGACGTACGACATCCCGGCGGAGCCAGGCATCAGTGAGGCGGTCCCGGCGGCCGTCGTCTCGCGGGTCGCCGCATGGCCGCTCAGCAGGGACGCCGATGTCACGGCACGAGCCGCCGACGTCACGTTCACGGCCCCGACGGCCCCCGCGGCCCGGGGCTGACACGGCACGGTGCACCGGGAGCGGGGGCCTGGTCCCCGCTCACCGGGGCCGGGGCGGGCGCGCACCGAAGGACACGACCAGGGTGTGAGCACCCGCGGGGCGGAGAGCCTGGATCGGGATCCACCCCTCGCGGGGCTCAGGGCCCGGATGCCGGACCCGCCTGGGACTCCGACTCCCTCAACTTCGCCAGCAAGTAAGCGCGTTCGGGATCACTGCCTGCCAGGCCCAGCGCCTTGCGGTATGCCGCCTCGGACTCCGCCCGGCGGCCGAGGCGGGCCAGCAGATCGGCGCGGGCGATCGCGTACGGGTGGTAGGCGCGCAACCGGGGCTCGTCGGCCAGCCCGTCGAGGAGAGCGAGGCCGGTCTCCGGCCCGTCCCTCATCGCGACGGCAACCGCCCGGTTGAGCGCGACGACGGGGGACGGCGCGAGTGCCCGCAACACGTCGTAGAGCGCCACGATCTGCGGCCAGTCGGTGGTGGCGACCGAGTCGGCCTCGTCGTGCAGGGCGGCGATCGCGGCCTGCACCCCGTACGGGCCGGGCGGACCGCCCTCCAGTGCGGTGACCACCAGTCGGGTGCCCTCTTCGATCATCGTGCGGTCCCAGCGGTCCCGGTCCTGGTCGTCGAGCAGCACGATCCCGCCGTCGGGCCCGGTCCTCGCGTCGCGCCGGGCGTGGACGAGCAGCATCAGCGCGAGCAGTCCGGCCGTCTCCCGCTCGGTGGGCAGTAGGGCCCGCAGGATCCGGGCCAGCCGGACGGCCTCCTCCGCCGGTCCGGACCTCTGCAACTGCGGGCCCGAACTCGCGGCATATCCCTCGGTGAAGATCGAGTAGAGGACCTGGAGGACCCCGGGCAGGCGGTCGGGCAGTTCATCGGCGCCCGGGACGCGGAAGGGAATGCGTGCCTCGCGGATCTTCCTCTTCGCCCGCACGATCCGCTGCGCCATCGTCGCGGTCGGCACGAGGAAGGCCCGCGCGACCTCGGGGGTCGTCAGGCCGGCGAGGCAGCGCAGGGTGAGGGCGCTGCGGTCCTCGGCCCCGAGCGCCGGGTGGGCGCAGGTGAAGAAGAGCTGAAGCCGCTCGTCGGGGAGCCCGCCGTCCGCGTCGGCGGGTGCGGCGGGGACGGCCCGTTCCGCCTCGACCTGGAGGACGGCCAGCCGGGCGGCGTACGCACGGTCGCGGCGCAGCCGGTCGACGGCCTTGCGCCGGGCCGTCGTCAGCAGCCAGGCGCCCGGCCTGGCCGGTACGCCGTCGACCGGCCAGTGCACCAGGGCCGCCTCGACGGCCTCGGAGGTGACCTCCTCAGCCAGGTCCAGGTCGCCGTAACGGCGGACGAGGGAGGCCAGCAGCCGGCCGTGCTCCTCACGGAAGACCGAGGCGACGGACGCCAGGGCGGAAGACTCGGGCCCCTGCCCACCGGTACCGCCGCTTCCCTCGCCCACAGCCGTCAGGCCCCGAAGTCGGCGACCGGGCGCACCACGACCGCGCCACTTCCGCGCGCCCCCGGGCATCGGGCCGCCCAGTCGAGGGCGACGTCGAGGTCCGGTACGTCGATGACGAGGAATCCGCCCAGGACCTCACGGGTCTCGGCGAACGGCCCGTCCGTGACGGTCCGGTCCCCGGCGCAACCGACCCGCACCGTCGTCGCGGTGACGAGGTCGGCGAGCGACTCCCCGGAGACCAGGATCCCGGCGTCCCTGACCTCCTTGTCGTAGATCATCCAGTCCTCGACCGTGCACTCGGCCGCTCCACCGTTCTCGTCGGTCGCACCGCTGTGGATCAACAGCATGTACTTCATGGTCCGGCTCCTGTCCGTTTCCGTCGTTCGGCACGCGTTTCCCGCGTACACCATGACGACGTACGGGACACGCGCGTATCGACACGCCTCCGAGGATTCTTCGTACCGGCCTCTTCCCGCGGGTCTGCTGAGAGGGTTCCGACATGACCACTCTGCCCCGTATCGCCCCGATGCTCGCGACGCCCGGCCACCTGCCGCCCGCGGCCACGGACGAGCAGTGGGCGTACGAGGTGAAGCAGGACGGCCAGCGCGCCATGGCGTACGTCCAGGGGAACGGCTCGCTGCGGCTGCTGGCCAGGTCCGGCGCAGACATCACCGCGGCGTATCCGGAACTGGCTCCGCTCGGGGCGGCCCTCGGCGGCGTACCGGCGGTGCTGGACGGCGAGATCGTCGCACTCGACGACCAGGGGCGCAGCGACTTCGAGCGCCTGCAGTCACGGATGGGACTCGCCGGGTCGCCGCTGAAGGCCGCCCGCATGGCCGAGCGGGTGCCCGCCCAGCTGGTGCTGTTCGACGTCGTGTTCCTGGACGGCACGAGTCTCCTGGCGCGGCCCTACGCCGAGCGGCGGGGCGCGCTGGAGCGCCTGGCGCTCGAAGGTCCGCACTGGTCGACGCCCTCGGTGGCGGTCGGGCACGGGGAGAACGCCCTGGCCATGACACGGGAGGCCGGGCTCGAAGGCATCGTCGCGAAGCGTCTGACCTCGGCGTACGAGCCCGGGGTCCGCGCCCGCAGCTGGATCAAGATCCGGCATGTCCGCACGGTCGACGTGATCGTCGGCGGCTGGGTGCCCGGACGCGGCCGGCTGGGCGGCCTGCCGGGCGCGCTGCTGGTGGGCGAGCGGCACGCGGGCGGGCTTCGGTACGCGGGCAGCGTCGGCACGGGGTGGAGCGACGCCGAGCGGACCAGGCTCGCCGAGCTCCTGCGCGTCGCCGCAGTCGACACGTGCCCCTTCGACGAGACACCGCCGGTCGCGGGCGCGCGGTGGGTGCTGCCGCGCCTGGTCGGCGAGGTGCGCTACGCGACCCGCACGAAGGCGGGGCGGCTGCGCCAGCCGTCGTGGCACCGGCTGCGGCCGGACCTGGCACCTGACGACACCGGCTGACGGGGCGGGCCGGGAGGCCCTGTGCCGAGAGGCCCTGTGCCGAGACGACAGACCGGGAGACGGGCCGCGGGCCGCCAGGGAAGCGCGGATCAGGAGGCTGCCCGCCGAGGGAAACGCGGGCCAAGAGGTGGCGCGCCGGAGGAACGCGCGGATCAGGAGATGGTGCACCGAGGGAAGCGCGGATCAGGAGGCCGTGCGTTTCCTCGCCGCCGTCTTCCTGGCCGGCTGCTTCTTAGCCGCCGTCCTGCCCGCCGCCGCCTTTCCCGCAGAAGCCTTCCCCGTAGCCGCCTTCCCCGTCGCGGCCTTCCCGGTAGCCGCCTTACCCGAGGCCGTCTTCCCGGCCCCGGTCTTCCTGGCCGCCGCTCCCGCCGCCGTCTTCTTCGAGGCCGGGGCGGCCTTCTTCCGGGCGCGGGTCCTGCCGGGTGTCATCTCGTGCACGGTGGCGTCCCCGCCCCGCGCCTCCCCGGCAGTCGCCTCTTCGCCCCGGGTCTCCTTGGCGGCCTTCACCGAGGCGTTCAGCGCGGCCATCAGGTCCATGACCTTGCCCGGCTCCTCCTCCTCGCCGCCCGGGGCCGCCGGCAGCGGCTTGCCCTCGGACTTGGCCGCGATCAGCTCCTCCAGGGCCTCCCGGTAGCGGTCACGGAAGCCCGAGATGTCGTCCAGGCCCATGCTGTCGGTGAGCTGGACCGCCCGTTCGATCTCGTCCTCGTCCAGCTCCGTCTCCCTGGGTGCCAGGGACTCGGGGCTGCGGATCTCGTCCGGCCACCGCATGGAGTGCAGCACGATCGCGTCGTCCCGTACCCGCAGCAGCCCCAGCCGCTCACGGTTGTGCCAGGCGAACTTCGCCACGGCGACCTTCTCGCTCCGCTCCAGCGCCTTGCGCAGCAGGGTGTACGGCTTCGCCGCGACCTGGCCGTCGACCGCCAGGTAGTAGCTGTCGCCGATACGCACGGGGTCGATGCTGTCGGCGTCGACGAACGACACGATCTCGATGGCCTTCGCCGTCGGCAGGGGCATCCGGTCGAGTTCCTCGTCCGTGACGGGCACGGTCCGGTCCTTGGCGA
Source organism: Streptomyces sp. NPDC049970 (assembly GCF_040660235.1). Taxonomy (NCBI): domain Bacteria; kingdom Bacillati; phylum Actinomycetota; class Actinomycetes; order Kitasatosporales; family Streptomycetaceae; genus Streptomyces; species Streptomyces sp. NPDC049970. Next base: position 168,447 of record NZ_JBFALP010000002.1, on the reverse strand, counting down.
CCTCGTAGCCCTTGCCGATCTGCTCCTGCGTGAGGACCTCGCCGTCGATCTCGCACACCTTGCGCGTACGGATCCGCCCCATGTCCTCCCGGTGGTACTGGTGGAAGGAGATCGAGTGGTCCTCGGTGGCGGACACCACCTTGATCGGGATGGTGACCAGGCCGAAGCTGATCGCTCCGGTCCACAGGGGCCGCGGCATCCTGTACCTCCAGACCCCCCTGGTGGCTGGGCCGGGAGGCGGACCGGAGCGCCTGGAAGGGAGACCGGCCCGAGAGGGCCGAGGCGCGACCGGGCCACCGCCCGTAGTCCCGATCCTCGCGCCCCGGCCACCGGACCGCATGTGGATCACCGGGCCCGGTGCCGGGAGCACGGGCCGCGCGCGGTTCACCAGGCCGCGGGTCCGGCCTCGTCGAAGAAGCCACCGGTCGGGCCGTCGGCGTCGACGAGCGCCATACGGACGATGATGTCCGCGCCCTCCTCCACGCTCCTGGGGCCCGAGTGGGCGTTGAGGTCGGTGGCGGTGTAGCCGGGGTCCACGGCGTTGAACCTGATGCCCGGGTACGCCTTGGCGTACTGCGAAGTCACCATGACCAGCGCGGTCTTGGACGAGTTGTAGTCGAGGGCCGCCACGGTGAACTCGACCCGGCTCGGGTCGTTCGTAGCCGCGATCGACCCGAGACCGCTGGCCACGTTGACGACGACCGGGGCCTTCCCGGACTCCAGCAACGGCAGGAACGCCCTGGTCACACGTACGGCGCCGAAGACGTTGGTCTCGTACGTGCTCCGCATGTCCTCCCCGGTCACCTCGCCCACCGGCTTGCGGACACCGCTGATCCCGGCGTTGTTGACCAGGACGTCCAGGCTGCCCGCCTCCTTGCGGACGAACTCGGCGGCGGCCCGGACGGAGTCCTCGTCCGTGATGTCGATGCGCACGAAGCGGGCTCCGAGCCTCGCGGCGGCCTCCTCCCCGCGCCGGGTGTCACGCGCCCCGGCGTAGACGGTGTGTCCCGCCTGGATGAGACGGCGGGCGGTCTCGAAGCCGAGGCCCTTGTTGGCTCCGGTGATGAGGGTGGTGGTCATGTGGGCGCTCCCGTGTCCGGCGGGCGAATGGGTCGTGCCTCACCGTCCTCGAAACCGCCGGGCACAGGCAGTACCCGCCTCAGCCGGTGGACTGCCGGTACCAGGCTGTTCAGCGGCCACGCCCGGATACTGGAGGGGTGAGCACCTCCGATGACGCATCCACCCGCACACCGGGCTCGAACGACCTGGGCAGGGCTCTGCACGGCTGGCGCGACCGGCTCACCCCCGAGACGGTCGGGCTGCCCGCGGGCGGGGTGCGGCGCGCGGCTGGGCTACGGCGCGAGGAACTGGCACAGCTCGCCGCCCTGTCCGTCGACTACATCACCCGCCTCGAACAGGGCCGGGCCACCTCCCCCTCGCCGCAGGTACTGGCCTCCCTGGCCCGCGCCCTGCGCCTCTCGGACGCGGAGCGCACCTATCTCCACCTCCTCGCGGGACAGCCCGAACCGGGGCCCGGCCACATCTCGACGCACATCACGCCCGGACTCCGCAGACTGCTCGACCAGTTGGACGGCGCCCCGTTGAGCGTCCACGACGCCGCCTGGAACCTCGTCGAGTGGAACCCGGCTTGGGCCGCCCTGTTCGGCGACCCGTCCGCGCTGCGCGGGCGCGAACGCAACCTGGTCTGGCGGCACTTCGCGGGGCTGCCCGGCCGGGTCCGCCAAACCCCGGAGCAGCGGGCCGACTTCGAGGCGACGATGGTCGCCGACCTCAGGGCGGCCACCGCCCGCTACCCCGCCGACGCGGGGCTGCGCTCCCTGGTCAAGGACCTGCGGGAGACGGGCACCGCCTTCGCCGGCCTGTGGGACTCGGGCATCGTGGGCAGCCACCGGTCGGGCGCCAAGTCCGTCACCCACCCCGAGATCGGCACGATCACCCTCGACTGCGACGTACTCGTCGCAGCGGGGAGCGACCTGCGGGTCGTCGCCTACACCGCGGCGCCGGGCAGCGAGGCCTCCGAGCGGCTCAGGCTGCTCGACGTCATCGGCACCCAGGCCGTCACCTGACCGGCCCGAACGAGACTCGGTGAGGCCTGTCCCGTTCCGGAGGGCGGCCCGGCTCCGCTCCGGAGCGGAGCGGAGGCCGTACTCGGATCGCGGCCCCTGACGAGGCCCTCACGCACCCTCACGCACCACCGATTCGCCACGCGGGCTTCTGCCGCTCGGCGCACGGTCGGCCGTCACGCACCGGTACGGGCGGGATCGAACCCGCCCGTTCCAACCGCACGGGCGGGTCTGCGACCAGACCACTCCCCCTCTTCTTCATGATTTCTTCACTCCTTCGTCACAATTCAGTTTCCTTCCCCCGAATCCCGCATCCGGGCCGCAGCGCCGCTGCGAGCATCGCCCCTCAGCAGCACCGAACCACCTTGGGGGACACATGGACACACGAAAGAGGAGTGGCCGGCTCGGCATGGCAGCCGGAGCCGCATCTCTGACACTGGCCCTGGCGGGGTGCGGTGGGGCCGAGGGGAGCGCCGCGGGCAAGGCGGAGCCCGTCGCGGCCTCCGCCTCCGTAACGCCGTCCCCGGAACCGGAAGCCGAAAGGGAACTCGCGCTCGTGGACGACGAGGCGAGCGCGGACGCGGGCCAGGAGATCGCGATCGACGTCCTGGCCAACGACTCCGTGAGCCTGGAGGACGGCACCGACGCCCCGCTCACGGACACCTACGAGGTCGTCGAACTCACCCTCACCCCGCAGAGCCCGACCCAGCACGGCACCGTCACGGTCGACGGCGGCTCGCTCACCTACACCCCTGCGGACGGATACGCGGGCGAGGACGAGTTCACGTACGAGGTCTCCGTGAACAGCGGGGGTCCGGCCGGAGGCAGCGCCGTCGTACGCATCACCGTCTCGGCGCCCGAACCGACCCCCAGCCCGACACCGACGGCAGCGCGGACCCCGAAGGCGAAGGCGAAACCCGTCGAGCCGTCGGTCCACTACGCGAACTGCGACGCCGTGCGGGCCGCCGGCGCAGCCCCCGTCCGCCGTGGCGACCCCGGGTACGCCGCGCACCTCGACCGCGACAACGACGGCGTCGGATGCGAGCCGTACGGGTCATCGGGATCGAGCGGCGGTTCCTCCTCGGGCGGCGGGTCGTCCTCGGGCGGATCGGACGGCGGGAGTTCCGGCGGCGGGGGCGGCAGCGCCTACTACGCCAACTGCACGGCCGTGCGCGCGGCGGGCGCCGCTCCCATCCACCGCGGGGATCCGGGGTACGGGTCGCACCTCGACCGTGACGGCGACGGGGTCGCCTGCGAGTAACACCGGGCACGCTTCCGCACCCTCACCCACGCCGCCACTGCCCACGCCCACTGTCGCCTCCGGCTCTCGCCGGGGGCGACAGTTGTTTTCAAAGCTGCTTGATACAAGCTATAAATGAGCAACTTCGAGCATCACTCGCCGACGTTCACGCAACCCGCATCCGCGAAGGAAGCCCATGCCGCTCATATCCACCGGTGACATCACCCACGGCGCCCGTACCGGCGCGACCGGCGTCGGGGCCTTCAACGTCGTGCAGATCGAGCACGCGCAGGCCATCGCGCGCGGGGCGGACACGGCCGGACTGCCGGTGATCCTCCAGGTCAGCGAGAACACCGCCCGCTACCACGGTGCGCTCGAACCCATCGGGCTCGCCTCGCTCGCCGTCGCGCGGGCGGCGGACGTGCCGGTGGCCGTGCACCTCGACCACGCCGAGTCGGCGGGGCTGGTGCGGGAGGCCGTCCGGCTCGGCTTCACCTCCGTCATGTTCGACGCCTCCAAGCTCCCGTACGACGACAACGTGGCCGCGACCCGCGAGATCACCGCGTACTGCCACGACCACGGGGTCTGGGTGGAGGCCGAACTCGGCGAGGTGGGCGGCAAGGACGGTGCGCACGCCCCCGGTGTGCGCACCGATCCGGACGAGGCGCGCGCGTTCGTCGCGGCCACGGCCGTCGACGCCCTCGCGGTGGCCGTCGGCAGTTCGCACGCGATGCTGACCCGCGACGCCGCCCTCGACTTCGCGCTCATCACCCGGCTGCGCGACGCGGTGGACGTCCCGCTCGTCCTGCACGGCTCCTCCGGAGTGGGTGACACGGGGCTCGCCGAGGCGGTCGCCGCTGGCATGACCAAGGTGAACATCTCGACGCACCTGAACAAGCTGTTCACACGCGCCGTCCGCACCCATCTGGACGCCCACCCGGACGCCGCGGACCCCCGCGCCTACCTCGGCCCGGCCCGCGACGCCGTGGCCGCCGAGGTGGCCCGGCTGCTGCGGATACTCGCCGGGCCCGGACGATAGGGTTCGCTCCGAGCAAGGAGGCCCCGGTGGCGGCACACACCCGATGGACCCGGCTGCTGGAGATCCTCGGCGACCAGGGCCATCTCGACGTACTCGAAGCGGCCGAACAGCTCGGCTGCTCCCCCGCCACGGTCCGCCGCGACCTCGACGAACTGGCCCGGCAGAACCTGCTGACCCGCACCCGGGGCGGCGCGGTGGTGAGCAGCGTCGCCTACGACCTGCCGCTGCGCTACAAGGCGGCCCGCCGCGCCGACGAGAAGCAGCGCATCGCGAAGGCCGCCGCCGAGCTGATCCCCTCGGGCTCGACCGTGGGCATCAACGGCGGTACGACGACCTCCGAGGTGGCCAGGGAGCTGGCCGTACGGCCCGAACCGGCGGGCGGCGGCACGGCGCTGACCGTCGTGACCAACGCGATCAACATCGCCAACGAGCTCGCGGTCCGCCCCCAGGTGAAGATCGTCGTCACCGGCGGGGTGGCCAGGCCGAACTCGTACGAACTCGTCGGCCCGCTGGTCGACTCCGTCCTGCGCACCCTGGCGCTCGACTACACGATCCTCGGCGTGGACGCGGTGCACCCGCGCTTCGGCGCGGCGACGCACGACGAGTCCGAGGCCGGCGCCAACCGTGCCCTCGCCGAGTGCGCGGGCCGGGTCATCGTGGTGGCCGACTCCTCGAAGCTCGGCCGCCGGGCCTTCGCCCAGGTGTGCGAGACGGCGGCGGTGTCGGTCCTGGTCACGGACCTGGACGCACCGGAGGACGTGGTCGGGGAGTTCACCGGCCTGGGGATCGACGTCCTGCGGGTGTGACCCGGCTGCCGGTCGCCGGAAGCCCTCAGGTGTGACCCGGCCACCGGTGGGTCAGCCCGCCACCAGGCTCTGCAGCGCGGGTGCGTACAGGTCCGCGAGGTGCTCGGGCGTCGCGCGCGAGCCAGCGCCCTCGCGGTGGAGGCTCAGCGTGGCGCCCAGACCGATGAGGTGACCGGCGATGAGCTCGGCGCGCAGGGCCCGCTCCCGGCCGGGGAGCCGGGCCGTCAGGCGTGCCGTGACCTGCTCGTGGAAACGGTCGCGGAGCAGGGAGCGTTCGTCGTGGTTGCCGAGGGAGAAGACCACCCTGAGGAGCGGGTCCCCCTTCTGCTCCCTGCGGCGGCGGACGAGCGTCAGCACCATGTGGCGGCCGAGCCCGTCGAGCGGGGCGTCGAAGAGCTCCTCGGCGGCCGGGCCGAAGTCGGCGACCGTGTTGAAGAGTTCCTCCTTGCGGCCGAAGTGCTTCACCACGAGGGACGCGCTCACCCCCGCGTCGGCCGCGATGCCCCGGATGGTCACCTCCGCGTACGGCCGCTGGGTGAACGCCCGGCGCGCGGCGAGCAGGATCGCGTCCCTGCCCGTGGCCGCCGACCCGGGTGCGGCCGTCCCGGGAGCGGTCGTCCCCGGTTCGGCCGACTCGGGAGCGGCCGAATCCGGTCCTGCCGAATCCGGTTCTGCCGTCTCCGGCGCGGTCGGCGGTGCGGTGGCTCGGGCGGCGGTCATGCGCCCTCCTGGATCGGCACCGCCCGCGTACGGCCGCTGCTCCTGCGTTTGCGTCCGACCGTACCCGCCCCGGTGTCCGCGCGGCCGCCCGGCAGGCACAGGGTCACCCCGAGGGCCAGCAGTGCCGCACCCGCCGCGATCAGGAAGACCAACTGGTACGCACCGAGGGTCGGGGCCTCGCGCCCGGCGGCCAGGAAGGTCATGTTGGCGAGCACGGCGGCGACCGTGGCACTGCAGAACGCCTGGCCCACCGAACGCATCAGGGTGTTCAGGCCGTTGGCCGCACCCGTCTCGCTGACGGGAACACCACGCATCACCAGCGCCGGGAGAGCCGAGTACGCGATCGCCGTACCGGCCGCGACGACCGTGGCACCCGCGATGATCAGCCACAGGCTGTGGCTGGTGAAGTACCGCACCACGTAGCCGACCGCGATGATCCCGGCGGCCAGTGCCAGACTGGTCCTCGGGCCGTGCTTCGCGGAGATCCTGGCCGACACGGGCGAGAGCGCCACCATCGTCACACCACCGGGCAGCAGGCACAGGCCGCTGACGACGAGCGAGGCGCCGAGACCGTAACCGGTGGCCTTCGGCTCCTGCACCATCTGGGCGGTGACCAGGGAGTTGGCGTAGAACGCGAAGCCGATCAGCAGCGCGGCGATGTTGGTGAGGAGCACGGCCGGGCGGGCCGACACCCGCAGGTCGACCATGGGCGAGCGCACCCGGAGCTCGTAAGCGCCCCAGACCAGGGCGATCACGACCGCGGCGGAGAGCAGGCCGAGGGTGCGTGCCGAGGCCCAGCCCCATCCGCCGCCCTGGGTGACGGCGAGCAGCAGGCAGACCAGGGCGGCGGTCAGGCCGAGCGCGCCGAGCACGTCGAACCGGCCGCGGGAGCGGAGCGGCGACTCCGGCACGAAGCGGAGCACCAGGGCCACGTCGAGGAGACCGATGGCGCCGGAGACCCAGAACATGGTGTGCCACTCGAAGTTCTCGATGACGACCGCCGCGACGGGCAGCCCCACGGCCGCGCCGATGCCCAGGGTCGAGCTCATCAGGGCCACCGCCGACAGCACCCGCTCGGGCGGCAGTTCGTCACGCAGGATGCTGATGCCCAGCGGCACGACGGCGATGGCCGCCCCCTGGAGCGCCCGCCCGGCGATCAGTACGCCGATGTGGGAGCTGATCGCGCACAGGACGGACCCCACGACGAGGACCCCCAGGGAGGCGACGAGGACGCGCCGCTTGCCGTACATGTCGCCGACCCGCCCGAGCACGGGGGTGAAGACCGCACCCGTGAGGAGGGTGACGGTGACCAGCCAGCTCGCGGCGGCGGGGGTGGCGCCGGTGAGCTCAGGTATGTGGGGGAGCAGCGGGACGACGATCGTCTGCATGATCGCGACCACTACGCCGCAGAAGGCCAGGACGCCGACGGCGAAACGGGGGTGGTCCGGGGCGGCGGCGGGTGCGGGTGCGGTCATGGGATCTCCGTACGCAGAGGGGTGCACAAGCGTTCACCCTCAGGGTAAACGCTTGTGCACCCCTGAACCGCCGACCGTGCGGGACCGGCCCCATGGGCCCTACCGGCGCTATTTGCATATACATGCGATCGAGTGCATACTCTTCCCATGTCTAAGGTTCTCACCTCCCTGCCCACCGGCGAGCGCGTCGGCATCGCCTTCTCGGGCGGCCTCGACACGTCCGTCGCGGTCGCCTGGATGCGCGACAAGGGTGCCGTCCCGTGCACCTACACCGCCGACATCGGTCAGTACGACGAGCCCGACATCGCGTCGGTGCCCGGCCGTGCCAAGGCCTACGGCGCGGAGATCGCGCGCCTGGTCGACTGCCGGGCCGCACTGGTGGAGGAGGGCCTGGCAGCACTCGCCTGCGGCGCGTTCCACATCCGCTCCGGAGGCCGCGCGTACTTCAACACCACGCCGCTGGGCCGTGCCGTGACCGGGACCCTGCTGGTCCGGGCGATGCTCGAGGACGACGTACAGATCTGGGGCGACGGCTCGACGTTCAAGGGCAACGACATCGAGCGGTTCTACCGCTACGGCCTCCTCGCCAACCCCCACCTGCGCATCTACAAGCCGTGGCTCGACGCCGACTTCGTCACCGAGCTCGGCGGGCGCAAGGAGATGTCCGAGTGGCTGACCTCCCACGGTCTGCCCTACCGGGACAGCACCGAGAAGGCGTACTCCACCGACGCCAACATCTGGGGCGCCACCCACGAGGCGAAGACGCTGGAGCACCTCGACACCGGTGTGGAGACCGTGGACCCGATCATGGGCGTCCGCTTCTGGGACCCCTCGGTCGAGATCGCCCCCGAGGACGTCACCATCGGCTTCGACCAGGGCCGCCCGGTGACGATCAACGGCAAGCCGTTCGCCACCGCGGTCGACCTGGTGACGGAGGCCAACGCCATCGGCGGACGCCACGGCCTGGGCATGTCCGACCAGATCGAGAACCGCATCATCGAGGCGAAGAGCCGCGGCATCTACGAGGCCCCGGGCCTCGCTCTGCTGCACGCCGCGTACGAGCGCCTCGTGAACGCGATCCACAACGAGGACACCCTCGCGCACTACCACAACGAGGGACGGCGCCTCGGCCGGCTGATGTACGAGGGCCGCTGGCTGGACCCGCAGGCCCTCATGGTCCGTGAGTCCCTCCAGCGCTGGGTCGGCTCCGCCGTCACCGGCGAGGTGACCCTGCGGCTGCGGCGCGGCGAGGACTACTCGATCCTCGACACCACCGGCCCGGCCTTCAGCTACCACCCGGACAAGCTCTCGATGGAGCGCACCGAGGACTCGGCGTTCGGCCCGGTGGACCGGATCGGCCAGCTCACCATGCGCAACCTCGACATCGCCGACTCCCGCGCCAGGCTGGAGCAGTTCGCGAGCCTCGGCCTCGTCGGCACCTCGCACCCCGCGCTGATCGGCGCGGCCCAGGCCGCGGCGACCGGCCTGATCGGCGCCATGCCCGAGGGCGGCGCCGAGGCCATCGCCTCGCGCGGCGAGGTCTCCGAGGACGACCAGCTGCTGGACCGCGCGGCGATGGAGTTCGGCACCGACTGACGCGACGGACCGGGCCGGCCACGGCCCGTTCGGCCGAACGGCCCGCCCGGCCGAACGGCACCGAGGACCCGGGAACTACTCTCGGGTCCTCGGCACGTGCCGGCCGGAGGCCGGCGCACGGAAGAGCGAAGGTGGCGGCAATGGCGAAGGTCCCGGCAGCGGCAGTGGCGGCGAGCGGTCTCGTCGGCGGATACGCGATCGCCCGGTGGACCGGGAAACGCCCGCTGGGCGGCGTCGCCCTGGCCGCCGCCGGCTCGGTGGCGGCGTACGAGTGGAACCGGCGCGCCGGGGCCCGCGCGGCCACCGCCCTGACCGTCGCCTACGTCGCCGCGTTCGCCGGATCGCACCCCCTCGCCAAGAAGGTCGGCGCCTGGCCCGCGGTGTTCACCGTGGCGGGCGGCGTCGCCTCCGCGTCCTGGGCGGTCACCCGGCGCACCGCCTGAAAACCACGCGGCGCCGAAGAAAGCCGAAGAAAAGCCGAAGAAAAACCGTGCCAGGGGATTGAACACGGGCTCTGCGGGGTGCGTACTGAACAGCAACTCCCCGCGTCACCCGGGGGCGTGTCCGTACGACAGGACGGGCGCGCCCCCGGTCAGCCCCCCAGCGCCCGCGACACCGTGTAGATCACCAGACCGGCCAGCGCCCCGACCACGGTGCCGTTGATCCGGATGAACTGCAGGTCACGGCCGATGTGCGCCTCGATCTTCTTCGACGTCTGATCCGCGTCCCAGCCCGCGACCGTGTCACTGATCAGCGACGTGATCTCGGTGCGGTACGTCGTGACGACGTACGCCGCCGCGTCCTCCAGCCACCCCTCCAGCTTGGCCTGGAGCCGCTCGTCCGTGGACAGCCTGGCGCCCAGGGCCATCAGCGAGGCCCTGGCCCGCAGCCGCAGCTCGCTGCGCTCGTCCTCGGCCGCCGCCAGGATCATCGCGCGCACGGAGGACCACGCGGAGGCGATGACGTCCTGGACCTCACCGCGCCCCAGGATCTCCGACTTCAGCCGGTCCACCCGGGCCCTGGTGTCCGTGTCCGTCTGGAGGTCGGCGGCGAAGTCGGTCAGGAACGTGTCGATCGAACCGCGCGCCGGATGCCCCGGCATGTCCCGCATCTCCGTGACGAAGCGCAGCAGTTCCTTGTAGACCCGCTCCCCCACCCGCTTGTCGACGAACCGGGGGGTCCAGCCCGGGGCCCCGCCCTGCACCGCGTCCATCACGGAGTCGCCGTGCATCACCAGCCAGTCGTGCGCCCGCACGCAGACGAGGTCGACGACCTTGCGGTGGCCCCCGTCCGTGACGATCTTCTCCAGCATCTTGCCCATGCTCGGGCCGACCTCGGCGGCGTCCGCCCGCCGGGTGATCGCCTCGCCGACCACCGCCTGCACGTCCGAGTCCCGAAGGACCGTCAGCGCGCCCCGCAGCGCCGTGGCGAGCTCGGCGGTGACCCGGTCCGCGTGGGCCGGCTCCGCGAGCCACGAACCGAGCCTCGCACCTACGCCCAGCGCGTGAATTCGGTCACGAACCACGTCTCCGGAGAGAAAATTCTCGCCCACGAAGGAACCGAGTGACGTCCCCAACTGGTCCTTCTTGGTGGGGATGATCGCGGTGTGCGGGATGGGCAGGCCGAGCGGGCGCCGGAAGAGCGCCGTGACGGCGAACCAGTCCGCCAGCGCACCCACCATGCCGGCCTCGGCAGCCGCTGCGACGAAGCCCGGCCAGCCGCCCACACCCGAGTTCTCCGCCCACGTGGCGAGGACGTACACGAGCGCGACGAGCAGGAGCAGACCCGTGGCGGTGGTCTTCATACGGCGCACACCGCGCTGCTTCTCCTCGTCGGCGGCGGTGTACGCGAACCCGCCCAACGGCGGCCCTGACCGCCGCCCACCGGGGCTCCCGGGCGCTCCGCGCCTGCCGGGCCCTGCGGGCTCATCGGGGCCTCCGGGCTCTCCGGACGGCAGGCCACGCGGCCCCGGCTCCGGAGCGGCCACCGGCTCCAGCTCCGGCTCCGGCCCCTCGGCGGGCGCGGCACCGACGCCCTTCGCCGCGATCCCCGGCCGCCCGGATCCGTGCTCCGGCCCGGGTCCCGCTGCCTGCCCCGCGTCCTGTTCCATCCGCTCCACCCGTCCGCGTACATGCCACTGCGTGCCGTACGCATTGTCCCTACCCCACCTACTCCCGGGCCGCATGTCGAGTTCCCCGGGGAGTGCCGCATCATGAGAACAGCTCGAACACCATCCCGAACGCCGGACCGTACGCCCTGTCGTGCGCCGCGTCGGACACCGCAAGGAGAAACACCGCAGATGCCCAGGCGCCAGGGGTATGCCCTGCTCATCGCCCTCGTGGCAGGCACCGCCGCACTCGCCGCCGCCGTGGCGTTCGGTACGTCGCTGATACCGGAGGACCGGACGGTGCCCGGCACCGGACCCGAGACCCACGCGGCGGTCCGCAACCAGGCCGCACCGGCCAACTCCACCGGCACCTGGACCGCCACCTGGACCGGAGCACCCGTCAGCGCCGAGCCGGACTCACCCCACGGCTACCCCGGCCGCACCATTCGCAACATCGTGCACACCAGCATCGGTGGGGACGCGGCCCGCATCACCCTCTCCAACCTCTTCGGTGCCGTCCCGCTCGTCGTGGACCAGGCCACCGTCAACACCCGCCGGGTGACCTTCCGCGGACTGCCCACCGTCACCGTCGCCGCGGGCCGACAGGTCGTCAGCGACCCGGTGGCCGTGCCGGTCAGCCCCGACGCCGATCTCGTCGTGACCCTGCGCACCCCGCACGCCGCCGGGGCCGTCACACAGCACCCCAACACCCACCAGACGTCTTACCTGGCCGACGACCACGGCACCTGGAGCACCACCCGCTGGCGCTACCTGACGGCCGTGGACGTCCACAACAGCACCTCGACCGGGGCGATCGTCGTGATCGGCGACTCACTGACCGCGGGCAGCGGCTCCACCACCGACGCCGACGCCCGCTGGTCGGACGTCCTCTCCGACCGGCTGCGGCACCGCTTCGGCGTGGCCAACCAGGGCATCGCCGGCAACCGCGTCCTGCTCGACAGCCCGCTCTCCGCGGGCGGCGTGAAGAGCCTGGGCGGCCCGAGCGCGACCCACCGCTTCGAACGCGACGTGCTCTCCGTCGCCGGAGCGAAGACCGTGGTCATCGCGCTCGGCATCAACGACGTGCAGCAGGCCCCCCAGGAGGCCGACCCCCGGCGCATCACCGCCGGGCTGCGCGCCCTCGCCGAGCGGGCGCACGACCGGGGCCTGAGGGTCGTCGGAGCGACGCTGACCCCCTTCCAGGGCTACGGCACCTGGACGCCCGAACGCAACGCCGTGCGCCTGGCGGTCAACGAGGAGATCCGCTCCGGCCGCGTCTTCGACGCCGTCGTCGACTTCGACCGGGCCGTCCGCGACCCCTACGCGCCGAACAGGATCCTCCCGGAGTACGACTCGGGCGACCACCTGCACTTCAACGACACCGGCTACCGCACCCTCGGGCACGCCGTCACGCTCGACGAGGTGGACGGAACACCGAAGAGCGACGCGTTCTGACGACGCGGTCGTCGGGACCCGGCAGAGCTCCGGGCCGCGTCCCGACGCCGGCCGTCCCGACGTGGACCGTCCGGACTCGGCCCACCTCTGAGGGACGCGTCCCGGACGGCCCGGCCGGGCTCCGGGGGCCGCGTCCCCGCACGGGCCGCCCGGATCAGCCGAGCTCCTTGCGCGTCTCCCCCGCGTCCGGCCGCGACAGGCGCAGCCGCTCCTGCTCCTGCTCCTGCTCCTGTAGTCGCCGCTTCGCCGCCTTGCTCCGCTTGCGCTCCACACCGACCCCGCCCATCAGGGCGAACCCGGTGATCCGCACCCGCGGGGAGCCCGGCGCCGGGTCCTCCTCCTCGACCTTGGAGTGCTCACCGAAGCCGCCCATGATGCCGAGGCCGCTGACCTGGACGTCGAGGTCCGGCTCCACCGTCACCTGCATACCGCCCATGACGGCGAAGCAGCGGATCACCACGTCGCGCTCCGCGAATCGGGCCTCACGCAGGTCGATCTCACCGCCGCCCCACATCGCGAACGCGGTGAAGCTCCGGCCCACCGTCCAGCGGCCCTTGCGGCTGAACCCGCCCCAGAAGGCGAACGCCCCCGACGAGGTGGCGTTCCCGCCGATCCGAGCCGGCCAGCCCCCCGACGTCTCGTTCCGCCCGGCCACCGGTCCCGCGACGGGCCGGGAGGCCGCGCCCGGCACCGGCAGGTCGCGCACGAGCGGCTCCAACTCCGCGTGCGTACGCGCCTTGAAGGTCGCGTCCAACCGCTGTTCGAACTCGTCCATCTCCAGCCGGCCCTCGGCCACGGCCTCCCGCAGGGTCTCCGCGATCCGCTCACGTTCGGCGTCGGAGGCGCGCATGTCAGGGCGTTCACTTGTCATACCGCGCACCCTATAGAGCGATCGGAGGGACGTCCTGGAGAGCGGCACCCGAGACGTACATCTTCGCGATGACGGACTCGATGTCCGGCTCGCGCACCGACAGGTCCACGAGCGGATAGTCCGCCGCGATGCGCGCCACCAGCGGGGCCGCCGACGCGGCGGCCGGGAACGCCAGCCACTGCCGGGGACCCTCGACCTTCACCACCCGCACCGAGGGCTCCGACACCAGCTCGATCGGCGGGAGTTCGCGCTCCAGATCCACCACCAGCGTCCGCTCGCTCTCCCCCACCCCGTGCAGGCCGGCGAGCGCACCGTCGTACACCAGACGCCCGTGGTCGATCACCATCACCCGCTCGCAGAGCTGCTCGATGTCGGTCAGATCGTGCGTCGTCAGCAGCACCGTCGTCGAACGCTCCGCGTTCAGGTCCCGCAGGAACCCACGCACCTTGGCCTTCGAGATCACATCGAGCCCGATCGTCGGCTCGTCCAGGTACAGCACCTCAGGATCGTGCAGCAGGGCCGCCGCGATGTCGCCGCGCATCCGCTGCCCCAGGGACAACTGACGCACCGGCACCTCCAACAGCGCCTCCAGGTCGAGGAGTTCGACACAGCGCTCCAGGTTCTCCCGGTAGCGGCGGTCCGGGATCCGGTACATCCGGTGCATCAGCCGGTACGAGTCGCGCAGCGGCAGATCCCACCAGAGGGTCGTGCGCTGCCCGAACACCACACCGATCCGGTGCGCCAGCTTCGTACGCTCCTTGGAAGGATCGATCCCCGCGACCCGCAGCCGGCCACCGCTCGGCGCCAGAATGCCCGTCAGCATCTTGATCGTCGTCGACTTGCCCGCCCCGTTCGGGCCGATGTAGCCGACCATCTCACCGCGCGACACCCGGAAGCTGATCCCGTCGACCGCCCGCACCTCGCGCCGTTCACGACGCAGGAATCCAGTCCTGCGCCGCACGTCGAAGACCTTCTCGACACCGTCGAGCTCGATGAAGTCCATACCGTCCACGCCCACTCCCCGGCCTCCCGTACCGCTCGGCTTCCGTACCGCTCGGCTTCCCGTACCGCTCAACTTCCCGTACTGCGGTACGACCGCAGCCCCACCCGCCACGCCAGGCCCGCCAGCACCCCGCAGCAGCCCGCCACGACCGGCGACAGGAAGGCCACCCACTCGGGCAGGTCCAGCGGATAGTCCCGCCCCAGCACGTACAGCGCGGGCAGCCAGCTCACGAACGCCAGCGGCACCACGAACGTCACCCCGCGCACCAGTTCCCTCGCGAACACCGACGGCGGGTACTGGAGCAGCGTCGTGCCTCCGTACGTGAACGCGTTCTGCACCTCCGAGGCGTCCTGCGTGAAGAACTGGAACGCCCCACCCACCACGAACACCGCCCCGAAGATCGCCGCCCCGCTGAGTACCATCACCGGCAGCATCACCACCTTCAGCGGCGTCCACGCGATGTCCAACGTCACCAGCGCGTACCCGAGCACGAGCAGCGCCTGCGTGAGCCGGCCCAGGCGGCGCAACGCGAACCGGTCCGCCGCCACCTGCGCCAGCACCGGCACCGGGCGCACCAGCAGGGTGTCGAACGTCCCGTCACGCACCCGCTGCCCCAGCCGGTCCACGGACCCCAGCAGCAGGTCGCACAGCCCGAACGCGGTCGCCGCCACCCCGTACAGCAGCGCGATCTCCGCCAGCGTGAAGCCACCCAGCGCGTCCACGTGCGAGAACATCAGCATGATCGCGACGAAGTCGAACCCGGTCATCAGGAAGTTCCCGACCGTCGTCATCACGAACGAGGCCCGGTACGCCAGCGTCGATCGCAGCCACATCGCGACGATCAGCCCGTACGCCCTGACCCCCTCGACCATCCGCGACCGGTCGGCGAACTCGATCCCCGGAGGCTCCGCCCCCCGCGCGGCCACCGGCTCCAACCCGACCTCAGCCACCCTGCACCACCACCCTCCTGGTCGCGACGGACTGCAACAGGCGCCCCGCCAGCAGCAGTACGAACGCCCACCCCGCCTGGAACGCGTACGCCCGCATCAGCCCCCACCCCGTGTACTTGCCGAGGAACACATCGGCCGGGACCTGGAGGAGCGACGACCACGGCAGGGCCCGCGCCACCTCACCCAGCACACCCGGGAACAGCGTCAGCGGCAGCAGCATCCCCGAGAAGAAGAGCCCCGCGAGCATGGCCATCTGCAGGGCACCCGCCCCGTCCATCAGCCAGAACGCCGAAAGGGCGATCAGGAAGCGCAGCGCGAAACTGACCACCACCCCCAGCAGCACCGACACCAGGAACGCCGGCCACGTCCACGGCGAACCCGGCAGCGCCAGATCGAAGGCCAGCGCCCCCATCACCATCGGCACGATCCCGCGCCCCAGCAGATGGAACGCCGCCCGCCCGAGGTCTCCGGCCAGCCACCACAACTGCAGGTCGGCCGGCCGGTACAGATCGACGGCGATGTCGCCCGTGCGGATGCGCTCGGTCAACTCGCTCTCGAAGCCGCCGCCCATCATCGCGCAGGTCATCAGCAGCGCCTGGCCCAGCCACACGTACGTCAGGGCCTGGGACTGGTCGTACCCGCCGAGCTGCGGCCGCTCGTCCCACAGGGCCACATAGGTGTAGGCCATGATGAAACCGAAGACGGTGTTCGTGAACACACCCGCCGCCGTCGCCGCCCGGTAGGTGGCGTGCCGCCGGAACCCCCCGGCCGCCACCACCGCGTAGAGCCGCACCGAAGCCCCTCCCCCACACGTCTTCCGGAACCCGGACCAAAGCGCACGACGCTAGTCCACGGCGCCGAACGGCCGCGACCCCTTTTCCCGGAGCGGTCCGAATTTCCTTCGAGGGATCCAAGGGATATCGGTCCGAAAAGTGCACTATGGGAAAATCGTCCGCAGCCGAGGAGCCTCCACGACATGAGCCACGAGCCACCGCAGAACAGCGGAGACCCTGGTCAGCAGAGCTCCGGGGGCTGGACCCCCCGGGACCCCTCGGCCGGGACGCCCACACCACGCACAACACACCCGGACGGCGCGCGAGGCCGCAAGGAGCGCACGAAACGCCCCAAGCGGCCCAAGCGCACCGGCTGGCGGCGCGCCGTACCCACCTGGCGCATGACCCTGGCCGGCCTCCTCCTCCTGGCCCTGCTGCTCGTCGGCGGCTTCACCGCCGGCTACCAGCTCGTCGACATCCCCGCCGCCAACGCCAGCGCCACCGCCCAGTCGAACGTCTACCTCTACGAGGACGGCACCGTCATCGCCCGCGACGGCGAGATCAACCGGGAGAACATCCCGCTGCACCGCATCCCCCGCACCATCCGGCGCACCGTACTCGCCGCCGAGGACCGGGACTTCTACTCCGAGGACGCCATCGACATCAAGGCCACCTTCCGCGCCGGCTGGAACACCGTCACCGGCAAGGGCAGACAGGGCGGCTCCACGATCACCCAGCAGTACGTCAAGAACTACTACCTCGGCCAGGAACAGACCCTCGTCCGCAAGGCCAAGGAACTCTTCATCTCCATCAAGCTCGACCGCGAACAGAGCAAGGACGAGATCCTCGAGGGCTACCTCAACACCAGCTACTTCGGCCGCAACGCCTACGGCATCCAGGCCGCCTCCCACGCCTACTACAGCAAGGACGTCGACGACCTCGACGCCGCCGAAGGCGCCTACCTCGCCTCCCTCCTCAACGCCCCCAGCTCCTACGACGTCGTAGCCCACCCGGAGAACAAGGCCGCCGCCCTCGCCCGCTGGAACTACGTACTCGACGGCATGGTCAAGGAGCACTGGCTCACCCCCGCCGACCGTGCCGCCATGAAGTTCCCCGTACCCGGCAAGGCCAAGCCAGCCACCGCGCTCTCCGGCCAGCGCGGCTACATCGTCCAAGCCGTCAACCAGTACCTCGCCGCCAACCGGATCATCGACGAGGACACCCTCGCCACCGGCGGCCACCGCATCACCACCACACTCCAGAAGAAGAAGCAGCACGCCCTCGTCCAAGCCGTCAAGGACAACGTCCTGTCCAGGACCAGCGACGACCGCAAGGCGGACCGCGACGTCCGCGCGGGCGGCGCCTCCGTCGACCCCGCCACCGGACACGTCGTCGCCCTCTACGGCGGCATCGACTACACCAAGCAGTACGTCAACAACGCGACCCGCCGCGACTACCAGGTCGGATCCACCTTCAAGCCCTTCGTGCTCGCCGCCGCCGTGGCCAACGGCTCCACCACCCAGAACGGCCGCGCCATCACCCCCAACACCCGCTACGACGGCACCAACGAACGCACCGTCCAGGGCGCCGCGGGCTCCACCGGCTACGCCCCCGCCAACGAGGACGACGTCGACTACGGCTCGATCACCGTCCGCGAAGCCACCGACAAGTCCGTCAACGCCGTCTACGCGCAGATGGCCCAGGACGTCGGGCCCCAGGAGGTCAAGGACACCGCGATCGCCCTCGGTATCCCCCGGACCACCCCCGACCTCACGGCCTCCCCCTCCATCGCGCTCGGCCCCGCCACCGCCAGCGTCGTCGACATGGCATCCGCCTACGCCACCCTCGCCGACCACGGAAAGCAGCGCGCCCACACCCTCGTCGCGAAGATCACCAAGAACGGCAGCGCACTCCCCCTCCCCGCCAGGAACACCCGGCGAGCCGTCAGCCGCGAAGCCGCCGACACCACCACCTCCGTCCTGCGCAGCGTCGTCGACGGCGGCACCGGAACCGCAGCCCAGGGCGCGGGCCGCCCCGCCGCAGGCAAGACGGGCACCGCCGAGGAGGACAAGGCCGCCTGGTTCGCCGGCTACACACCCGACCTCGCCACCGTCATCGCCGTCATGGGCCAGGACCCCGACACCGGCATCCAGAAACCGCTGTACGGCGCCCTCGGCCTGGCCCGCATGAACGGCGGCGGCGCACCCGCCCAGACCTGGGCCGCCTACACCCGGGCCGCCCTGGAGGACAGCGAGGCCCAGGACTTCGAGCTGGAGGCCGAGGAAGGCCCCGAAGAGCCCGACCCGGACGAGAGCGCGGAAGCGGAAGAGCATGACGAGGACACCGGCGCCACCGGCGACACCGGCGACACAGAGGAAACCCCGAGCCCCGGCGAATCACGCGAGGAACGGGACGACACCCGCACCGCCGAACCCTCCGGCACCAGCCCCGACACCTCCCGCGCCCCGCAGGCACCCCGCACCGCCACCCCCGCCGACGCCACCACCCGGAACCCCGGACGGGACTCCACGGGAAGAGAGCCCCGAGACCGGGAGAACAGCGGACAGGATTCGGAAGACGGCCGCCCCGCCGAGGACCGGAACGGAAACGCCAGGCCCGTGGAGCGCCGAACGGGCACCACGGGCCCCTGAGAGGCTGCCCACCGAACGGTCAGTGCCCGGAAGTCGCCTTCAGCCCCACCACAGCGACGAGCAGCAGGCAGACGAAGAAGATACGGGCGGCGGTCACCGGCTCGTGCAGCACGACCATGCCGAGCACCGCCGCACCCGCGGCACCGATGCCGACCCACACCCCGTACGCCGTACCGATCGGCAGCGTCTTCGCCGCCTGCGACAGCAACAGCATGCTGGCCACGATCCCCAGACCCGTGAACACACTCGGCCACAGCCTGGTGAAACCCTCGGTGTACTTCATCCCGATCGACCAGCCCACTTCCAGCAGACCGGCGACAACCAGCAGAACCCAGGCCATGACGGCACCTCCACGACGAAACACGCGAACAACACGGGTGCGTCGTCTTTGCGGAAACCCGGTACGGCGCATCTCGTCGGGGTCCCACCACCCTAGCAAAAAACAGCCAAAAGGCCTGGTGACAACCGCCACCAGGCCCGCACACCACACACAGCGTCCTACAGGTAGAGCCCCGTCGAATCCACCGATCCCTCGAACCGGTCCGCCGCCACCGCGTGCAGATCCCGCTCCCGCATCAGCACGTACGCCACACCCCGCACCTCGACCTCCGCACGGTCCTCCGGGTCGTACAGCACCCGGTCCCCCGGCTCGACGGTCCGCACGTTCTGACCCACCGCGACCACCGCGGCCCAGGCCAGACGCCGGCCGACCGCCGCCGTCGCCGGAATCAGGATCCCGCCACCGGAACGCCGCTCGCCCTCCGGCGAATCCGACCGGACCAGCACCCGGTCGTGCAGCATCCGGATCGGCAGCTTGTCGTCGGTGGTGCTCATGCCGTTGTCGCTCACCCGCAGAAACCTACCTGCCCCGAACCGCACCACACGCCCCAGGGCCCACCGGGAAAGCACCCCCGGCGCCCCAGCGGCACGTGGGCATCAGGCCCCGGCGCTCCTCCGGAGCACCGGCACCCGGCCTCGCGCACCCCTCGGCACGCAGGTGCCCGCCCTCAGCGCTTCCGGCGCGTCGTCGACACCGTCAGCAGCGCCACCGCGCCGGCCACCAGCAGCGCCGCCGGAATCACCCGCTCCAGCCGCGGCGAACCGTCCTCCGACACGAACTGCGCCTTCACGTCGGAAACCGAACGGTTCACAGCGACGAAGGCACGCCCGGCAGTCCGGTCGACCGTCGACGCAACCTTCGCCTTCGCGTCACCCATGATCGTCTTCGGGTGCACCCGCACCCCGATCTCGTCCAGCACCACCGCAAGCTGCTGACGCCTGCTGATGATGTCCGCCTCGATCTGCGCAGGGGTCCTCGTATCCGACACTGCGCCGCCTCCGTGCTCGTCGTCCGGTAAACCTTCATCGACAGTCTGTCAGCTCGGCCGCCCCCACACCCGGCGGCACCCCCTATTACGCTCGGTGCCACACAGCCCGCGTGCCACTCGAGGAGAACCATGAGCGAGCGACTGCAGACCGGCGACACCGCCCCCGCCTTCACCCTTCCGGACGCCGACGGCAAGGAGGTCTCGCTCGCGGACCACAAGGGCCGCAAGGTCATCGTCTACTTCTACCCCGCGGCGCTTACCCCCGGCTGCACGAAGCAGGCGTGCGACTTCACCGACAACCTGGAGCTCCTCACCGCCGCCGGGTACGACGTCATCGGCGTGTCACCGGACGGGCCGGAGAAGCTCGCCAAGTTCCGCGACAAGGAGAACCTCCAGGTCACACTGGTCGGCGACCCCTCGAAGAAGACCCTGGAGGCCTACGGCGCGTACGGCGAGAAGAAGCTCTACGGCAAAGTGGTGACGGGCGTCATCCGCTCCACGATCGTGGTCGACGAAGAGGGCAAGGTGGAGAAGGCCCTCTACAACGTCAAGGCGACCGGACACGTAGCCAAGATCATCAAGGACCTCGGGATCTGACCCCGGTCCGGGCGATCCCTGGCGAAGATCGTGTGACCGAGATCGCAAATTGCCGTGGATTCGGTTTGCGACCGCCATGACTGCGCAGAAGCCTTTCTTGGAACACCGTTCGACGAAAGGAACCGGCCATGGCGGCCTCCGACCCCCACCAGGCGGCCGACCCTGATGCGGTCAAGCGGCATCCGGCGCTCTTCCGAGCCATCCGGAAACGCCAGAACCCCCGGCTCCGTCGGACGGACATCACCGTCACCGACGACCAGGCGGTCAAGCGCGCGGTGAAGGCGGCGTCGCTCGGTAACGCCATGGAGTGGTTCGACTTCGGCATCTACTCCTACCTGGCCGTCACCATCGGACACGTCTTCTTCCCGTCCGGGAACGACACCACCCAGCTCCTCTCGTCGTTCGCCACCTTCGCCGTGGCCTTCCTCGTCAGGCCGCTCGGCGGAATGTTCTTCGGCCCCATGGGCGACAAGATCGGCCGCAAGAAGGTCCTGGCCCTCACCATGATCCTCATGGCGATCGGCACCTTCGCGATCGGCCTCATCCCCTCCCACGACACCATCGGCGTCTGGGCAGCGGTCCTGCTGATCTTCTTCCGTATGCTCCAGGGCTTCTCCACCGGCGGCGAGTACGGCGGCGCCTCGACGTTCATCGCCGAATACGCCCCCGACAAGCGCCGCGGCTTCTTCGGCAGCTTCCTGGAGTTCGGCACCCTCGCCGGATACGTCGGCGCCGCAGGCCTCGTGACCCTCCTGTACGCCCTCCTGGACACCGGCCAGATGGAGAGCTGGGGCTGGCGCATCCCGTTCCTCGTCGCCGGCCCCCTGGGCCTCGTAGGCCTCTACCTGCGACTCCGCCTCGACGAGACCCCGGCCTTCCAGAAGCTGGAGGGCGGCACCGCCCACGCCTCGGAGGCCGCCGACCACGTCGAGTCCACCGCCAAGGGCGACCTCGCCAAGATCTTCCGCCAGTACTGGCCGACGCTGATCCTCTGCATCGCGCTCGTCGGCGCGTACAACATCGCCGACTACATGCTCCTGTCGTACATGCCGACGTACCTCTCGGACGAGCTCGGCTACAGCGAGACCCACGGGCTGCTCATCCTGCTCGGCGTCATGGTCGTCCTCATGCTGATCATCAGCCAGTTCGGCAAGCTCTCGGACCGCTTCGGCCGCAAGCCGCTCCTGATGACCGGCATGCTCGGCTTCCTGTTCCTCTCGCTGCCGTCGTTCCTCCTGATCCGCCAGGGCAGCATCCCCGCGATCACCATCGGCATGCTGATGATGGGCCTCTCCCTGGTCTGCCTGCTGGGCACCATGTCCGCGGCGCTCCCGGCACTGTTCCCGACCAACGTCCGCTACGGCTCCCTGTCGGTCGGCTACAACATCTCGGCCTCCATCTTCGGCGGCACGACACCGCTGGTGATCACCGCCCTGATCAGCTGGACCGGCTCGAACCTCATGCCGGCGTACTACGCGATGGCCGCGGCCCTGGTCGGCGTGATCGCGGTGGCCTGCATGAAGGAGACCGCCAACCAGCCCCTGGCCGGCTCCCCGCCCTCGGTGGAGACGGCGGAGGAGGCGGCGGAACTGGTCCAGGCGCAGAGCCCGGAACCGAAGTTCTGACGCACGCACGGCTCCTGCCGGAAGGGCCTGTACCGCTTCCATGAAGCGGTACAGGCCCTTCCGCATCTCATCGCATTACGGACGTGACCATCCGATTAGCGGTTCGTTACTCCGTACGAGGCCGCGAACGCGCGGCCGGACACGGAGGGGGCATGCCGGCTCGGTACACCCGTGAGCTGCTCGAAGAGGCAGCTCACAGAACGACCAACTGCAACGACGCGGTGCGGTGGTGCGGGGGCACACCGACTCCAGGGAGCAGGCGCTACCTGAGAGCCAGAATGTCCGAGGCGGAGATCGACATCTCGCACTTCGCCGATACCAGAGTGCGCCATACAGACGAGTTGCTACGCGAACTGGTCTCCCGCTCCAACAGTGTGGCGGAAGTTGTGCGACGACTGGGTATCAACCCGGTGGGCGGCAACCAAGCGCACATCGGACGCCGGATCGCAAAACTCGGCGTCGACACGTCGCACTTTCTGCGCGCTCCCCGAGGTCGACCAAAGGGCACCTTGGGTAGCCCACTGGCTCTACGCACCCCCTCGGACGGCAGGATTCCCGGCGAACGGCTGCACCGGTCACTGCTCCAAGCGGGCGTCGCCGAGTCGTGTGCCATGTGCGGCAACGGCGCCGAATGGAACGGCAAGCCGCTACGGCTTGAGGTCGACCATGCAAACGGCGAGTGGTGGGACAACCGCCCAGCAAACCTACGCCTACTGTGCCCAAACTGTCATGCAGTTACGGACACTTATCGTGGTCGCAATCGACGAAGGCCCACATGAGCAATCAGAGAAAATACCCCCGCGACCTGTTGACCCGGACCGCAGCCGCTTCCTCCAGCCTCGTCGACCTGCTTGACCGATTGGGCGCGCCCCTGGGCAGCAGGCCCCTCCGCTACATGCGCGACCGCCTGAAGCACTACGGCATCGACACTTCCCACTTTGTTGACAACCCCCTACCAGAACGCACGAAGCGGTCCTACACAAGGGAGCTTCTCGCGACGGCCGCCGCCCATTCGCACAGCATCCGGGAAATACTGGAGTACATGGGCGTCCCACCCAGCGACGGACCCTACGGCTACATCAGGAAGCAGCTCGACCGATTTGGAATCGACACCTCCCACTTCACCAGCGGCCGCAGATACGACCGACCTCTCGCTCCCTACCGCGAACTGGCCTCCGCCGTCGCTAATTCCAAGAGCATGGCCGGGGCTCTGCAGTTTCTCGGCCATGCAGACAACGGCGCAGTGCGAGCTCGCCTGAAACGGAGCCTGAATGCGTACGGCCTCTCCACCGCTCACTTCACGGGGCAAGGCCACGCCCTGGGCACCATCTCTCCTCACCGCAAGGCCGCATCCGAGATCCTTCAGCTCCTGGACTCCGGCTCCGTACGAACCCGGACCACACTCCTGCGCCGCGCACTCGATGACATCGGGGTCCCGCACATGTGTTCTGCCTGCGGCATCGGCGATACCTGGCAAGGCAGGCGCCTCGTGCTTGAGATAGACCACGTCAGCGGTGATCACCTGGACAATCGGCGCGAAAACCTCCGCTACCTCTGTCCGTCCTGTCACAGCCAGACCGAAGCCTTCTCCAAGCGGCGAAGGCTCACCCAGTACAGTTAGCGACACGCGGGCCCGTACCCCAGCAGGCTAGAGGGCGCCGGCTTAGAACCGGTGTGTCGTGGGTTCAAATCCCACCGGGCCCACAGTTCAGATGGGGTCGTTTCCTTCATTTCAAAGGTAGCGACCCCATCCTCGGTCAGCCCACCAGCTCCCGCACCACCGGTACCAGCGCCCGGAACGCCTTGCCCCGGTGGCTGATCGCGTTCTTCTCCGCCGGGGTGAGTTCCGCACAGGTGCGCGTCTCGTCGTCCGGCTGGAGGATCGGGTCGTAGCCGAAGCCGTGCGTACCGGCCGGGGTGTGCCGCAGGGTGCCGTTCAGGCGGCCCTCGACCACGCGTTCCGTGCCGTCGGGCAGGGCCAGCGCCGCGGCGCACGCGAAGTAGGCCCCGCGGTGGGGGGCGTCGATGTCGGAGAGCTGGGCCAGGAGTAGGCGCAGGTTGGCCCGGTCGTCGCCGTGGGTGCCCGCCCAGCGGGCGGAGAAGATGCCGGGCGCACCGCCGAGCACGTCGACACAGAGGCCGGAGTCGTCGGCGACGGCCGGGTGGCCGGTGGCGCGGGCCAGGGCGTGGGCCTTGAGGAGGGCGTTCTCGGCGAAGGTGACGCCGGTTTCCTTGACGTCGGGGATGTCCGGGTACGCGTCCGCGCCGACGAGGTCGTGGGTCAGACCCGCGTCGGCGAGGATCGCGTGGAGTTCGGTGATTTTCCCGGCGTTGCGGGTGGCGAGGATCAGGCGCGTCATGCGTCGATTATCGCCGCCTGTTCACGGGGTGCAGACCTTGCCGATCTCGGTGGCCGCGTCCGTGACGGGGGTGATGTCGGGGGTGGCGTCGCCCTTGTCGATGGAGTCGCGGACGTTGGTCACGCCGGCCTGGAGGTCGTCGACGGCCTTGCTCAGGTCCGCGTTGTCCGTGGTGTCGCCGAGGTCCTTGAGTTCTTTGTCGATCTGGTCCAGGGCTTCGGACGCCTGGGTCGGGTCGTCGGAGGCGCTGGAGACGGCCTGCTGGAGGTTGTTGACGCTGGTGGCGATGGCGTCGGCGGTGCGTACGCAGTCGAGGGCCTTGTCGACGGCTCCGCAGCCGACCGCGGCTGTGAGCGTGAGCAGGGTGGCCGTGACGGCGAGTGCGGTGCGGTGGTGGCGGCGCGAGGCCATGGTGCGTCCCTCCCCGGAGCGGATACGTGGACGGACGCACGGTTCGACCCGTGCGCCCGTATCCCTTACGACGCTGTGCGCTGCGTACTTGGTTGCTTCTTTACTCGCCGAGTGTGCGGGCGAGCGCCTCTTCCTGGAGCTTGGCCAGGTCGGTGCAGCCGGCGGTGGCGAGGTCGAGGATGGCGTTGAGTTCGGCGCGGTCGAAGGGCTCGGCCTCCGCGGTGCCCTGGATCTCGACGAAGCGGCCGTCGCCGGTGCAGACGACGTTCATGTCGGTGTCGGCGCGGACGTCCTCCTCGTAGCAGAGGTCGAGGAGGGGGATGCCGTCGACGATGCCGACGCTGATCGCGGCGACGGTGCCGGTGAGGGGCTTGCGGCCGTGCTTGATGATCTTCTTGCCCTGGGCCCAGGTGATGGCGTCGGCGAGGGCGACGTAGGCGCCGGTGATGGCGGCGGTGCGGGTGCCGCCGTCGGCCTGGAGGACGTCGCAATCGAGGACGACGGTGTTCTCGCCGAGGGCCTTGTAGTCGATCACGGCGCGCAGGGAGCGGCCGATGAGGCGGCTGATCTCGTGGGTGCGGCCGCCGATCTTGCCGCGTACGGATTCGCGGTCGCCGCGGGTGTTGGTGGAGCGGGGGAGCATGGAGTACTCGGCGGTGACCCAGCCTTCACCGCTGCCCTTGCGCCAGCGGGGGACGCCTTCGGTGACGGTGGCGGTGCAGAAGACCTTGGTGTCGCCGAAGGAGATGAGTACGGAGCCTTCGGCGTGCTTGCTCCATCCGCGTTCGATGGTGACGGGGCGGAGTTGTTCGGGGGTGCGGCCGTCGATACGAGACATGGCGCCGAGTTTATCGGCTGGGCGGTCGGGTCCGTTCGGGTGCACACAGGCCCCGCTCCGGGCCGGTCGGGGACGGAGTGGGGCCTGCGTGCGGTACGCGGGTGGGCCGACCGGGCCTTTCGTCCGAGGCCGGGCCGGGTCGAGCCGAACGGTGCCGGATCGGGCCGGGGCGTGGAACGAGAGGCCGTGGGTCAGTCGGTCACATCATGTCTTCGATGTCGGCGGCGATGGGGTCGGCGTCGGTGCCGATGACGACCTGGATCGCGGTGCCCATCTTGACGACGCCGTGGGCTCCGGCGGCCTTGAGCGCGGCTTCGTCGACCTTGCTGGCGTCGTGGACCTCGGTGCGGAGGCGGGTGATGCAGCCTTCGATCTCGTCGATGTTCTCGATACCGCCGAGCCCGGCGACGATCTTCTCAGCCTTGCTGGCCATGTCCTTCTCCCTGGTCTGTGCGTGCGTGGGGCGGCCCACCGTGGGTCGATTTCGTCACGGTAACGCACGGTTGGCCCAACTTCGCGGGCGGGTAACCGCACCGTCCCCAATGATGACGATCACCGGCACCCCGCCTTCCGGCGGGGCTCCGCACCGTACCGCAACTGGTCTACACCAGTTTGCAACGACCCCCAGACCAGGCCTGTTCCGGGAGGATGCCGATGAGTTCGAGCGCGGCGGCCGCACCACAGCGCAAGTGGTGGAACGGACCGGTCCAGGGCTTGCAGAAGGTGGGCCGCAGCCTGCAACTGCCGGTGGCCGTACTGCCGGCGGCGGGACTCCTCGTCAGCCTCGGCAACCTCTTCGACTCCTCGCTGCACGGCGCCTTCTGGGACAAGTTCGCGAAGGTGCTCCTCAACGGGGGCACGGCGATCCTCGACGGCGAGGTCGGCCTGCCGCTGCTCTTCTGCATCGGCGTCGCGATCGGGTTCGCGAAGAGGGCCGACGGCTCGACCGCCCTCGCCGCCGTCGTCGGCTTCCTCGTCTACCGGGGCGTACTGGCGGCCTTCCCCGTCGACGACACGGTGACCAAGGCGACGCCCGACGGGCTGCCGCAGAACCCGGGGGTCCTGGGCGGCATCCTCATCGGCCTGCTGACCGCCGTCGTCTGGCAGCGCTACCACCGCACCAAGCTGGTCGACTGGCTCGGCTTCTTCAACGGCCGCCGGCTGGTCCCGATCCTCATGGCGTTCCTCTGCGTGGTCCTGGGCGTGCTGTTCGGCCTGCTGTGGCAGCCGGTCGGTGACGGACTGACGTGGTTCTCCAAGCAGCTGATCGACCTGGGTGCGTGGGGTGCGGCGATCTTCGGTTTCGCGAACCGCCTGCTGATCCCGATCGGCATGCACCAGTTCCTGAACACGTTCTTCTGGTTCCAGGCGGGCGAGTTCACCGGCGGGGACGGCGGCACCGTCCAGGGCGACATCTCCCGGTTCTTCGCGGGGGACCCGTCGGCGGGCCAGTTCACGTCGGGGTTCTTCCCGATCATGATGTTCGGCCTGCCGGCCGCCGCGCTGGCCATCGCCCACACCGCGCGCCCGGAGCGGCGCAAGGAGGTGTCCGGGCTGATGCTGTCCGTGGCGCTGACGTCGTTCGTGACGGGCGTGACGGAGCCGCTGGAGTTCTCGTTCCTCTTCGTCGCACCCCTGCTGTACGGGGTGCACGCCGTGCTGACCGGCGTGTCGATGGGTGTCACCTGGGCGCTCGGCGTGCACGCGGGGTTCAGCTTCTCGGCCGGGCTGATCGACTACGTCGTCAACTGGCATCTGGACACGAAACCGTGGCTGATCATCCCCATCGGGCTGTGTTTCGCGGTGATCTACTATGTGATCTTCCGGTTCGCGATCACCAAGTTCGACCTCCAGACCCCCGGGCGCGAGCCCGCGGAGGAGGAGAGGAGGACGGAGGAGGACCTCACGAAGTAGAGGCTCCCCCGCTCCCCGAGGCCCCCGGACCCACCGGTCCGGGGGTTTCTCGGCGTCACCGAGGGTGGTGGGTGCACTACGGGGCAAATTGAAGGTTCCTTATCTAACCCTCACCGTGCTAAAACTGGTCTACACCACTGAGTGGTCCAGACCACGCGGCTGTTCTCTCCGCCGCGTTCCTCGAGTCGTCGCCTCCCCGGTAACCCGTCCCCGGCGACGCCTTGCCTTACCGGAGGAAGTTCATGAGTACGGACACCGCTGCCCCGGCGGCTCCCGCGAAGAAGCGGGGTGCCGGCGTATTCCAGGGCCTGCAAAAGGTCGGGCGCAGCCTCCAGCTGCCGATCGCCGTCCTGCCGGCGGCGGGCATCCTGCTGCGCCTCGGCCAGCCGGACGTCTTCGGTCCGGACGGGCTCGGCTGGGACCAGGTCGCCAAGGTCTTCGCGGGTGCGGGCGGCGCGCTGCTCGACGCCTCGTTCGGTCTGCCCCTGCTGTTCTGCATCGGCGTCGCGATCGGGTTCGCGAAGAAGTCCGACGGGTCCACGGCGCTCGCCGCGGTCGTCGGCTTCCTCACGTACTACGCGGTGATCCACCAGTTCCCGATCGAGGTCGAGGGCGGCACCTACATATCCACCGGCCTCTTCGGCGGCGCGTACCAGAAGGGCGAGGAGGTCACGGCCGCCGGGTTCCAGAACCCGGGCGTGCTGGGCGGCATCATCCTGGGCCTGCTGACCGCGGTGCTCTGGCAGAAGTTCCACCGCACGCGGCTGGTCGACTGGCTGGGCTTCTTCAACGGCCGCCGGCTCGTCCCGATCATCATGGCGTTCGTCGGTACGGCGATGGGTGTGCTGGTCGTCCTCGGCTGGGAGCCCATCGGGAACGTCATCACCAGCTTCGGTGAGTGGATCACGGGTCTCGGCGCTGCCGGTGCGGGCCTGTTCGGCCTGATCAACCGCGGTCTTCTGCCGATCGGTATGCACCAGTTCGTCAACACGGTGTCCTGGTTCCAGATCGGTGACTTCACCAAGCCCGACGGGTCGATCGTCCACGGTGACCTGACCCGGTTCTTCGCCGGTGACCCGGATGCCGGACAGTTCATGTCGGGCTTCTTCCCGATCATGATGTTCGGTCTGCCGGCCGCCGCGCTGGCCATCGCCCACACCGCGCGCCCCGAGCGCCGCAAGGCGGTGACCGGCATGATGATGTCGCTCGCCCTCACCTCGTTCGTCACCGGTGTGACCGAGCCGATCGAGTTCGCGTTCATGTTCATCGCACCGCTGCTCTACGTGATCCACGCGGTTCTCACGGCGCTCTCGATGGTCGTCACCTGGGCGCTCGGTGTGCACGCCGGCTTCACGTTCTCGGCCGGGTTCATCGACTACGCGCTCAACTGGAACCTGGCGACGAAGCCATGGCTGATCATCCCGATCGGGCTGGTCTTCGCGGTGATCTACTACGTGGTGTTCCGGTTCGCCATCACGAAGTTCAACCTGACCACCCCGGGCCGTGAGCCCGAGGAGGAGGTCGAGGACCTGACCAAGGCGTAAGCCCTGGCAGTCGTACGACTGGGCCCCCACCTCCCGCGCGGGAGGTGGGGGCCCAGTCGTACGCGGTGAGCCGTCAGACCTCGTACACCGCGCCCGGGGCCGCCAGCTCGACCCGGCCGTCGTAGACCTCGCGGGCGTCGGCGAGGTTGCGTTCGGCGTCCGTCCACGGCGGGATGTGGGTGAGGACGAGGCGTCCCGCTCCGGCGCGTGCGGCGTACTCGCCCGCTTCGCGGCCGTTGAGGTGGAGGTCCGGGATGTCCTCCTTGCCGTGGAGGAACGATGCTTCGCAGAGGAACAGGTCGGCGCCCTCCGCGAGTTCGGCGAGTGCCTCGCAGGTGCCCGTGTCCCCGGAGTACGTCAGGGCGCGGCCCTCGTGCTCGACCCGGATGCCGAAGGTCTCGACGGGGTGGCAGAGCTTCTCCGTGCGGACCGAGAAGGGGCCGATCTCGAACGAGCCGGACTTGAGCGTGTGGAAGTCGAAGACCTCGCTCATCGCGTGGTCGGACGGGGTGTCGGCGTGAGCCGTGGTCAGCCGCCGCTCGGTTCCCTCGGGTCCGTACACGGGGATCGCGGCCGGGCGTCGGCCGCCGAAGGGGTAGTAGCGGACGACGAAGTACGCGCACATGTCGATGCAGTGGTCGGCGTGCAGGTGGCTGAGGAAGATGGCGTCGAGGTCGTAGAGACCTACGTGGCGCTGCAGCTCTCCGAGGGCGCCGTTGCCCATGTCGAGGAGCAGCCGGAAGCCGTCGGCCTCTACGAGGTAGCTCGAGCATGCCGAACCCGCGGACGGGAACGAGCCGGAGCAGCCGACGACGGTGAGCTTCATGAAGCGTGAACCTCCGAGGCGTGGGAACGGGGAGGGTTCGTGCGGTCCGTCGAGCGTAAGGCGCGAAACACCTGGTCGCTCCTCCACGGCCTGCCGTTGTGGGGGAACTCACCTGCACTGTCACCGGTTCGATGGAAGCCGGGGTGTCGTGGGGCGCCCGGTACGGTCGGGTCATGAACTCGTGGTGGTGGGCGGCACTGGCCGTCGTTGTCCTGTTGGCCGTGCTGGCGACGGTGTCCGATGCGCGGGGCCGGGGTGGGCGTGGTCCCCGGCGTCCGGGTGGGCGGACGCGTCCTGCGGGGCGCGCTCCGGTCCGGAAGAAGAAGGGGCGGCCGCACGGTGAGCCGCGGCCCGGGGAGATCTGGTGGGCGGACGTGCCGTACGAGGACGGGCCCGGGTCCAAGGACCGGCCGTGTCTGGTGTTGTCGGTGCGGGGTGGTACCGCGGTCGTCGCGAAGATCACCAGCAAGCACCACGAGGAGCGGCCGGGGGTGATCGCGCTGCCCGCGGGGGCGGTGGGGGACGCGCGGGGCCGGCGCAGTTTCCTGGAGACGGACGAGTTGCGGGATGTGGCGGTGTCGGATTTCCGCCGGAAGGCCGGTGAGGTGGACCCGGGGCTGTGGGACCGGGTGCGCGGGCTGGGGTGAACGCGCGGGAGGCGTGGGGCGGGATGTTCTCCCGCCCCACGCCTCCTGGTTTCCGGGCCGGGGCCGGCCTGGGTTCCGTCACGCGTGCACGTGGTCGCGCGGTCGGGCGGTTACGCCCAGAGCTGGCCGTGCAGGGTCTCGATCGCGGCCTCCGTGGTGGGGGCGGTGTAGACGCCGGTGGAGAGGTACTTCCAGCCGCCGTCGGCGACGACGAAGACGATGTCGGCGGTCTCCCCCGCCTTGACGGCCTTGCGGCCGACGCCGATCGCGGCGTGGAGCGCGGCTCCGGTGGAGACGCCGGCGAAGATGCCCTCCTGCTGGAGGAGTTCGCGGGTGCGGGTGACGGCGTCCGCGGAGCCCACGGAGAAGCGGGTGGTGAGTACGGACGCGTCGTAGAGCTCGGGGACGAAGCCCTCGTCGAGGTTGCGCAGGCCGTAGACGAGGTCGTCGTAGCGTGGTTCGGCGGCGACGATTCTGACGTCCGGCTTGTTCTCCCGGAGGTAGCGGCCGACGCCCATGAGGGTGCCGGTGGTGCCGAGGCCGGCCACGAAGTGGGTGATGGAGGGGAGGTCGGTGAGGATCTCCGGTCCGGTGCCGGCGTAGTGGGCGCCCGCGTTGTCGGCGTTCCCGTACTGGTAGAGCATGACCCAGTCGGGGTGCTCGGCGGAGAGTTCCTTGGCCACGCGTACGGCGGTGTTGGAGCCTCCGGCGGCGGGGGACGAGATGATCTCGGCGCCCCACATGGTGAGCAGGTCGCGCCGTTCCTGCGAGGTGTTCTCGGGCATGACGCACACGATGCGGTAGCCCTTGAGCCTGGCCGCCATGGCGAGCGAGATGCCGGTGTTGCCGCTGGTCGGTTCCAGGATCGTGCAGCCGGGTGTCAGCCGGCCGTCCTTCTCCGCCTGTTCGACCATGTGGAGTGCGGGGCGGTCCTTGATCGAGCCGGTGGGGTTGCGGTCCTCGAGCTTCGCCCAGATCCGGACGTCCTCGGACGGGGACAGCCGTGGGAGGCGGACCAGGGGCGTGTTGCCCACGGCCGCGAGCGGGGAGTCGTACCGCATCAGCGCATGCCGCCGGCGACGGCCGGGAGGATGGTGATGTTGTCGCCGTCGGTGAGCTTGGTGGAGATGCCGTCGAGGAAGCGGACGTCCTCGTCGTTGAGGTAGACGTTGACGAAGCGGCGCAGCTGGTCGCCGTCGACGATGCGCTCACGGATGCCGGTGTGGCGGCTCTCCAGGTCGACGAGGAGGTCTGCGAGGGTCTCCCCGCTGCCTTCGACGGCCTTGGCGCCGTCGGTGTAGGTGCGGAGGATGGTCGGGATGCGGACCTCGATGGCCATGGCGTGGGCTCCTGTCGAAAACGGGGAGGTGGCGTGGGGCGCGCGTTCGTCTGCCCCCGCGCGGGGGTGGTGCGTACGTGATGGCGCTCGGACCGCGGCTCAGGCCGTGCGGTTCACGGGCAGGCTGCGGCGGGACACATCGCGCTGGACAGCCTGCACAGGTCGACGTGCAGGCGCGCGACGAGCAGCATGCCCGGCGTCTTGTCGCTCACGTCATGGGGAACCATGGGCTCATCGTATCGATTCCCCACCCGGAACCCGGAGTGTGATCCCACATCGTGGATGCCGGGCGTTCGCCAGTCGGACACCGGGTTGCGGGGGCGGTCCTTCCGGGTGCCGTGCCGGGCGCCGGGCTGCTGTCCGGGCTGCCGCTCCGCCGCCGTGTCAGACGTCCGCGGGGTGGGCCTCGACGATCTCGACGTCCTCCTCGGTGATCTCGCCGTCCACGATGCGGTACGAGCGGAACTGGAAGGGGCCGGCGTCGTCGGTGTCCGCGGTGGAGACCAGCACGTAGTGGGCGCCGGGCTCGTTGGCGTAGGTGAGGTCGGTGCGGGAGGGGTAGGCCTCGGTGGCGGTGTGGGAGTGGTAGATGATCACCGGCTCCTCGTCGCGGTCGTCCATGTCGCGGTAGAGCTTCAGCAGGTCGCCGGAGTCGAACTCGTAGAACGTGGGTGAGCGCGCGGCGTTCAGCATGGGGACGAAGCGTTCGGGGCGGTCCGTTCCGGCCGGGCCCGCGACCACTCCGCACGCCTCGTCGGGGTGGTCGGCGCGTGCGTGCGCGACGATCTGGTCGTGGAGGGCCTGGGTAAGGGTCAGCATGGGCCCAGAATAGGCGGACGGGCCCCCGCGTACCGAGGAGTGGTACGCGGGGGCCCGTATGCCGGACAGTGCCGTTGGGGCGGCGGTGTCCCGGGGCTGCCGTGGCGCGGGTCAGCGCTTGGCGAAGGCCTTGTTCTCGGGGTTGCGGGCCTTGAGCACCAGGAAGGAGACGCCCAGGATGAGGCCCCACAGCGGTGCGCAGTACAGCGAGATCCTGGCGTCCTTGTCGATGGCCATCATGACGATGACGAGGCCGATGAAGGCGAGGGCGAACCAGCTGCTGTACGGCGCGCCCGGGGCCTTGAAGGAGGACTGCGGCAATTCGCCCCGGTCGGCCTTGGCCCGGTAGCGGATCTGGCAGACGAGGATCATGATCCAGGCCCACATGCCGGAGATGGTCGCGAAGGAGACGACGTAGTTGAACGCGTCGCCCGGCCACTGGTAGTTGATCCAGACGCCGACGAGCATCAGCGCGGCGGAGAAGGTCGTGCCGGCCAGCGGGAGGCCGTTCTTCGTGAGCTTGGTGAAGGCCTTGGGGCCCTGCCCGTTGATCGCGAGGTCACGCAGCATGCGGCCGGTGGAGTACATGCCGGAGTTGCACGAGGAGAGCGCGGCGGTGAGCACGACGAAGTTGACGATGGCGGCTCCGATACCGAGCCCCATCTCCTCGAACGCGGCGACGAACGGTGAGACGCCGGGCTTGAAGCTGCTCCACGGGACCACGGAGAGGATCATGATCAGCGCGCCGACGTAGAAGACGGCGATGCGCCAGGGCACGGTGTTGATGGCCTTGGGCAGGACGGTCTTGGGGTCCTTGGACTCCCCCGCGGTGACGCCGACGAGCTCGACGGCGAGGAAGGCGAACATCACGATCTGGAGGGTCATCAGCGTGCCGCCGATGCCCTGCGGGAAGAAGCCGCCGTCGTTCCACAGGTTGGAGACGGTCGCGGTGTCACCGGCGTCGGAGAAGCCGATCGTGAGGACGCCGGCGCAGATGAGGATCATGCCGAGGATGGCGGTGACCTTGACCATCGAGAACCAGAACTCGAGCTCGCCGAAGAGCTTCACCGAGATCAGGTTGGCGCCGTACAGGATGACCGTGAACACCAGCGCGGACAGCCATTGCGGGATATCCCACCAGTACGTCATATAGGTGGCCGCAGCGGTGACTTCGGTGATTCCGGTGACGACCCAGAACAGCCAGTACGTCCAGCCGGTCACGAATCCGAAGAAGGGGCCCAGGAATTCGCGCGCGTACTCCGAGAAGGAGCCGGACACCGGGCGGTACATGAGGAGTTCGCCCAGGGCGCGCATGATGAAGAAGATGACGAGGCCCGCGATGGCGTACGCCAGGATGAGGCTGGGCCCGGCCCTGTCGATGGCCTTGCCGGCGCCGAGGAAGAGCCCCGTGCCGATGGCTCCGCCGATCGCGATCATCTGGATCTGGCGAGCTCCCAGGCCACGCTGGTAGCCCTCGCCCGCCGGGGCGTCGACGGCCTGCGGGCCGTCCGCCTGTCCGTTGTCGACCTGCGCCGATGTCATGGTGGTGCGCCTTTCTCCACGCCGATCCGCGCCGTCGTCGGCGTCGGATCAGGTCCTGATCCCCCCGGATATGGATGGAGTGCCGCCGGCGTTCGGCCGGCTCGTAGCGCCCCCGGGGACAGGGGTGGCGTCCCCGGGCGGTCGTGAAGATTTATCACGGCCGCCGGGAGGCGTCGACGGACATTATGTGGCGCACGCCACAGGAAAAAGCGGACAAGCGTTTCCAGGCGCTGCAAAGAAGGCCATTCAGGTGACGGGATCGTTATTCGGATTTGAGCATCCGTTGAGCGAACCCGTATGTGCCGGGCGAAGCCGTAGGCCCTCAGCCGGGCATGAGCGTTTCGACGAGTGTCTCCTGGAGCGCGCCGAGCCAGAGATACGCCATCACCATCGGCTTGCGGGGATCACTGTCGGGCAGCCGGTAGAGCGAGCCGTCCCTGCCCTCGTCCTCGTCGGACACCTCCAGGCGGGTGCCGATGGTGAGCCGGAGGTCGTTGAGCGAGCCGAGCCAGTGGCGGCACTCGTCGGCGGTGAGGGTCAGCACGGCGCCGCCGTCCGCGACGGGCGAGAGCGCGTCGATCGAACGCACGACGGCGAGGGCGTCGTCGCGCTTGCGGGTGCGCAGGTCGTTCTCGGTGAAGCGGCGGAACTCGGCGGACGCCTCGCGCAGCTCCTTGTCCTCGTCGCCGTACGCCTCGGGGAAGAGCCGGGCGAGGGCGGGGTCGGAGGGCGGCTCGCTGGGCCCCTCGGCGAACAGCGCGGCGAGCGGGTCCTCGCCCTCGGCCGGTTCGTCACCGGGGCCGATCAGTTCGAGCAGCTGGACGGCGAGGGAGCGCAGGATCGCGATCTCGACCTCGTCGAGCGCGACGGACGCGCCGCCGCCTGGGGTGGCCTCGAAGTGGCCGGCCATGGATTCTCCGATGGTGGGTCGGACGGAGGGCGGGAGGGGAAGCGGCGGGTCAGTTCCGGTCCTGGGTCAGGGTGGCCCAGAGTCCGTAGCCGTGCATGGCCTGGACGTCGCGTTCCATCTCCTCGCGGCTGCCGCTGGAGACGACCGCTCGGCCCTTCTGGTGGACGTCGAGCATCAGCTTGTGCGCCTTGTCCTTCGAGTAGCCGAAGTAGGCCTGGAAGACATACGACACGTAGCTCATGAGGTTCACCGGGTCGTTGTGCACCAGCGTCACCCAGGGGACGTCGGGCTCTGGGACGGCGAAGGTCTCCTCGGCCGATTCGGGACGTTCGATCTCTACGGGGGCAGCAACGCTCACCTACCCCATGCTGCCACCAGGAAGGGCCTCGCGCATAAACGGAGGCCCCATCTCGTCACTTTGACGAATAGGGGGTAGCATCGCCGTCATGAACTCAGCGGACCTTGGGCGACGGGTCGGTGTTCCGTCGACCGCGCTCTTCACCGACCAGTACGAGCTCACGATGGTGCAGGCCGCACTGAAGGCGGGCACCGCCGACCGGCGCTCCGTCTTCGAGGCCTTCACCCGCCGCCTGCCCGAGGGCCGGCGCTACGGCGTGGTGGCGGGAACCGGCCGGGTGCTGGACGCGGTGGAGAACTTCCACTTCGACGACGAGATGCTCGCCTTCCTGCGCGACCAGAAGGTCGTGGACGCCGCCACCGTCGACTGGCTCGCCGACTACCGCTTCAGCGGCGACATCTGGGGCTACCCGGAGGGCGAGGTGTACTTCCCCGGCTCTCCGCTCCTGCGGGTCGAGGGCTCCTTCGCCGAGTGCGTGCTGCTGGAGACCGTGATCCTGTCGATCCTGAACCACGACTCGGCGATCGCCGCCGCCGCGTCCAGGATGTCGGCCGCGGCGGCGGGCCGGCGGCTCATCGAGATGGGTGCCAGGCGCACCCACGAACTGTCGGCGGTGGCGTCGGCCCGCGCGGCGTACGTCGGCGGCTTCCACACCACGTCGGACCTCGCGGCCGGCTTCCGCTACAACATCCCGACCGTGGGGACGAGCGCGCACGCCTTCACCCTGCTGCACGACAGCGAGCGCGACGCGTTCCAGGCGCAGGTGGACTCGCTGGGCCGGGGGACCTCGCTGCTGGTCGACACGTACGACGTGACCGAGGCCGTGCGCACGGCGGTGGAGGTCGCGGGGCCGGAGCTCGGCGCCGTCCGGATCGACTCGGGTGATCTGCTGCTCGTCGCGCACCGGGTCCGGCAGCAGCTGGACGAGCTGGGTGCCACGGAGACGAGGATCGTGGTCACCTCGGACCTGGACGAGTACGCCATCGCATCGCTGGCCGCCGCGCCCGTCGACGCCTACGGGGTGGGTACGCAGCTGGTCACCGGCAGCGGGCACCCCACCTGCTCGATGGTCTACAAGCTGGTGGCGCGTGCGCGGTCCGCCGATCCGGCCGACCCGCTGCTGCCGGTGGCGAAGAAGTCGCTGGGCGCGAAGTCGTCGAGGGGCGGCCGCAAGTGGGCGGCCCGCCGGCTGGACGAGTACGGGGTGGCCGAGGCCGAGGTGATCGGCACCGGTGAGGTCCCGGCGGAGCTGGCCGACAGGCAGCTCCTGGTGGAGCTGGTCAAGGGCGGCGAGGTGGTCGCCCGGGAGCCCCTGGAGGCCGCCCGTGAGCGGCACGTCGCGGCGCGCGCCGGGCTGCCCATGTCGGCGATGCAGCTGTCGCGCGGGGAGCCGGTGCTCCCCACGGAGTACGTGTGAGGTCCACGGGTACACGCAATGCCTGCCCGGCCGGGGAAGAAGAGCCCGTGTACCCCCTCCCGCGGGGTGCGGCGAGTCCCTAGGCTCGTCGGCATCCCCACCGCCCCAGTCCGCGGAAACCGCCGGACCCCCCACCGAAGGACAACCGTCATGCATCGCGCCTTGATCGTCGTCGACGTTCAGAACGACTTCTGCGAGGGCGGCAGCCTCGCGGTGGCGGGCGGCGCAGATGTCGCCGCAGCCATCACCGACCTGATCGGTGACGCCGGGCCCGGATACAGCCATGTGGTGGCCACCCGGGACCACCACGTCGATCCCGGCGACCACTTCTCCGCCTCGCCGGACTTCGAGCACTCCTGGCCGCCGCACTGCGTGGCCGGTACGGAGGGGGTGGGCTTCCACCCGAACTTCGCTCCCGCGGTGGCCTCGGGCGCCATCGACACCGTCTTCGACAAGGGCGCGTACGCCGCGGCGTACAGCGGCTTCGAGGGTGCCGACGAGAACGGCACCGGGCTCGCCCAGTGGCTGCGGGACCGGTCGGTGACCGCCGTCGACGTCGTCGGCATCGCGACCGACCACTGCGTACGGGCCACCGCCCTGGACGCCGCCCGGGAGGGCTTCGTCACGCACGTCCTGCTGGACCTGACCGCCGGTGTCGCCGAGGGGACCACTGAGCGGGCCCTGGCGGAGCTGCGGACCGCCGGCGTCCAGCTGTCCGGCAAACCGGTCGTCTGACCCCGCCCCGCGGGGTCAGGCCGCCGGGCGGGCGGGGCCCGCGTAGCCGGAGGAGCCCAGCAGGGCCCGGATCGGGTGCCAGAGCTCCTGGCCGGCCTGCGGTGCGGTCCGCCACAGCAGGCCGTCCGGGTGGTGCAGGACCGCCGTGATCTCGTCCGGGGTGGGCGGCTGGGCGTTGCCCCGGAGGTAGACGGCGCGCAGTCCGAGATTGCGCAGCCTGGTCAGGGCGCGCGCCCGGTTCGCCGCGTGGACGAGCACCCGCACGGGTGCTCCGGGTCCGGCTCCGTCCGCCGGACTGTTCAGGGCCAGTGCCACCACCACCGTGCCGTTGGGCAACCTGCAGAAACCTCCGCCTGCCATGCTTCGCGCTCCCCCGTGAGACTTCGTGTCAATAAGGATCCGGTAGGACGCACCTAAACACGATCGGCCGCCGCCCGCTAGAGGGCGACGGCCGATCATGTCTTGACCTGGTGTTTTGCCTACTACTTGCCCGAGGGCCCGACCTTGACCGTCATCGTCGAGCCGCTGAGCGGCTCGTTCACGATGGTGAGCCGGGTGTTGGTGTCAGAAACCTTGACACTTCCCGTCGGGTTCTCCTCGTACCAGTACGTGCCCTTGCGGTCGTCGAAGACCGGGACGCCCAGCGAGGGCTTGATCTTCAGCGCCACGTCCGCGTTGTGCAGCGTGAAGCCCTTGTTCGGGTACCAGCTGAACGGCGCGTCGAAGGGCTGGATCTTGTTGCGCAGGAGCGAGCCGTTCGTCCACTTCAGCGGCTTGGCGTGCGAGTCCACCGGGAGGATCAGACCCTGGCCCGGGTGGACCGAGGTGTTGTTGTCCTTCTGGGCGGTGTCCCAGAGCCAGACCATCAGGCCGTTCTGGTACGAGTAGTGCTCGACCCAGTCCGGACGGCTGGCGGAGAAGCCGAAGTTGTACGGGCCGACCTCGAGGGTCTTGTCGTACGAGACGTACTGGCGGTTCTCGGCGATGTAGTACTGCGGGTAGTCGTTGGTGAACGACTCACCGATCCGCGAGAAGCCCTTGGCGGTCCAGCCGTTGTCGTCGCCCTCGGCGTTGTCCGTGAAGAGCACGGCGCCGTCGGCGGTGACGGTGATGGCGTCGGCCGTGAAGCCCTTGCCGCCCGCGCCGCCGTCCGTCTGGTAGCGGAAGCGGAGGTCGATCTTCTTGCCCGCGTAGGCGTCCAGCGGGAAGGAGAGCTTCTTGATCGCGCCGGAGACGTCGGTCAGGGCCGGCTTGTCGCTGGCGTCGCGCGGGATGGCCTTGCCGTCCGCCGTGCCGTCGAGCGCGGTCCAGCTGGTGCCGCCGTTGTCCGAGACCTCGGTGTAGAGGTAGTCGTAGTCGGCCTCGATGTCGTACCAGCCGGACAGGTCCAGCGAGGCGGACGTCTTGCCGGTCAGGTCGACCGAGCGGGTCAGGGTGTTCGACAGGTCGTCGCCCATGTCGCTCCACCACTGCTTCGAGCCCTCGGCGGGCTTCGTGACGGTGGTGGTGACTTCCTTCTCGGGCAGCTCGACGACGAGCGCCTGCTTGTCCTTGGTGTTGTACTCCGAGACGCCCAGCTTGTGGGTCGACCTCGTCGCGGCCTTCGCCTTGTCGTAGTCGAGCCAGCCGAGCTGGAGCTTGTCCCAGGCGGTCATGTCGCCGGGGAGGTTGCCGATCTCGCCCTTGCCGGTGCCGAGCCAGGAGCCCGCCGACATGAGGGACCAGAAGCCGACCGAGTTCTCACCGCCGCCGGAGGTGTCGTACAGGTCCGGCAGGCCGAGGTCGTGGGCGTACTCGTGGGCGAAGACGCCCAGTCCGCCGTTCTCGGGCTGCGCGGTGTAGTCGCCGACCCAGATGCCCGTGTCGCCGATCTGGGCGCCACCGGCCTTGTTGTTGGCGGGGCCCGTCGCACCGGCGTTGGTGCCGTAGGCGTACCAGCGGTGCGCCCAGATGGCGTTGGTGCCCTCGACGCCGCCGCCCGCGGACTCGTCCTCGCCGGCGTGGACCAGCTGGAAGTGGTCGATGTAGCCGTCGGGCTCGTTGAAGTTGCCGTCACCGTCGAAGTCGTAACGGTCCCACTGGTCGTACTGCGCCAGGTCGGCCTTGATCTCGGCCGGCGTACGGCCCTTGGCCTTCTGGTCGGCCGCCCAGGCGTTGACGCCGTCTCGGACGGTGTCCCAGACGTTGGCGCAGTTGGTCGAGCCGCAGTAGTTGGAACCGTAACGGGCCTCGTTGTACGGGACCTTGACCCAGTCGGAGACCTCGCCGTCGACCGAGTAGCGCCCGGAGGACGTCTTCTCGTAGTAGGTCTTCAGCGAGTCCTTGCCCTTGCCCTCACCGAAGTAGAGGTCCTGGAAGTGGGCCTGGTTGTAGTCGGCCTGCCAGGCGGTGCTGTTGTCCTTCGCCGGGTCCGGCTCGGCTATCTCGTTGTGCTGGGGGCCGGGCGTGCCGCCGTACTTCTTGACGGGCGGCTTGGGGCCGTCGCCGTCCGGGTCGAACATCGTGGTGTCGTCGACCTGGTCGCCGAACTCCACGAGGATGGTGAAGATCTTGTCGGTCTTCTCGCGGCCGAGCTCGACGTACTTGCTCTTGCCGAGCTTGACGACCTTGGAGCCGCCGCGGGCGGTCACCTTCTTGTCGCCCGACAGGACCTGCTCCAGCGCGGCCTGCCGCTGGGCGTCCTGCTCCTTGCTGAAGGGGCCTTCGAGGTCGTGCTCGTGCGCCTTGGCCGGCGCGGGGTCGCGCCGGTCGACGATGGAGGCGCCGGATCCCGATGCCTTCCCGTCGGCCTGAGCGGTGGCGAAGGCGGATGCCGTCGCGGCGCTGGCGGCCAGGGCCACGATCACGGCGGTGGCGCGTAGCGCCCGTCTCTGAGTGGTCACTTGATGCAGTCCTCCCCGGCGTTCGCGTCCGCGGCCAGGGGGTAGTTACGGGGCCGCGCGCGTTTAACGCGTCACAAGTGACGACATTCGATCGGAGTTATGAGAGAAAAGACAGATCTTGACTTGGACAGGCCAAGTGCACTATGTGGGAGCCAAGTCCCGCTATCCGGACGAACATTCGAGCCGGTGGGCCGCCCGACCGGCGCGCCGAAACTCGTTGCCGTCGACAACGTGACTCCGTGCGCCCCCTGTGCACCGGTACCGTGGGTTAGGTCACGCTTACTACCCGTTCCTCACGGGCATCCACCGTCTTAGAGTCGATTGACAGTGCGAACGAGTCGAGAGACTTCCCCATCCGACGCCCCGAGGACGGATAACGCCATGCCGCGTCCGACTGCCGCACAGTTCTTCTACGGTTCGGCCACCGTCGTCTTCTCGGCGCTCGCCATGCTGCTCCTGTCCCGCACCGAATCGGGCCCCGGCGTGGCCGCCGTCTGCGCCGCGGCGCTGGCGCTGGGCCTCCTGGTCGCCATGACCGTGCCGCTGCCCGCCCGTACGAAGAAGCCGGTGGAAGCCGCGTCGCCGTCCGCCGCGGCCCGCGCGCACCGCACGATCGCGGACATCGAGCTCGCCGCCGCGCAGCGCGAACGCATCGGCGAGCACTCGCTGCGCAGCTGAACGGCCGGCCCTCATCGGGTGCTGACGACCACGGTCTTGCCCGCCTTGTCCTGGAGGCCCTGCCGATAGGGCTTGTCGGTGAACATCAGCACGATGTTGA
Source organism: Streptomyces sp. NPDC049970 (assembly GCF_040660235.1). Taxonomy (NCBI): domain Bacteria; kingdom Bacillati; phylum Actinomycetota; class Actinomycetes; order Kitasatosporales; family Streptomycetaceae; genus Streptomyces; species Streptomyces sp. NPDC049970. The sequence continues at coordinate 126,807 of NZ_JBFALP010000002.1, read as the reverse complement.
TGAGCCACCACAGGCACGGGCAGCAGAGCAGCGCCGGGAGCCAGAGCACGACGGCACGCATCAGCGAGGAGCTCGTGTCGGGCACGGAGCCGTCGTTGAGCATCGCGACGCGCAACTTCAGCAGCCGCTTGCCGAGCGTCCTGCCGTCCTTGTGCGTGAAGTACGTGTCGTAGGCGACGTACACCACCAGGCCGATCAGCGACCAGACCAGCTGATGCCCGGTGTAGGTGTTGCCGATCGCGCTGCCGAAGTCGTCGCCGTCGTCCGAGACGTCGACCGCCCCGCCGAAGGGCAGGGAGATCAGGTACAGCGGGATCGAGATGATGAGGAAGTCGATCAGCCGCGCCAGGATCCGCTTGCCCGGCTCGGCCAGCGGAGGCATGCCGGCCAGCGGATCGGCACCACCGTAGGGGCCCCCGCCCCCGTACGGGTCGTTCGGCGGAGGCGGCGGAAGGGGGCCACTGCCGTACGGCGAACCGCTCGGCGGGGGCCCCTGCGGCGGCCGCTTGGAGAAGGGGTCGTCCTCGGGAGGCTGACCGGGCGGCGGAGGCGGTGGTTCGTTGCTCATGGGGGCAGTGCACCCCGGCCCGTGGGGGCCCGCAACGGCTGAGGTGCTTTCGGGGGACGGAGCGTCAGCACACGGGGGACGGTCCGTCAGCACACAGGTGTACGGGAGCCGCCCTCAGCCCGCGACGAAGGTGTGGGCGGCCTTGTCGTGCCAGCACTGGCGCCACGGGCGGTCGACCAGGCACCAGAGCACGTTGGCCACGCCGACGACGGCCAGGCCGAGCACGCCGTAGACCAGCCAGCGGCGCAGCGCAGCGCCCAGGGAGGGTGAGTCGTGGGACTCGATGTCACGCACTTCGAGACCGCACAGCCTCTTGCCCAGGGTGCGACCCCACTTGGCGGTGGGCAGGGCCTCCAGGAGGACGCCGAGCACCAGGAACACCGCGAGCACCCCGCCGAACAGGCCGGCCGTCGTGGAGTCCAGCAGCCAGACGGTGACGGTCTCGCCGGACTGCTCGGCCGCCTCGATCTTCCGGTCGATGTGCTCCAGCGCCCGGGTGACCAGCGGAAGGCCGGCGGCGCCGACGAGCGCGCCGAGGACGACCGTGTCTACGAGCCGCGCGATCAGCCGCCTGCCGAGCCCGGCAGGCCTGGCGGAGGCCTGGGCGCGCGCCAGTTGCTGGAAGGGGTCGTCGACCGGCGGCTTCCAGGGCACGACCGGCTGCTGCTCGGGCCGGGCACCCGGCTGCGGGGACGGCGTCGGGCTCTGCAGCGGGGACCGCTGCTGGCTCACGTGCCGGGGGCTCATCTGCTGCGCCCCGGGATGGTGTTCGGGCCGGGCGAGCTGGTGCGCCTGCTGCGCCCAGGACGCGGAGCCGCCACCGGAGCCGGGTGTCAGGGGCGTGTTCAGCTGTGGCGCCTGGGCCGCCGGAGCCGGCTGAGCCTGAGGGGCCTGCGCCCGAGGTGTCTGCGGGCCCTGCGGTGCGGCGGACTGCGGTGCGGGGGACTGCGGTGCGGGGGCGGCGGGCTGCTGGGCAGCGCCGGGTCGCACGGCGCGGATCGCCATCGTGCCGCCGGCGGGGGCGGGGTCTTCCTCGCGCGGGGGGCGGGTCGCGCCGCCCGGCCCCACGGCGCGGATCGTGACCGTGCCGTCGGTGGGCGGGCGGTTGCCGTCCCCTGCGGGGGTGTCACCGGGCCGCCCGGCCCGCACCGCGACAGCACCGCCGGCGGCCCCGTCGTCGCCGTCGCGCATACCGGGCAGGGCGCCGCGCGTAGGGTCCGGTACGGCTGCGGCACGGGGGTCGGCGGACGGCGCGGTGGACTGCGCCGGAGCGGAGTCGGGGGTGCGCGGATCCGGCCCGCCCCACGAGACATGGCGGTCCCGGTCACCGCCGAAGCCGGTCTGCCGGGAGGTGTCGGCCTGCCAGGCGGCAGCGGACCTGGGGCGCCCGGGGGCGTCGGACTCACCGGTGCCGGTGCCGGTCCCACGTGCGCCGTCGGTGTCGTCGGGTGCCTGGACCTCGTCGAGGTACATCGGGCCGGTCTCGTCGGCCCGGGCGGCCGGCGGTGCCGCGTCCGCCGGAGGGACGGGCGGCGGCACGGCGGCGGCGGCTCCGCTCTGCCGGGGGGCGGGCCGGCTGGTGCCGGGGACCCAGGAAGCGCCGTTCCAGTACCGGACGTATCCGGGAATGGACGGGTCGGGGTAGTACCCCTCGCGGGGGTGTTCGTCACCGGGTGCCGGGGTTGGGGCGCTCATCACCGTGGTCCCGTATCTCTTCGAGGCCTCAATACAAGGGTCCACATCTATCAGAACACCGGGCACCCCCGGGCCTGTCCTGTCGTTTGGACCACTTTCCAGGTCGGGGGAAGTTTTTCTGGGAAGTCGCGTCATAGACGTACGGGAGGGCGGTCTCTCCTTGTGCGGGCCGGTCACGGGACCGGACCCTGTGAGCATCGGAAGGTCGTGCACCGTCATGCAGAACGCCGTGGAACGCGAACTCGAAGTGAAGCTGGTCCTGTCGCCGGAGCGCTCCGTCCCGGTGCCCGCCCGCCTGTCCTACCTCACCGACGATCCGTACGCCGTGCACATCGCCTTCCACATCGGCTCCGAGTGCCCCGTGCACTGGACGTTCGCACGGGAGCTGCTGGTGGAAGGGGTGTTCCGGCCCTGCGGACACGGGGACGTGCGGATCTGGCCGACCAAGGTCGGGGACCGGGCCGTCATCTGTATCGCCCTCACCTCGCCCGACGGCAACGCCCTGCTGGAGGTGCCGTCGGTCGCCGTCGCCGCCTGGGTGGAGCGCACCCTGCGGGTGGTGCCGCCGGGGACCGAGAGCACCCTGCTCGGACTGGACGGTGCACTGGCCGAGTTGCTCACCCCGCTGCCCGCCGACGACCTGTGGCTGAGCGACCCCTGGTCCCAGGACGAACCCCAGGACGGTGAGGCCTGACAGGCGTGCGGGCGGGTCAGAACAGCTTGCCCGGGTTGAGCAGCCCCAGCGGGTCGAAGGCCGCCTTGACCCCCCGCTGCACCTCGACGCCGACATCGCCCAGTTCACGGGCGAGCCACTCCTTCTTGAGCACCCCGACGCCGTGCTCACCCGTGATCGTCCCGCCCAGTTCGAGGCCGAGCGCCATGATCTCGTCGAAGGACTCCCGGGCCCTGCGGGACTCGTCGGCGTCGGTGTGATCGAAGCAGACGACGGGGTGCGTGTTGCCGTCGCCCGCATGGGCGCACACCCCGATCGTGAGGCCGTACTTCTCGGCGACGGCGGCGGTTCCCTCGATCATCGCGCCCAGCCTGGAGCGCGGCACGCACACGTCGTCGATCATCGTGGCGGACTTGACGGTCTCCAGGGCGGGCAGGGACAGCCGGCGTGCCTGGAGCAGGAGTTCGGACTCGGCGGCGTCATCGGCGGGCACGACCTCGGTGGCGCCCGCTTCGGTGCAGAGCTCTCCGACGGCGGCGAGGTCGGCGGCGGGATCGGGCGTGTCGAAGGCGCAGAGCAGCAGCGCCTCGGTCGATTCGGGGAGGCCCATGGAGGCCATGGCGTTGACGGCACGCACGGTCGTACGGTCCATCAGTTCGAGGAGTGACGGGGTGTGTCCGCGCTCCATGATCCGGCACACCGCGTCGCAGGCGGCCGACGCGGAGGGGAACTCGGCGGCGAGCACGAGCTGTCGCGGCGGCCGGGGCCGCAGCGCGAGGACGGCTTTGACAACGATGCCGAGGGTGCCCTCCGAACCGACGAAGAGCCGGGTGAGGTCGTATCCGGCGACGCCCTTCGCGGTACGGCGGCCGGTGTTCAGGAGCCGCCCGTCGGCCAGGACGACCTCGAGCCCGAGGACGTACTCGGCGGTGACGCCGTACTTCACGCAGCACAGGCCGCCGGACGCCGTGCCGATGTTGCCGCCGATGGTGCACATCTCCCAGCTCGACGGGTCCGGCGGGTAGTACAGCCCGTGCTCGTCGACGGCCCGGGACAGCGTGGCGTTGACGACGCCCGGTTCGACCACCGCGATCCGGTCGACCGGACTGATCTCCAGGATCCGGTCCATCCTGACCAGGGAGAGCACGATGCAGCCGTCGGACGCGTTCGCCGCGCCCGACAGTCCGGTCCGGGCGCCCTGGGGCACCACCGGCACCCTCAGCTCGGTCGCGGTCCGCATGACGTGCTGGACCTCCTCGACCGTGCGCGGCAGCACCACGACGGCGGGGGTGCCCGCGTCGCAGAAGCTCGCCATGTCGTGGGCGTACGAGGCGGTGACGTCCGGGTCGGTGATCAGGGCCTCGGCCGGAAGACCCGCGCGCAGTTGTTCGAGAAGAGCGTCCATGATCCAAGCGTGACACCCAGGGCCAATGGTGTGAACCCGTCTGCGTCAGCGTTCCCGCAGCGCGATGCGATCTTCGTACTGACGCAGAGTGATGGCCATGGATGCCAAGCCGCAGCAGAACCAGGAGCCGCCCACCTCCACCCTGCCGCCCCAGGGTGCGACGTCCGTCCCGCCACCACCGGCCACGATGCGCACCACGCTGCGCAGGGCGGCGTTCGGCGCGATGGCCGGCGCCGTACTGGTGGCCGGTGCGGTGATCGCCGTACCGGACGACGCCGAGGAGAAGGCGGCGCCCGCACCGGGGCCCGTCGCGCGGGCGGAGACCGCGGCGGCGGCCGGCTCCCCCGCGTCCCTGTCCGACCTGACGGCGCTGATCGGCGACCGGCAGAAGTGGGTGGAGACGCATCCCTCCGACGCGCAGTCGTGGGCGGTGCTCGGCACGGCGTACGCGGAGTGGGGGCGACGGTCCGCGGACGCGGCGTACTTCACCCGGGCCGAGCAGGCGCTGCGGCGCTCGCTCGCCGCGCAGCCCGGTGAGCGCGGGAACTCGGCGGCCTGGGTGGGGCTGGGCACACTGGCCAACGCCCGCCACGACCACCTCGCCGCGAAGAAGTGGGGTGAGACCGTGCGCGCGCGGCAGCCGAGGACCTGGACGGCGTACCCGGTGCTGATCGACGCCTACAACGGCCTCGGCGAGTACGCGGCGGCGGCCAGGGCGACGGAGAAGTTCGGGACCCTGCGCAAGGGCGCCCCCGCACTGGCCAGGACGGCCGAGATGTACCGCAACCAGGGCTGGCGCGAGGACGCGCTGGCGACCGCGCAGGAGGCGGCGGACCGTGCCTCGTCGCCCGCCGAGAAGGCGGCTTCCCTGCACCGCCTCGGCGACCTGGCCGCGGAGCGCGGCGAGCCGGCCGAGGCCCTCGCGCAGTACGAGGCCGCACTGCGCACGGACCCCGGCCACCTCGCCTCCCGCGCGGGCCGGGCCCGTGCGTTGACGGCGCTGGACCGCACGGACGAAGCGCTGGCCGACTACCGGACGGTGACGTCGAAGCTGCCCCGCCCCGAGTACGTGCTCGAACTGGGCGAACTGTACGAGTCGATGGAGCTGGACGGCGACGCCCGCACCCAGTACGCGAAGCTCCGCGAGCTCCTCGCGCAGGCGAGGACGGCCGGGGTCGACGAGTCCCTGACCGAGGCCCGCTTCGAGGCCGACCACGGCGACCCGGAGGCGGCGGTGGAGCTGATGCGCACCGCGTGGGCCTCGCAGCGCCGCAGCGCCGAGGTCGCGGACACGCTGGCCTGGTCGCTGCACCGGGCGGGACAGTCGGAGGAGGCGATGCAGTACGCGGACCAGGCCGTGGAGACGGGCGTGCGGGACGCCTCGTACGCCTATCACCTGGGCGCGATCGAGGCCGCGCTCGGCCAGGACGGGCCGGCGCGCGGCCACCTGGAGGAGTCGCTCCGCACCGACCCGGAGTTCTCGCCGCTGGCCGCTCCGCTGGCGCGGCAGGCCCTGGAGGCGCTGGGTGATCCGGCGTCGGGCGGCCCGGAGGACCTGCGTCCGCCGCCCGAGCCCTCGGCCCCGTCGTCGCCCCAGGCCCCGTCTCCGTCTCCGTCTCCGTCGTCGTCTTCGTCTTCGTCGGCGGGGCCGGAATCCCCAGCGAGGCCGGAGCAGGCGGCGGAACCCCGGCAGGAGCCGGAGAAGGAGCCGGGGCGGTCGGCGGCCCCGTCACCGCAGACGACGAAGTCCGGCGCCGCGGCGAACGTGTAAGGGCTGTCGAGAGGGGCCCTCCTCCCGGCCGGGAGGAGGGCCCCTCAGCAACGCTAGAGGTTGCCGCGCTTCTCCTGCTCGCGCTCGATCGCCTCGAACAGCGCCTTGAAGTTGCCCTTGCCGAAGCCCATCGAGCCGTGGCGCTCGATCATCTCGAAGAAGACGGTCGGACGGTCCTGGACCGGCTTGGTGAAGATCTGCAGCAGGTAGCCGTCCTCGTCGCGGTCGACCAGGATCTTCAGCTCGCGCAGCGTCTCGACGGGGACGCGGGTCTCGCCCGCCCACTCCCCCAGCGTGTCGTAGTACGAGTCCGGGGTGTCGAGGAACCGCACACCGGCCGCGCGCATCGCCCGCACGGACGCGACGATGTCGTTGGTGGCGAGCGCGATGTGCTGGACGCCCGCGCCGCCGTAGAACTCCAGGTACTCGTCGATCTGCGACTTCTTTTTCGCGATCGCCGGCTCGTTGATGGGGAACTTCACCTTCAGCGTGCCGTCGGCGACGACCTTCGACATGAGGGCGGAGTACTCGGTGGCGATGTCGTCGCCCACGAACTCCTTCATGTTGGTGAAGCCCATGACCTTGTTGTAGAAGGCCACCCACTCGTTCATCCGGCCGAGCTCGACGTTGCCGACGCAGTGGTCGACGGCCTGGAAGGTCCTCTTGGCGGCCGGCTCTACGATCGGGTCCGCCGCCTCGTAGCCGGGGAGGTAGGGACCGTCGTAGCCGGAGCGCTCGACCAGGGTGTGGCGGGTCTTCCCGTACGTGGCGATGGCGGCCAGCACGACCGTGCCGTGCTCGTCCTTGGCCTCGTACGGCTCCGTGATTCCGGTGGCGCCGTGCTCGACGGCGTAGGCGTACGCCTTGCGGGCGTCGGGGACCTCGATGGCCAGGTCGACCACGCCGTCGCCGTGGGCGTGCACGTGGTCGGCGAGGAAGGTGCCCCACTCGGTGGACGCCTTGACGACGGAGGTGAGGACGAAACGGGCCGAGCCGTTGGTCAGGACGTAACTCGCGGTCTCGCGGCTGCCGTTCTCCGGTCCGGAGTAGGCGACGAGCTTCATGCCGAAGGCGGTCGAGTAGTAGTGCGCCGCCTGCTTGGCGTTGCCCACGGCGAAGACCACCGCGTCCATTCCCTTGACCGGGAAGGGGTCGGCCTGCCTGGCGGTGTCGGGGCTGGTGTGCAGAGTCTCAGTCATGACCGAAGGTTCCCGCCGCTCCGCAAGGTGCGCAACAGTTCGCGCATCCGCTGGTCAATGTGTTCAGCGTGGCGCGAGGATGGGCGGGCTATCTGTACAGGCTGACCATCGGGGAGACGGATCGTGGCGATCGATCATCTGGACGGCCGGCTGATCCTGCTGCTGGCCCGCGAGCCGCGCATCGGAGTGCTGGAGGCCTCACGGCGGCTCGGGGTGGCGCGCGGGACCGTGCAGGCACGGCTGGACCGGCTTCAGTCGAATGGCGTCATCCGCGGCTTCGGCCCGGACGTGGACCCGGCCGCGCTCGGCTACCCCGTGACCGCGTTCGCGACGCTGGAGATCAAGCAGGGGCAAGGCGCGGACGTAAGGACCCACTTGAGCGGCGTGCCCGAAGTGCTGGAGCTGCACACCACGACCGGGCACGGGGACATGTTCTGCCGGCTGGTCGCCCGCTCGAACGCCGATCTCCAGCGGGTGATCGACCGCGTGGTCGGCTTTGATGGCATCGTCCGGGCATCTACGGCCATCGTCATGGAAAACCCGGTACCGCTGCGTATTATCCCGCTGGTTGAGCAGGCTGCAGAGGACACCGACTGAGCCTACGGAGCAACATGTGAACTTCTGGGAGTATGTGGGCACCCGCCACCAACAACTGCTCAGCGACACGTATCAGCACGCCAGCGCCGTGTTCCAGTGCATGGTCATCGCCACGCTTCTCGGCGTCCTGATCGGTGTCGTCAGCTACCGGAGCGGCTGGGGCGGCTCGCTGGCCGTCACCTCCACCTCGGCGATCCTCACGATCCCCTCGCTCGCCGCGATCGGTCTGCTGATCCCGCTGGTGGGCCTCGGGGTCCCGCCCACCGTGATCATCCTGACGCTCTACGGGCTGCTGCCCATCGTCCGCAACTGCATCGTCGGGCTGCGCGGGGTCGACCCGTCCCTCGTCGACGCGGCGAAGGGCATCGGGATGTCCCGGATGCGGCGGCTCCTCAAAGTGGAACTGCCCCTCGCATGGCCTCCCATCCTCACCGGTATCCGGGTCTCCACCCAGATGCTGATGGGGATCGCCGCCATCGCCGCCTACGCCTCGGGCCCCGGACTCGGCAACGAGATCTTCGGGGGCCTCGCCTCACTGGGAAGCGCGAACGCCATCAACCAGGTCCTCGCCGGCACGATCGGCATCGTCATCCTCGCTCTGCTCTTCGACGCCGCCTACGTGCTGCTCGGACGGCTGACCATCCCTAGGGGGATCCGTGCCTGAGACCGCCACCGGGTCGACGGAGTCGGCCCCGCCCCGCCCCGCCTCCACCTCGGGCGCCACCATCCAGCTGGAGAACCTCAGCAAGTCCTACCCCAACAGTCCCTCTCCGGCCGTGGACAACGTGTCCATGGACATCAAGGCCGGTGAGACCGTGATCCTGGTGGGCCCCTCGGGGTGCGGGAAGTCCACCACCCTCAAGATGATCAACCGTCTGATCGAGCCGACGTCCGGGCGGATCAGGATCAACGACGAGGACGTCACCGACATGGACCCGGTGAAGCTGCGCCGCAAGATCGGTTACGCCATCCAGTCCTCCGGTCTCTTCCCGCACATGACGGTCGCGGAGAACATCGCCCTCGTCCCGAAGATGACCGGCTGGTCGAAGTCCGGGGTGAAGGACCGGGTCGAGGAGATGCTCGACCTGGTCGGTCTCGACCCGCGGGAGTTCCACGGGCGGTACCCGCGTCAGCTCTCCGGCGGGCAGCAGCAGCGCGTGGGAGTGGCGCGGGCACTGGCCGCGGATCCCCCGGTGCTGCTGATGGACGAGCCCTTCGGGGCGGTCGACCCGATCACGCGCGACCACCTCCAGGACGAACTGATCCGGCTCCAGCACGAGCTGCACAAGACGATCGTCTTCGTCACCCACGACTTCGACGAGGCCATCAAGCTCGGCGACCGGATCGCGGTGCTGCGGGAGCGTTCGCACATCGCGCAGTTCGACACCCCCGAGGCGATCCTCACCAACCCGACGGACGACTTCGTCTCCGGCTTCGTGGGCGCGGGCGCCGCGCTGAAGCGGCTCAACCTCACCCGTGTGCGCGACGTGGGGATCGCCGAGTTCCCCACGGTGACCGTCGAGGACCCGCTCCAGTCGATCTTCAACAAGCTGCGGGACGGCCAGCACAACGAGCTGCTGATGCTGGACCGCCGCAACCGCCCCTACAAGTGGCTGAGGCGCGGCGACCTGATGCGGGCCAAGGGCTCGCTCGCCAGGGCCGGGCAACTGGTGCACGACACGGTGACCCGTGACGCGACCCTGCACGACGCGCTGGAGGCGGTCCTGACCGACAGCGGCGGGCGGGTCGCGGTGACGGGGCGGCGCGGTGAGTTCATCGGCGTCGTCGACATGCACACCCTCATGAACTCCGTACAGGAACTCCTGGAGGCCGACCGCCTCGCCGCGATGGAGCACCGGCACGACCTGGAGGAGCTGCGCGTCCATCGGACGGAGCAGGAGCAGGAGGGTGGTGACGGCGGGCTATGACCCCCAGTCATCAGGTCCCCTCCAAGGGGGCCCGACCGCCCGGAGAGCACGACGTGGGCGGCCACGCCTTCCGTGACGAGGAGGCGGAGCCCTCCGCGCCGCCGTCGGGTCCGGCACGCAGGATCACCTGGCAGAAGCTCGTCCTGGTGCCGGCCGTACTCACGGTCGTCCTGGTCGCGACGTACCTGTGGATCTCCAACGTCGAACTCGACTCGATCGCGAAGAACTCGCTGGCCGGGGACATCGTCGAGGTCCGCTGGTGGCAACACGTCAAGCTGACCGCGATCTCCACCTTCTGGGTGCTGGTCATCGCGATCCCGCTCGGCATCGCGATGACCCGGCGCGGCCTGAGGAAGGCGGCACCCGGGGTGACGGCCGTCGCGAACATCGGGCAGGCCACACCCGCCATCGGGCTGCTGGCACTGCTGGTGATCTGGCTGGGCATCGGACCGTCGACCGCGATCATCGGCATGGTGATCTACGCGGTGCTGCCGGTGTTCTCCAACACGGTGGCGGGGCTGAACGCCATCGAGCCCACCCTCGTCGAGGCCTCACGGGGCATCGGCATGTCGGCGATGGGGACCCTCGCCAGGGTCGAACTGCCGCTGGCCGTGCCGCTGATCCTGGCGGGCGTGCGCACGGCGCTGGTACTCAACGTGGGCACCGCGACCCTCGCCACCTTCGGCGGCGGCGGCGGGCTCGGCGACCTGATCACCTCGGGGATCCAGACGCAGCGCATGCCCGTGCTGATCCTCGGATCCGTACTGACCGTGGTGCTGGCACTGCTCGTGGACTGGCTGGCCTCGCTGGTCGAACTGTGGCTGACGCCGCGCGGACTGGAGGAAGCGTGAGGGTACGTACGGGCCTGGCATCGGCGGCCGCGCTCGCCCTCCTGCTCACGGGGTGCGGGCTGAAGAGCGGATCGCCGCTGGTGGACGAGGTGGTCCCGGGGTCGGTCGGGAAGGGACAGCCGCTCAAGGGCGCGTCCATGACCGTGACCTCGAAGAACTTCAGCGAGAACATCATCCTCGGCAACGTGATCGGCCTGATCTTCAAGGCGGCCGGTGCCGAGGTGCTCGACCGCACGAACCTCCCGGGGTCGATCAGCGCGCGCGAGGCGGTCGCCCAGGGCGAGGCGGACGCACTCTACGACTACACGGGCACGGCGTGGATCACCTATCTGGGCCACGCCGAGCCGATCGTCGACCCGCAGAAGCAGTGGAAGGCGGTCCGGGACGAGGACCTGGGCAACGGGGTGACCTGGCTTCCGCCAGCCACCCTCGACAACACGTACGCCCTGGCCATCAGCAAGAAGAACAACGCCAAGTACCACCTGAAGACGCTCTCGGACGTGGCCGCGCTGGCGAAGAAGGACCCGAAGGCCGTGACCGTCTGCGTGGAGAACGAGTTCGCCTCGCGCGACGACGGACTCCCGGGCATGCAGAAGAAGTACGGGATGAACCTGCCGGCCGCGAACATCCAGAAGATGGACGCCGGGATCATCTACACCCAGGTCTCGAAGAGCAACTCCTGCCTGCTGGGCGAGGTGTACACGACCGACGGCCGGATCAAGGCGATGAACCTGGACGTCATGGAGGACGACAAGCAGTTCTTCCCCAACTACAACGCGGCGCCCGCCATCCACACGGCGACCCTCGACAAGTATCCCGAGATCGCGGAGATGCTGGCTCCGGTGACGAGGAAGCTGACGACGGAACTCGCCCAGGAGCTCAACTCCAAGGTGGACGTGGACGGCCAGGACCCGCACGAGGTCGCGAAGGACTGGCTGCTGAAGGAAGGATTCATCAAGGAGGGCTGAGGGAGCACCGCGGCTCTTCCGGCGCCGGGGCCTCCACCGCGAGTCGCGGTGGAGGCCCCGGCGTCCGCGTGTCCGGCCCTGACCACCCTGGGACACGCCTGCCCCGGCCACACTTGGCCCAGACGTGCAAAAGAATCTATGCAAAGAACATGTTGCAAAACTTCCTTTGCAACTCTACAGTCATGGCATGCCACCGAACGAGCCCGAGGGCCGGCCCACCCCGCAGACGGATGACCCGAAGATCCGCCACATCGACGCGCACAGCCTGCGCGGGCTCGCGCACCCCCTGCGCATGCGGCTGCTGAACGCCCTGCGGGAGTTCGGCCCCGCCACGGCCTCCGGCCTCGCCGACCGGCTCGGCGAGTCCAGCGGGGCAACCAGCTACCACCTCCGCCAACTCGCGGCGTACGGCTTCGTGGAGGACGACCCGGAGCGCGGCAAGGGGCGCGAGCGGTGGTGGAGGTCGCGCCACTCGGGCACGGCGTTCGGGGACAACATGACGGACTTCATGGGGCACGCGGATCCCGAGGTGCGCGGCGCCATAGGGGTTGTCCTCCACGAGGTCGCGACCACGCACGCCCAGGAACTGAACACCTGGCTCGGGACGATGCACGAATGGCCCGAGGAGTGGCTGCGCGGCTGGGACGTCAGCGACTTCAAGGTACGCCTGACCCCCGAGCTCTCCCTGGAGCTCGCGGAGAAGATCCACGCCCTGGTGAACAGCTACCGGGGCCGCGTCCCCGACGACACCGAGGGTTCGGCGGTCGTCCGCACCCATCTTCACCTTTTCCCGCGCCCGACCGACTAGAGGGGATCACCGTCATGCACAGCGACATCCACTCGCTGCTCCACGCCTACAGATCTACCGAACTCCACCGTGAAGTTGTCGAGTTCACCCCCGGCGGTCGCCCCCCGCTGCGTCAGCGCGCGGGCTGGGTGATGATCGAGCTGGGCCTGCGGCTGACGCAGGCCGGTCCGGGCCCGGCCCACGCGACCCGCGCAGCCTGAGATGGACCGGGGGAGAACCACACCGCTCGCCGCCGTCCTGGCGGCGAACGCGGTATCCACCGCGGGCACGTCGCTGACGCTCATCGGCGTACCGTGGTTCGTCCTGGAGACCACCGGGAGCGCGGGGCGCGCCGGTGTCGTCGCCTTCTGCGCGACCCTGCCCATCGTCGTCGCCGCCCTGGTCGGCGGGCCGGTCATCGACCGGCTGGGGCGGCGGCGTGTCGCGGTCGCCTCGGACACGGTCTGCGCCGCGGCCGTCGCCGCCGTCCCGCTGCTCCACTTCGCGGGGGCGCTCGAATTCTGGATACTGTGCACGCTGATGGCGCTGAACGGGCTGGCCCACACCCCCGGCAACACCGCGCGTTACGTGCTCGTGCCCGATCTCGCCGACCACGCGGGCACCACGCTCGCCCGCGCCGCGAGCCTGTTCGACGCGGTGTCGCGCGGTGCCCGCATGGTCGGCGCCGCGCTGGCGGGCGTACTGATCGCCGTCGTCGGCGCCGAGAGCGTACTCCTGCTGGACGCCGCCACGTTCGCACTGTCCGCACTGCTGGTGGCCGCGGGCGTACGCGGGGTCCGCGCGGCCGAGCCCCGCAAGGCCGACGCCCCGGTCTCGCCGCGCACCTACCGCGCCGAACTCAGGGAGGGCTACGCCTTCTTGCTGGGCAACCGGCTGCTGCTCGCCGTCGTCGTCATGGTGATGTTCATGAACGGCACGGACCAGGGGTGGAACGCCGTCCTGCTGCCCGTGCACGCCGAGGGGGAGCTGGGCGGATCCACCGATCTCGGCCTGCTCACCGCGCTGTTCGGAGCGGGCGGGCTGACGGGCGCGCTGCTGTACGGCTCAGTGGGGCACCGCTTCTCACGGCGGACGGTGTTCACGGTGTGCGTGGTGCTGTGCGGCGCCCCGAGATTCGCGGTCGCCGCCCTGACCGGGACGGCCCTGCCGCTCGCGGTCACGATGGCGCTGGGCGGAATCGCCGGCGGCATGCTGAACCCGATCCTGACGACGGTGACGTACGAACGCGTCCCCGAGGAACTGCGGAGCCGGGTGTCGGGCGCGCTCACGGCGGGCTGCGAGCTCGCCATGCCGGTCGGCGGCCTGGCGGCGGGCCTGCTGGTGGAGACCATGGGGGCGACGGGGGCACTGCTGTCGATGGGCGGGGTCTACTTCCTGGCGACCCTGAGCCCGCTGGTCTTCCCCGCGTGGCGCTCCATGGACGTACCGGAACCGCAGGTCAGCAGCTCGGGACCTTGCCTCCCTGGTCAAGTGCGCGCAGCGAGGACACCGCGTTCTCCAGCGTCGTGACGGGGACCAGCCGCAGGCCCTCGGGGCGGTCCGCCTTCGCCTGACCGCACTCGGCCTTCGGGACGAGGAAGACGGTCGCGCCGTCGCGCCGGGCGGCCTGCGTCTTCAGGGAGACCCCGCCGACCGCGCCGACCTTGCCGTCGGCCTCGATCGTGCCCGTACCGGCGACGGTGCGGCCACCGGTCAGGTCGCCCCCGGAGCCGTTGCCGGCCAGCTTGTCGATGATCCCCAGCGAGAAGAACAGACCCGCGCTGGGGCCGCCGACATCGGCGAGGTGCAGCGTGACGTCCACCGAACCGAGCGGCTTGTCAAGGTAGTTCAGGGCCGCGTCGACGGCGACGTTCTGCGACTCCTCCATGTCCTTGAGGTTGTGCCGCTCGATCTCCTTCTCGGATCCGCCGGTCGGATAGACCGAGTCGCGCGGCATGACCACGCGGTCCGTACGGAACCAGCCGTCGATCACGCTCCCGACGCCGACGTCGGCCGCGGGCCCGGTCGCGAGGATCGTCGTCATCCGCAGCTGGCCGTCGGTCCTGCGCGTCGGGGTGCCCTTGATCGTGATGACCGGCTTGCCCTTGCTGTCCCCGAGGACGTCGGCCGTGGTGCCGGGCTGCGCCAGGGTGAACGGCAGCGGCGCGAAGGCCGCCGTGCCGAACAGCGCGAGGACGGGCAGCGCGCAGAGTGCGATGACGCGGGGGCGTGAGAGACGAATGGCCACCCGCCCAATCTAACCGCCGCGCGCCCCCGGCTCCGTACGCCCCGGTGTCCTCGGGGCGGCACGGCTCACCGGAGGGCGTCCGCGACCTCCCGGGCCGCGTCGAGCACCCTGGGCCCGACCCGCTCGGGTACCGCGTCCGCGAGCATCACGACGCCTACGCTGCCCTCGACCCCCGACACCCCGACGAGCGGGGCGGCGGCTCCGCAGGCACCGGCTTCGAGTTCGCCCTGGGTGAGGGTGTAACCGGGGTGGTCGACGGTCTTCTGCCGGGCGTTGAGGATCGCCCGGCCCGCGGCCCCCCTGTCCAGGGAGTGCCGGAAGCCGGCCCGGTAGGCCACGTGGTAATCGGTCCAGGTCGGCTCGACCACGGCGACCGCGAGAGCCTCCGCCCCGTCGACCAGGGTGAGGTGGGCGGTCGCCCCTATGTCCTCGGCCAGCGAACGCAGCGCGGGCAGCGCCGCCTCCCTGACGAGCGGGTGCACCTGCCGGCCCAGCCGAAGCACGCCCAGCCCGACCCTGGCCCGGCCGCCCAGGTCACGCCGTACGAGGGCGTGCTGTTCCAGGGTGGCGAGCAGCCGGTAGACCACCGTGCGGTTGACGCCGAGCTTGTTCGACAACTCGGTGACGGTCAGGCCGTGATCGGTATCGGCGAGCAGTTTGAGGACGCGCAGTCCCCGGTCGAGCGTCTGAGAAGTCTCCGCGGTCACGACGCCCTCTCCCTCTTGATGAGCGAGGCGGTTGTCTCTCCGGGATGCCGACGCCGGTCCCACGGCGACGCACCGAGAGGCCGCCGACTGGTCATGGCACCGGCTGCGCCCCGACGGCGACACTGCCGGCGGGGCATGCATTGTTTCGGGGACATTAGCGAGCGGGTCCGCTCAGCGGAAGACCTCGTCCAGAATCCGGTCTCCCTCCGGAACGCGGTGGCATAACCGCCGGTCAGCGGGAAACCGTCCGGAACGCGAACATCTACGCGCGTTCAAGTCGGGTGACTCCCCCGCGACGCTCCGTACAACACCCGTGAACGCTTGTTAACTCACCGTGAAATTCGTGCCACAAAATTTTTCCGCACCGGGCACACGCGCGGCGCCCGCGCCCACCCCGCACGCCCCCGGCGGGAGCACTGCCCACAGGAAAGAGCCCGGCGCGGGAGGTACCCCGCACCGGGCCCGAACTTCCCCGGCGGTCTGCCGGTCAACGCATCCTGGTGGCCCACTCCTGGACCTTCCTGATCCGGTCCTGGATCTGCCCGGCGGTCGCCTCCGCGCTCGGCGGACCGCCGCACACCCGCCGCAGCTCGGTGTGGATCACGCCGTGCGGCTTGCCGCTCTGGTGCGTGTACGCCGACACCATCGTGTTCAGCTGCTTGCGGAGCTCCAGCAGCTTCTTGTGCGTGACGACGGGCCGGTCCTCGGCCGCCTTCTCCAGGAGGTCGGCCTCCGAGGCGGGCTTCTGACGGCTGTGCGCGATCTGCCGGGTCTGCCGCTTCTGGAGCAACATCTGCACCTGGTCGGGTTCGAGGAGCCCCGGAATGCCCAGGTAGTCCTGCTCCTCCTCGCTCCCCGGGTGCGCCTGCATGCCGAACTCGGCACCGTCGTACAGCACCCGGTCGAAGACCGCGTCGGACTCCAGCGCCTCGAAGGGCAGCTGCTCCTCGGTCTCCTCGTCCTCCAGCTTCTCCGCGTCGGCGAGGAGCTGGTCCTCCTCGGCGAACGGGTTCTCCTCGTCGCTGCCCTTCTTGGGCTTGTCGAGCACGTGGTCGCGCTCGACCTCCATCTCGTTCGCGAAGTCGAGGAGCATCGGGATGGTCGGCACGAACACCGACGCGGTCTCACCCCGGCGCCGCGACCGCACGAAACGGCCGACGGCCTGGGCGAAGAACAACGGTGTGGAGATGGTCGTCGCGTACACACCGACCGCGAGGCGCGGCACGTCGACGCCCTCCGACACCATCCGGACGGCGACCATCCAGCGCGAGTCGTCCTGACTGAACCTGTCGATGTTCTTGGACGCGGC
Organism: Streptomyces sp. NPDC049970; assembly: GCF_040660235.1. Lineage (NCBI taxonomy): Bacteria > Bacillati > Actinomycetota > Actinomycetes > Kitasatosporales > Streptomycetaceae > Streptomyces > Streptomyces sp. NPDC049970. The sequence continues at coordinate 110,101 of NZ_JBFALP010000002.1, read as the reverse complement.
CTTCTCGTCGGAGAGGACGACGGCCGGCTTCTCCCCGGTGACCGACTTGAGGATCTTGGCGTAGGCGCGCGCCGACTCCTGGTCCGCCGCGATGACGAGCCCTCCCGCGTCCGGAATGCCCTTGCGCACCTCGGTCAGCCGCTTGTCGGCGGCGGCCAGCACGTTGGGGATCCAGTCACCGGTCGGCGAGAGCGCGGTGCGCCACGCCTGCCCGATGGCGTCCTTGGTCATCGGCTCACCGAGCCGGGCGGCGATCTCGTCTCCGGCCTTGGTGCGCCAGCGCATGTTGCCGCTGTAGCTGAGGAAGATCACCGGGCGGACGACCCCGTCGGCCAGCGCGTTGCCGTAGCCGTACGTGTAGTCGGCCGACGAGCGCCGGATGCCGTCGTTGCCCTCCTCGTACGCCACGAACGGGATCGGGTTCGTGTCGGACCGGAACGGCGTACCGGTCAGGGCCAGCCGCCGGGTAGCCGGGTCGAACGCCTCCTGGCAGGCCTCACCCCAGGACTTCGAGTCACCGGCGTGGTGGATCTCGTCGAGGATCACGAGCGTCTTGCGCTGCTCGCACCGGTTGCGGTGCAGCATGGGGCGCACGCCGACACCGGCGTACGTGATCGCGACCCCGTGGTACTCCTTGCTCACGGGTCCCGCGCTGTAGTCGGGGTCGAGCTTGATGCCTATGCGGGCGGCGGCCTCCGCCCACTGCTTCTTGAGGTGCTCGGTGGGCGCCACGACGGTGATCTGCTGCACCACGTGGTGGTGCAGCAGCCATGAGGCGAGGGTCAGCGCGAAGGTGGTCTTCCCCGCGCCCGGCGTCGCGACCGCGAGGAAGTCGCGCGGCTGGTCCTGGATGTACTTCTCCATCGCACCCTGCTGCCAGGCTCGCAGCTTCCCGGCGGTGCCCCAGGGGGCGCGGCCGGGAAAGGCGGGTGAGAGGTGGTGGGAGGCGGTAGTAGTCACGGTCTCCGGTTCGGGGCACTCGGGTACGTGGGGCGCTGCCCGCACGGGCCGGAAGCAGCCCGCACGCGATACGACAACCGGGCCACCCTACCGGCGGGCGGCGCGGAACCCCGTACGAATCCGCCGTGGCCCGGCACCGCTGAGACCCGCTTCACAGGAGCCGTTCCGCGACACCACGCGGTGCTACGCGTCCGTCCGCACCCGCGTGGCCACCCACACCCCCACCAGCGCCACCGCCGCCATCGGCAGGAAGACCACGGTGAACGCCCCCGGGTGCGACGTCGCCGCACCGCTCCCCACGGCCCCATGGGCCGCCGCGCCCACCGCGCCGCCACCGAGCGCCGCGAACGCCGCACCGCCCACGGCGAGCAGCAACGCGTTGGACAGGCCGTCCGAGATCTGGAGGGCTGCCGAGTTGGCCCCGGCCTCCTCCGGTGCCGACAGCTGAAGCAGCAGCACGCTCGTCGAGGCGATCACGATGCCCATACCGAAACAGCCGACGCCCCAGACCGCGGCCAGCGTCCACACCGGTACCGCCTCGATCAGCACGCTCGGCGCGGCGACGATCGACAGCGTCACGAGCACCATGCCCGCCACCATCAGAGCCCCCCGGTGGGGCTCCAGCCTGGGCCGGGCCAGCACGTACGCCCCGAGCGCCCAGGTCAGACCGCCGGCGGCGAGGGAGAGGCCGGCCAGCGTCGGTGACAGCCCGCGCTGCGTCACGAGCATCAGCGGGACGAAGGACTCGGCGACGATGAACGACCCGGCCGCGATCCCGCGCAGCAGGATCACCGCGGGCAGCCCCCGAGCGGCCCGTACGGTCCCAGGGGGCAGCAGCCCCCGCACCGCGGGGACGAGCAGCGCGGCACCGGCCAGCGCCGGAACCAGCGAGAGCCACCGCAGCTCCTGCCCCGCGTACTGGAGCAGCCCCGCGCCCGCCGAGATCCCGAGCGCGAGCCGGATGCGGCGCCCCCCGAACGGCTCCGCCGCCGCCCGGCTGTCCGCCGGCCCGCCCGCCATCCGCCGGATCGCGGGCAACGCGAGGCCCAAGGGCAGGAGGATGAGCACCGGGATGCCGACGAAGACCCAGCGCCACCCGAGGTGCTCGGTCACGGTCCCCGAGGCGAGCGGCCCGACGACGGACGGGACGATCCAGGCGGCGGAGAACCCGGCCATGATGCTCGGCCGGATCCGTTCCGGGTAGGCCCGGCCGATGACCACGTACAGCGCCACGATCACCAGCCCGCCGCCGACGCCCTGGACGGCCCGCCCCAGGATGAACGTCCACATGTTCCCCGCGGTCCCGGAGAGCAGCAGCCCCGCCCCGAACGCACCGATCCCCGTGGCGAGCGGCGCGAGCGGCCCGCGCCGGTCGGCCCACTGCCCGGAGAGCACCATGGCGAAGAGGCTGGTGGTGAAGTACGCGGAGAACGCGAACGCGTACAGCGGGATGCCCCGCAGCTCCCGCGCCGCGACCGGCATCGCCGTACCGACGGCGGTCGCCTCGAAGGCGATGAGCAGGACGACGGAGACGATGCCGATGCTGAGCGCCCTGTACGTACGCCCTAGAACGCCCTCCGCCGGGTCGACGGCTTCCTTCGGGGTGGGGGCAGAGGTGGTCTCTACGAGAGCGGCGGTGACCTCGGCGTCACGGGGTTCCAGGGCGGTCATGAGCTCCAGAGTAAGGGCCGTCGCACCGGGTGACCCCTGTCGGTGGGCTCTACCCGGCCGGTCCCTTGGTCGTAGGACCACGGCCCGCCCCATCCGTGAACGTGAACGCGGTATGGCAGTCGTGTTGCGGGGCGCCCGCGGCCCTTGAGCCCGGTCGCACGGGCGCCGTACGGTCGACAGCAGATCAGGAAACGCACGGCCGTGTGCCCGAGAGGCTCAGGGGCTCGACTGCAACTCGAGTTACACCGGTTCGAATCCGGTCACGGCCTCCAGCGGAGGAACCCGAAAGGGAACGGCCGCCCCCATGGTGCGGGGGCGGCCGTTTCCGTGTGCGCTACGCCCGAAGGACCGCCGGACCGGGCTCAGGATGACCGGCCCGGCGGTAGCAGCTACTTCGGCGTCAGTACGGGAGACTTCGGCAGGCCGCCGTTGTTCGCGCAGTCGAGTTCCTTGACCAGCTTGAGCGCCATGGTGTGCAGAATCTGCATGTTCATGTTGCGGTACTCACGCGTGTCGGGTGCGTCGCTCTTCCCTCGCCCGAAACCGGCCCGGATCCTCAACGGCGTCCTGTCCGACCCTTCCAACTGGGGGCTCACGCACTCGAAGTAAAGTGAGGCACCACCGCGCCGCACCGAAGACTGCAAGCCCATGGTGTACAGCTCGCCACCGGCCGGGAGCCGCTCGTCCTCGACGTCCTGTGGCTCGTAGATGGAGAACGAGATGCCAGCCTTGTCACCCAGATTCCCACCCTTCGGGTCGGGTTCACACAGGTCCGCTCCTCGGCCCCACGAACGATCGGACGCGTAGCCTTCTTTGAGGGCCGCCACGACCTTCTCCATGCCGTTCCCGCTCGCCCAGCCGAAGACCTTCTTCCCCGTCACCTTTTCGAGCATCTCCGCTGACGGGCCGGCGAACAGACCGCCGCACACCTCCTCGGCCCCGACGTAAGCCTGGTGTTCCTCCTCCGGTTCCTTGCCCGGAGCGCATGCCCCGCCTCCCGCTCCCAGGGCCAGAACCACTCCCACAGCCGTCAACAATCGCCGCACCCTCGCACACCCACGTCCCTTGTCTCGCATTCGGTTCGTTTCATACGCCTTCACCGCCATTCGATGGCCCCGACAAACACCACACGCACAAATCAAGCCTCGGGCCCAGCGCCTTGGACACGCGCACGAAGGTTCCCGTCCCCGTAACCGACGAGCCTGGACATATACAGGTCCTCAACCAAAGATCCCTCCGTCCTCGCGTCCAACCTGTTGATCTCCTCCTTATGACGCGATACAAAATCTTCGACCGGTGTTTCCGTGTAGATCTCTCCAGCGGTGTAAACTGCGTATTTTTCGGTGTCGGTAAGGTCGCCCATCTCCTCTTTCTTCTCGTCGATCACCTTCTCACCCATGCCCCCCAGCACATCTCCCATGACCTGCTCGACGGCTCCGGTCGCTGTGTCGGTGAAAATAGGTACCAGGAGTGCGCCGACGCCGATGACCGGCGCGGCAGGCAGGAAGAACGCGGCTGTTGCCACTCCGGCGCCTAGTGCCGCGGTGCTACCGAACTCCACCCATCCAGCGCGCTTCTCTGCGGCCTTCTCGTAATCCTCGTGGGTCTTGAGGTTCGTCGCCTCGATCTGATCTGCACGGGACTGATCCAGGATGCCCTGCACCCCGGAACCGATCCTCACTGCCCTGCGGGCGTCACCCGTATCGATGTCGCCGTCTGCATTCACCTGCGCCTCCAGCACGCTGCTCGTGTACAACTGCTCGGCAGCACTCACCGACGCGTATGCGTCCGGATGCTGGCCCAGAACACTCAGGAACTTCCGTGCGATTTCCCGGCCTTCACCTTCCGTGCTGTCAGCAAAACTTATATGCCCGTCTAGGTTGTTAGCCGGGGCGAAGAGGCTGTCATCCTCGCGCTTGTCCAGTGCCCAGTTGATGTCGTCGATGTAGCTGGCACCCATAGTGCCCAGACTGTCGGCCATCGCCTCGTGGGCCTTGAGCAGTTTGGCGTCCTCGCCGTACTTCTGCATGACCTGTTCCATCACTGTGGCATTGCCCGCATCCCGCACCACGCCCGCGTCCGGGTGACCGGCCGGATAGCCAAGCGTCGCCGCCTCCAAGGCATGGCCCAGCGCATCCGGCATGTAGCCGAGTGATTTTTCGTGCTTGTCCTCGCCCACTTGGTCGACGTCTCCGAAGGACTCCCACTTCTCACTGCCGAAGAAGTCGAGATAGTTCGTGATCGCACTTCCCCCCTCTCCTTTCCCGAGGTTTACCTCGCCGCCCTTGTTGACCGTGCCGTTTTCGTTGTACGCGGTCGGGGCATCGTGGAAGAAGTGCTTGGCTGCGTCCGGGCTGTTACCGAGTGCTTCCAGCATGGAGACGGTCGGATCGTATCCGGATCCGTTCACACCCGAAGGGTTGTACGGATTCAGGAGTGAACCGTTGGCCGCCTTGTTGCCGCCAAACCTGAACGGATCCTTCTGGTGCAACTGCGCGACGTGCTCGGCGATGGGATTGAGGAACTTCGCATCGTAGTTCCCGTACCGCATGATGCCGCCGAGCAGTTGATATCCGAAGGGCCCGCCGTAGTCGTACTTCGCCAACGGAATGCGCTCCGCACCAAGCTTGCGCAACTCGGGTCCCCACTCGGCGGTGAACGCCTTGTCCTGAGAGGCGCTGGCAAGATTGAGCCCCAGGTTTTTCTGCAGCGACTGAACATCCTTGAGTCGCTCTTTGTCGACGTTGGGGTACACATACGTACTCATCGAGAGCTGACCAAAGAAGGTGAGCGACTTCTCCGGGCCCAACTTCTCATAGAAGTTCTTGGAGAAATCGACAGATTTGCTGTTGTCCCGAAGTAGTTCGTTGAGCGCCTGGAGTTCGGTGTGCGTGATATCGCGGCCCTTTTCCGCCAACGCAGCGGCGCGGGCGGCCTCCTCCTGGTCCATCTTCGTGTACTTCGGAGCGCTGAAGCCCTTGCCCTCGGTCGCGTTGGCTTCGAGGGTGTTCCTGAAGGTGACATCGGTGTCGTCGCAGGCCTCGACGATGGCGTCGATCTTCTTCTGCCATGAGGCGATGTTCGCCTTCTGCCGGCGCGCCATCTCCGGATAGTCCGGGTCGTGATGGCGCTGGGCAGGCGGGATGTCCTCCACCGGGTGCCGTGCGGTTACCTTGCCCTTGGCATCGACGTGCATGCCGGCCGCAGGCCCCTCGTGGTCCCGGATGTTGATCAGGTCGTCCTTGGCCTTCTTGAGGGCGGTGTGGGCCTCCTCCAGAATCTGCCTGACGCCCTTGGCCTCGGCGGCGGCGTCCTTGAACTCCTTGGCCGTCTTACCGATGAACCCCTTGGTGACCCCGGCGTTCACACCGTCCCACTCGGCCTTCTCCGCCTTGGCCTTCATGCCGTCGTTGGCGTCGTCGGCCAGCCGGTCCAGCTTCGTGACCATGTCCGCCCAGTCGTCGGCTGCGGTCTTCAGCTTCGCGACAGGTGCGTCGACGATGTCCTCGTAGTTCAGCATTCCTGCGCTCCCCCGGAAGCTACTTCAGGTAGCCATTGAGCTTGGAGACGGAGATGAGATCGCCGCCGATCTGCACGTCGTCCTTCGAATGGGCGGCCTTGGTGTAATCCAGGTGGTTCGAGATCTGCGCACACGCGTCGAGCAGAGTCTTCATGTGCGTGTTCCAGCGGTCGTGCACCTTGAGCAGGGCGGAGCCACTGGAGAAGTTTCCGTTGGTGAGCGCGATGGCGGCGTCGAAGGTCGAGGGACGGGCGTGGTCCCCCTCCTTGGAGAGCCGGGTCCGCAGACCGTACGCGTCATGCCCGATGGCGCCGATGTTGTCCTGGTTCACGGCGAGATCGGCACTGCTCGGCCCGCTACTGCCGCCGCCGTCCGCCGGGGTGCTGTTGAGTCGCATGTCGACCCGCTGTGTCGACTCCGCGCGAAGGGCTGCCCATTCTGCGTCGAACGTCACGAATTCCCCCGTACCCATTCCTGTACACCGCCGGGGTCACGAGCTCCGGCTTCGCTGACACCCTCACGCTAGCGGGTCGGATTCCATCGGTGCGGGCCGGAAGGATTTCGCACTTCGCCCGCACCGAGAGAAAGCGGACCAAGGGCGGAAGCTCAGGACGCTCGGATCCCGAAGCTCGGGAACCGGGCTTCCGAGCCGACCTGTTCACTCTTTCAGGGGACACGAGACGAGCACCGGACCCGGCGCTCGAGCTTCGGGATCCGAGAGTTGGGATACGAGCACCGAGACCCGAGCGCTTCAGTACCCGGTAGGGAAAACCTGGGAGGTAGAACCCTCCCCACCCTGACCATGCCCGCGTCACGGCCAGCAAGTATGACTAATCGTGACCAGCTTGCAGCGGACTGTCGCGCCTGCCTACGGTGCCCACAACTGAACGACCCCGACATGGTGTTGTAGCACCGGGCCGGGGTCTCACCCCAAGATCGAAACGGCGACCTCGTGGCTACCCAGCACCCTAGCTCCGCCCTCCGCAGGCCCGCACCCTCGCCTGCGTACCCCAAGGCGAACCCCGGTTACGGCAAGCGGTCCGCACGGGATCAACGCCCTGCGCGTGAGGACGACTTCCGGCTTCTGCCCGAGCGGGAGCGCCATGTCGCGGGCTATCTGGACCACCTCCCCGACGGGGCGGCGATGGACATCAAGTCACTGGCCAAGTGCCTCCCGCTCTACGGGCAGATGGCCGTCGGCAGTGCGTTGAGAGCGCTGGGCGTGGCCGGTCATCTGCGGCACGTACGCTGCCTGGCGGGTGTCGGGGACGGTCAGCTCCGTTGGGTCACGCTGACCTTCTGGTCCCGCACGGCCCGGGACAACGAGTGGTGGAGCGCCTACCTCGACGCAGCTCAGGCCGATGCGGGCGCCGGGACGTCAACGGGGACGGCAACCGGTACGAAGGCGGCGGCAGTTGCGCCCTCCAGCCCCGCCTCCGTACCGCGACAGCGAACGTCGCGGAGTACCCCACCGGTCTCGGAGCGGGCACCGGAACCGGCCGAGGGCCCAGCCTCTGGCCCGGCCGCCGCGCCTGCGCCTGTCGCTGCTCCGACCGGTGCCGCTGCCGCCATGCCCCGGCCTGCCCCGGCCCCGGAGGCGATCCAGGTCGCTGCCACAGGCCCGGCTTCCCTCACGGTCTCGGCACCCGAAGCGCGCGGAGGGCACCAGACGGAGCCCTCCGCCGCGTACGTCGCACTGGCCCAACTCGGCCGCACCGAACCGCGTCTGGCGCTCTCCGCAGCCGACTGCACCGCCCTGGAGGGGCAGGCCGCCGCGTGGTTCGCGCGGGGCGTGGATGCGGCGTACCTGACCCATGCCCTCACGTCCGGGCTCCCCGCGCGGGTCGACTCACCGGTCGGCCTCCTCCGGCGCCGCCTCCACGACAAGATCCCGCCACAACTGCCGGCTGCGGCAGCCACTCCTGCTCAGGAACGGCCGGTCCGCCGCCTCATGGTGGAGTGCACCGACTGCGGCGCTCCCGGGCGCCCGGAAGCCCTCCCGGACGGCCTGTGCCGCAACTGCCGCACCGCTCCGCCGGCAGAGCCGGTGGAAGCCCCGCCCGTCGTACGGGACGTGGCTGCCCACGTCGGCGCACTCCGCGAGCTGATGCGACTCCCCTGACCGCGACCGGGCCGCCCCTGAGCGGAACATTCCTTGTGACGGCACCGAGCCCGTGGAACGATCGCCACGCGTACGACCTTGCCGTCCGAGCGAAGGATGACCGTGAACCACGCCACCGGCTTCGAGGAGATTCCCCCGACGACCCTCGCCGACCTCCTGGGCCGGGAGCAGGTCATGGACATCGGCATACGACCGTTGTGGCCCTCGACGCAACGGGTCGCCGGCCCCGCGTTCACGGTGCGATGCCCACCCGGCGACAACCTCATGCTCCACGCGGCCATTTACCGCGCCGAACCGGGCTCGGTCATCGTCGTGGAGTCGGGCGACGTGGACCACGCCCTCGCAGGCGGCAACGTCTGCGCGGTCGCACGACGCCGAGGTATCACCGCGATCGTGGCCGACGGGGTGATCCGGGACCTCGCCGAAGTACGCGAGATGGGCTTCCCCGTATTCGCTCGCGGCGTCATCCCGATCCCGGGCACGAAGGCTGCGGTGGAGCCGCTCGACGTACCGGTGCGCTGTGGCGGCGTACTCGTGAATCCGGGGGACATCGTGGTCGCCGACGAAGAGGGCATCGTGGTCACCCCGCGAGCCCGCCAGGACCAGGTGCTCAGCGACGCCCGGCAGAAGCTGGCCGAGGAGGCCGCCGAATCCCTGGAAACCTGGGAGGCCGCGCACCGGGCCAGGATCGACGAGCTGCTGGGCTGAGAGCCCTCCCGCCCCGCCGCCCGGACCGCGAACCGGCCATCCACCTCAGGCGCCGGGTCCCTGCGCCGGAGGTCCGGAGTACGGCCCCTGCGAACCGGGGGCGCCGGGCGGGGGTCCGTAGGCCGGGTACGGCGGCTGAGCCTGGCCCTGCGCGGGCTGGTATCCGTACGGCGCGGCAGCGGGGGCGGCTGCGACGGGCGCGTTGATACGTCGACGGGAACGGACGACCGCGACAGCCACTGCGACTGCGATGGCGGCTGCTGCCGCACCGATGCCGAGGCCGATCCAGAGGCCAGTGCTGCCGCCTTCGTCATCAACCGCCGGGGCCGCAGCGGCCGGCTTGTCGGTCTCCTCGGAACCGCCAGCGGCCTTCGACGGCTCGGCCGAGGGCGCCGGAGACTCGGCCGCCGCGAGGTCGGGAAGCGGGTACTCATCGGCGGGACCGGGATCGCCGGGGGTCTTCAGCGCGATTCGGGGACGGACGATGCCGTATCCGATGTCGTCGGCACGCTCCTCGCCGGTCGTTGGGCCACCGGCCGTGTTGAGTAGGACTCGGAGAACCTGGTTGTTGGTCCAGTCCGGGTGCTTGGACCAGATCAGAGCGGCGGACGCGGAGGCCAATGCTGAGGCATCACTAGTTCCATGTGACTCGCAGAACCCCGTGTCGCCGCCGCAAGCATGAATCATTTCTTCACCCGGCGCAGAAAGGTCTACCTGAGAGCCGAACTGCGATTCATCGGTCTTCTGCAGGCCTTGCCCAATGGCCCCAACTCCCACGACGCCAGGCGCTCCTGCCGGGTACTCAACCAGGTTTGCACCGTCACCACTGTTTCCGACTGCAGCAAAGATGAGCGACCCATTAGTTAGCGCATAATTGACTGCGTCGTTCAACTCATCAGACCCGGCTGTAGCTCCCAAGGATACGTTGATGACCTTGGCATTGTGGTCTACGGAGAAGCGAATCGCTTTCGAAAGATTCTCGTTGAATCTCTTCTCCCCAGCAGCCTGGGTCACACCCCCTCCCCCCTTCGGCATGCGAATCGGGAGGATCTTGGCACCCGGAGCCAACCCGAACGCGCCGTTCCCCCCAATGGCTTTGCCGGTACCGGAGATCAGGCCAGCCATGCCAGTTCCATGACCGCTGTAGTCATCGAGTTCATCGCCAGGAAGAGTCGCTTCGAGGTTCAAGCCCTTGAGGACACGGCCGACCAGATCCGGACTAGTCGCGTCCACCCCCGAGTCGATAACCGCCACAGTGACTCCCTCACCGGTGCTGACCCGCCACATCTGCTCCGCCTTCATGGCATCGAGATGCCACTGTTCAGAGCGGGCCGAATCCGCAGAAGCAGCTGTAGAAAGGCCCGCGCCAAGCAACAGGCCCAGCACGACGGGGAAAATTCCTCGACGGGGGAAGCGCGCGGTGATGTTGGTGCACATCCGATTCCTCTGTTGTCTACGCCTCAGTCCGTTACTGGCGGCACGACTCGCCGAACCCTTTGCTGCCAGGTCTCTTCGTCCTCGACTAGCTAGTCGAGCCGTTCCAGTCCGCGTCACGCCGGGATTCGCGCGATCGAGGGTCGCGTCACGCAGTATTCTGCCCGTCCGCTCTGCTGTGCTCTGCCGATGAAGCCGCCGGACTCGGTCGCCAACAGACGGCCTCCGGAGATGCCATCGACGGACGCCCAGAACCCGGCTTGTGCAGTCGCCTTTACCTGCTGCTTGGCTCAAGCGCCAGGGCCTTGCACGGGCGGTCCTCCATAAGGCCCAGGTGAACTGGGGGCGTTGGTAGGGGGGGTGCAGCCCGAGTACGGCGGCTGATCCTGAACATGGGGAGGCTGATAGCCGTACGGTGGCGCAGCGGGAGCTGCGACAGCCGCATTGCGTCGCCGGGAACGAGCGAGACCCGCCGCCACCGCAGCCGCGATGACAACTGCCACACCGACGCCCAGGCCGATCCAGAAGCCTGCGCTGCCACCCTCGTCATCAGCCGCCGGTGCGGCAGCGACCGGCTTGTCGGTCGCTGCCGCACCACCAGCAGCCTTCGACGGCTCGGCGGAGGGCGCCGGAGACTCGGCCGCCGCGAGGTCGGGGAGCGGGTATTCGTCGGCAGGACCGGGATCACCGGGCTTGGTCAGAGCCGCCCCCGGACGGACTGCGCCATAGCCAACGTAGTCATTGCGTTCAGCTCCGCTCGTGGGGCCACCTGCGGTGTTGAGCATGACTCGGAGAACCTGGTTATTGGTCCAATCGGGATGCTTGGACCAGATCAGGGCAGCAGACGCCGAGGCGAGGGCGGTGGCGTCGCTTGTGCCACTGGTTTTGCACAATCCGGTCTTCCCACCACAGGCATGAATCATGTCCACTCCAGGGGCTGCGAGGTCGACCTGGGGCCCGAACTGCGAAGACTCCGCCTTTTGTAGGTCCTTACCAATCGAACCAATGCCGACGACTCCGGGGGTACCCGCCGGATATTCGACAGAGTTTTCCTCATTGCCCGTATTTCCAACGGCAGCAAAGACCAAAGCCCCTTCTTCAAGGGCATACTTGACGGCCCCAGAAAGCCTGACCGAGCCAGCACTGTTACCTTGAGAAATACTAATAACCTTGGCACCATTATCTACGGCGAAACGAATCCCCACAGAAACGTCGTCATTAAAATTTTTGCTGCCCGTAGCTCCATTCACTTTCCCGGTGTCGTCGCGCAGCCTGATCGGAAGAATTTTCGCACCCGGAGCCAGGCCGAAGGCGCCGTCTCCGCCGCCGGACTGGCCAGTCCCTGCGATCAGACCAGCCATTCCCGTACCGTGGCCCCCGTAGTCGTCCCTTTCATCGCCAGGAGATTCGGGTGCTAGATCTTTCCCCTTCAGCACCTGTCCACTGAGGTCAGGGTTGGAAGCGTCGACACCCGTGTCGATGACTGCGACCGTAACATCGCGGCCAGTACTGATCTCCCACATTCGCTCGGCCTGCATTGCGTCCAGGTACCACTGCTCGGAACGCACTGAATCCGCCAAGGCAGGAACTGACCCCAACATCAGCAGCGCCAATGCAGCGGAAGCTACGATTCCACGACGCGCGGCTTCCGCACTGCTGATGCTCATTGGATTCCCTTGCTGTTTTCCTGTGGGTCAGTCGATGACTGGCGGGACCACACGACGGCTACCTTGCTGCCAGGTCTCCTCGTCTTCAACGAGGTAATCGGGGCGTTCGCTTTGCTCCCTACGCGTCTCACCCAGTCTTTGGGGTGATCCGCCACGTCCTCCTGGACCGACGCTGCGAGCAGCACCCTCCGGGGATGCAGGACTGCGCACCAGCCCTGTCCCCCCGGGGGTGAAGGGACGAGCGCTGGACCGACCAGCCTGCTGAGGTCGGCCGCCCACCATGCCTCCGGCTTCGCCTGCCAGACGACGGCCACCGACGACCCCGCTCTGGCTGCTGCCTCCAGCTCCGCCCAGCCCTGCGCCGTTACCGATCGGTCCACGACCGGCGTGCGTACCCTCACCGCCGACAACGGTCCCACGTGGTAGCCCACCGGTCGGGCGACCGGCAGTCTGAGCCACGGGTCGACCGCCGGTAATACCACCGTCGCGCGGCATCCGGCCCGTAGCGCCGGCCCCCAGCCCACTCTGGCCCGGTAGGGCAGGGGGGCGCGCCCCAGTCCCGGTGAACCTTCCGGTCCCAGTAGAGCCGTTCACTCCCTTGGCTCCTCCACCAAACACTGGGGGCACCGGAGACGCGACAAGAGAGGGACCCACATCCGGCTTGCCTGCGGCTGACAGACTCGGTGGTGTGCTCGTGGGTGCCGAGGGAGACTGCGGAAGTGTTGCGACGCCGTCAATCTCCATACCCACCGAGGTTCCAGGGCGAGTGGACGCGTGGACGCCTGAGGTGGCCACGGCGCTCGACGCTCCAGAGTCGGCTGGCGGCGTTGTCGAATAGTGCGTGGCAGAGCCGAGGTCGACAGAGGCGCCACCACGTGAATGGTCCTCCCCGGCTGAATCCCGATCGGCGACCCGCTCAGGAACAATCGTCCCCGGCGGCGGCGGAAACACCGGCTTCTCCAGCCCGTCCATCTGTGACGCGGAGAACTGGTACGACTGCGCCAGCTTCCGCATCTGCGCCGCCGCCTCCTGGCGGTTCGACTCCTTCGCGGCGAGCAGCGTCTCCAGGGACTTCTTCTCGACCGCAGAGGCGTCCGGGTCGTTCCGTGCGGCCTTCGCCGCGTCCAGGTTCGCCTGTGCACCCGCGTCGGTGCGCGGGATGGCCACCTGGGCCGAGGCCAGCGCGTCGGAGGCCTGTGCCAGCCACTTCGACGCGCCCTCGCTGTAGTCGCCGAGACGCAGCGTCGCGTTCGCCAGGTCCGCGCTCCAGGTGCGGAAGGCGTCGGCGCCCTCGCCCTTCCACTCGACCGTCTGCGGGCGGACCTTCAGGTCTTCCGCGATCTTGCGGATCTCCGTGGCTGCGCTGATCAGTCGGTCCGACGCACCTTGGATCGCCCCGCTGTTGGCCTTGTCCAGCCAGGCCAGCATGGTCTCGTGCGTCATGTTGTCGAACGGTGTGCCCTGTCCTGCTTCCCTGTGGTCCATCCCCAGCCCCCGTCTATCCCCGCGTCGTGCCGGTGTTCGTCAGTCCCATGAGAGACCTTCAGCGCCCGCTGTGTCACCCGTCGGCTTAGCCGGAGGCGCTTCGCCCTGCCCGGCCGGCTGCGTCGGGTCGTACTCGCCGCCGTACTGCTTCTTCGCATCGTCCGAGATCGCGAGCATGCGGCGCCGGATGTCGATGTCCAGGTTCTCGTAGCCGTTGTGCGAGGCCAGGACCGCGATGCTCATGCCCTCTATGGAGTCCGAGAGGCTCTTCGAGAGCGTTTCCAGTTCGGTGATCACCGTCTGGTACGACATGAACAGGCTCGCCGCTTCCGCCCATTGGTTGTCGCCGCCGCCGAACTGGGTTCGCTTCATCGGGTCTTCGCCGAGCTGCGTGGCGCCGGCCGGGGACTTCTTGAGGTCCACCAGTATCTCGTCGATGCGGTTGCGGAACTTGGTGAACGACGTCAGCTCGGTGGCCAGTTCGACGGCGGCTGCCGCCGTGGTGACCCCCATGAACGGCACGGCCGCCATACCCGCTACGGCTCCATCACTCGGCAGCACAGCACCCTCCCCCTATCCGGCCCGCCACGACTTCAGGCATCACTGTAGTCAGCACCGGTGACACTCCGCATCCCCGGGTTGCAGATGCAACGCGGATCACACGTCAGGCCCTGGGTGCGGCCACCGCCGCCTGCGGCCGGATCGGGAGGCGGTTGACCGGGCGGCCCGTCGCGGCGCGGACGGCCGATGCGACGGCTGCCGGGGAGGTCACCACCGGTACCGCGGATGCGGGCTTGGCGCCGAAGGGTGCCACGACGTCACGTTCCTCGACCAGTTTCACGATGCGAATGTCCGGTGCGTCCAGGGACGTCGGCAGCGCGTACCCGGTGAGGTCCGGGTGTCGGATCAGGCCGCGGGCGCTGCGGAGGTTCTCGGTGAGGGCCGCGCCGATCCCCTGGGTGACGCCCGCCTCGATGCGGGTCGCCAGTTGGGACGGGTTCAGGATCCGGCCGACGTCCTGGGCGACGGCCATCTCCACCACGCGGACCGAGCCGAGTTCGATGTCCACGTCGACCACCGCGCGGACCGCGCAGAACGCCAGGCCGACGAACGCGTCGCCCTGGCCGGACTCGTCGAGCGCCTCGGTGGGGTGGGGGCGGCACTGGGCCGTGGCCCAGAGTTCCTTGCCGTCCATCGCCTCCGTGACCGTCGTGGACAGCACGCCGTCGTACGAGGTGATCTTGCCGTCGGCGATCTGGAGGAGCTCCGTGGACATTCCGAACTTGTGGGCCAGCGGCTGGAGGAGCTGGGTGCGGACCATCTTGGCGGCGCGTTCGACCGCGCCGCCGGAGACCCAGGTGTGGCGGCCGTGCGTGGCCGGACCTGCGGGCGGCTGGTCGGTGTCGACCGCGGCCACGTGGACCTCTTCGATGCCCAGGGTCTCCTGGACGATCTGGCGGGCGAGGGTGGTGAAGCCCTGGCCGGTCTCGACGGCCGCGCAGATGACGGTGGCGATGCCGTCATGGACCCGGACCGTGGCCGTGGAGACCTCGTCCGTGCCCTCGGCGCCGAGCATGTGGACCATGCCGAGCGCGTAGCCGACCCCTCTGCGTACGGCTCCGGGCTCGCCGGCGCCCTCCGGGCCCCCGGGGAGCAGCCAGTCGTCCTCCGGGGCGTCCTTGGGCAGGGTGGGGAGCGGGAAGTCGCGCAGTTCCCCCAGGAGTTCGGCGACCGGCGCGGGGCAGGTCACGGTCTGGCTGGTGGGCAGTATGTCGCCGGTGGAGAGGACGTTGCGCAGGCGGAGCTCGACCGGGTCGATGCCCAGCTTCGCGGCCAGCTTGTCCATCTGGCCCTCGTACGCCGCGCAGACCTGCATGGCCCCCTCGCCGCGTACGTGGCCGGAGGGCGGGTTGTTCGTGCGGACGGCCCAGCCCTCGATGAAGGCGTGCGGTACGACGTACGGGCCGCAGGCGAAGGCCACTGCGGCGGCGAGCGATTCGGAGGAGGCGTCGGCGTACGCGCCCGCGTCCAGGAGGATCTGGGCCTCGACCTTGACCAGTCGGCCCTCGGCGTCCGCGTGGTGGCGGTAGCGCAGCAGCGTCGGGTGGCGGTGGGCGTGGCCGAGGAAGGACTCCTCGCGGGTGGCGGCGAGTTTGACCGGGCAGCCGGTGCGCAGGGCGAGCAGGCCGAGCGGGATCTGGAAGCCGGGGTCCTCCCGGTCGCCGGTCGCTCCGGGGACGCCGGTGACGACGACCTTGACGTGCTCGGGGTCCAGGCCGAAGCAGGCGGCGGCCAGGTCGCGGTCGGTGTGCGGATCGGTGGACGCCGTGTAGAGCTCGACCCCGCCGTCGGGGCGGGGCACCGCGAGACCGGCCTCCGCGCCGATCGGGGCGGGGTCCTGGCGGCCGATGCGGTACAGGCCCTCGACGATGACCTCGCCCACGGCGTCCGGGTCGCCGTAGCGCAGCGGGATGTGGCGGATGAGGTTGCCGTCGGGGTGCAGCGGTTCGGCGGCGAAGGCCTTCTCGGGGTCGGTGACCGGTTCGAGGACCTCGTACTCGACGGCGATGGCGGCTGCGGCCAGCCGCGCGGTGTCGGGGTGGTCGGCGGCTACCGCGGCGATGGCCTCGCCGTGGTGGCGCACCAGTTCGGAGGCGAACACCGGCCGGTCGACGACGCTTCGGCCGTACGCGCCGTCCCCGGGGATGTCCTCGTGCGTGACGACAGCGCGGACGCCGGGCATCCCGGTGGCGGCCGAGGTGTCGATCGACAGGATGCGCGCGTGCGGGTGCGGGGAGCGCAGCATCGCGGCCCACAGCAGGCCCTCGGCCCAGAGGTCGGCCGCGTACGGGTACGTGCCCTCGGTCTTGGCGCGGGCGTCGGCGGGCGGCAGCGACGTGCCCAGGCCGAGTGCGGGCGGCTCCTGGCCCGGGTCGGCACCCTCGGACCGCGGTGTGGTGCGCGTGGTGCTGGTCGCGGTGGCTGCGTCGCTGGTCACGCCGCCTCCTTGTCGTTCGCTCCGCTGCGGCGGCTGTTGGTGGTGGTGGTGACCGGTCGTGCGGGGGACGGCGCGGAATTCACCGGACGTCTCCCTCGTGCGTCTGTACGCCGCCCTCGCCGGGGGCGGCCTGGTGCGGGATGCGGGGCTCGGCGTCGTCGTGGGCGGCGGCGGTCGCCTCGCGGCCCTCGACGACCTCGCGTACGGCGTCGAGCACACCCCGGTAGCCGGAACAGCGGCAGAGGTTGCCGCACAGGGCCTGCCGCGTCTCCAGCTCGCTGGGGGCGTGGTTGCCCTCCAGCAGGTCGTGGACGGTCATGGCCATCCCCGGGATGCAGAAGCCGCACTGGACGGCCCCGCACTCGGCCAGGGCGCGCTGGACGTCGGACGGCTCACCGTCCACCGCGAGGCCCTCGACGGTGCGGACCTCGCTGCCCGCCGTCGTGGCGGCGGGCACCAGGCAGGAGGCCACGAGACGGCCGTCGACCTGGACGTTGCAGGCACCGCACTCACCCTGCGAGCAGCCGTCCTTGGCACCGGCGAGGCCGAGGCGCTCGCGGAGCACGTACAGCAGCGACTCGCCGATCCAGGCGTCACCGACCGGGCGGTCCACGCCGTTCACGTGCAGCAGGTACGAGGCGGAGGGGTGCTGGCTCGGTACGTCCATGGGCGTGGTGGCCACCGGCTCGTCGGAGAGCGCGTCCTCCGCGTCCTGGGCCGTGGGTGCTTCGGCTTCCTCCGGGTCCTGCGGGGCCTCCGCGGCTTCCTCGGGCTCGCCGGGGGTCTCCGTGTCCTCCTCGGGGGCCTGGGCAGCCTCCTCGGTGTACGGGGTGTCCTCGGTGTGCTCGGTGTGCGCGGTGCCCTCGGTGTACCCGGCGTCTGCGGCTTCCTGCGGGTCCGGAGGGGTCTCCTCGGCAGCGGTGTCGGACTCGGACCGCTCGGACGCCGGCTCGTGGGGCTCCGGAGCATCGTGCGGCTCGTGCGGCTGCTGTGTCGCCCACGGTGCCGCAGCACCCCCCGGCAGGGTGGCCGGGGGCACGTCGGCGTACCACCCGGAGGCCATGGCCGAGGCCGAGAACTCGCCGGACTCGTCCGGGAGGTCGCCGTCCGCCACCGGGATCGTCCACCGTCCGGTGTGTCCGGCGGGCTCGGGGGACGGTTCCGGCTCGGGTTCCGCGGGCGGGACGGACTCGGTGAAGTTCCACTGGGCCGTCGTCGACGACGTCTGCCCGTACTGCGACGAGTCCGGGTACGGCTGCCGGTACTGCTCCTGCTGCTCGTTCGGGTCGGGCCAGTGCACCGCGTCCGGGGCGCTCCCGGTGTCCGTGGAGTGGTCGGCCGCACGCTCCTGCTGGCTCTGCGTCTGCAGGACCCAGCTGCCCGTCACCGCGGGGTCGAGCCCGGCGGCCGGGGTCAGCGGCAGGATCATCGGCGGGACGTAGTTGTGGCCGGGGGCGGCCAGCGGGTCGTTCCCGAGGCCGGCGAGGTCCTCCGGTGCCAGGTGGACGAAGGCGGTGGCCTCCGCGTCGTACTCACCGCCCTGCGGGGTCGGCTGCCAGCCGGCGTAGGGGTCGGGCTGCCCGTGCCCCTGCTCGGGGTTCTCCTCGTTGCTCACGACAGTGCCCTCCCCAGCGCGCGTCGGGCGAGCGCGGCGACGGTGCGCCGCAGGTGCAGGACCGCGGGCGACAGCGGTGGTGCCTCGCCCCCGTCCTCCGGTGGTTCGTGGTCCGGGATGCAGGCGGCGGCCACGTACTCGCCGAAAGCGGCCAGCGCGTCGGGGGCCAGGCCCCGTTCGGCGTCCCAGTCGATCAGGGAGGCGATCCAGCGCTCGGCCTCCAGGGGCCGCAGCGGCATCGGGGCGATCGCGCCGACCGCGCAGCGCACCCCGCGCCGGGCCGGGTCCAGGACGATCGCGACGGAGGCCGTGGCGCGGCCGGGGCCGGTACGGCCGGTCGCCTTGAGAAAGACCTGCGGGGCGTGCAGCAGGGGCACGCGGACGAAGCCGATCAGCTCGGCGGGTTCGAGCATCTCGCGACCCGCCAGCAGGTGTGAGACGGGGATCTCCCGCCGGGATCCCCCGGGGCCCGCGATGACGAGTTCGGCCTCCAGGGCCGCCAGGACCGGCAGCGCGTCGCCGGTCGGGGCCGCGGTGGCGATGTTGCCGCCGAGTGTTCCGGCGTTACGGATCTGGGGAGGGCCGGCTGCGCGTGCCGAGGCCGCCAGCGCGGGGATGAGGGCGGCGAAGTCGGGCCGCCCCATGCGCGCGTGGGTGAGGCCGGCTCCGAGGAGCGCGTGGCCGTCCTGGTAGTGCCAGCCGCGCAGCTCGCTTATCCGGCCCAGGCCGACCAGTCCGGAGGGCCGCAGCAGGCCCTTGTTGACGGCCGACATGAGGTCCGTGCCACCGGCCACGGGGACGGCGGCGGGCATGGCGCCGAGAGCCGCCACGGCCTCGTCGAGCGAGGCCGGCAGCGTTACCGACCGCATCGCCTGCGGTGCGTGCGTGGTCAACCCAGCTGCCCCTTCCCGGTGTCCCGGCAGTCCCGCCTGTCCGCCGTACGGTACGTGCTCACGGCCGGGACGTGGCAACTCTGGCACATCTTCCGGGCTGTCCGACGCGAGGGTCCACGAAGGGTGTTTCCGTCCGCGACCAGGGGAAAAGTCGTCTTTGGCAGGTGTTCTACCCAGCGCACGAATTGCCACTCTTCAGCTTGTTCGTACGACTTCGACGGTTCCCCCGGCCGGAGCGCGGGAGGTGGGTCACACGGTCGGCGGCGGTCCCTCTATCGGGCGACCGAGGACACCGGGCCGGCGTTGCCACGGCTGGGGGCCGGTGGGTGGCCGGTAGTCGACGCCGAGGGCGTCGAGCCGGGCGTAGTGGGTGCGCATCCGGCCCTCGAAACCGGCGAAGTCCCGCTCGCCCGGCACCGGGAGCGGCGACCAGGCGACCTCGGCGAAGGCCGCGAGCCTCGGGAAGACCTGGTAGTCGACGCGGGACCGGTCCTGCATGACCTCCGTCCAGACGTTGGCCTGGGCGCCCAGGATGTGCCCGGCGGCCTCGTCGGAGAGGCCCGGCGGGACGGGCTCGAAGCGGTAGACGTCCTCGAGCGTGCGGACGAAGCCGATGGGCATCGGCTCGTCGGGGCCGCCGTCCTGACGGTGGTCCAGGTACACCTGCTGCTCCGGGCACATGACGACGTCGTGGCCGGCCTCGGCGGCGGCCACACCACCCGCGTACCCCCGCCACGACGACACCGCGGCACCTTCCGGGAGGCCGCCCTCCAGGATCTCGTCCCAGCCGATCAGGCGCCGGCCCCGGTCGGTGAGCCAGCGGTCGAAGTGGCGGATGAACCAGGACTGGAGCCCGTCCTCGTCGGCCAGGCCGAGTTCGGCCATGCGGGCCTGCGCCGCGGGCGACTCCTTCCACTGGTCCTTGAGGCATTCGTCACCGCCTACGTGGATGAACGGCGAGGTGTCGGCGGGGAAGAGATCGAGCAGCTCCTCGAAGACGCCCTCGAAGAATCGCAACGTGTTGTCAGTGGGGGCGAGTACGTTCGGATTGATCCCCCAGGTGTCCCAGACGGAAAGGGCGGAGGTATCGATGACGTCGGTGTTGCCGAGTTCCGGATACGCGCTGATGGCTGCCTGCGAGTGGCCCGGGATGTCGATCTCGGGGACGACGCGGATATGCCGCTCGGCTGCGTACGCGACGATTTCCCGGATGTCGTCCTGCGTGTAGAAACCGCCGTGCGGCTTCTCGTCCCAGAGTTCGGATGCGCGGTGGCCGTATTTGGTCCGTGCACGCCAGGCACCGGTCTCCGTGAGCCGGGGGTGGCGCTTGATCTCGACGCGCCAGCCCTGGTCGTCGGTGAGGTGGAAATGGAAGACGTTGAGTTTGTGGGCGGCCAGCAGGTCGAGCATGCGCAGCACGCCGTCCTTGGGCATGAAGTGCCGGGCCACGTCGAGCATCAGGCCGCGCCAGCCGAAGCGCGGGCCGTCCTCGATCTCGGTGAGGGGGACGCGCCTTTCGGCGCCGGGGTGCGCGGGGGCCCTGCGGAACGCCTCGGGACCCAGGAGCTGACGGAGGGTCTGCGCCCCCCAGAAGACCCCGGCGGAGCTGCCGCCGGTGATCCGCACGCCCCGGACCGGCTCCACACCGAGCCGGTAGCCCTCGGGTTCCAGCGCGGGATCGATGCGCAGCTCGACGGTGTTCGTGCTGCTCGGGGCATCCGCGGGAGCGGGCGCGAGCGGCAGCCCGAAGGCGCCTGCGAGGGTGGCGCGCAGCCAGCGCTCCGTGTCCTCGGTGCCGGGGCCCGCGGTCAGCGTCGTGGCACCGTCGAGGACGAAGGCGCGGCTGTCGTCCCCACCGGTGCGTACCGGCGCGGGGATCAGGTCGTCCATGTCAGTCCTTCACCGCTCCGCCGAGTCCGGAGACAAGGCGTCGCTGTACGAGGACGAAGAAGACCAGGACGGGAACGGTCATCACCGTCGAGGCGGCCATGATCCCTCCCCAGTCGTTCTCGTCCGGTTTGAAGAAGACCAGCAGAGCCATGGGCAGCGTCGACTGGGAGGTGTCGCTGATGATGAACGACTTCGCGAACAGGAAGTCGTTCCAGGTCGAGATGAACGAGAAGACGCTGGTCGCCACGAGGCCCGGGAAGACGAGCGGGAAGAGGATCTGCCACAGGAAGCGGGTGCGGCTCGCCCCGTCGATGTAGGCGGCCTCCTCCAGTGCGTCCGGAACCGCCTTCACGAAACCGCGCAGCATCCAGATCGCGAAGGGCAGCGAGAAGGCGAGATGGGGCAGGATCAGCGATCCCAGGGTGTTCAGCTGGCCGAAGTCCCGCATCAGGAAGAACAGTGGAATGGTCAGCGCCTCCACCGGCACCATCTGCGCCACGAGAAACATGATCAGCAGGGTTGTGCGGAACTTGAAGCGGAATCGGGTCACCGCCGTCGCGGCGAGGAACGCGATCAGCGCTGAGAGGATGACGACCGTGCCGGCGACGGCCAGGCTGTTGAGGAAGTAACGGCCGAAATCCTGCTGTTCGAACACCCGGCGGAAGGAGTCGAGGGACGGCGCGAGGGTCCAGGGGCGCGGGTCCGTGGACTGGATCTCACCCGCCGGTTTGAACGCCGAGAGCACCATCCAGTACAGCGGGAAGGCGACGGCGACGGCGATGAGCAGGGCCGCGGCCTCGGCGGCCAGCCTCCCGGGCCGCCGGACGCGCAGAAGCGTGCGTGTGCTCACAGTTCCTCCCCCTGGCGCCTCATCAGGCGCAGATAGACGAGCGTCACGGCGAGCAGGATCACCAGCATCACGACGCCGATCGCCGACCCGAGGCTGTACTGGGAGGAGGCGAACGCCTTCTGGTACGCGTAGACGTTCAGCACCAGGTTCTGGCCGGCGATGCCGCCGCCGTTGGTCATGACGTAGATCTGCGTGAAGACCTTGAAGTCCCAGATCACCGACTGGATGGTGACGACGACGAGGATCGGCCGCAGCATCGGGGCCATGACCGACCGCCAGATACGCCACTGCGACGCCCCGTCCAACGAGGCCGCCTCCAGCACCTCGCCGGGGATCGCCCGGATCCCCGCGTACACGGTCACCATCACGAACGGGAAGGAGCACCAGAGCACTTCGAGGAGCACCAGGGCGAAGGCGCTGTAACGCCCGTACGTCCAGGAGAAGTCGCCGAGCCCCAGCACCCGGTTGACCGGTCCGAAGTCGGGGTCGAAGAGGAAGACCCAGACGGTCGAGCCGGTGATCGCCGGCGTGGCCCAGGCGCCCAGGGCCGCCATCATGAGCGCCAGCCGGGGCAGGGCCCTGATGCGGGTCAGCAGCACGGCCAGGGCGCAGCCGACGAACAGGGTGGCGAGCACGCAGGCCGTGGCGAAGAGCACGGTCGCGAGGAGCACCTGCCAGAACTGGCCGTCGCCGAAGAGCGTGGCGTAGTTGCCGAAACCCTGGAAGGTGGTCGGCTCGCCGCCGCTGACCTGGGCCTGGGTGTACTCCAGGAAGGAGATCAGGCCGAGCTGGTAGATCGGGTAGACGAGGAGTGCGCCGAGCATGACGAGAGCGGGCAGCAGGTACAGCCAGGGGGTCCAGCCCGGCCGCCGGGCGGACGCCGCCGGGCGGCGCCGGGGCGGAGGGACGGCCTCCGTGCTCGCCCCGGGCCTTTCGGCGGCTTTGCGCACCGTGGTGTTCGCGGTCATCGTCAGCCCGCTTCGGCGAACGCCGCGTCCATCTTCTTCGCCGCGTCGTCCGAGGCGGCAGCCACGTCCTTACGGCCGCTGACGATCTCCTGGAACATGTTCGGCAGGACCAGGGAGGCGTCGATCTGGCCCCAGGCCGGGGAGGCCGGGACGAACTTGGCTCCCGCGTCGAGCGTGTCGACGAAGGGACCGACGAACGGCTCCTTCTGCGCGACGTCGGCCCGTACGTCCGAGTACGTCGGCAGGAAGCCCATCGCGTCGAACATCTCGGCCTGCGTCTTCTTGCCGGTCAGCGCCTTCATCAGGTCGACGGCCAGCGTGCGGTGCGAACTGCTCTTGAGCACACCGATGTTGTTGCCGCCCGCGAAGGCCGGAGCGATCGACCCCTCCTTCACCCCGGGAAGCGGCACGACCGCGTACTTGCCCTTCACGGCGCCCGCCTCGACCGCGGCGTGGCTGAAGTCGCCGCCGATCGCCATGGCCGCCTTGCCGGACGCGAAGGCGGTGACGGTGGCGTTGCCGCCCATGGCCGCGCACTTGGCGGCCGGGCAGTTGTCGTCCCCGAAGAGCGAGGTGTAGGCCTCGATGCCCTTGCGCGCCTTCTCGCTGTTGACGGCGGACCGGTAGCTGACCCCGGTCTCCTCGGCCAGCTCGCCGCCGTGCGCCCAGATGAAGGGCATCGCGCCGTAGGTGTACGCGCCGCCGACCGCGAGGCCGTACAGGTCCGGCTTCTCCTCGTGGACCTTCCGGGCGGTGGCGATCAGCTCGTCCTGGGACTTCGGGGGCTCGATCCCGAGGTCGTCGAAGACGTCGGTGCGGTAGTACAGGGCCCGTACGCCGACGAAGAGCGGCGCCCCGTAGACCTGGCCGTCGACCGTCACGGACTGCTTGGCGGTCGGGTCGGTGTCCTTGGCGTCTTCCCAGGCCGCGAACTCCTTGCTGACGTCGGCGAGTCCGCCGTCCTTCACGTAGCCGGCCGTGTCGGTGTTGCCGTACTCGATGAGGTCGGGGGCGCTCTTCGGGTCGTTGAAGGCGGCCTTGATGCGCTGGGCCCGGGTGTCGACGGGTATGTACTCGACTTCGACCTCGGCGCCCTCGTGGGACTTCTCGAAGCCGGCGACCGCGGCGTCGACGACCTTCTCCTTGGGCTTGTTCCCGACCTCCTGGAAGAGCCAGACGCGGAGGGTCCCGGTCTTCTCGTCCCCCTCCGCACCGTTGTCGGAGGTCTGCGGCGCGCAGCCGGTGGCGGTGACCCCGGCCAGCACAAGGGCCGCGGCCGGGACGGCAATTCGGGCAGAAAGCTTCATCCGGGACCCCTACCGGTCAATCGTTGCATTCCATGCAACGCACGTTTCGTTCTGCACAACTTGCAGGAGACTAAGGGCGGGCCGGTACGCCGACAAGTGGTCTCAACCACTCTGTGACCACTCGGTGCAGCCCGTGCAACGCGACCCGGGCAACGGCGCGGTGCGGTCGGCGCGCGGTCGGCGCGGTGCGGCGTCCGCGGTCGAGGGCCCGTGGCACGCGAACGGCCCCCGGGGCGCGCGTCGCCGCGCGCCCCGGGGGCCGTGGTCGGGGTCCGGAGGGAGGAGGTGGGGCCGGAGGACTACTTCTTGCCGCTGTTGTCCTTACCGCCCTTGCCCTTGTCCTTGTCGCCGCCCGCGCCCATGGACTCGTAGATCTCCTTGCACATGGGACAGACCGGGTACTTCTTCGGGTCGCGGCCCGGGACCCAGACCTTGCCGCACAGCGCGACCACGGGAGTGCCCTCCAGGGCGCTCGCCATGATCTTGTCCTTCTGGACGTAATGGGCGTAGCGCTCGTGGTCACCGTCGCCGTTCGACACCTGGGGTGTCGGCTCTACGAGGGTCCCCGTACCTGCCCCGCGCTCGGGCTCAAGAGTGCTCATAACTGCCAAGCGTACTGAAAGCCAGGGACATCAGTTCAGCGAAGGGTCGTCCGGATACGTCGCGATCATCGCCAGCTCGCTGCGCTGGCGCCGCAGAACCGCCCGCCAGAGGTTCTCCGGGCGCGGGGACGAGACGTCACCGGGCTCGGACTCGACCACGTACCAGGCGCCGTCCTTCAGCTCCCGCTCCAGTTGGCCGGGCCCCCAGCCGGCGTACCCGGCGAAGATCCGCAGCGAACCGAGGGCCGCCGCGAGGAGCTCCGGCGGGGCCTCCAGGTCCACCAGGCCGATCGCCCCGTGCACCCGCCGCCACCCCAGAGGCCCCTCGCCCCCCGGGATCACCGCCACACCCAGCGCCGAGTCGAGCGAGACCGGGCCGCCCTGGAAGACCACGTCCGGCTCACCGGTCAGACCGGCCCAGGACGCGAGGATGTCACCGACGCCGACCGGGGTCGGGCGGTTGAGGACGACACCCAGCGAGCCCTCCTCGTCGTGGTCGAGGAGCAGCACCACCGCGCGGTCGAAATTCGGGTCCGCCAGGGCGGGTGCGGCCACGAGCAGCCGCCCTGTGAGCGAGGACACCTCCGTCATGGCACAGATGATCCCGCATCCGCGCCCTCCGCGGGGGCCGAGTGGCGCTCCCGGTCCCGGCGCGCGCCCCGCCCGCAGCTCAGGGCGCACGGGCGGGGCGCGGGCGCACGGGGAGCGCACGAGCGCGGCCGTTCGAACGGGCCTCGCGGCCGGTGACCCTCCGCGAGGAGACAGGAGCGGAGCGTGTTGTGGCGGATTCCTGACGTCCCGATGTCCCCCGGTGCCTTACTGAACGGGGGCCGGGGGCCATTACCCTTTTGATGGCCCCCTGCCCGACCACTCCGGAACGCGAGATACATGACCGGCACAGACGATGTCCTGCTTGTCCACGGCGGCACCCCGCTGGAGGGCGAGATCCGCGTCCGAGGCGCCAAGAACCTGGTGCCGAAGGCAATGGTCGCCGCGCTGCTCGGCAGCGGGCCCAGTCGGCTGCGCAACGTGCCCGACATCCGCGACGTGCGGGTGGTCCGAGGGCTGTTGCAGCTGCACGGCGTGACCGTGCGCCCGGGCGACGAGCCGGGCGAACTCATCCTCGACCCGTCGCACGTCGAGAGCGCGAACGTCGCCGACATCGACGCGCACGCGGGCTCGTCGCGCATCCCGATCCTCTTCTGCGGCCCGCTGCTGCACCGCCTGGGGCACGCCTTCATCCCCGGTCTCGGCGGCTGCGACATCGGCGGCCGGCCGATCGACTTCCACTTCGAGGTGCTCCGCCAGTTCGGCGCGACCATCGAGAAGCGGGCCGACGGCCAGTACCTCGAAGCCCCGCAGCGGCTGCGGGGCACGAAGATCCGGCTGCCGTACCCGTCGGTGGGCTCCACCGAGCAGGTGCTGCTGACCGCCGTGCTCGCCGAGGGCGTCACCGAGCTGTCCAACGCGGCCGTCGAACCGGAGATCGAGGACCTCATCTGCGTACTGCAGAAGATGGGCGCGATCATCTCCATGGACACCGACCGGACCATCCGGATCACGGGTGTCGACAGGCTCGACGGGTACACCCACCGGGCGATCCCGGACCGCCTGGAGGCGGCGTCCTGGGCGTCGGCCGCGCTGGCGACCGGGGGCAACATCTACGTGCACGGCGCCCAGCAGCGCTCGATGATGACCTTCCTCAACACCTTCCGCCGGGTCGGCGGGGCCTTCGAGATCGACGACGAGGGCATCCGCTTCTGGCACCCGGGCGGCCCGCTGAAGGCCATCGCGCTGGAGACGGACGTGCACCCCGGCTTCCAGACCGACTGGCAGCAGCCGCTCGTGGTCGCGCTGACGCAGGCCGCCGGCCTGTCGATCGTCCACGAGACGGTGTACGAGTCGCGGCTCGGCTTCACCTCGGCGCTCAACCAGATGGGCGCGCACATCCAGCTCTACCGCGAGTGCCTGGGGGGCTCCGACTGCCGCTTCGGGCAGCGGAACTTCCTCCACTCGGCGGTCGTGTCCGGCCCCACGAAGCTCCAGGGCGCGGATCTGGTCATCCCCGACCTGCGCGGCGGGTTCTCGTACCTGATCGCCGCACTGGCGGCCCAGGGCACGTCCCGGGTGCACGGTATCGACCTGATCAACCGCGGCTACGAGAACTTCATGGACAAGCTCGAGAAGCTCGGCGCGAAGGTCGAACTGCCGGGCGGCTCACTCGTCTGACGGTCCGCCGGACACGCTCCGGCGCACGCACAGTGCTGCCGCACACAGCATTGCGCACCCTCGCACCACAGTCCGCCGCCCCGGTCCCCCGTGAGTCACGGGGGACCGGGGCGGCGGACTTCTGCGTACGCGGACGGCACCCGGACGGACGTACGCCGCGCGGTGCCGGACGGCCGGGCGTACGGCGCGGTTCCGAGCCCGTATGCCCCGCTTCACCCGGGAGGTACCGGGACCGGAGCCACAGAACGCCCGTACAGCGCCGAACCGGCGGGGCGCCCCTCCCCTGGGCCTCCCCTCGCCGCCGGGGCGCCGCAGGGCGTCTCACAGCGCCCGCACGGGACGTTCGCGTCCCGCGGGGGCCGCGGGGTCGGCGGCGCCGGGCATGACGAAGGGCGGCCGCCCCGGTCGGGACGGCCGCCCTTCTCGATGCCTCGGGGACCTACTTGCCCTTGGCGGCTTCCTTGAGCTTGGAGCCCGCGGAGACCTTCACGCTGTAGCCGGCCGGGATGTTGATCGGGTCGCCGGTCTGCGGGTTGCGAGCGGTGCGAGCGGCACGGTGGGTGCGCTCGAAGGTCAGGAAGCCGGGGATGGTGACCTTCTCGTCGCCCTTGGCGACGATCTCGCCGACGGTCTCGGCGAGCGCGGCCAGAACGGCGTCGGCGTCCTTGCGGGTCACCTCGGCACGGTCGGCCAGGGCGGCCACCAGCTCACTGCGGTTCATGTTTGTACTCCCGTGTTCTTCTTGCCTGTGAGGCGTGAGATCGAAGCCGATGCTGCCAGGGCCCTCTGACAGTCCCCGGACCCGGGTCTGATGTCAGACCCTCGCGCCCGAATACGCATCCTGCCCCCACCTGCGGCGCTAACGCCAATCCGGAACCCCTCGACGTCACACGAAACGCACCACCGAACGGCTGTGATGACGTTCCGTCGACTTGTTGGAGCGGTCCGCAGCGGATGCCGGGCCTGGGGGCTCGCTGCCCGCCCACCCTAAAGGGGCGTTTGGGACGCCGCGACCCGCGACGCGCCGTGGGAAGCGGCCGGACGTGAGCTACGGCACCGTCCGCGGGAGCCGTGGCCGACCCCCGCGGGTGACGTGCGACAGGGCCGTCCGGACGAATGTCCGCTTACGCGGGACCGGTCGCGGCGGCGGCGGTTCCGGCCGCCTTGGCCGCGTCCCGGACCGCACCGGCGACGGCGCCCGCGACCTTGTCGTTGAAGACGGACGGGATGATGTAGTTCGCGTTCACCTCGTCCTCGGCGACCACGTCGGCCAGCGCGCGCGCGGCGGCGAGCATCATCTCCGTGTTGACGGTGCGGGACTGGGCGTCCAGCAGACCGCGGAAGACACCCGGGAAGACCAGCACGTTGTTGATCTGGTTCGGGAAGTCGGAGCGGCCGGTGGCCACGACCGCCGCCGTCTCGCGGGCGATCGCCGGGTCCACCTCGGGGTCGGGGTTCGCGAGCGCGAACACGATCGCGCCCTCGGCCATCGCCGCGACGTCTGAGCCGTCCAGCACGTTGGGCGCCGAGACACCGATGAAGACGTCGGAGTCGACGACGGCCTCCTTGAGGGTGCCGGTGACGCCCTCGGGGTTGGTGTTGTCGGCGATCCAGCGCAGCGGCGAGTCCGGGGTGGCGTCCACCAGGTCCTTGCGGCCCGCGTGCACCACACCGTGGATGTCGGCGACGACCGTGTGCTTGACGCCCGCGGCGATGAGCAGCTTGAGGATCGCCGTACCGGCCGCGCCCGCACCGGACATGACGACCCGTACGTCACCGATCGCCTTGCCCACCACGCGCAGCGCGTTGGTCAGGGCGGCCAGGACGACGATCGCCGTGCCGTGCTGGTCGTCGTGGAAGACGGGGATGTCGAGGGCCTCCCGCAGCCGTGCCTCGATCTCGAAGCAGCGGGGGGCGGAGATGTCCTCCAGGTTGATCCCCGCGAAGCCGGGGGCGATCGCCTTGACGATGGACACGATCTCATCGGTGTCCTGCGTGTCCAGGCAGATCGGCCAGGCGTCGATGCCGGCGAAGCGCTTGAAGAGGGCCGCCTTGCCCTCCATCACGGGGAGGGACGCCATCGGACCGATGTTCCCGAGGCCGAGCACGGCGGAGCCGTCCGTGACCACCGCGACGGAGTTCCGCTTGATGGTGAGACGGCGGGCGTCCTCGGGGTTCTCCGCGATCGCCATGCAGACCCGCGCCACACCCGGGGTGTAGATCATGGAGAGGTCGTCACGGTTGCGGATGGGGTGCTTGGACGCCATCTCGATCTTGCCGCCGAGGTGCATCAGGAACGTACGGTCGGAGACCTTGCCGAGGATGACGCCCTCGATGCCGCGCAGGCCCTCGACGATCTCGTCCGCGTGCGAGGTGGAGGAGGCCGCGATGGTGACGTCGATCCGCAGCTTCTCGTGGCCGGAAGCGGTCACGTCGAGGCCGGTGACCGAGCCGCCGGAGGACTCCACGGCCGTGGTCAGGTGGGAGACCGCGGTGCCGCTCGCGGGCACCTCCAGCCTGACCGTCATCGAGTACGAGACGCTGGGCGCCGTTGCCATGGCCGAGTCCTTCGCTTTCCTGAGCTTCGTTGCCGCACGCAGACGGGGCCGGGCCCCGTACGTGCGTTCCGATCGTCGCACCTACCGACTGGTAGCCGGTAATGACCGATGATTTTCGGAAACTTTTTTCCACCATACGAGAAGTGCCAGCTGCGCGTAACCCCGGCCGGCTGTGAATCGGGCGGCCCGGGGCCACCGGGCCGCCGAACCGCGGGGAAGTGCCGGAACCACCGGAACCACCGGAAACGACAACAGACCCGCGCCACCAGCAGGTGACGCGGGTCTGTCTTCCAACTGTCAGGTGGCACCGGCCCGCCATGCTCGCCTCGCGGCAAGTGGTCGCTCGAAGCGACGAAGGTTGGGCCCGGGGGCTTGGATCGAGCCGGTGCCGACTCCAGGCTAACAAAGACCCCGGAAAAGCGCCTCAGTCCCGCAACAGGTCCGGCACACCGTCCTCGTCCGGCACGTCGCGCTCCCCCGAGACGACGGTCAGCTGCTGCGTCGCGCGGGTGAGAGCGACGTAGAGCACCCGCAGCCCGGCCGGTGACTCGTCGGCGATCTCCGCGGGCGAGACGACCACCGTGGCGTCGTACTCCAGGCCCTTCGCCTCCAGGCTGCCCAGCGCCACCACCCGTTCGCCCAGCTCCTCCAGCCAGGCACGGGCCTCGGCACGGCGGTTCATCGCCACGACCACACCGACGGTGCCGTCCACCTCCGCGAGCAGCCTGCGCGCCTCCTCCCGGACGGTCGAGGCGAGGTCCCCGCCCCGCACGGTCTCGAAGCGCGGCTCCACACCCGTGGAGCGGACCGCGGACGGGGACTCCATGCCCGGCATCGCCAGCGCCAGCACCTTCGCCGCGAGCTCGGCGATCTCCGCCGGGTTGCGATAGTTCACGGTGAGGGTGAACTGCCGCCGGGGCCGGTTGCCGAGCGCCTCGTCGCGCGCGGCGGACGCCTCGTCCGGGTCCGACCAGGACGACTGCGCCGCGTCGCCGACGATCGTCCAGGTGGCGTGCCTGCCCCGGCGCCCGACCATCCGCCACTGCATCGGTGTCAGGTCCTGCGCCTCGTCGACGATGACGTGGGCGTACTCGGTGCGCTCCGCCGCCAGCCGCTCGGCACGTTCGCGCTGCGTCTCCTCGCGCCGGGGCATAAGCTCCTCCAGCCCCGTCAGATGGTCCAGCGGGTCGAGCTCGCGCCTCCGCTTCGGCCTCGCCGGAGTGCCCAGCAGGGTCTGCAACTCGTCCAGGAGCGCCACGTCGTGGACGGAGAGCGGGCCCTTGCCGTCCTCGTCCAGCCGCTTCAGCGAACGCGCCAGGCGGCGCGTCTCGCCCTGGTTCAGGATCCGGCGGGCCCACCGGCTCAGCCGCCGCTCGTCGGCCATGGCGGCCAGAACCTGGCGAGGGGTGAGTTCCGGCCACCAGGCGTTCAGGAACGTGAGGAACGGCGTCTCGGTGGACACGTCCTCGTCGAACGACGAGCGCAGCTCGGCGACCAGTTCCGGATCGGTGTACCGGCCGCGGCCCGACGACTTGCTCCACAGGGCGTCCAGGAGCAGCTTGCGGGCGCGCGGGCGCAGCAGGTTGACCGGGGCGGTGCCCCCGAGGACGTTGTGCCGGATGCGCCGGAGCTCGTCCGCTTCGAGCTCGACCCGGGCGCCGAAGGCCACCACCCGCAGGCGGGTGGGAGTGCCGGCCTCCGCGGGGGCCGGCTCCCCGAACTCCAGCTGCCCGTCCTGGGCGGCGGGCCGGGACGGGGGCTGTTCCAGCGCCCCGCGGGCCGCCTTGCGCAGCACGTGGAGCATCCGGGAGGAGCCCTTGATCCGGGCGACGGCGGGCTCGTCGTACGTGGTGGCCCCCTCCACCCCCGCGGCCTCGTCGGAGAGCGAGCCGACCGCGCGGATCGCGACCTGGCCCTCCTCGCCGAGCGAGGGCAGCACCCCTTCGGTGTACGCGACGAGCAACGGGGTCGGCGAGACGACGAGGATGCCGCCCGAGTACCGCCGGCGGTCCTGGTAGAGCAGATAGGCGGCCCGGTGCAGGGCCACCGCCGTCTTGCCGGTGCCGGGGCCGCCGGAGACCTCGGTGACGGACGCGGCAGGGGCGCGGATGACCATGTCCTGCTCGGCCTGGATCGACGAGACGATGTCCCGCATCGTGTGGCTGCGGGCCTGGCCCAGTGCGGCCATCAGGGCACCGTCGCCGACCACGGGCAGCCGGTCGCCGCCCAGGTGGGCGGTCAGCTCCGGGCGCATCAGGTCGTCCTCCACCCCGAGGACCCTGCGGCCCTTGGAGCGGATGACCCGGCGGCGCACGACGCGGCCCGGGTCCTTCGGCGTCGACCGGTAGAACGGCGCGGCGGCCGGCGCCCGCCAGTCGATCACCAGCGGCGCGTAGTCGGAGTCGAGGACTCCGATGCGGCCGATGTGGAGCGTCTCCGCGATCTCCGCGGTGTCGTCCTCGCGTACGGCGTCGTCGGCCGCGTCCACGGAGGTGAACGCACCGTCCGGGCCGCGCTCACCGTCCTTGCCGCGCAGCAGGTCGATCCGTCCGAAGAGGAAGTCCTCGAACTCGCTGTTCAGCCGATTGAGGTGGACCCCGGCACGGAAGACCTGGGCGTCACGTTCGGCGAGCGCGCCGGGGGTGCCGACCTGGCCCCGTCGGCCGGCGTCCCGCATGAGAAATTCCGCCTCGTCGATCTTCTCTTCGAGACGGTGGTAAACCCGGTCCAGATGTTCTTGTTCGACTCCGATTTCCCGGTCCCGCAACGAATCGACAGCGGCATCCTGCGCGGCCACCGAGGCCCCCTTCTGACGTGCATCAGGCAGCCGTCAACCGTACGCGAAAGGGAGCCCCGAGCGCACCTGCGACCCGTGGCGAGTTCTGGGCGCTTCGTCCGGATCGGACCGGATCCGGACGAGCGGCCCTCAGGCGCCGATCTCCACCAGCCGCTCCCCGTCGAAGGTGCGCACCTCGAAATGGTCGATGTCGTCGCGGGCCATCGCCGCACCCCCGTGCACGTAGAGCGGCTGCTCCGCGCTCTCGTGGGCGGAGCCCGGGATCCCGTATCCCCACTTCGGCACGGACCAGGAGGTGACGACCTCCTCCTCACCGCTCCTGGACACGGCGATCAGGCTGCACTTCTGCGGGCCCCTGACGTTCTTCAGCTCCAGGACCGTGTGCGTGCCCCAGGCCTTGGGCTCCATGCCGACCGTGGCGTCGACCCGGGTCACGGGATCGGTCGCCGACCTCTTCTCCGGCATGTGGTTGAAGAAGGCGTCCTCGGCGGGGCTCGTGGGGTGCGGGTCGGCCGCCTCGATCCTCCTGCCCGAGTCCTCACCGGCCGTGGCCGTGACGGCGACCACCGGGCCGCCGATCACCAGGACCGCCGCCGCCGCGATCAGGTACCCGGCGCGCCGCCGCCGCCGGGAGCGCTTGCGCGCCACCTCGTCGACGAGACCGCCCAGCAGCCGCGGTCCAGGGGGCTCCGGCACGTGCGGGACGGGGCGTGCGCCGGGGTCGGCCGCCGGCGCCTCGGCGAGCATGGCCAGCACGGGTTCCATCCCGGCGAACTCGTCGAGATGCGCGGCGCACAGCGCGCAGCCCGCCAGATGGGCCTCGAACGCGCTCGCCTCGGCGTCGTCGAGGATGCCCAGCACGTAGGCGCCGGCGGCGTCGTGGCCCGCGCCCTCCACGGGGAGCTCCACCGGGAACCCGAAGGGGCCGCCGGACGCGCGTGGCGGGCCGGGCGGGCCCGAAGGCCCACGGGGACCGGGCGGCCGGTCCCCGAACGGCTGCCATCCGTCGTCGCTCATGCCGTGATCCCCCTTTCCTCGAGTGCGAGCTTCATGGAGCGGAGTGCGTAGAACACCCGGGACCGCACGGTCCCGCTGGGGACACCCAGCACCTCGGCGGCCTCGTTGACCGTACGGCCCCTGAAGTAGGTCTCGACCAATGCTTCCCGGTGTGCCGGGGTCAAATCGTCGAGCGCGTCCGACAGCGTCATCAGCCACAACGCCTTGTCGATCTCGTCCTCCGCGGGAATGACCTCCAGCGGCGACGGATCGACCTCGCGCGGCCGGGCCTGCCGGCTGCGGTGGCCGTCGATGACGATCCGTCGGGCGACCGTCACCAGCCAGGGGCGGACGGAGCCGGTGGCCCGGTTGAGCGAACCGGCGTTCTTCCAGGCACGGATGAGCGTCTCCTGCACCACGTCCTCGGCCCGTTGGCGGTCACCCGCGACGAGCCGGAGTACGTAGGCGAGCAGCGGACCGGCGTGTTCGCGGTACAGCGCCCGCATCAGCTCCTCGTCGGGGACGTCGGAGGATGAACGGGACGGTGCACCACGATGTCGGGCCCGGTGCGGACGGTCATCGGCCACGGCCGCATCCTTGCGCACACGAACCTCCCGGTCGAGACCCTGTAGAGCTCTGTGCCCATCGATACGGGAACGGGCACCGGTTCACTCAGCGTCCGGGCAACTTTCTTTCGGGACAGGGGATTTGCGGGTTGCCCGATCCGTTCGCCACCAGGTGACGCGGCTCTACGACACGGCCCGCACGCGGCGCCTGTGCCTCGCCACCCGCTCCCGGTTGCCGCACACCTCGCTGGAGCACCAGCGGCGCCGCAGCCCCCTCGACGTGTCCAGGTAGAGCCGCCGGCAGGCATCGCCCTCGCACCGGCGCAGCGCCGCCCGTGCCACCGGGTCCGTCAGCAGGTCCACCGCGTCCCGGGCCACCGCGGCCAGCAGTTCACCGCACCCGGGCTCGGCGCTCAGGGCCCGTACGAGCACACCGCCCTGCCCGCGCACGGCCCGCAGGCCCGGCGGCGCCCCGGCGGCCAGGGCGTTGACCTGCTCCAGGGCCGAGTCCGCTCCACCGGAGCTGAGTTGAGCGGCCATCAGGCAGTCCACGTACGAACGCAGTTGACGGAAGCGCGCCACCCAGGTCTCGTCCACGGCCCCCAACGGCGTCCCGTGCGGGACCAACCTTGAGGCCACCAGCCACTCGGCGAGGCCCGCCGGGCGGTCGATCCGCTCCCGGTCCCCGGAGTCCGCCCCCGTGGCAACCAGGTCCAGACAGACGCGCCCGGAGTCGAACCGCCGGTCGTGGACGCCCGTACCCGCCGCCATGAGCCAGTCACCGCCTCGGGGGTCACCTGTGGGGGAAGCCACCACCAGAGTGCCGCTATCCGGCCCGGCCGGGAACCCTCCCGGCACCGTTCAGCGCTGCGGCGGACCGTCGTGCAGGATCCGCTGGAACATCCGGTGGTCCTGCCACTCGCCGTTGATGTGCAGATAGCGGGGCGCCGTGCCGTAGAGCTCGAATCCGCACTTGGCCAGCACCCGCTGCGAGGCGGCGTTGTCCAGGACCGTGCCCGCCTCGATCCGGTGCAGTCCGAGGCCGTCCCGCGCCAGCTCGCAGGCCCGGGCGACGGCGTTCGTGGCCAGGCCCCGCCCGGCGCTGTCGACGTCGATCCAGTAGCCGAGCCGGGCGTTGCGGAACGGCCCGCGTTCGATCGACGAGAACGTCAACGCCCCCACGACGCGGTCCTCGTCGTCGGCCAGCACCCAGGGCATCGCGCGCCCGGCGTCCTGGTCCGCCAGCAGCGCGGTCAGCCGCTGGTGCTGGCCCTCCGGGGTGTAGAAGGCATCGGGGCGCACGGGGTCCCATCGCCGCATGTAGGCGCGGCTCCGGGTCAGGCTCTCGGCGAAGGACTCGGCGTCGTCCAGGGTCGCGGGCCTCAGCCGGACGTCCTCGGTCAGGGGGTGGATGTCGTGGGTCATCCCCGCACCGTAGCCGCCGGGCGACCACCGTCCGTGGCCGCCTCCCAGGTCCGCGTACGCGGTGGCCGCCCGCTCAGGAACCGTCGTACTTGGTGTCCGCCGAGGGGTCCAGCGCCAGCCGGTAGCCACGTTTGACGACCGTCTGGATCAGCCGCGGCGCCCCGAGGGCCGTCCGCAGCCGGGCCATCGCCGTCTCCACCGCGTGTTCGTCGGTGCCGCTGCCGGGCAGGGCGCGCAGCAGGTCGGCCCGCGATACCACCCAGCCGGGCCTGCGGGCCAGCGTGTGCAGCAGGGCCATGCCCGCAGGCGGTACCGGGCGCAGGGCGCCGTCCACCAGCACCGCGTGGCCGCGGATCTCGACCAGGTGGCCGGCGACCGGCAGCGCGCGGACGCGGGCGGGCAGTTGGGCGCAGAGCACCTGGACGAGCGGGCCCAGCCGGAAGCGCTCCGGCTGGAAGGTGTCGATGCCCTTGGCCTGGAGCGGCAGCGCGGTGACCGGCCCGACGCAGACGGTCAGGACGTCGTGGTTCAGGGCGTCCAGCACCTCGGGGAGTATCCCGCGGGCCTCCGCCCGGTTCAGGTACGAGGCGGCGGCGGGAGCGCTGGTGAAGGTGAGCGCGTCCAGCCCCCGGGCGACCGTGACGTCGAGCATGCGGTCCAGCGGCGCGATGTCCTCCGGCGGCATCCACCGGTAGACGGGTACGCCGACGACCTCGGCGCCCGCCGCCCGGAGCGACTCCACGAAGCCGGGCAGCGGTTCGCCGTGCAGCTGGAGCGCGACCCTGCGGCCCGAGACACCCTCCTCCAGGAGCCGGTCGAGGACCTCGGCCATGGACTCGGACTGCGGCGACCACTCCTCGGTCAGACCTGCGGCCCGGATCGCACCCTTGACCTTGGGACCGCGCGCGAGCAGTTCGACGCCCCGGAGCAGGTCGAGGAGTTCCTCCCCGACGCCCCAGCCGTCGGCTGCCTCCACCCAGCCCCGGAACCCGATGGCGGTGGTGGCGATGACGACGTCGGGTGCGTGTCCGATCAGCTCCTTCGTGGCGGCCAGGAGTTCGCTGTCGTCCGCGAGCGGCACGATCCGCAGTGCGGGCGCGTGCAGGACAGAGGCACCCCTGCGCGTGAGGAGCGTCCCGAGCTCCTCGGCGCGACGGGCTGCGGTCACCCCGACCGTGAAGCCCGCGAGGGGCCCGTGCTGTGCGTCGTCCTGCATGGCCTGATACCCGGCTCTCGTCCCGCTGTTGCTCGATGATGCGGAGAGCCGAGACTGTCAACACCGCGTGACAGTCTCGGTTCTCCCGTATTTCCCGCCCGTTACGTCGCGCGACGCGCTATGGCCATCCTCACACCTCGGCGTAGCTGAGCTGGGGCTTCGAGGCCGCCGCCGCCGGGCGGCGAAGGTATACCGCCCACGTCAGGGTGAAGCAGACGGCGTAGAAGGCGAGGAAGGACCAGAACGCGGCCGTCCCGCTGCCCGAGGCCGCGAAGGACTGCCGGAACGCGAGGTTGATCGCGAGCCCGCCCAGGGCCCCGACCGCCCCGATGAGCCCCATGGCCGCGCCCGAGAGCCGCCTGCCGTACGCCGCCGCCTCGTCGCCGCCCAGGCCCTTGCCGACCCCCTGGGCGTGGAAGATGCCCGGGATCATCCTGAACGTCGAGCCGTTGCCGAGTCCGGTCAGGACGAACAGCGCGACGAAGCCGACGAGGAAGACCGGCAGCGACTCGGTGCCGGAGGCGTGGACGACGACCCCGGTCGCCCCGGCCATGGCCGCGAAGGTCCACAGGGTGATCCGGGCGCCGCCGTACCGGTCGGCGAGCAGGCCGCCCGCGGGCCGGACCAGGGAACCGAGCAGCGGACCGACGAAGGTGAGCGAGGCAGCTTGCAGGGGGGTCCGGCCGAACTGGGTCTGCAGGACGAGGCCGAAGGCGAAGCTGTAGCCGATGAACGAGCCGAAGGTGCCGACGTAGAGCACCGACATGACCCAGGTGTGCGGCTCGCGTACGGCCTGGAGCGCGGCCCCGGTGTCGTTCCGCACCGGCCGGAGGTTGTCCATCCGGAGTACGGCACCGAGCGCCGCGACGACGATCAGCGGCACGTACATCCCGAGCACGAGCCTCGGATGGGCGGCACCGGCCGTGCCGATCACGAGCAGGCCGACCAGTTGGACGACCGGTACGCCGATGTTGCCTCCGCCAGCGTTGAGTCCGAGTGCCCAGCCCTTCCTGCGCAGCGGGAAGAAGGCGTTGATGTTCGTCATCGACGAGGCGAAGTTGCCGCCCCCGATGCCGGTGAGCGCGGCGACGACCACGAACGTGGTGTACGAGGTGCCGGGCTCCATCACCACGAAGGCGGCGACGGTCGGCACCAGGAGCGACAGCGCGCTGAAGACGGTCCAGTTGCGACCGCCGAACAGCGCCACCGCGAAGGTGTACGGCACCCGGACGATCGCGCCGACCAGGGTGGCCGTGGAGATCAGGAAGAACTTCCCGGCAGGGTCGACCCCGTACTCCGGTCCCATGAAGAGGACCATGACGGACCACAGGGACCAGATCGAGAAGCCGATGTGCTCCGAGAGCACGGAGAACCAGAGGTTCCGGCGGGCGGTCCGCTCGCCGGTCTCCCGCCAGAACGTCTCGTCCTCGGGCTCCCACTGCTCGATCCAACGACCGGCCATCACGCGCCTCCACAGGGGTCGGGGTGTTGTGGGTCCGACGCTAGGGAGTCCGCGTTTCGGGGCGGTGCCGTGAGGTGACCGGTGCGCAACCTTGCTCTCACTCGGACCGCGCGGGTGCGGTGAGCCGGGGGTGTACCGCGCGACGGGTGTGCGGCGGGTCGGGCCGCCGCACACCTCCCCGGGGGTCAGGCCCTGCGCCGCCGGTCAGCGCCGTTCGGCCACAGACGCGGCCGGCGCTTCGCGGCCACGTCCTCGACCCAGCCGAACGCCACGATCGCCAGCCCTATCAGCGGCCAGACGGCGATCAGTACGAGCACCTCGTACGACTTCTCTATGTACGTGCCGAACGTGTCGCCGAACCACGGGACGGACCAGAGCTGGTCCACCAGGTGCAGGGCGGCCATCAGCAGCAGGTTGTGCCACAGGTAGATCGTCACGGCCCTGTTGTTGGCCAGCGTGACCAGGCTGTCCCACCCCGCGAGCCTGCCGGGGAGCTTCTGCCAGGACGGCGCGTACACGAGGAGGACCGCGCAGAAACCGAGGGACCAGGTGGCCTGGGCGAGGGGGATCTCGTCGAGGTTCCAGCCCTCCTCTGTGAGGTGCCCGGACGCCCACCAGAGCCCGAAGCCCATGACGATCGCCGCGGAGGACACCGCGATGTAGCGGGGGATCTCCTTCAGCAGCCCGTCGTTGTGGGCGAAGCCAAGGATCCAGCAGGAGCCGAACACGGCGAAGTCGACCAGGCCCTCGCCGAAGGTGCCAGGCACCGTCACGAGGCCGGTGCCGATCACGGCGGTGAGGGCGACCGGGGCGAGCAGCGTCGCCCACGGCAGCCTGCGGAACGCCCTGAGCAGCAGCGGCGAGGCCAGCACGAACCAGAGGTAGGCCCTGATGTACCAGAGCGGCCCGGCCGCCTGGTCCGCCCAGCTCAGCTCCAGCCACCCGCCGTCCGAGCCGCTCTCCTCGGGATACGGGGGCGAGCCCAGCGGGAAGAGGTAGCTGCCGAGCTTGACGAACCACCACAGCCCCTCCTCCCGGACGGGCTTCCAGCTCAGCGCGAACATCACCGGCACGACGACGAGCGAGAACGCCCACATCGGGGGGAGCAGTCGGCGCAGCCGGCCGCGTATGACGCTCACCGCCGGGCGGGCCAGCGAGCGGGCCATCAGCGATCCGGCCAGGGCGAACATCACGCCCATGGACGGGAAGAGGACGGTCAGCCAGGCCCAGCCGAACAGGTGGAAGACCACGACGCGGACGAGGGCCACGGCCCTGAGCAGGTCGAGGTAGCGGTCGCGGCCGGGCTTGGCCCGGGGCGCGGGGGCCCCGTCCAAGGCGTCCGGGGCCTTCGGCACCCGCTCCGGACGGACCGCCGGGGCGGGCACGGAGGAGGCGGCGGGGACGGGAGGAGCGGACAGCGCGGCGGTGTACGCGGCGCCGGCGTGCGCCGGTTGGACGCCGGCGGGCTGCGACGGTGCCCGGTCGGCTGCGTCCGGGGGCGGCCAGGCCCCGTCGTCGTAGGCACCCCGTGGCGGCCAGGAGCCGTTGCCACGGGCGTCGCGGGACGGCCGGGACCCGTCGTCGTGGGCGTCCTGCCGAGGTCGGTCCGGATAGGTCATGCCACCGGCCTCCGGTCCTTGTCCGATTCCTTGCGACGGTTCTGCGTACCGCCCGGCGCCTCCACCACGCCGGTACGCCGCAGCTTCTGCCAGCGCAGCCGGCCACCGGTGAGAGCGGTGATCCAGGACTGGAGCAGCACGACGTACATCAGCTGCCGGTAGAGGACCTGCTGGAGCGGCAGGGAGATGAGGTGGGTCATGCGTTCCTTGTCGAGCCGGAAGGCGTACGCGGCGCAGACGGCCTGCACCAGCAGGACCCCGAACCAGGCCGCGACCGTCTTCCCGGTCGGGCCGAAGACCAGCCCGTACAGGAGGAAGACGTCGATCAGGGGCGCCAGCAGCGGGGCGACGACCATGAACAGGGAGACGAACGGAAGTCCCACGCGTCCGAAGCGGCCCGAGGGCCCCCGCTCGATGACCGCGCGGCGGTGCTTCCAGATGGCCTGCATCGTGCCGTACGACCACCGGTAGCGCTGGGACCAGAGCTGTTGCACGGACTCCGGGGCCTCGGTCCAGGCCCGGGCGTTCTCCGCGTAGACGACACGCCAGCCGTCGCGGTGCAGACCCATGGTGACGTCGGTGTCCTCGGCGAGGGTGTCCTCGCTCATGCCGCCGATCCGGTCCAGCGCGTCACGGCGGAAGGCGCCGACCGCACCGGGGATGGTGGGCATGCAGCCGAGCAGGTCGTACATCCGGCGGTCGAGGTTGAAACCCATCACGTACTCGATGTGCTGCCAGGCACCGATCAGCGAATCGCGGTTGCCGACCTTGGCGTTGCCCGCGACCGCTCCCACCCGGGGGTCCGCGAACGGCTGCACGAGTTCGCGCACCGTGGACGGTTCGAACACGGTGTCGCCGTCCATCATCACGACGATGTCGTAACGGGCGTTCGCGATGCCGTTGTTGAGGGCGGCCGGCTTGCCGGCGTTGCGCTGGCGCACGACACGGACGTTCGGGATCCACATCGCCTCGACGAGATCGGCCGTGCCGTCCGTCGAGCCGTCGTCGATGACGATGACCTCGATCGGGTAGTCGCTGGCCACCAGGGATCTCACGGTGGCCTCGATGCACTCCCGCTCGTTGTACGCGGGGACGAGGACCGACACCGGCCGGGTCAACGGCTCGCCCCAGCTGAAGTCCTTGCGGCGCACCTTCCTGGCGTGCAGGAAGGAGAGCAGCAGCATCAGCCCGAAGCGGACCATGACCAGGACGCCGATCGCCGCGAGGCCGACCACCATGACGCCGGTGATGTTCTCGGAGATCTCCACGGCCCCGACGAACGCCTTGCCCTTCCAGAGCGCGAGCCCGGTGACCGGGGTGTGCGCGCTGGGGGCGCCGAGCGCCGTCGTGAGGTTGGTGAAGTCGTAGCCGCGTTCCTGCATCTGCGGCAGGAACCTGCCCAGGGCGGCCACGGTCTGGGACCGGTCGCCACCTGAGTCGTGCATGAGGATGATGGCGCCCTTGCCCTTCTTGGGCGTGGCGCGCTCGATGATCGCGTCGACGCCGGGGCGCTTCCAGTCCTCACTGTCCGTGTTGTTGACCACGGTGAGGTAGCCCCGGCTGCCGATGTACTGGGTGACCGGCCAGGACTTGTCGTCCATGGCGTCGGAGAACGACGAGTAGGGCGGCCGGAACAGCGACGTACGGATACCGGCCGCGCCCGCCAGCACCAGCTGGTTCTGGGAGAGCTCCCAGTCGATGCGGCTGGTGGACTGGAAGGAGAGGTCGGGGTGGTTGAAGGTGTGCAGCCCGACCTCGTGCCCCTCGTCGACCATCCGCTTCACCAGGCCGGGGTAGCGCGAGGCCATGGTGCCCGTGACGAAGAAGACCCCGTGCGCGTGCTGCTTCCTGAGCTCGTCCAGGACCCGGGGCGTCCACACCGGGTCGGGGCCGTCGTCGAAGGTCAGTACGATCTTGCGGTCGGGTATCCGCAGCGTCTCGGCGGGCTCGCCCTGCGTCCGGGCGTCGATGACGGGACCGCCCTCCAGCACCTTGTCGGGCACCTGGGTGGTGGGAGCCGGCGGCTGGATCCGGTGGTCGGCGAGGATCTCGCTGTGCACGTATCCGCGCAGCATCAGCATGGCGAGCAGGGCCACAAGAAGGAGCGACGGAAGCAGATAGCGCATGGGAAGCCTGCGCCGGACGGTCCGCTTCTTCTTCCGGTTGTGCCTGCCCCGCGGGACGGGGGTTGTCATCTACTGAGCGCCTTCTTGTGGTTGCACCGGGGATTCCGTGGGGTCCGGGGACGCCGGCGGGCTCTCCTCGACGGGCGGATCGACGGTGGCCGGGGCGGACGGCTCACCGGGCGGCGGTACGGAGGCCGAGTTCCCTGGGGCGGGCACCGAGGAGGTGTTGTCCTTCGGAGGCCGGGCAGACGCGGAGGCGGAGGCGCTCGCGCCGGGCACGGCCGGGTCGCCGGAGGCGGAGGCACCCGACGACGGGCTCGCGCCGGGGGCACCGGAGACCGAGGCGGACGCGGTGGGCGTGGTTCCCGGACTGGCCGACACGGCTTCGCCGCTCGGCGCGGGCCGCACCTCGACCTCCTCCGCGTGCTTCTCGTCCTGCCGGGAGAGCGGCAGCCAGGGCGCCGCGGAGTTCCCGCCGAGCACCGCGACCACCAGCGTCACCGCGTACACGGCGCAGATCGTGGCGAGGACCCAGCCCACCCGCCGGTACGTCTTGCTGCGGCGGCCGCTCTCGTCGACGAAGACCGGCCCGTCGGAAGGATCGGGTGGACCGGGTTCGACAGGCAGTTCGGCGAGCTGACGTCCGAGCCCGTCCAGCTGGACGGTTACGTCGTTGGGCTCATGCGTGTGCCCGGTTCGGGTACCTTCGCGCCAATTTTCCACAGGTGTTCGCACTTCCCCCACTCAATGAAGCAGGTGCGCGGGAATGACTGGAATCTTGCCAACGAACCAGGCCCCCACCTCGTCCGCGCATCACTTGTCACCGTGCACCCGAAGCACTGAATGTAGCGCACAGCGCGGGTCGCCATGCCTCGTATCACCTGTTGTTCATGAACAGTGACGCATGAGTGACGTATCGGTTTCAGGCAACCACGACTTGGGTGGCCGTACCATCCATCCTTCCTTACCGGCGAGTTCGGCCGCCGCGGCGCGCAGCGCGGTCAGGCCCGGGTGGTCGAGACCCTTGCGCCACACCATCAGGAGCGGGGAGATCGGCACCGGCAGCACGAGCGGGCGCAGAACCGTCCCAGGCAGGGGCGGAAAGCCGACGACGGCCAGTACCGGGTTCCCGGTCTTGGCCATGACCCGTTGGAATTCAGCCACTCCCACCGCGAGTGGGGCCGGTGCGGCGAGGACGATGTTCCACTCCGCGAAGAGTGTCGTCGCCAGATCCGTCCACTCCAGCGTGCGCGCATTGCCCGCCCCCGCGTAGACGGTTTCGCCGGTCAGATCCCCCATGGCGACCGCATCCCGCCCGGCGAGCGGATGATCGTGCGGCAGGAGGACAGCCATCGGCTCGTACCGAACGGGCTGTACGGAGAGCCCGGCCAGCACCGCCGGCCCCAGTCCCGCGGCCCGCCCGAACGAGACGTCGAGCCGTCCGGCCAGCACCTCACCCGCCGCCCAGGTCAGTCCGCTCTCGAAGCGGGCCATCAGCTCGCACGCCGGTGCGAGCTCCCGGGCGCGGGCCAGCACCCGGGCAGCCGTCATCCCGTCGGTGTTCAGATCGACGAGCAGCGGGCGGTCCGCCGGGTCCGCGAAGGCCGCCGTCAGCGAGGTGTGCGCGTCGAGCACCCGCCGGGCGAGAGGAAGGAGCCGCTCCCCGTCCGGGGTGAGTGACACCTGGCGGGTGGTACGCACGAAGAGCTCCCTGCCCAGCTCGCGCTCCAGCCGGCGGATGTCCCGGCTCAGCGCCTGCTGCGCGACGTAGAGACCGGCGGCGGCGCGGGTGAAGTGCAGCTCCTCGGCCACCGCGACGAAGGCGCGCAGGAGCCGGGGGTCGGTGTCACGGGCGGGCACGCGGCCAATTTACAACGCGGCCGAGTGAATACGCTCCCAGCAGGTGTTGGACCGTGCGCACCGCGGGCCCCGAGGCTGGACGCGTGCCTCACGAAACCGTCGCCCCGGACTCCGCGCCCACCCCATCCGCGCCCCTTCCCCCCGCTTCCGTCGCCTCCGCAGCCGGGGCCATTGCTCCCGTCGCCCCGGGGGCCGAATCCTCCGCAGCCGTTCCCACCGGAACCGCCCCGCCCCCACCCGGCAACCCGTACGTCCGGCTCCTCGCCACCCCGGGCGCACGCGCGTTCACCGCGGGCGGGCTCCTCGCCCGGCTGCCCATGGGGATGTTCAGCGTCAGCGCCGTCATCATGATCGCCGACGCCCACGGTTCGTACGCCCTGGCCGGGGCCGTCACCGCGACCGGCCTGGCCGCGACCGCGGTGGTCGCACCCTGGACGGCGCGGCTGGTCGACCGGTACGGCCAGGCCAGGATCGCCGTGCCCGCCACCGCGACCGCCGCCCTGGGCTCACTCGCCCTGCTGCTCTGCGTGCACTACGACGCACCGGTCTGGACGCTCTTCGCCGCCTACGCCGCGACGGCCACCACCCCGAACACCGGCGGCATGTCGCGGGCCCGCTGGGCCTTTCTGCACCGCGGCGACCCGGCTGCCCTGCACACCGCGAACTCCTTCGAACAGGCCGCCGACGAACTGTGCTTCATGCTCGGCCCGGTGCTCGCCGCCTCCCTGTGCGGAGCGCTCTTCCCGGAGGCAGGCACCCTCACCGGGGCGATCCTCATGATGACCGGCGTCCTGGTCTTCGCCGCCCAGCGCTCCACGGAACCCCCGGTCGCGCCCCGCTCACGGGCCGCCTCACCCCTGCGCACCCCGGGGACACCCGCCCTGATGGCCGTCTTCCTGGCGACCGGTGCGGTCTTCGGCGCCATGGAGGTCGTCTCCATCGCCCACGCCGGAGGCGCGATCCTCGCACTCCAGGCCGGCGGATCCTGCGTGGCCGGGCTGCTGTACGGCTCGCTGCGCCCCGCCGTCGACATCCGTCGCAGACTGCTGCTCTGCCTGGCCGGGATGACCGCGCTGATGTCACTCCCCGTGATCGCCACGGCCACCACCGACTCCCTG
Source organism: Streptomyces sp. NPDC049970 (assembly GCF_040660235.1). Taxonomy (NCBI): domain Bacteria; kingdom Bacillati; phylum Actinomycetota; class Actinomycetes; order Kitasatosporales; family Streptomycetaceae; genus Streptomyces; species Streptomyces sp. NPDC049970. The sequence continues at coordinate 65,439 of NZ_JBFALP010000002.1, read as the reverse complement.
CTCGTCCTCGCGGGCTGCCTGCTGCTGGCGGGGGCGGCCACCGCGCCCACCATGGTCACCGGCATGACACTGATCCAGCGGCTCACCCCGCGGGCCCAGATCAACGAGGGCATGACACTGGCCGTCACCGCACTGCTGGGCGGGATAGCGGTGGGCTCGGCGGGCGGCGGCTGGATGGTCGAGCACGCGGGTACCCGCACCGGCTACGCGGTGCCGATGTGCGCGGCGGCCCTGGCACTGGTTGTCGCGGCAGCCGGTACGCGCAAATCCAGAAAGTCGCGCACCCGGAGGGCACGTGTCGGAACAGCGTGATACGACCGGGAAGAACCGGGGCCGCACAAAAACGAGGACCCCGCTGCCTGGGGCAACGGGGTCCTCGTTCACATGGGAATTGTGGAGATGGCGGGAATCGAACCCGCGTCCAACGGTGCGGAACCAGGGCTTCTCCGAGTGCAGTTCGCTGCGCTTTTCTCGGCCCCGGAGGTCACGCGAACAAGCCTCCGACAGGCCCAGTCACTGTTAGATTTCCTTCAGAACCCCGTGACCGGGCTCAGAAGTTTAGATCCCTTAATGATGCCAGGATCCGGGTCGGGATCACCCCCGGGCTGACACTCCGCAGAGTCTTCGCTTAGCTGCTAATTAGGCAGCGAGGGCGAAGGCGGAGGAATCGCGCTTGGAATTGGCGATTATTGGTTGCGACATATGGTTAACGAGATCATTGCCGCTTCCTCGACTCGCTTCCCCTGCTTCGACATCCGCTGTCGAAACCGATCATCCCCATGTTGTTTTTTCAAATGCGCGCACCCGCTGTGAGGTGCACGGCCCATCGTACGTGACCAACCCACGCGGATGCCACCGTATTCCGGCGGCCCCGGCGCCAAGGGCTGTCCCGCAATCCCTGGCGGATCAGCGCGCGGCGTCAGATGCGGTGCATCGCAAGGCGGAGGGACGTCCGCATACTGGACGTATTCGGGCGTTCCGACAACGCGGCGAGGTGCCGTAGCTGTCGTCGCGTGCCCGCCAGGGATTGCGGGACAGCCCTTAGGCGCTCCGCTGGCGCCGGCGGACCGCCGAGATCGCACGGTTCGTCTCCCGCGTGTCCTGCTTCTCGCGCAGCGTCTGGCGCTTGTCGAACTCCTTCTTGCCCTTGGCGAGCGCGATCTCGACCTTGACCCTGCCGTCCTTGAAGTACAGGGCGAGCGGCACGATCGTGTGGCCGGTCTCCTGCGACTTCGACTCCAGCTTGTCGATCTCGGCACGGTGGAGGAGCAGCTTGCGCTTCCGCTTGGCCGAGTGGTTGGTCCAGGTGCCCTGGACGTACTCCGGGACGTGGATGTTGTGGAGCCACGCCTCGTGGTTGTCGATCTGGACGAAGCCGTCGACCAGCGACGCCCTGCCCATCCGCAGCGACTTGACCTCCGTGCCCATGAGCACGAGACCGCACTCGTAGGTGTCGAGGACGTGGTAGTCGTGCCGCGCCTTCTTGTTCTGCGCAATCATCTTGCGCCCGGTGTCTTTTTCCTTGGCCATAGTGCGGTCATTTTCGCACTAAGACCCACCCCCGAGGCCACTCAATACCGTCTCGCCCCGCTGCTGGGCCTCCGGACCCGCCCCGACGTCCGGTGTGATGCCGCCGCCCTCGACGCTCCGGCCCGCCGGAGTGCGGTAGTGGCCGACGGTCAGCTCGGCCACCGAGCCCCCCGGGAGCTTGCTGGGCATCTGCACGGATCCCTTGCCGAAGGTGCGCGACCCGACGGTCACCGCCCTCCCCCGGTCCTGCAGCGCACCGGTCAGCAGCTCGGCCGCGCTCATCGTCCCGCCGTCCACCAGGACGACGACGGGCCGCTCGGTGTCCCCGCCGGGTTCGGCGTACAGGGCCCGCTGGTCGCCGTGCACGTCGTAGGTGGCGACCAGCCCGCCGTCCAGGAAGGCGGACGACGCGGTGACGGCTTCGGTGACCAGCCCGCCCGAGTTGGCCCGGAGGTCCAGGAGGATCCCGGCGGCGCCCGGCGCTTCCTGCACGGCGTCGCGGACCGCGGCACCCGCGCCCTTGGTGAAGGCGGCGACCTTGATCAGCACCGGGGAAGAGGCGGCGCCGCCCAGCCGCCGGACGCTGACCGGGTCCGTGGTGAGCCTGGCCCGGTGCAGCACCGCGGTCCAGGAGTGCGCCCCGCGGCTCAGCCCGAGGACGACCGAGGTGCCCTCGGCCGCACCCGTGCGGTCGCCGCGGAGCAGCGCCACCACCTCGGCGACGGGCCGCTTCCCGACCGCTCGGCCGTCGACGGTGCGCAGCAGATCGCCCTTGCGCACGCCCTGCCGGTCCGCCGGACCGCCGCGCTGGACGGCCGTCACGGTGACCTCTCCGTGGGCCGAGCGGCGCGCGGAGATACCCACCCCGGTGTACGAGCCGTCCAGGGACCGCTCGAAGTTCTCGTACTCCCGCTCGTCGTACACGGCGCCCCAGCGGTCGCCGCTGCGGCTGACGACCTCCTCGGCGGCGTCCTTCCCGGACTTCCCGTCCGCCTCGGCGTCGGCGACCGCGTCGGCGATCTCCTCGCGGTCCACGGACCCGACGGTCGAGGAGACGGAACGGGCCTCTATCTCCGTGCCCGCGTCCTCCTCACGGGGCAGCGACCCGGTGGCCGCGGCGGTCGCCAGCACGCTCGCGAACACCAACGTCAGGGCCGCCCCTCGGCGTACACCGCGGGGTTTGAAATGGTGCGTAAGGCCCGGCATGTGGCCGAGTGTAGGACAACGCCCCGGTGGCACACGGCTGGTTCACCGCATGCCGAACGGGGCGCTCGTCACACCTTCAGGTACTTGCGCAGAGCGAAGAGAGCGGCAACGGCGGGCATCAGCAGCCCGATCGCGATGACCAGGGGCAGCTTCGTGAGCACCGCCTCCCAGCCGATGAAGTCGATCAGGTTCAGCTTCTCCTGAAGCGCCAGACCGCCGTCGATCAGGAAGTAACGGGCGGCGAGCAGGATGACGCAGGCGAGCAGCCCGCCGATCAGCCCCGCGAAGGCGGCCTCCATGATGAACGGCATCTGGATGTAGAAGCCGGAGGCCCCCACCAGCCGCATGATCCCCGTCTCCCGTCTCCGGCTGAACGCCGAGACGCGGACGGTGTTCACGATGAGCATCAGGGCAATGACGAGCATCAGCGCCATCAGGAAGATCGCGGCGACGTTCATGCCGTTCATCAGCTCGAAGAGGTTGTCCAGGATGCTCCGCTGGTCCTGAACGGACTGCACCCCGTCACGGCCCGCGAAGGCCGTCGCGACCACCTTGTACTTCTGCGGGTCGTCGAGCTTGACCCGGAACGACTCCTGCATCTGGTCCGGCGTGATGTTGCCGGCCATCGGCGAGTCGCCGAACTGCTCCTGGTAGTGCTTGTACGCCTCGTCGACCGTCTCGAACTGGACGCTCTCGACCGCCTCCATCTTCTCGAGGTCGGCCTTGATCTCCTTCTTCTGGTCGGCCGTGACGGCACCCTTGGCGCACTTGGGCACGTCCTTGGCGTCGTTCTTGTTGCAGAGGAAGATCGAGACGTTGACCTTGTCGTACCAGTAGGTCTTCATCGAGCTGACCTGCTCGCGCATCAACAGCGCACCGCCGAACAGGGCGAGCGAGAGGGCGACGGAGACCACGACCGCGAAGGTCATCGTGAGGTTTCGACGAAGACCGACGCCGATCTCCGACAGGACGAACTGGGCGCGCATGGCGTCCTTTCAGTACTCGATGCTCGTGCAGGTGCTCAGTGCTGGTAGCCGTAGACGCCACGCGCCTGGTCACGGACGAGGCGGCCCTGCTCGAGCTCGATGACGCGCTTGCGCATCTGGTCGACGATGTTCTGGTCGTGGGTCGCCATGATCACGGTCGTGCCGGTCCGGTTGATCCGGTCCAGCAGCTTCATGATGCCCACGGAGGTCTGCGGGTCGAGGTTTCCGGTCGGCTCGTCCGCGATCAGCAGCATGGGGCGGTTGACGAACGCCCGGGCGATCGCCACGCGTTGCTGCTCACCGCCGGAGAGCTCGCCGGGCATCCGGTCCTCCTTGCCCCCGAGACCGACGAGGTCGAGAACCTGCGGCACGGCCTTGCGGATCTCGCCGCGCGGCTTGCCGATGACCTCCTGTGCGAAGGCGACGTTCTCGGCGACGGTCTTGTTGGGGAGCAGCCGGAAGTCCTGGAAGACCGTGCCCAACTGGCGGCGCATCTGCGGCACCTTCCAGTTGGACAGGCGCGCGAGGTCCTTGCCGAGCACGTGGACCATGCCCTGACTGGCGCGCTCCTCCCGCAGGATGAGCCGCATGAAGGTGGACTTGCCGGAGCCGGAGGAGCCCACCAGGAAGACGAACTCGCCCTTCTCGATGTCGAGTGAGACGTCCCGGAGAGCTGGACGGCTCTGCTTCGGGTAGGTCTTGGAGACGTTGTCGAATCGGATCACGGATGCACCACGGTCGGCCGGGAGTAGGTGTGCGTGACCATACGCGAACCGAGCTCGGGCGTGCAGTCGCTGTCCCTCGATGAGGGATTTGTGGCGGAACGGGCTGCGGAACGAAACGGGGCGTGCCGGACCTTGTCCGGCGGGCCGCGCCGAAATCGCCCGGAGCTGGCACAGTAGTAGTGGGAACGGTTGCGTTTCCCTGAGCGTTGTGCGGAGTGGACGTGTAAGGCGGCTCCGCCGCGCGGGAGGAGGACTGCGCATGACCTACGACCGACTGGTGTGCGCGAACTGTGCGGCGCCCGTGACCGAGGGCCGCTGCCCCGTCTGCCGGGCGAGCCGGGAGCGAATGCAGGACCAGGGTCCTTTCGCAGGACTCAATCCGGCGATGCTGATCGCACTGATGGTGATCCTGGTGGCCGCTCTCGCACTGCTGGCGCACCAGGCCGTCTGAGCCGGGGACCGCTCCGCGCCGCCCGGTGGCCCCGAGGCGCGCCCGTATGCCCGCAGGAGCGGTTCCGGTACGCGAAAGGGCCCGGGAGGCCATGACGGCTCTCCCGGGCCCTTCACCGTGCGTGTGCGGACCTCAGGCGGTCGTACGCCCGCCGGCCAGCCGCGGCAGGAGGCGGAAGCCGATGCCACCCGCGATCATCGTCGCGGCGCCGACCAGCAGGAACGTGGTCTCTGCCGCACCGGTCTCGGCGAGCTCGTCCTTGCCCTTGCCCTGCTCGGCCGGCTGGTTGCCGAGACTGTCCGTGTCGGTGTTGTCGGCACAGGCCGCACCGTCGAGGTCGACGGTGCAGGTGCCGGCGTCGCCGTCCGGGCCACCGGTCGTGGAACCGGTGGTGCTGCCACCATCGGTCCCGCCGTCGGTGGTGCTGCCGGTGGTCCCACCGTCGGTGGTGCTGCCACCGTCGGTCCCGCCGTCGGTCCCGCCGTCAGTGGTGCTGCCACCGTCGGTGGTGCCGCCGTCGGTGCTGCCACCGTCGGTCGCCCCACCATCAGTGGCACCACCATCGGTCGCGCCACCGTCCGTCGCACCACCATCGGTCGCGCCGCCGTCCGTGGCACCGCCGTCGGTCGCCCCACCATCAGTGGCACCACCGTCCGTCGCCCCACCATCGGTCGCACCGCCGTCGGTCGCCCCACCATCAGTGGCCCCACCATCGGTCGCACCACCATCGGTCGCACCACCATCAGTGGCACCACCATCGGTCGTACCGCCGCTGTCGACGCCCCCGGCACCGCTGTCGCCGTCCCCGCCGCCGACCAGGCCGCCGATCACGCCGACCTCTGCCTCGGTGCTGGTGGAGGCCACGTCGGCGTCCACGCCGATACCGAGGTCGAAGGCACCCACGGCCTGAGCGGCGCCCGCCGCGGTGAGCGAGGCCCCTGCTGCGATAACCGCGCAAGCGGCTACGCGCGCGACGCGGATTCGCGTCTTCTTCGTCATATGTTGCTACCCCCAGTAGCTGATCTCGTCGTTGGAGCAGCCATATGCGGTCCACGGCCCTGCGGGGTCACATCCTCTGCAGGGCCACGCCGTACCGTGGTCATCCCGCCCGCCCCCGATCACACCTGTCCCAGACATACGCGTGCTGCTCTAGCACCCTGTCCAGAGACAAGGACTACGTCAAGGCGCTTCCGGGCGCTTTCACGCCGTTATAGGGGGTCTTGACGGCTATTCAGGGTCCCGACTGTGACCGATTCACCACAGCTCCCCCTCAAACCGACGTGCGCCCGGCGCACGCGAAGAGCCCGGGCGGTCTCCCTGCCCGGGCTCGACGACCGTACGGGTACGGCTACTTCTCGCTCTGCTTGCGCCAGCGGATACCGGCCTCGACGAAACCGTCGATCTCGCCGTTGAAGACCGCCTCGGGGTTGCCCATCTCGAACTCCGTACGCAGGTCCTTGACCATCTGGTACGGGTGCAGGACGTACGAACGCATCTGGTTGCCCCAGGAGTTGCCGCCGTCGCCCTTGAGCGCGTTCATCTTCGCCTGCTCCTCCTGGCGGCGGCGCTCGAGGAGCTTCGCCTGGAGGACGTTCATCGCGGACGCCTTGTTCTGGATCTGCGAGCGCTCGTTCTGGCAGGACACCACGATGCCGGTCGGCAGGTGGGTCAGACGCACCGCGGAGTCCGTGGTGTTGACGCCCTGGCCACCGGGGCCCGAGGAGCGGTAGACGTCCACGCGGAGTTCGGACTCGTCGATCTCGACGTGGTCCGTCTGCTCGACGACGGGCAGCACCTCGACACCCGCGAAGGAGGTCTGGCGGCGGCCCTGGTTGTCGAAGGGCGAGATCCGGACGAGACGGTGGGTGCCCTGCTCGACGGAGAGGGTGCCGTAGGCGTACGGGACCTCCACCGCGAAGGTGGTCGACTTGATGCCGGCCTCTTCTGCGTACGCGGTCTCGTAGACCTCGGTCTTGTAGTTGTGCCGCTCGGCCCAGCGGAGGTACATGCGCTGGAGCTTCTCGGCGAAGTCGGCGGCGTCGACGCCGCCCGCCTCGGCCCGGATGGTGACCAGGGCCTCTCGCGCGTCGTACTCGCCGGACAGGAGGGTACGGACCTCCATCTCGTCCAGCGCGCGCTTGACCGACTCCAGCTCGGTCTCCGCCTCCGCCCGCGCGTCGGCGTCGCCCTCGTCATCGGCGAGCTCGAAGAGGATCTCGAGGTCGTCGATGCGGCCACGCAGGGTCTCGGCCTTCCGGACCTCGGCCTGGAGGTGCGAAAGCTTGCTGGTGATCTTCTGCGCCGCCTCCGGGTCGTCCCAGAGGGACGGCGCCGCCGCCTGCTCCTCGAGCGCGGCGATGTCGGCCCTCAGCGCATCAAGGTCCAGTACGGCCTCGATCGACCCCATGGTCGAGGAGAGGGACTTCAGCTCTTCGGAAATATCGACGACTGCCACGGGTCCAGCGTAACGGCTGGACGAGTGAACCAGTCCCTCCCCGGGCTCCAGGCCGCACCGGGACGGTCCTCAGGGGGCGGCGGGCGCCGAGTCACGGGTGTCCTCCGGGGCCGTACCCGTGTCGTCGCCGCCCATGGCGAGCCGGCCGCCCACCCCGATCGCGGCACACAGCACGATCGCCGCGACACCGAGGGTGATCCGCCGCTTGCGGACCGCGGCGGACTTGTTCCGGGCGGAGCCGGGCCGGGGGCGGCCCGGAGCGCGTGGCGCGCGGGCGGTGCCGAGGGGACCGCCCGCCAGCTCGTCCGGCGCGGGGACACGCATGCTCGTATGCGTGTCCCTGTTGGAGTCCGGGGAGGAGGCCGGCACCAGCGGGACCGCGCCGCGGCGGCGCGGCTCCTCGGGGTCCACGGGGGTGTACTGCTGCTCGTCGTAGGCGGAGGGGCCGGGGTCCCCGTTCTCCGGGTCCGGCTCGTCGACGTCGAGCGGGGGTATCCCCGAAAGGAGTGGCAGCAGGTCGCGCAGGCCGGTCGCGAGCTCGGAGGCGCGCAGCCGGGAGGCCGGGGCCTTGGCCAGGCACTGGACCAGGAGCTGCCAGAGCTCCTCGGGGATGCCGGGCAGCGGGACGACCGTCTCGGTCACGTGGCGGCGCAGGACCGCGCCGGGGTGTCCGCCACCGAACGGGGTGAAGCCCGCGAGGAGCTCGTAGAGCACGGTCGCGAGGGCGTAGATGTCCACCGCGGCGCGCGGCGGGAGACCCTCGACGATCTCGGGGGCCAGGTAGTCCGGCGTACCGATGATCTTGGTGGCCTTGGTGCGGCGCGGGGTGTCGATGAGTTTGGCGACGCCGAAGTCGGTCAGCAGGGCCGGGTGGGATCCACCCGGGCCGGGCGGGCCCTCCATGTCGAGCAGGATGTTCTCCGGCTTGACGTCGCGGTGGACCACTCCGGCGCGGTGCGCGGCGGCGAGGCCGTCGGCGACGTCCGCGATGATCGCCGCGGCGGCCTCGGGGGCGAGACGGCGTTCACGGTCCAGGCGCGTGCGCAGGTCCGTACCCGGCACGAGGTCCATCACCAGCGCCAGGTCGGTGCCGTCCACCACGAGGTCGCGGACGGCGACGACGTGCGGGTGGTCGAGTCCGAGCAGCGCGGTGCGCTCCTGCACGAAGCGGCCCACGAGCTCCTGGTCGGACGCGAGGTCCTCGCGGAGCAGCTTGATCGCGACCGGGCCCTCGGGCCCTTCGCCGAGCCACACCGTGCCGGCGCTGCCGCGCCCCAGGATCTGGTGCGCGGTGTACCGGCTGCCGATATTCCGTGCCAAGACTGCTCCCTCAGCGGCTGGCGTTGACCCCCCGGTCGACAAAGTTACGCGGCGATCGGGGTGTCGCGTGCCCTGGATGGCGCCAACCTTCACTTCTGCGGGCGGATTGGGCCCGAGGAAGTCGACAAAGACACGAAACGCGGGCGGTTACTGGCCGGTCGTGCCGTCCGAACCGCTCCCGTTGAGTTCGTCGAACCAGCCGGTGACCTTGTCGATGCCGTCCCCTATGGCGTCCCAGAAGCTCTTGCCCTGGGCGACCCAGTCCTGAAGCGGCGTCAGTTCCCAGATGAGCCAGGCCGCGACGACCAGCAGCACGACCGAGAACAGGCACCCCTTGAGACAGCCGAGGCCGGGGATGCGCATCGGGTTGGCACTGCGCTGCCTCGGCTGACGCGGCGCCGGCGGCTCGGGCGCGGGCCGCTGCGGCGCGTACTGCTGCCGCTGCTGGGGCTGCTGCGGCCGGCTGTAACGCTGGGCCTGCTGCTGCTGTTGCTGTTGCTGCGGGTACTGCTGCGCCTGCTGCCGCTGGGGCTGCCGGCTCTGCTGCTGTCGCTGCTGCTGGTCCTGCGGGGGCTGCTGGCGCTGAGGACGGCGGCGCAGCGGGTCCTGGCTCGGGTCGAGGTACTGGACCTGCGTCTGCTCGTTGCGGTCGCGGGCCGCCCGCAGCTGGTTCTGCCAGGGGTGCGGCTCGTCGGGCCGCGGCGGCACGGGCGGCATCATCGCGGTCGGGTCGGCTCGACCGCCTGTGCCCCCGGTCTGCTGCATGACGCTGGTCGGCGCGGACGGGTCGTACGAGCCCGCGTTGCTCGGCAGCACCTGCGTCGGGTCCGCGTCCTCAGGGGTCCCTGGGACCGGGGCGGGGGCCGGGTCGGGGGCGAGCAGGGCGCCCACACCCTCGGCGGCCGCGATCTGGGCCGAGTTCGCGTGGACGCCGATGCCGGAGCCGACGGTGCGCAGCGCGCGGGCGAGGTTCACGGCGCTGGGGCGCTGGTCGGGGTCCTTGCGCAGGCAGCGCTCGATGACCGTCCACAGCGGCTCGGGCACCGTGCTGGGGCGCCGGGGCTCCTCGCTGAGGTGCCGGTGCAGGACTTCGAGCGCGGTGCCCCCGGCGAACGGAGGGCGGCCGGTGACCAGTTCGTACAGCAGGATCCCCGCACCGTAGACGTCCACGGCCGAGGTCTGCGGGCGGCCCTCGGCGGACTCGGGGGCGACGTAGGCGGGGGTGCCGACGAACTCGTGGGTGCGGGTCAGCCCCGGGGAGTCCGCGAGGCGCGCGATGCCGAAGTCGGTGAGCATCGGGTGCATCTCGCCGTTGCGCTCGTCGAGCAGGACGTTGGCGGGCTTCAGGTCGCGGTGGACGACGCCGTCGGCATGGCTGGCGGCGAGCGCGTCCGCGATCTGGGCCGTGAGCAGCGAGGCGGCGACCGGGGTGAGCGGGCCGTTCTCGCGGAGGTAGCGGTGCAGGTCGGGACCGTCGATCAGGTCCATCACGAGGGCGAGCAGATCACCCTCGACGACGAGGTCCCTGGTACGCACGATGTTGGGATGGGTGAGCCGCAGCAGCACGGAGCGCTCGCGCAGGAACCGCATCACGACGTCCGCGTCGTTGGCGAGCTCCTCCTTGAGCACCTTGATCGCAACGGTCTCGCCGGGCTGGCCGGCGACGGCCGCCTCGGCGCCCGCGGTCTCCCGCTGGCGGGCTCGCCAGACGGTCCCCGTGGCGCCGCGTCCGAGCGGCTCCTCGAGCAGGTACTTGCTGCCTACCGGCCGCACGTCATGCGCTCCCTGCTGATCGTTGTGCTTGCGGATCCCCCCGGTCCCGCCCGGATGTTCCGGCCCACTGTAGTGCCGCCGTACGGGGCACCGGCCGGTCGTGCCGCGGTCGCGTCGCCACCGCGGGCGGGGGAGGACAAGGAAGACGCAACCACGGAAGAGTTGGTTGCCGAACGAGTGTGCAGCACGTCCGCGGCAGGGCCAAGCAGGCACTTTTACGTCCGTACTCGGCCATTCAAGATCACTAAGCGGTCACCCCCGGGCGTGTTGTCGGTGGCAGGTGCGAGGATGCCACCAACACGGAACCGTGAGGTCGGGAGATTCACGCTCCGTGACGACCTGTACCGGACGACGCGTCCGTACCGGGTGGGGGGAATCACAGGGCGTTCCCCCTGCCGGCACCCCGCGCAGAAGGGACCGCTGACGGCGATGCAGATCCGGCTGACCGTCCTCGCGCCGCGCAGCGGCCAGACCCCGGCGCGCGCCTGCGACGTGCTCGTCACCGCCCCCGCCGGCACGGCCCTCTCGGCCGTCGCATCCGCGCTCGCCACAGCGGTGTCCGGCCCCGAAGGCTCCCTCGGCGGCGGCGCCACCGTCCTCTACGCCGGGCGTGAGCGGCTCGACCCGCAGCGCTGCGCACTCGGCGAGCCTCCCCTGGTGGACGGCGCGGTGCTCTCGCTCCAGGTGCCCGGCGAGGACGAGGCGGCGGACGACGCCGTCCCGGCACGACTGCACGTGGTCGCGGGACCGGACGCCGGCGGGGTCCACCTGCTGCACGGCGGACAGATCCGCATCGGCCGCTCCGCCGACGCCGACGTCCCGCTGGACGACCCGGACGTGTCCCGGCTGCACTGCGCGGTGACGGTCGCCGGCGACGGCCGGGTGTCCGTGGCCGACCTCGGCTCCACCAACGGCACCTCACTGGACGGCGCGCAGGTCGGCGCCCGCCCGGTCCCACTGCCGCCGGGCGCCCTGCTCCGGCTCGGGGAGTCCACGCTCCGGCTCACCCCCGGCACCCCGAGACCCCTGCTCAGGACCGCGCCCGACGGCGAGGGACATCTGCGGGTGGCCCGGCCCGTCCCGGGCTCCGCCCACGGGGCGGAGCCCGGGACGGCGGGAGAGCCGGACACGTACACCGCCACCACCGCCGCCGGGGAGGGGCACGGACACGCCTACAGCGCCGAGCCCGCGGGACCCGGCGCCCGCGACCCGTTCGACGACGGGCCGTCCGGCCACGACATCCGCTACGACACGGCCCCGCCGCCGGTCGCCCACGGCCGCGACGCCGACCTGACGCACGGCGGTGCCCCCAGACGCGCCGGCATAGGAGCCTGGGCCCGCCGCCTCACCGGAGCCAGGGGCGAACCCGCCCCTGGCGCACCGGCACCGTCGGACGGTTCCGGCGCCCGCGCCTCCTCCGCACCAACCGCACCGCGCGCCCCGGCCGGGACCTGGCCGGACCCCGCGGCCGTGCTCCTGACCGCGCTCGGCCCAGGCCCCCGCCTGTGGGAACGCGACACCGCGCACCCCGAGGCCCTGGTCGTACGGCTGGGCACGACGGAGCGGGCCGACCTGCCCGCCGTGCCCGTCACGGTGGCGCTGCGGGAAGCCGGCTCGCTGGGCCTCGCCGGGCCCCGGGAACGGCTGTCCGGGCTCGTGCGGTCGACGGTGGCGCAGCTCGCGGCGCTGCACTCCCCGTTCGACCTGGAGATCGTGCTGATCAGCTCCGACCGGGCCCGCAGCCTGGAGGAACGCCGGCGCGAGTGGTCCTGGCTCGGCTGGCTGCCCCATCTGCGCCCCATGCACGGCCAGGACTGCCGGCTGCTCCTCGCCTACGACCGCGAACAGGCGGACGCCCGCGTCGGCGAGTTGGCCCGCCGCGTGGAGGAGGGGCCGCTGGGTGCCGGCTGGGCGAGCGCGGACCGGGCCTCGGTGGCCGACGCCGCCCGGCGGCACACCGGTCCCTACACGGTGGTGATCGTGGACGGTGACCCCGGCTCCGCCGCACTGCGCGGGACCACCGCCGGGCTGGCGGGCGCCGGAGCGGCTGCCGGGATCCACCTGATCTGCCTGGCCGAGACCCCGGCCGCCTCACCGACGTCCCCGGTCGCCGCGACCTACGACAGCGCCTGCCGGGCCTCGATCGCCTTCCGCGAGTGCGGTGCGGTCGCCATGCTGAGCGGGGACGTGGCGACCGCGCTGCGGCTGCTGCGCACGGCGGGCGGCCAGGCCGCGGGCCACGGCACCGTCGCCGCCGTGGACGCCGTCTCGGCGGCCTGGGCCGAGCGGTTCGGGCGCGCCCTGGCGCCGCTGCGCGACGAGGCCTCGGCATCACTGCGCGGCCGGCCCGCGGCGGCGGCAGCCCTGCCGCCGTCCGCCCGGCTGCTGGACGAGCTGGGCCTCGCCCGGGCCACACCGGCCTCGCTGATGGCCCGCTGGGCCTCCACCGCCGACGAGCAGCCCGGCGCCACGGTGCGCGCGGCGGCGCCCGGAGCGGACCCGGACCCCGCCGGCTCGGGCCGCACCCTGAGCACCGGCCCCCGGGTGGGCGCGCCCCGCGAGTCCCCCGAGCACACCCCGTTCCGCGGCGGCCACGCCGCCGGGAGCGACGACTCCCCGCGGATCGGCTCCCAGCGGCGCGACAGCGGCGCCACGGGGGCCGGCCCCTCGGCGGCGTCCTCGGGTTACGCGGGACGGCCCGTGATCGTGCTCGGAGCCGGGCCCCGTGGCCCGCTCTCCGTCGATCTGGCCGACGAGGGCCCCCACCTGCTGGTCGAGGGGCCCGTGGGCAGCGGCCGTACGGAACTGCTGCGAGCCGTCGCCGCCTCCCTGGCGTCGGCCGCCCGCCCGGACCGGCTCGGCCTGCTGCTGATCGACGGGGCGGGCGGTGAGCACGGGGAGCGCGGCGAGGGGCTGCGCCCCTGCACGGAGCTGCCGCACGTCTTCACACACCTGGTGGCCTCGGATCCCGTACGCATGCGGGAGTTCGCCCAGGCCCTGCTGGGCGAGCTGAAGCGCCGCGCGGAGCTGCTCGGCGAGCTCGACTTCACCGAATGGCACGCGCGGTACGACGCATCGGCCCAGGCGCGCACGGGGCGGCGCACCGCCGGTGCCGCCGAGCAGCGGGGCGACGCCGAGACACCGGCCGGCGGCACCCTGCGGCTACGGCCCGCCGCGGCCCGCCCCGTGGACCCCGGGCCCTCGCCGCTGCCCCGGCTCGTCGTGCTGGCCGACGACTTCGACGCCCTGGTCGCTCCGGCGCTCGGCAGCCCCGGCCGCCCCTCCGCCGGTTCGGTCGTCCGGGTGCTGGAGGCGGTGGCCAGGGACGGCGGACGGCTCGGTGTCCACCTGGTCGCCACCTCGGCCCGCCCCGACCGCACCGAGGACACGGAGCTGGCCCGGGGGGCCCGGCTGCGCATCGTCCTCGACCCGCCCGCCGTCCCCCCGTCCCCGGACGAACCCTCGCCGGGCCGCGGACGGCTCGGGCACCCGGACGGCAGGGTGACGCCGTTCCAGGGCGGCCGGGTGACCGGCCGCATCCCGCGCACCGCGACCCTGCGCCCCACCGTCGTACCGCTGGAGTGGGAGCGGATGGGCGATCCGCCCACCCGCAGGCCGGTCCGTGAGCTCGGCAACGGCCCCACCGACCTGGCCCTGCTGGCCAGCGCTTTGGAGCGGGCGGCCCGTTCGGTGAACGCCGAACGGCTTCCGCCACTGGTGCCCCATACCTCGCCGTCCTGACCAGGTGCGCGTCGGAGCGCACACTGTAGGGAACGTTTCAGTGCGACGTCACGAGCCCACAACGATCAAGGAGTTGGGGCCGACGACTGTATTGCGGCGCTGGTCCACCGGTTGTAGGACTGTGCGCACGGACGGCGTGAACCGCACGACGTGAGACGTGAACGGCGCGGCGGCGAAGCGCTGTTGAGGCCGGTTCACGCACACGCGCACAGATGAAACGGGGCAGGGATGCGCACAACCCTCCGCATGCGTAGGGCCGCAATGGTGTTCACCGCGATCGGGGCGCTGGCCCTCGCCGGATGCAGCGGCGACACCGACGGCGACGACAAGGCGGGCAAGGACTCGGGCAAGAGCGAGGACAGCCCGTCGAGCGTCAATCTGCCGAAGCTCGACGGTCAGAAGATCTCGGTGGCCGCGGTCTGGACCGGGCCCGAGCAGGCCAACTTCACCAAGGTGCTGGACGAGTTCGAGAAGCGGACGGGTGCCACGGTCACCTTCGTCCCGGCCCAGGACCCGATCGTCAACTTCCTCGGTACGAAGATCGCGGGAGGCCAGCCCCCGGACGTGGCGATGATCCCGCAGGTGGGCGCCATCCAGCAGGCCGTGGCCAAGAAGTGGGCCAAGCCGGTGGGAGCCGAGGCCAAGGCCCAACTGAGCAAGAACTACGGCAAGGTGTGGCAGGACCTCGGCGCGGTCGACGGCACCCAGTACGGCGTCTACTTCAAGGCCGCCAACAAGTCCCTGGTCTGGTACAACACCAAGGCCTTCGAGAACGCGGGCGCGAGCGAGCCGAAGACCTGGAAGGACTTCCTGGCGACCGCCGAGACGGTCTCCGCCTCCGGTGTCACCCCGGTCTCGGTCGGCGGCGCGGACGGCTGGACGCTCACCGACTGGTTCGAGAACGTCTACCTCTCGCAGGCCGGTCCCGAGAAGTACGACCAGCTGGCCAAGCACGAGATCAAGTGGACCGACCCGTCCGTCAAGGACGCGCTGGCCAGCCTCGCCGAGCTCTTCGGCAAGCCGAGCCTGATCTCCGGGGGCGCCGACGGCGCGCTTCAGACCGAGTTCCCCGTCTCCGTCACCCAGACCTTCACCGGCGGCGACCAGCCCAAGGGTGCGATGGTGTTCGAGGGCGACTTCGTCTCCATCAACATCGCCCAGACCAAGGCGAAGG
The DNA here is from genome assembly GCF_040660235.1 of Streptomyces sp. NPDC049970. Lineage (NCBI taxonomy): Bacteria > Bacillati > Actinomycetota > Actinomycetes > Kitasatosporales > Streptomycetaceae > Streptomyces > Streptomyces sp. NPDC049970. The sequence continues at coordinate 50,078 of NZ_JBFALP010000002.1, read as the reverse complement.
TCGGCACGGACGCCAAGGTGTTCCCCTTCCCGGCGGTCGGCGCGGACTCCCCCGTGGTGACGGGCGGCGACGCGGCCGTGGCGCTCAAGGACGGCAAGGGCGCCCAGGCGCTGCTGACCTGGCTCGCCTCGACCGACGCGGCGAAGATCTGGGCCGAGGCGGGCGGGTTCATCTCGCCCAACAAGAGCCTGGACGCAGCCGCCTATCCGAACGACGTGCAGCGCAAGATCGCCGAGGCTCTCATCGCGGCCGGTGACGACGTCAGGTTCGACATGTCCGACCAGGCCCCGCAGTCGTTCGGCGGGACCCCCGGGAAGGGCGAGTGGAAGACGCTCCAGGACTTCCTGAAGAACCCGAAGGACATCGCGGGGACTCAAGCGAAGCTGGAGTCCGACGCGGCCAAGGCGTACACGAGCTGACGGGATGACCACAACGACAGCGGGGGGCGCCGGAGCGGCGCCCCCCACCGACAAGCGTCCCGGCACGACCGCGCTCACCCGGACACGCAGGAGCGTGACCGGCACCCGGAGGGCCGTCGCGACGGCCTTCCTGCTGCCGGCCCTCGTGCTGCTCGGCGCGCTCGTCGTCTATCCGATCGTCTACTCCGTCTACCGCTCGTTCATGGACCAGGCGGGCACGGGGTTCGCGGGCCTCGACAACTACAAGGCGCTGTTCACGGACGCCACCATCCGTACGGCGGTCAAGAACAACGCGATCTGGGTCGTGTTCGGGCCCACGGTCGCCACCGTGCTGGGGCTGATCTTCGCGGTGCTCACCGAGAGGATCAGGTGGGGTACGGCCTTCAAGCTGATCGTCTTCATGCCGATGGCGATCTCCATGCTGGCCGCCGGGATCATCTTCCGGCTGGTGTACGACCAGGCTCCGGAGCGCGGTGTCGCCAACGCCGTGGCGGTGGGCGTGCACGACACGTTCGCCCAGTCCTCGGGCTTCCCGAAGGCGCACCCGCTGCCGGTGCATCCGCTGAAGGCGGGCGGCGGCGGTTCCTTCGTCACGAAGCAGACCGTGCGGGCCGGTGAACCGGCGAGTCTGCCGCTGGTCGGTGTGGTCCCGGCGAAGATGCCGGGCGACGCGGAACCCGCGAAGGCGGCCACCGCCTCCGGCAAGGGCGTCACGGGAACGGCCTGGCTCGACTTCACCAAGGGAGGCGGCGGCAAGCCCAACGTCGTCGACCCCGAGGAGCTGGGGCTCAAGGGCATCACCGTCGAGGCGGTCAAGGACGGCAAGGTCGTCGCGACGGCGACGGCGGGCGCGAACGGCGTGTTCACCCTGCCCGCCTCGGCGGACGGGTCGGTGCTCCGGCTCCCGGCGGACAACTTCCGCGAGCCGTACAACGGCGTCGACTGGCTCGGGCCGTCCCTGGTGACACCGGGGATCATCGGCAGTTACGTCTGGATGTGGGCCGGGTTCGCGATGGTCCTGATCGCGGCCGGGCTCGCGGGCCTGCCGCGCGAACTCCTCGAAGCGGCCCGGGTGGACGGCGCGAACGAGTGGCAGGTGTTCCGCAGGATCACCGTCCCGATGCTGGCGCCCGTGCTCGCGGTGGTGCTGGTCACCCTGATGATCAACGTCCTGAAGATCTTCGACCTGGTCTTCATCATCGCGCCGGGATCCTCCCAGGACGACGCCAACGTCCTGGCCCTGCAGCTGTACCGCTCCTCGTTCGGCACGGACGCGGATCTCGGGGTCGGCAGCGCCATCGCCGTACTCCTGCTGCTGCTGGTGATCCCGGTGATGCTCTTCAACATCCGCCGGATACGGAAGGAGGGGCGCCGGTGACCACGACCGAGGCCGTACAGGCCGAGCGGGCACCCCGCACCGAGGCGGCAGCCAAGGCGGAACGGTCCCTCGGGGCACGGATCGCAGCCCGCGCGGGCGGTGGCGTCATGCGGGTCTTCCTCGTCCTGGTGGGCCTGTTCTGGCTGATGCCGACCATCGGGCTGCTGCTGTCGTCGCTTCGGGGAGCCGACGACATCGCGGCGAGCGGCTGGTGGCGCGTGTTCACCGCGCCGTCCGAGCTCACCTTCGACAACTACCAGCGTCTGCTGGACAACTCGACCATCACCGACTCGCTCCTCAGTACCGTCCTGATCACCGTCCCGGCCACCTTCCTGGTGGTCGTGATCGGCTCGCTCGCCGGATACGCCTTCGCGTGGATGGAGTTCCCCGGACGCGACTGGTGGTTCCTGGTGGTCGTGGGGCTGCTGGTGGTACCCGTCCAGGTCGCGCTGATCCCGGTGTCCGAACTCTTCGGCACCATCGGGATCTTCGAGACGACGTTCGGCGTGATCATGTTCCACACGGCGTTCGGCCTGCCGTTCGCCATCTTCCTGCTGCGGAACTTCTTCGCGGAGATCCCGCGCGAACTGCTGGAGGCGGCGCGGCTGGACGGGGCCGGTGAGATCCGGGTGTTCACCCGGGTCGTGATGCCGCTCGGCGGGCCCGCGATCGCCTCGCTCGGGATCTTCCAGTTCCTCTGGGTGTGGAACGACATGCTCGTCGCCCTGATCTTCGCGGACTCGGACTCCCCGCCGATCACGGTGGCCCTGCAGCAGCAGGTCCGGCAGTTCGGCAACAACATCGACGTCCTGGCGCCAGGCGCCTTCGTGTCGATGGTGATCCCGCTGGCGGTCTTCTTCGCCTTCCAGCGGCAGTTCGTCTCCGGAGTGATGGCGGGCGCCGTCAAGTAGGAAAAGCCGGACGGCACATACGTTCGTCAACACCAGGGCGGTCCGTTCACTCCTGTTCGGGCCGCCCTACCTCGCACTTCCCCCCGGATGCCACGTCCGGCGTAACCAAGTCACTCCATCGGCCGTTTGCGGGCCACCTGCCCGCCCGCGAGCGACCCCTGGATGTGTTGTGCCCCGGTTCAGTGTCATCGTGCCCGCGTACCGGGTCCAGGCGTACCTGCACGCGTGTCTCGACTCCGTGCTGAACCAGTCCTTCAAGGACCACGAGATCATCGTGGTCGACGACTGTTCCCCGGACGCCTGCGGCCCGATCGCCGACGAGTACGCCGTCCGCGACCCCCGCGTCACCGTCGTACACCTGCCGCACAACTCCGGCCTGGGGCCCGCACGCAACGCGGGCGTCGCCCGGGCCACCGGCGACTACCTCCTCTTCCTCGACGGTGACGACACCTTCGCCCCCGAGGCCCTCCAGGCGGTCGCCGACCGCCTGGAGACCACCGGCGAGCCGGACGTCCTGGTGTACGACTACGCCCGCACGTACTGGTCGGGCGAGAGCGTGCGCAACACCTTCGCCCAGCACCTCGCCGAGACCGGCCCGGCCTCCTTCCGCCTCGCGGACCGCCCCGAACTGCTCAAGGTCCTGATGGTCGTCTGGAACAAGGCGTACCGCCGCGAGTTCGTCGAGGCGGAGGGCTTCACCTTCCCGCCGGGCTACTACGAGGACACCCCCTGGACCTACCCGGTGCTGATGGCCGCCGGGTCCATCGCCGTGCTGGACACGGTCTGCGTCGGCTACCGCCAGCGGCGCCGGGGCAACATCCTCTCCACCACCACCCACCGGCACTTCGACGTGTTCGACCAGTACGACCGCGTCTTCGCCTTCATCGACTCGCGCCCCGAACTCGCCGTCTGGCGACCGGTGATGTTCCGCCGGATGCTCGACCACTTCTCGACCCTCTTCACCTCCCGTGGGCGGCTGCCGCGCGGCAGCCGCGCCCAGTTCTTCCGCCGGGCCCGCGCCCACTGCCGCCGCTACCGCACCCCCGGCGCCCCGGTGCCGCGCCGCGCGAGGCTGCGGCACGCGCTCTTCCGGCTCGGGGCGCACCGCACCTACCGCGCCCTGTGGGCGGCGCAGCGGCTGCGCGCCCGGCTCGCCCGCGCGACGGCGACGGCGCGCCGGGCGGGGCGCGGGGCGGCTCTGCAGCTGCACTACCGCGTGCAGCTGCGGCTGCCCGTGCGCTCGGCGGACGCGGTGTTCGCCGCCTACTGGCACCGCGGCTACACCTGTAGTCCCGCGGCGCTGGAGGCCGCGGCCAGGGCCCTCGTGCCCGGTGTCCGCACCTCCTGGATCTGCCGGCCCGAGGACGCGCACACGGTGCCGGACGCGACCAGGGTGCTGCACCCGGGGACAGCCGCGTACTGGACGGCGCTGGCCCGCTCGAAGTACCTCGTGAACAACGTCAACTTCGACCGGCGGCTGGTGAAGAGACGGGGTCAGGTGCTGCTCCAGACCCATCACGGCACGCCGCTGAAGACCATGGGCACCGATCTCGTGCACCATCCGGCAGCCGCCGGGACCATGGACTTCCGGCAGCTGCTCCGCAACGTCGACAAGTGGGACTTCTCGCTCTCGGCGAACCAGCACTCCACGCTCGTGTGGGAGCGCACCTACCCCTCCGGCTACACCACGCTGGAGTACGGCAGCCCCCGCAACGACGTCTTCCACCGCACCCGCCCCGAGGAGTGCGCCCGGCTCCGCGAGCGTCTCGCCGTGCCGGAGGGCAGCACCGCCCTGCTGTACGCGCCGACCCACCGCGACTACCGGCGGGAGCAGCAGCACCCGCTGGACCTGGAGCAGCTGGTCCGTGTCCTGGGCCCGCACTTCGTGATCCTGGCCCGCTCCCACTACCTGGACCCGACGGCCAGGGCACTCGCCGGCCACACCAGGCACCCCCGGATCATCGACGTCAGCTCCCACCCGTCCGTCGAGGAGCTCTGCCTCGCCTCCGACGGGCTGATCACGGACTACTCGTCGCTGATGTTCGACTACGTCAACCTGGACCGCCCGGTGGTGCTGCACCTGGAGGACGCGCAGGCGTACGAGGCCGCCCGGGGCACGTACTTCGACCCGGCGGCCTTCCCGCCCGGGGCGGTGGCGCGCGACCAGGAGGAACTGCACGAGATCTTCGCGACCGACCACTGGCGCGGGCCACGCTCCGCGCAGCGCCGGGCGGCCTTCCGGGCCCGGTTCTGTCCGTACGACGACGGGCACGCGGCGGAGCGGGTGGTGCGCCGGGTCTTCCTCGGGGACACCTCGGGGCTGCCCCTGCCCGCCCAGCTCGCCGGGCGGGGGCCGACGGGGGTGCCCCGGCAGGTGCCGGTGCGGGAGTACACCAACGGCTGACGCCCCGTCCCGGCCCTCGGGAGGGCCGGGACGGGGCGTCACGGGGTCCGGCGGTTCAGCGCTCCAGGAACGCGAACAGTTCCTCCCAGCGGCACATGATCTCCGCCTCGGAGAAACGCTGGACGTCGACCCGCGCCCGGTCCCCCATCGCGTCCCGCATCCGGGGGTTGCCGGTGAGCCGCAGCAGCCGGTCGGCGAGCGCGCCGATGTCACCGGCGGGCGCGAGCAGACCGTCCTCGCCGTCCCGGACGATCTCGCGCACCCCCGGTGCGCAGTCGAACGCCGCACACGGCACCCCGCTCGCCATCGCCTCCAGCAGGGCCAGCGGGAAGCCCTCGCCCCGTGAGGACTGGACGAAGACGGAGGAGCCGGCGAGCGCTCCGGGAACGTCGTCCGTACGCCCCCGCCAGCGGACCGAGGCGTCCAGTCCCAGGGCGGTGCACCGCGCCCTGAGCGCCTCTTCGTCCTCGCCCGTGCCGTAGACGTCCAGCCGCCACTCCGGGCGCTGCGGGGCCACCAGTGCCCAGGTGTCCAGGAGCATGTCCACGCCCTTCTGGTCCGTGAGCCTGCCGATGCTCGCCACCGACTTCTCCCGGCGCGGGGACGGCACTTCGGGCAGGCCGGCCAGGGCGTTCGGCATGAAGCCCACGTTGTTCATCCCGTCGGCCGCCCAGCTGTCGGCGTCCTCGGCCGTGAGGACGAGCCAGCGGTCGAGCGCCGTGTAGTGGTTCCTGATCCAGCGGTAGCGGTGGCTCGCACGGGAGTAGTCGTACGACTCGTGGCTCATCCCGATGACCCGCAGACCGGCCGTGTCCGCCTCGCCGACCCACTCCATCGCCCACACCTGACTGACGATCACCACACCGCCCGGCCGGGCCCCCCGGAAGATCTCCGAGAGCCGGTCGACGGCCTGCCGCTTGCGGGCCGCGCGGGCGGCCTCGGCACGTCGGGCGGGGATCCGGAAGCGGTCCCGCATCCCCTTGGGGACCCAGGGGGTCGGGGGGTGCTCCGGGTACAGGGCGGTGACGGGATGGCCGCGCGCCTCGGGCAGGGCCATCTTCCGTTCGGCGGCGTGGATGCCGACGACGTGCACCCGGTGGCCCGACTCCTGGAAGAGCTGGGCCATCCGGTGCGTCCAGCCGGTCACACCGCCGAGTTCGTCGGTGCTGTTGGAGACGATGAAGACGTCACGGTCACGGATGCCGCTCATCGGCGGGCCTCCCCGGTGCGGCTGGTGCGGGACGGGACGACGTGCCGGGCGAACACCGTGTCGACGACGGCACGGGCCGCGTCGCCCCGGTCGTAGTCGCCGAACTCCGCCGCGAAGGAGGCACGTCGCTCCTGGAAGCCGCTGTCCGCGGTCTTCAGACGGGCGAGCACGGCGAACAGCTCCTCCTCGGTCGCGGCCACCGGCCCCGGCGCCTTCTCCCGCAGGTCGAAATAGCTGCCGCGCTCGGCGGCGTACTCGTCGAGGTCGGGTGCGAACAGGACGATCGGGCGGTCCAGGAGCGCGTAGTCGAACATGATCGACGAGTAGTCCGTGACCAGGACGTCGGTGAGCGCGAGCAGTTCGCCGACGTCGTGGTGGTCCGAGACGTCCACGACCGTGCCGGGCGGGCAGGCGGGCAGACTCGCCGCCTCCAGGTAGTGGGCCCGGACCAGCAGCGTGTACGTGTCTCCGAAGCGCTCCGCGAAGCGCGCCGCGTCCAGCAGGAGCCGCTGCCGCCTGCGCCTGCCGGGCCCGCCCCGGAAGGTCGGCGCGTACAGCACGACCTTCCGGTGGTCGGGCAGACCGAGTGCGGCCGCCGGCGCCGGGCGCGGCAGTCTTCCCTCCGCCTCGTCCCGGGCACGCGCCGCGAGGAGGACGTCGTTGCGCGGGTACCCGGTGCGCAGCAGTGCCTTGTCGGGCAGCCGGTAGGCGCGGGCCAGGGTGCGCTCGTCGTGCTCGGAGCGGACGAGGAAGTGGTCGAACCGGCCCACCGCCTGCTGGAGCCGCTCACGCTGCGGGGCGTTCTGCATGCGCACCCGCGTCTCGTCGAAGCCCATGCGCTTGTACGCCGACCCGTGCCAGGTCTGGAGGTAGGTGGTGCCGACCGGCTTGTCGAGGTGCTGCGGGAACCCCTGGTTGTCGACCCAGTACTCCGCGCGGGCCAGGGCCCACAGATAGCGCCAGGACCAGCGCCGCACCAGCCGGGCGTCCGCGGGGAAGCCCTCGGGCGAGTCGGCGTACGCCCAGACGCAGCGCAGCCGGAGCCCGCGGGCTCGGACCTCCTCGTGGACGGCGCGCGGGCTGTCGCCGTAACACGTGCCCATGTGGCTCTCGAACACCGCGGTGCCCTTGCGCACGGGCAGCCTCAGCAGCCAGGAGCGGTAGACGGAGGTCTTGAAGCCCCGTGACCTGAACCGGTCCCGGCGCCTGCCAAGGGCCCGCGCCAGCCGCCTGACCAGGCGTGCGGGGCGGAAGTGGGTGGCGTAGTGGACCAGCCGGCGGGCCGTGCGGGCAGGGCGCCGGTGGGCCTCCAGCCGGAGCGCCAGGTGGTCCCGGAGCGTGATGTAGGGCTGCCAGGTGTCCCCGGTCGCCCGGCCCAGCCGGGGCCGGGCCGGGGAACGGTGGGCCGGACCGAGCAGGTCGTGGGGGGCGAACAGGTCGCTGACCGAACGCGTGCGGCCGTCCTCCACCACCATCCGGACGTCCCAGACCGTGTCACGCGGCCCGTGGGGGCGTACCGCTCCCGTGAGGTCGAAGCGGACCGACCAGTCGATGCCGGTGGCGTCGGCCCGGAGGTCGTCCACCGGGACACGGAAGGCGCGCGAGCCGTCCCGCACACGGAACTCCAGATGGGCGGTGAGGGGGCCGTCCGGGTCCGGGCCGGTGTGCGCGGGCAGGACCATCCGGCCCCGGAGCAGGACGCCGCGACCCTCGGCCTCGTAGCGGGTGAGCCGGTTCATCAGCTTCACCTCGCCGAACACCCGGTACTGGTGGCCCAGTTCGGTGACGTCCAGCGCGGGGTCGGTCCCGTCCGACCAGTGGACGCGCCCGTCGTCGCCCGTGGACAGGGGAGCCGCCACGGTGCCACGCCTGCGCAGGGCGTACGCCGCCGTGAGCACCCCGTCCGCGTCGCCCCGCTCCAGCAGGCGCACGCCGACGCGTTCGACGGGCGGCAGGGTGAGCAGGGCCGCGTCCGGGACGCAGCCGGGCAGCACCCGACCGGCGGTCGCGGCGATCGCGGCCCGCCGGGCGGCGGGCAGCTCGGGATAGCTGCGCACCAGCGGGACGAGGTGGTCCTGCGGGAAGGCGCGGTCCCGCTCCTCGCGCAGTCCCGCCAGCCCCTGGGCCACCAGCACGTGGCACACCCGCCGGTGCGCCTCGACGAGCCCGGCGAGGTCCCGGCCCGCGTCGGGCAGGGCCCGCCCGGAGACGATCCGGCGGCGTACGAGCGCGATACGGCCGACCACGGACGCGGCCAGCGGGCCGAAGAGCACCTCGCTGTGGGTGAGGTCGTCGGCGTAGCGCAGGTTGTGCCGCTCCAGCGCGTCGCGACGCAGGCAGAAACCGGTCACCAGGGCTTCGTGCACGGCCAGTTCGGGGGCGTCGGTGAAACGGCGGACGGTCCGGGAGCGGACGAACAGCGACTGCTGCCAGGACGGTTCTCGCTCCTTTGCCCCGTCCCCGGTGAAGCGGCTCCAGCGCCCGGCGACAAGATCGGCGCCGGTGCTCATGCCGGCCTCCAGGAGGTTGCGGCAGGCGTGCCGCTGGAGGCGTTCGCCGGCGTCGAGCACCAGGACGTAGGTGCCACGCGCCGCCGCCAGACCCGTGTTCCGCAGCACCGCGACGGAGTCCGCCTCGGCGTCCAGGACGCGGACGCGGTCCGGGGAGCGTACGGCGAGCTCCTCCGCCGCCGTCCGCAGCTCCCCGCCCGCGCCGGGGGGCAGGACGACGAGGGCCTCGGCGGCGCGCAGACTCTGGTCGAGCACGGACTCCACGGACGCCCGCAGTTCCTCCTGCCCGCCCTCTCCGGCGGCGACCACGCAGCTGAAGTCGGGGGCGCTCACGCCTGTGCCCCCTTCAGCATCCGGTCCACTACCCGGGCCGACGCGGTCCCGTCGTCCAGATCGCAGAACGACTCCCGGAAGCGGGCGTACGCCTCCCGGTGGCCCGCCGTCGCGGCGTCCGGGTCGCGCAGCGCCTCGACGACACCGGCCGATCCGGTGATCAGCGGGCCGGGCGCCTGGTTCTCGAAGTCGAAACAGAACCCGCGCAGGGTGTCGCGGTAGTGCTCCAGGTCGTAGGTGTGGAAGAGCATCGGCCGGCCCGTCTGCGCGAAGTCGAACATGAGTGACGAGTAGTCCGTGACCAGCGCATCGCTGATCAGCATGAGTTCGGCGACGTCGGGGTGGCGCGAGACGTCGCGGACGAAGTCGCTCTCGGGGATGCTCCCGCCGACCAGGTAGTGGCGGCGCACCAGCAGGACCACGTCGTCGCCGAGTGCCTCGCGGGCCCGCTCCAGGTCCAGTTGGAGGTCCAGCCCGTACAGCCCGCTCCGCTTGGGCAGGTCCTCGCGCCAGGTGGGGGCGTAGAGGACGACCCGCCTGCCGTCCGGCACACCGAGCGACTGGCGGACCTGGGCGGCGACCTTCGCCCGGTCGGGGGCGAACAGCAGGTCGTTGCGCGGATAGCCGCATTCGAGCACCTCGCCGGTGTGCCCGAACGCGCGGCGCAGGACCGGCGTGGAGAAGCGGTTCGGCGACACGAGGACGCTCCACTGCGCGGCGCGCCGGGGCAGGGACTCCATGTACGCCGTGTCCGCGCAGGCGGTGCCCGCCAGGTCCCGGCCGATGCGCTTGAGCGGGGTGCCGTGCCAGGTCTGGACGACGAACTGGCCGTCCGCCCGCTCGAACCACTCGGGCAGCTGGGTGTTGGTCACGATCCACCGGCTGCGGGCGAGGGCCTCGTACCACTCGGCGCTGTGCAGGGCGACGGCCCGGACCCCGGCGGGCACGGCGGCCTGCTGGTCCCGCACCACCCACAGGTGCTCGACCCCGGTGTCGCGGCGCGCCAGTTCCTCGTGGACGGCACGGGGCGAGTCCGAGAACTGGCGCCCGTCGAAGCTGGAGTAGAGCACGGCCTCCCGCAGCTCCGCGCCGCGTGCGCCGGCGTACCGGTCGCGCAGCCGGCGCTGTGCGTACGCCCCGCGGTCACGCACCGGCAGGGCGCTGCCCGACGACAGGCAGAGACGGTCGTGGAAACGGCGCTCCAGGGTGAAGCGGCGACCGCCCGGATCGTGGTGGAGCGGCAGGCCCGCGTGCAGTTGGGAGACCACGCGCAGCGGCAGGTACCGCCCGGGATCCGTCTCCCCCCGCTGCCGCAGGAAGGGGTACCACCTGCCCTCGGCGAGCGGCAGCGTGCCGCCGGGCCCCTCGACGGCCCCGGGAGTGAGCGTCGTACGGAATCCCGCTGCCGTGTGCTCCACGGCGAAGGCGTTCTCCTCCTGGTGACCGCCGTGGCGCAGGACCAGCTCTACCCGGCCGTCCCGCGCGATGGGGAAGGTGCCTTCCAGGACCAGGGCGCCGTCCCGGGTCCAGGTCGCACCGGTGACGACGGGCGGCACGGCCCGGTCGGTGAGCACCAGGTCGCCGGACGGGTTGGCGGCGGCGTACACCTCACGGCCGCCGGTCAGCCGATAGCGCCCGGTCTCGGTCTCGGGACGGGCCGCGACCGTCAGACGGCTCTCACCGCCCACGAGTTGGACACCCCAGTCGCCGTCCGTCCCGGGGAACGCGTCCAGCGGGATCTCGGCGACGAAGGTGCGGCCGTCCGTGCCCTCGCCCGGAGCCAGGGGGAACTCGCGGGTCTGCTTCGTACGCCACTCCTGGATGCGCAGGGCCGTCGCCGTGTCCCGGCCGAGCATCCGCACCGCGATCCGGACGCCGTCGCCCGCCTCCGTCGCCCGGTGCCCGGCGAGCACTGCGTCGATCCGTTCGGCACGCAGCTCCAGCTTGTTCCCGGAGAGCAGGGGGACGACCCGGGTGCGCTCGTCGACGTACCGCACGGCGGGCGCCGCCGGGTTCCCGAGCAGGCGCATCGGGCCGCGGCGGGGACGTCCGGCGCCGACGACGACGGACTCCAGCTTCCACAGGGTGCGGACCCCGCGGGCCGTACGCCGGCCCGCCAGGCGCCCCGGGTCGACGACGGTCTCGAAGCCGGACCGCTCGTAGCCGTGCAGCGAACGGCCCGAGCCGGCAGCCGCCTCGTCCGTCGCCGTCCTGCGCAGCCGCAGCGGAACCACCCTGCGCCCCGAGCGCAGCCAGCCGGCCCCGGCCGACCCGCCCGGTGCGTTGCGGACGTACGCGTACCCCTTGAGGTGCAGCAGGCCGTCCCGCCAGACGGCCTCGGTGAGGTGCGCGTGCACGGGGAGGTCCGCGGCGGACAGGGCGGTCGCCCGGCGCGGGAGCGGGGCGACGACCCCCGGGTAGGAGGCGCGCGGGCGGAGCCGGCCCCGGACGTGGAAGGTGTCCCGGTCGGTGGACTCGTGGGCGAGGAGGGCGAGGAGCTCCGCCGTCCTGCGCTCCCGGATGAGCTGCCACTTGACCCGCAGGTGCAGCGGCAGCCCGTCGAGGACCGCCGGGTCGACCGTGTCGGCGAAGGCGTTGGCATGGGTGAGGAAGGCCTCGTGGAAGCCCTCGTCGCCGTCCGGCAGCGCCTCGATGAACAGCCACAGGTCGCCGGAGAGCACGTGCTCGTCGTAACGCCGCTTCGCCTCCGTCATGCCCCGGCCGGCGAGGAAGCGGCTGACGGTGGAGACCGCGGTGACCCGGTCACGGATGCCGTGGGCCACCGCGCGCCGGGTGGTGATCGAGCCGTCCCGGTCCCGCCAGTGGTAGACCGGCGCCTCGACCACGTCGACGCTCCGGGCCAGGAAGTACGCCGGCAGGACCACGGCGATGTCCTCGTACAGGACGCCCGTCGGGAAGGCGAAGGCGTGCCGGTCCCAGAAGGACCTGCGGAACACCTTGTTGCACGCGATGCGGTCGCCGAGCAGGATCCAGTCCCGGGTGATGTGCGTGGCCCGGCGGGACCTCTCCATGGGCCGGCGGAACATCGGGGACTGTTCGAGCGCGCCGTTCGCCCGGAGCCTGAGCACGTTGCCGGTCGCGAAGTCCGATCCGGAGGAGTCGAGTTCGGCCAGCAGCAGGGCGAAGGCGTCCGGCGGCACCACGTCGTCGCTGTCGACGAAGGCCAGGAACCCCGCGTCCGGGTGGGCCTGTCCGGCTCCCGCGTTGCGCGCGGCCCCGAGCCCGCCGTTCTTCTGGCGCACGAGCCGGAAGCGCGGATCACGCCGGGTGAACTCCAGGGCCACAGCGGCGCTGCCGTCCGTCGAACCGTCGTCCACAATGACGACTTCCAGGTCCGCCATGGTCTGCCCCGCGAGCGATCCGAGACAGGCTCCGAGGTACTCCTCGACGTTGTAGAGCGGGACGACGACGGTGAGACGGGGTGCCATGACGCTGCGCACGATCCTTCCGGAGGGACGAACGGACGTCCTTTCGTGACGGACGTCCTCTCTATGGAACGAGCCCCGTGCCGGGGAGGCACGGGGCTCGCAACGGGGCCTGCCCGGTCAGGGTTTGACGGCGATCCGGCCCTCGTCCATGCGCAGCAGCAGGAGCTGTTCGCCGGTCTCCTCCAGGAACTCGTCCACGGCCTGGCGCGATCCCTGCCAGTAGCCGTAGTCGTCGATCAGCAGCACCCCGCCGCTCACCAGGCGCCCGTACAGGTGGTTGAGCTCGTGCTTCGTCGACGCGTACCAGTCGGTGTCGAGCCGGAGGATGGAGATCTGCTCCGGCGCCTGCTCCGGGACGGTGTCCTCGACCTTGCCCCGCACGTAGTGGACGCGGTCCTTCGGGTACGGCACCTGCTCGAACCCGGCCTGCACGTCCTCCAGCGAGGCCACGGCCCAGATCGGCCGGTCCCTGCCCTGGGTGTCCAGCAGCTCCTGGGCGGGCCTGCCGTCCCGCCGCAGGTCCTCGGCGGTGGGCGGGGTCATGCCCTCGTACGTGTCGAAGAGGTAGAGGTCGCGGCCGGTCTCGCCGAGCGACAGCAGCGTCCTGGCACAGGCCTGCATGGAACCGCCTCGCCAGACGCCGCACTCGACGATGTCTCCCGGGATGCCGTGCTTGACGACGTGCCGCGTGGCGAGGACGAAGGCGTTGAGCCGCTCGGGCGAGGTCATCGTGTACGGCTTGACCGCGCGGATGACGTCCTTCGCCTCGTTGTCGTAGTCCGCGGGGAACTGCGGCTTCTTCGCGGCGGCGGGCTTCACGGCTGCGGGCTTCACCGCCGCCGGCCGCGCCACGACCGGGTCCTGCCGCGCCTCGGGGGCGGAGCGGGGGGCGGGGACGGTCGCGCGCCTGAGCTGGTATCCGGTGAGTTGCTGAAGGACGCCGTTGACGGCGTTGCGCCAAGCCATGGGCCGGGACAGTACGCGCGCTTTGCGGCTCATGTCATCTTTCGTCAACCTGTAGTTGATGGGAACGTACGCGTGTCCGGCCGCCCGCACAGCTCCCGCCCGTCCAGCGGCCTCGGCAGCGGCACCCGGTCCACGCCGCCGACCCGGTTCGCCCACCAGACCGCCGTCTCCCGCACGGCGAACATCGTCAGCCGGGGGTAGCGGAGCGGCCTGCGGAAGACGCCGACGGAGTCCCCCCAGTAGGCGGCCTTCGCGTCGATGGACCGGTAGTCGTGCCAGATGCCCCTGGTGGGCGGGAAGTCCGTGTACGCCTCGCGGAGTTCGAGACCGGAGTGCGCCGCCATCGCCCGGAAGCCGTCGGGGTAGTAGCGCCAGCAGTCCTGGGCGTCGTGGACGTGACCGCGCGAGGGCGCGGTGACGAAGGCGTGGCCGCCGGGCTTCAGCACACGGGCGATCTCCATCATCGACACCCAGAAGAAGGGGATGTGCTCGAACGCCTGCCCGGACAGCACGACATCGGCGCTGCGGGAGGCGGCGGGGATGCGGTAGGGCCGGGTCATGACCGCGTCGACGTTGGGGCCGTCCTGGACGTCGACCCCGAAGTAGTCGATGTCGTGTTCCGCGAGCAGACCACGGTGGGTGCGGGTCTGCTTGCCGGAGATCCGCGAGCCGAGGTCCACGACCCGGTGCCTGCGGTCCCTGGGCAGATACTCCTCGACGCAGAGCCGCATCTGTTCGTAGGCGGACCGGTGCATGGACTCTCCCGACGTTGCCGTGTGCGCTGTTGAACACAACGACCGCGGGGTGCGGAGGACACCCCGGAGCCGGTCCGCCTCAGTCCGGGCGCACCGGGAAGACCCGCCGCACCACCCGCTCCGCCGCCTTCCCGTCGTCGTACGGGCAGAAGCGGTCACGGAACGCGGCGCGCAGCGCGGTCGCCTCCCGCGAGCGCCAGGCGCCCCGGCGGAGGACCTCGACCAGCTCGTCCTGCGTGGTGGCCACCGCCCCCGGGGTGTCGCCCGGGCGCCCGGAGAGCAGGTCGACGTAGGTGCCGCGGGCGGCCCGGTAGGCCTCCCAGTCGGGGGCGTAGGTGACGATCGGGCGGTCCAGGCAGGCGTAGTCGAACATCAGGGACGAGTAGTCGGTGATCAACGCGTCCGAGGCCAGGCAGAGTTCCTCGATCCGCGGATGCCCGGTGACGTCCACGACCCGCTCCCCCGCACCGGCGCCGGCCGAACTCCCGTAGAAGTAGTGGGCCCGCACCAGCAGGACCCAGCCGGGGCCCAGCTCCCGGGTGAGGCGCTCCACGTCCAGCAGGGGGACGAAGCCCCTGCGGTAGTCGCGGTGCGTGGGCGCGTACAGCAGGACCGTCGCGCCGGGGGCGATACCGAGCTCCGCCCGGACCTTCCGGGCCGGCTCCGCGGTGGCCGTGCACAGGACGTCGTTGCGCGGGTAGCCGTAGGGCAGTTGCTCGTACGACGACGGGTAGGCCCGGTCCCAGACCTCGGAGCTGTGCGGATTGGCGGAGAGGCTGAAGTCCCACTGGTCGGTGTGGGCGACGACGCGTTCGAGACCGGCGCCTGCGGTGAGGGCGGGGTAGGGGTACTGGTCCAGGCCCATGGTCTTGAGCGGGGTCCCGTGGTGGGTCTGCAGGTAGATCTGGCCCGGCCGCTTGGTGAAGCCCCCGGGGAAGCTGGAGTTGTTGACGAGGTACGTCGCGGTGGCCATGGCCCGCCAGTAGGCCCGCGAGCCCTCGATGACGTACGGCACACCCGGCGGCATCCGGTCGCGGTGGCGGGAGGAGACGACCCAGACGCCCCGGATGTGCGGGACCAGCTCCCGGGCCTTGGCGTAGACGGCGGCCGGATTGCAGGCGACTCCCCTGTTCCAGTAGGCCCCGTAGACGGCGAGGCACGGGTCCAGCGGGCGGTGCAGGTCGGCGCGGTAGACGGCTCTCATCACGCGGGCGCGCAGCGACTTGCGGCCCGCGCGCAGCGAGGCACGCGCCCGGGCGCGCCCGGCGCGGACGGCTTCCCGGGCGCTGTGCACGGCGTACGGACCGGGGAGCCCGGCGGCGCGGAAGAAGGCGGCGCGGTCCCCCGGGGCGACACGGCCGGGATCCCTGAGCACGGCCGTCAGGTGCGCGGTGCGGGCGGCGGGGATCCGGGGGTCGTCGCCGGCCTCGTCGGCCAGCCGCGCGTAGGCGTCGATCACGGCGAAGTGCGCGCGGCCGGGTGCCGGGGCGGAGGGGCCCGCCCGGCGCAGCCGGTGGCGCACGCACAGCCGGTCGAGCGAGGCCAGGGTGCCCGCGTCGGAGGCGAGGAACACCGCGTGGTGGACGGGCACGACCTCGCCGTACGGGCCGTCGGCGAAGCGGAGCCGGCGGCTCTCCCAGAAGGCACGGCGGAACAGCAGGCCACGGGCGGCCGGGAGTCCGTCGTCGCCGGGCTGCTCCGTGCCCCACCAGTCGACGAGGCCGTGGCCCAGCCGCAGGACGTCCGGCCGGTCCGGCGTCAGCCGTGCGGCGATGGCCGCGACCGCGCCGGGGAGCAGCAGGTCGTCCCCGTCCAGGAAGAGCAGATACGCCCCGCGCGCCTCCGCCGCACCGGCGTTGCGGGCCGCACCGGTGTCCCAGGGACCGTCGAGGAGCAGGACGCGCGCGCGGGGCTCACGCGCCGCGCACTCCCGCGCGATGGCGAGCTCAGGGGCGCCGTCGGGGGCGCCGGTGCCGACTGCGATCAGCTCCAGTTCCACCGGCCCGCTCCCGGCCGGCGCCTGCCCGGTCACGGACTCCAGGGCCGCCCTCAGGTAGCCCTGGGCGTGGTGGGCGGGCATGACGACACTGAGCAGCATGGCAGCCGAGCGTAGTGCGGACCGTGCGCGGCCCCCTACGGATCTTCACCCGTTCGGGGCAACGGCGTGACCCGCGGCCCTCACCCGGGTTGATCCGTACATGAAGCCACTCCTCAGCGTCGTCGTCCCCGTGCACAACGTCGAGGACTATCTGGAGGAGTGCCTCGCCTCCCTGGCAGGCCAGTCCCTGGCGGACATCGAGGTGGTGCTGGTCGACGACGGCTCGACGGACGGAAGCCGCCGCGTCGCGGAGGACTTCGCCGCCCGGGACGACCGCTTCCGCTGCGTCCACCAGCCCAACGCCGGTCTGAGCGCCGCCCGCAACACGGGGGTCGCCCACACCACCCCCGGGGTTCCGTACCTGGCGTTCGCCGACAGCGACGACCTCGTCGTCCACGACGCCTACGAGCGGATGGTGGCGTCCCTGGAGTCGACCGGCTCGGACCTGGTGACGGGCAACGTGTGGCGGCTGAACGAGCAGGGCAGGCAGCAGGCCTGGCAGTACCGCTGGCTCACCGACGACCGCCCGCGCACCCACATCACCCGTGACGCCCGGCTGCTGTCCGACCGGGTCGCGTGGAACAAGGTGTTCCGGCGCTCGTTCTGGGACAGGCACGCCTTCTCCTTCCCGGTGGGGAAGCTCTACGAGGACACACCGGTGATGATCCCCGCGCACCACCTCGCCGGGTCGGTGGACGTGCTCCACGAGCACGTCTACTACTGGCGGGTGCGGGAGGGCTCGATCACCAGGCGGCGTACGGACGTCCGGGGCGTGCGCGACCGGATCGCGGCCTGCGAGCAGGTCAGCGCGTTCCTGGCCGACCGCGGTCCCGTGCAGCGGCTGCGCTACGACACCTCCTGCCTGCGCGACGACTTCGTGTACTTCCTGGAGGGGCTGCCGATGGGCGGCCCCGACTACCGTGCGGCGTTCCTCGACGACGCGGGTGCCTTCCTCGACCGCGCGGGCGACGCGGCCCTGGCCGGCCTGCCCGCCGAGGCGCGGATCCGGTGGCGGCTGGTCCGGGAGCGCCGGCTCGACGAACTGCTGGCCGTCCTGGCCTTCGAACGGGCCAACGGGAACGGCACGTTCACCGTCGAGGGGCTGCCGGGCAGGCGGCGGGCCACGCACCCCGGGCTCACGGGGTCCGGCGATGTGTCGGCGCGGCTCGGCCGGGGTGATCTCCCGGTGGTGGCCCGGCTGGTGGAGTCCTCCTGGGGCGACGACGGCCGGCTGCGGCTCCGCGGCTACGCCTACGTCCGCAACCTCCCGGCGGCCACGGCCCGGCAGTCACTGAAGGCGGGGCTGGTCAGGGAGTCGGGCGGCAGACGACTGCGGGCGGTGCCGGTGCGCACGGTGCGGACCGACCGGGCCACGGCCGACTCCGGCCAGGAGACGCACTGTTACGACCACGCGGGCTTCGAGATGGTCCTGGACCCGGGCCGGCTGGGACCCGGCACCTGGCTGGTGGGTGTGGTGGTGGCCGGACACGGCGTCGTACGCCGGGCCGCCGTGCGCGCCGTGGCGGCCTCCGCCGCGCAGCCCCTGGTCCACGACCTGGGCGGCGGGCTGCGCGCGGTACTCGGCTACCGGGACGGCAGGCTCCGGCTGGAGGTGGACCGGCTGCCGGCCCTGGCGTCCGGCCACGACTGCGGTTCGGGGGAACTGGAGTTGACCGGCCGGCTGTACGGGGGCACCCGGCCGGAGTCACTCGTGCTCACCCGCGACGGGGCGGCGGAGCAGGTCTGCCCGGTACGGATCCTGGACGGGCCGGGCGAGAAGCCCGGCGGGGACGACGGTCACGGTGACGGGCCGTGCCGCGATGTGCCGGGCGGCGGACGGGCGGACGGCCCGGGCAGCGGCGCTGGCCGCCGGGACGCCCAGGACGGCGGCGGGAGCCGCTTCGCCGCCCGGATCCCGCTCGCGGCGCTCGCCGTCGCACCCGTCCCCGCCCCCGGCACGCCCCGCGGGGCCGCCCCGGTGCCGGACCCGCGGTGGCGCGCCGCACTCCTGACCGGCGACGGCGCGCGCCTGCCTCTCGCCGCCGCACCCGACCTGCCGCCCCCCGCCTTCGCGGACGCGGCGGGACGGCTGGTGCTGGAGCTGACCGGCGAACCGGTCGTGGACCGCGCCGCCGTCGCGGACGGCGGACTGCGCGTCGAGGGGACCGGTGCCGGGACCCTCGTACTGCGGCACAGCTCCCTCGGCGAGACGGTGACCGTCCCCGTCGAGGAGGACGGTGGACGCTTCCGCTCACTGCTCACCGAGCCGCCGCGCGAAGGCGACTGGGAGGTGCTCCTCGGCGGCCGGACCGTGCGCGTGGCGGCCTCGCTCGCCACCCGCCTGCCGGTGGGGGCCGCCGGTGAGCGGTTCAGCCTCGACCGCAGGAACGGCGACCGGCTGACCGTGCACTGCGCGCCTCCGCTGGGCGACGCCGGGCGGAGCGCGTACCGCCGCGGCCGGCTGCGCTCGGCGTACTACCCGGCACAGCGGCGGCTGCCGCTGCGGAACGCCGTGCTCCACGTCGGAGGGGGCTCGACGCGCGCCGTGCACGCCGAGCTCGTGCGCCGGAGCACCGACGCCGAACACCTCTGGGTCACCGACGGGTCGGCGGGCGACGCGGCCCACGTCCCGGCGACCGCCGTACCCGTCGTGGCGCACAGTGCCCGGTGGCACGAGGCACTGGCGCGGGCGCACCGCATCGTGGCGGCGGGTCAGCTGCCCGCCTGGTTCGAGCGCCGCCCGGACCAGACCGTCGTACAGACCTGGCACGGGGCGCCGCTCGGCCGCTTCGGCCTGGACCTGGCGGGCACCCTGTACGCCGACCACCAGCACCTCGCCACGCTGCCCCACCGCTCGGCCCAGTGGTCGGTCCTGGTCTCCCCGAGCACCTACGCCACCCCGCACCTGCGCCGGGCCCTGGCCTACGAGGGGGAGGTGCTGGAGTCGGGCTCCCCGGCGGGTGACCTGCTGACCGCGCCGGGCCGGGACAAGACGGCCGAGCGGGTACGCCGGCTGCTGGGCGTCCCGGACGGCCACCGGGTCGTGCTGTACGCGCCGACGTACCGCGACCATCTCGCACACGCCCCCGGCAGTGTCCCCGCCGGATCCCCGCCGCTGTACCGCTGGGACCCGGCACTCGACCTGGCCGCGCTGGCGCGGTCGCTCGACGGACGCACCACGGTGCTGGTCCGCAGGCACCCGAGGGTGACGGGCAGTGTGCCGGCGGACCCGGCACTGCGGGACGCGTCCGCCCACCCGGACGTGACCGAGCTGCTGCTGATCGCCGACGTGCTGGTCACGGACTACTCGGGGCTGGTCTTCGACTTCGCGCTCACCGGCCGGCCGATGCTCTTCCACACCTACGACCTGGAGCACTACCGGGACACCGTGCGCGGCTTCTGCCTGGACTTCGAGACCCGTGCGCCCGGGCCCCTCCTCGTCAGCACCCAGGAGGTGGCGGACGCCCTGCGGGCCACCCCGGCGTCTGCGGCGCTGCACGCGGACGCGTACGAGAGCTTCCGGCGGGACCACTGCGGCCCCACCGGCGGAGGGGCCGCCCGGCGGGTCGTGGACCGGCTGCTGGGCGAGGGCCCGAACCGGTCCGGGCCCTTCAGTCCTTGAGCGCCCGGACCGCGGATGCGGCGAGGTCGTCCAGGTACCCCTTGGGAAGATCGCCGCGGACCACGACGAGACGCCAGTAGAGCGGCCCGACGATGAGGTCCAGCGCCCGGTCCGGGTCACTGCCCTCGGGCAGCTCACCGCGCGCCACGGCCGCCCGCACGACCACCGCGGCGACCCCCTGCTGCTGGTCCAGCAGTGCCGCCTTGATGGCGTCGGAGATCTCCGGGCTGCGGGCCGCCTCGACCAGGAGGTCCGGGATCACCTGCGAGGCGACGGGGTGCCGCAGGGCGTAGGCGGCGAGTTCGAGCACGGCACGGACGTCCCCGTACAGCGAGCCGGTCGCGGGCGCCGGCATGCCCTGCGCCGCGACCGCCGCGACCAGGTCGAGGACGAGGTGCAGCTTGGACTTCCAGCGGCGGTAGACGGCGGTCTTGCCCACACCCGCGCGCCTGGCGATGCCCTCGATGGACATCCGCGCGAATCCGACGGCGGCCAGCTCCTCGAAGACCGCGCCACGGATCGCGTCGGTCACGTCCTCCCGCAGCACCGCGGCACCTGCCGGGGTGCGGCGCCCGGTTCGCCGTTGGGTGGTCATGGCCCGAATGATAGACCGTAACGACGAAACGGTTGCGTTGCGACGCACAAACGTCCTACTGTCGACGTTGCGACGATACGGTGCCGTCCCATCCGACCGGATCTGTCCACCCCCTCCCCCAAGCCCCCGTCGAAAGCGATCGTGGTGAGCCAGACAGCAGCCCCGCCGGCCCCGGTGGACACCGCATCTCCCGCCCTCCTCCCCTCGTACGGACCCGGCGAGCTGGCCGCGCTCGCCGCCCGCCACGGGCTGACCGTCAGCGGGGCCCGTCCGACGCTCGGGGACTACGTCCGGCAGCTCTGGGGGCGCAGGCACTTCATCACCGCCTTCGCCACCGCCAAGCTGACCGCCCAGTACAGCCAGGCGAAGCTCGGCCAGATCTGGCAGATCATGACCCCGCTGCTCAACGCGACGGTCTACTACTTCATCTTCGGCGTCCTGATGAACACCAAGCACGGGGTCCCCGACTACGTGCCCTTCCTCGTCACCGGCGTCTTCATCTGGACCTTCACCGCCAGCTCGATCACCGCCGGCACCCGGGCCATCAGCGGCAACACCGGACTCGTCCGCGCCCTGCACTTCCCCAGGGCGTCCCTGCCCATCGCCCTGGCCGTCCAGCAGCTCCAGCAACTGCTGTTCTCCCTGGGCGCGCTCTTCCTGATCCTGCTCGTGTTCGGCCAGTACCCCCGGCCCTCCTGGCTCCTGGCGATCCCCGCGCTCGCCCTGCAGGCCCTGTTCAACACCGGCATCTCGATGGTCATGGCCCGCCTCGCCGCCAAGACCCCGGACATCGCCCAGCTGACGCCCTTCATCCTGCGCACGTGGATGTACGCGTCCGGCGTCATGTGGAGCCTCGACACCCTGCTCACGGCCGACCGCGTGCCCCGGGCGGTCCTGCTGGTGCTGGAGTGCAATCCGGCCGCCGTCTACATCGACCTGATGCGCTACGCCCTGATCGACAGCTTCGGCGGAGACCAACTGCCCCCGCACGTATGGGCCGTCGCGACGGGCTGGGCCCTCGTCTGCGGCATCGGCGGATTCGTGTACTTCTGGAAGGCCGAGGAGAGGTACGGACGTGGCTGACACCCTCGACACCCGAGTGCCCACCGTCGTCGTCGACGACGTCCACATCACCTACACCGTCAACGGCGCCCGCACCGGGCGGGGCAGCGCCACCTCCGCCCTGAACCGGATCGTGTCGCGCAGGCAGCCCCGGGGCGCGCGCGAGGTGCACGCCGTGAAGGGCGTCAGCTTCGCCGCGTACAAGGGCGAGGCCATCGGACTGATCGGCTCCAACGGATCCGGGAAGTCGACCCTCCTCAAGGCCATCGCGGGACTGCTGCCCCCGTCGAAGGGCCGGGTCCACACCCAGGGCCAGCCCTCGCTCCTCGGCGTGAACGCCGCCCTGATGAGCGACCTGACCGGGGAGCGCAACGTCGTGCTCGGCGGGCTGGCCATGGGAATGACGCGTGAGCAGATCCGCGAGCGCTACCAGGACATCGTCGACTTCTCCGGCATCAACGAGAAGGGCGACTTCATCACCCTGCCGATGCGCACCTACTCCTCCGGGATGGGCGCCCGGCTGCGCTTCTCCATCGCGGCCGCCAAGAGCCACGACGTCCTGCTGATCGACGAGGCGCTGTCCACCGGCGACGCGAAGTTCCAGCGGCGCAGCAGGGACCGCATCAGGGAACTCCGCGAGGAGGCCGGCACCGTGTTCCTGGTCAGCCACAGCAACAGGTCGATCATCGACACCTGCGACCGGGCGATCTGGCTCGAGGCCGGCACACTCCGGATGGACGGCCCGGCCACCGACGTCGTCGCCGCGTACGAGGAGTTCACCGGACCGGCGAAGCCCAGGAAACCCAAGAAGTGACACGTCCGCCGGACGGGCCGCGAAGGCCCGCCCGGCGGACGGTCTTCCGGTCGGATCGTGCCGGACCCCGCGGGCCCGGCACGATCCGACCGGAAGGCCCCAGGTGCGCCACCGCCCCTGGGACCGCGGGGCTCAGGAGTGCGTACGCAGCAGGGTCCGCATCGTCCGCATCGCCACCGACAGGTTCGCCAGGTCGAAGGACTCCGAGCTGCGGATCTCCTCCAGGGTCGCGCGTGAACGCGCCAGGATCGCCGCGTTCTGCTCCTCCCAGTCCTTGAAGCGCTGCTCCGGCGACGCCGTGTCGGCACCGGCGGAGAGCACGTCGGACGTGAGCGCGGCGTGCGCGGCGTACAGGTCCTCACGGATGGACGCGCGGGCCATGGACTGCCAGCGGTCGCCCCGCGGCAGCTCGATGATCCGGTCCATCAGCTGGGTGATGCCCAGCCGGTCGGCGAGGTCGTAGTACACCTCGGCCACCGCCAGCGGGTCCTTGGCCGTGCGCTCCGCGATGGCCACGATGTCCAGCGCCGGGAAGGCGGAGGAGAATCCCGCCACCCGCACCGCCAGCTCGTCGGGCACACCCACCGCGGTGAGCTCGTCGCGGATCGACTGGTACCACTCGACGTCCGCGCCCCTGAGCAGCTTGGGCAGCTCGTCCCAGACGCGTTCCACACCCTCGCGGAAGAACTCGATCGTCTCCGCGATCTCCACCGGCTGCGGCCGGTTGCCGAGGAGCCAGCGCGAGCCGCGCTCGACGAGCCGGCGTGAGTGGAGCCGGATCCGGGTCTGCACGTCGGCGGCCACCGTGTTGTCGAGCGCCTCGACGGCGTCCCACACCCTGGACAGGCCGAAGATCTCGCGGGCCGAGAACTGGGCCCGCACGATCTCCTCCAGCGACGCCCCGGTCTCCTCGCGAAGCCGGTGCAGGAAGGTCGAACCACCGCTGTTCACGGTGTCGTTGACCAGCACCGTCGTGATGATCTCGCGACGCAGCGCGTGCGCGTCGACCGCCTCGGGGAATCGTTCGCTCAACTGCTGCGGGAAGTAGGCGTGGACCAACTTCTGCAGGTGCGGGTCGTCCGGCAGACCGGTGGAGACCAGCTCGTCGGCGGCGGTGATCTTCGTGTAGGCGATGAGCACGGCGAGTTCGGGCTGGCTGAGTCCCTTGCCGTGGTTCAGCAGTTCACGGACCTGGCGGTCGTTCGGCAGGAACTCCAGCGCCCGGTCCAGGTGCCCGTCGCGGCCGAGCCTGCGCATGAAGCGCTGGTGGGCGTGGAGGAGCGAGGGCGCCTCGGCGCAGGCGTTGGCGAGCGCGGTGTTCTGCGCGTAGTTGTTGCGGAGCACGAGCTGTCCGACCTCGTCGGTCATCTCCGCAAGCAGCTTGTTGCGCTGCTTCACGGTCATGTCGCCGTCCCGGACGAGCCCGTTGAGCAGGATCTTGATGTTCACCTCGTGGTCGGAGGTGTCCACACCGGCGCTGTTGTCGATCGCGTCGGTGTTGATCCGGCCGCCGGCCCGGGCGAACTCGATGCGGCCGAGCTGCGTGGCCCCGAGGTTGCCGCCCTCACCGACGACGCGGGCCCGCAGATCGGCGCCGTCGACCCGGATCGCGTCGTTGGCCTTGTCGCCGACATCGGCGTTCGACTCGGCCGTCGACTTGATGTACGTACCGATGCCGCCGTTCCACACGAGGTCGACCGACGCCTTGAGGATGTTCTGCATCAGCTCGGCCGGCGTCATCTTGGTGACCTTCGCGTCGATGCCCAGCGCCGCGCGCATGTGCGCGTTGACCGGGATCGACTTGGCGGAACGCGGGTGGATGCCGCCGCCCGCGGACAGCAGGTCCTTGTCGTAGTCCGCCCAGGAACTGCGGGGCAGGTCGAACAGCCTGCGCCGCTCGGCGTACGAGGTGGCAGCGTCCGGATCCGGATCGATGAAGATGTGCCGGTGGTCGAAAGCCGCGACCAGCCGGATGTGCTCCGAGAGCAGCATCCCGTTGCCGAACACGTCACCCGACATGTCACCGACGCCGACGACGGTGAAGTCCTCGCTCTGGGTGTCGTGGCCCAGCTCGCGGAAGTGCCGCTCGACGGACACCCAGGCGCCGCGGGCCGTGATGCCCATGCCCTTGTGGTCGTATCCGGCCGATCCGCCGGACGCGAAGGCGTCGCCGAGCCAGAAGCCGTACGCGACGGCCACGTCGTTGGCGATGTCGGAGAAGCTCGCCGTCCCCTTGTCGGCGGCGACGACGAGATACGTGTCGTCCTCGTCGTGCCGGACGACCTCCGAGGGGTGCACGACCTCGCCCGCCACCATGTTGTCGGTGATGTCGAGCAGCGCCGAGATGAAGATCTTGTAGCAGGCGATGCCCTCGGCGAGCCAGGCGTCACGGTCCACGGCCGGGTCCGGGAGCTGCTTGGCGACGAACCCGCCCTTGGCACCCACCGGCACGATCACGGTGTTCTTGACCATCTGCGCCTTGACCAGGCCGAGGATCTCCGTACGGAAGTCCTCCCGCCGGTCCGACCAGCGCAGACCACCACGGGCGACCTTGCCGAACCGCAGGTGGACGCCCTCGACGCGCGGCGAGTAGACCCAGATCTCGTACGCCGGACGCGGCGCCGGAAGGTCCGGGATCGCCTGCGGGTCGAACTTCATCGAGACGTAGCCGTGCGGCTCGTGGTCGTCGGCCAGCTGGAAGTAGTTGGTCCGCAGCGTCGCCTTGATGACCGTGAGGAAGGACCTCAGGATCCGGTCCTCGTCCAGCGACGCGACCTGGTCGAGAGCCCCGTCCAGCTCCTCCAGCAGCCCGTCGGTCAGCTCCGTGCCCGCCTTCTGGCGGGTCGGGGACATCCGCGCCTCGAAGAGCGAGACCAGCAGCCGCGTCGTGTGGACGTTGTTGGAGAGGGTGTCCTCCATGTAGTCCTGGCTGAAGGGCGAACCCGCCTGGCGCAGGTACTTCGCGTAGGCCCGCAGCACCATGGCCTGGCGCCAGTCCAGTCCGGCGCCCAGGACCAGGGAGTTGAAGCCGTCGTTCTCGGCCTCGCCGGTCCAGATGGCCGCGAACGCCTCCTGGAAGCGGTCCCGGGCACCTTCGGCGAGGTGGTCGCCCTGGCCCGTGACCTTCGGCAGACGCAGCCCGAAGTCGTAGATCCAGGCGTGCGTACGGTCGGAGCAGCGCAGCTCGTACGGCCGCTCGTCGACGACCTCGACGCCGAGCCGCTGGAGCGCGGGGAGCACGGCCGAGAGCGAGACCTGTTCACCGGTCCGGTAGATCTTGAAGCGCCGCTCGCCGGGGCCGGCGCCCACCGGCTCGTACAGGCTGAGCGCGAAGTCCTCGCGCCCGCTCTTGAGCTCCTCGATGTGCACCAGGTCGGCCACCGCGGCACGGGGCGAGTGGTCCGCCTTGTACCCCTCGGGGAAGGACTGGCCGTAACGGCGCATCAGCTCGGCGGCACGCTCCTCGCCGCACTCCGCGTTCAGCGCGTCCTGGAAACCGTCGGCCCAGGAGCGTGCGGCCTCGACCAGGCGCGCCTCGATACGGTCCGCGTCCGCGTCGGTGAGGTGCGACAGCTCGGTGCCCGGCGGGACCCGGACGACGAAGTGCAGCCGGGAGAGGATCGACTCGGTGTTCCAGGCGGTGAAGTCGACGTTGGTACCGCCGAGCTCCTCCTTCAGGATGTCGATCAGACGGAGCCGCACACCCGTGGTGTAGCGGTCACGCGGCAGGTAGACGAGCGCGGAGTAGTAGCGCCCGTACTCGTCCTGGCGCAGGTAGAGCCGCAGCCTGCGGCGCTCCTGGAGGTACAGCACGGAGGTGACGATGGAGCGCAGCTGGTCGACGGGCGTCTGGAAGAGCTCGTCGCGCGGGTACGTCTCCAGGATCTGCATCAGGTCCCGGCCGTCGTGGCTGTTGGGCGTGAAGCCGGCGCCCTCCAGCACCTCGGCGACCTTGCGGCGCACCACGGGGACCCGGCGCACCGACTCGGTGTACGCGGCCGACGAGAACAGCCCGAGGAAGCGCCGCTCGCCGATGACGTTGCCGTCGGTGTCGAACTTCTTCACCCCGACGTAGTCCAGGTAGCTGGGGCGGTGCACGGTCGCCCGGCTGTTCGCCTTGGTGAGGACGAGGAGCTTGTGCTCCCGGGCCTTGGCCCGGGCGTCGGCGGGGAGCCGGTCGAAGGACGGGCTCACCGGGTGGGCCTCGTCCTCGCTGTGCTTCGGGTCGGAGCGCAGGATGCCGAGACCGGTGCCGGGGACGGCCGTCAGCGCGTCGGAGTCCCGGAGCGCGTACTCCCGGTAGCCGAGGAAGGTGAAGTGGTCGGCGGCGAGCCAGCGCAGCAGTTCGCGGGCCTCCTCCACCTCCTCGTCGGCCAGCTCGTCCAGCGGCTCCGACGGCAGGTCCTCGGCCATCCGCAGCGCGGCGTCGCGCATCTTGTCCCAGTCCTCGACGGTCTCCCGTACGTCGGACAGGACACGGAGCAGGTCGGCGGTGATCTGCTTCAGGTCGGCGCGGTCCGTCTCCCGGTCGATCTCGACGTGGATCCAGGACTCGACGAGCGCGTCGTGCGGCAGCTCGGGCCGGGCCTCCTTGCCCTTGCCCCGCTTCCCGCCGTGGCCCCTGGGGCCGTCGTCGGCGAACACCTCGATCAGCTTGCCGGCGACGTCACGGCGGACGATCACCTGCGGGTGGATCACCAGATGGATACCGCGGCCCTGACGGGAGAGCTCGTTGGTCACCGAGTCGACCAGGAAGGGCATGTCGTCGGTGACGACCTCGACGACCGAGTGGCTGCTCGTCCAGCCGTTCTCGTCGACGGTCGGGGTGTGCACCCGGACGTTCGCGGTTCCCTGGGGACGGTTCTCGGCGAGACGGTAGTGCGAGGAGGCCGCGCCGAAGACGTCGACCGGGTCGCGGTCGCTGACGTCCTCCGGAGCGGTGTGCAGGTAGTAGCGCTGGAGATAGGCGAGCAGCGTGTCACGGGCCGGCCCGTCACCCCGGCCGGCCTCCGTGCCGTCCTCCGGCCCGGTGCCGGTCGCTGCTTCGGCAAGGTGCACCCGGAGGCCACCTCCCGGGCCGCCGACACCACCGCCCGGACTGTTGTCAGCTACCCGGGCCGCCCGTGCGAGCAGCTCGGCCTTGGCTTCGTCCAGCTTGGTCTGCATGTCCTCTGGCTCCTGTCGCGCGCCGTTGCGTGACGTAGGTGAAGAAAGCGACGTGACGCCACGACGCGGGGTTTCCGGTCTGGATCGACGCTATGCCGCCTGGGGAGACACCCGGGACCATATCGGCCATTCTCGGCAGAAGGTCCGGGGCGCGGGGATCGCGGATCGCCCGGGTGCGCTGGCACTCCGGGTCCATGCCGGGGGCTTCACTGCCCCCGAGACGTATCGCGCTGATCACCGCACCAGGCTATCCCTCTCGCACCCACAACCGTCATGAGCCGTATATGTACAAAAGAAGCCCTCGAACTTTGACACTCTGGACATCGCACGCGGCCGCTCCGGTCCGTAAGGGTGCGCGCGTGGGCAGATCCGATCAGTCCATCGCCGAGGCCGTCGTGCCGCCCGCCCCTCGGACCGCCGGTCCCTCAGGCCGTCACCCCGTCACCCCGTCAACCCGTCAACCCGTCAGTCCGTCATCAGCTCGGCCAGGGCGACCGCTTCGGCCAGGGTGTCGACCACGGGCACGCCCGCCGCCTCCAGGCTGCCTCGGCTGTGCGAACCGCCGGTGTACAGCACGGCTCGCGCTCCGACATGGGCCGCGGCGACGGCGTCGTCCACCGCGTCCCCGATGACCACCGCGTGTTCGGGAGCGATGCCCCCGAGCACCTCGAAGTGCCGCTCCATGTGCTGTGCCTTGCTGCCACCGGAGGGACCGGTCCGGCCGTCGACCCGCACGAAGTGACGCTCGATGCCGTACCCGCGCACGACGGGGACCAGGTGCTCGTGGCCGTACATGCTCAGCAGCGACTGGCTGCGTCCGGCGAGCCGCCACCGGTCGAGCAGGTCCTCGACGCCCGCGGTCAGGCCGCAGGCGGCCCGGTGCTCGGTGTAGTGGCGGTTGAAGAGGTCGTCCATCCGCTCCCACTCGGCGAGCGTGGGGGGCCTGCCCATCAGCCGCTCGTAGAACCTGGGTATCGGCACGCAGTACGTCTCGCGGTACTGCTCCAGCGTGAGCGGCGCGAGGTCGACCTCGGCGAAGGCGGCGTTCGTCGCCCCGAGGACCGCGTCGATGTCGTCGAGCAGCGTGCCGTTCCAGTCCCAGACCAGATGTGTGCGGTGATTCCCCGATGTCGCCATAGGGAAAAAATACCCGGCACCTACGACAGCGCTCCCGGTGGCGGGTCGTGCGGGCGGCCGGGGCCGCTCCCGCAAGGCGAGGCCGAGTCGGGCAAGCGGGCGGTCAGACGGGCAGGGGGTCAGGCGATCAGGCCGGGGATCTCCTGGATCCCGAACCACAGCAGCTCGTGGTCCTCCGCGCCGTCCACGGTGAACTGGGCGTCGCCGTCGCCGAGATCCGCGGCCCCCAGCGCCCCGGCCGCCGCGGCGACGTCCTTCTCGGCGTCGCCGGCGTCCACGTGGACGGCTGCGGCCTTCGACAGCGGCACCGCTTTCGCGATCCGCACCTCGCCGAGCGACGACGCGTCCAGGACGTGGTCAGGATCGGCGACCGCGGCCCCGTCCGGTACCTCCAGGGCCACCACGACCCGGCGCCGGAGCTCGTCCGGCTTCCCCGCGATCAACCGCAGCGACGCGGAGGCGGCACGGCTGAGCGCGGCGTACTCCAGCTCCTCGATGTCGTCGGAGACGTACCACTCGCGCAGACCGGGCGTCACCGCGTAGGCGGTCAGCGGACCCGGTCCCAGCTCGCCCGCCCCGTGCACCGCGGCGAGACCGGAGAGGGTCAGGGGGACGTACACACGCATGGCTGACCGCTTTCGTAGTCGATGACGTCCTCAGGATACGTGCGACGTCCCTCTTGGGGGTTGCCGATCAGTCCCCCGCTGTCCACCCCGCGACGGCCGTCACCCTCGCCGTTCCCTTGGGGCGCCGGGCCCGTCACCCTGATAGGTGATCCCGCCCGGCGCCCGACCGGCCCTGACGGCCGCTTGCGGGGCCGCCGACCCGCCCCGTAGAAGAGCCCCAGCAGAAGTTACCGCCCGGTACTCGCCCGGGCGCCGCACCGCAGCCACGGGGGCTACCAGCATGAGCACGGACAGGACGAGGCCGGCCGGACGACGCGACCGCACCAGGCCGGGCACCGTACCGCCGCAACGGACACCGCAGCGGACCCGGCGCCCGCTACGCCCGCACCAGTGGTTCGCGGAGCGCCTGCTCGCGGTCCTCAGCGGCCAGCGCCCGGTGCACTGGATGCTCGGCCACACCATCGGCGAGGCCTACGACCAACTGGCGGATCTCGCCCCGGACGCCCCGCTCGGCGCCGGGTGCATGCGCCCCGTCGTACGCGCCTGCCACGGCGCCCAGCCGGCCACCGGCGTGGTCGAGGCCTTCGCCAGCATCGCCACCGGGGAGCAGGTCCGCGCCATGGCGTTCCGCCTGGAACAGGGTCCCGACAACCGCTGGCGCTGCGCTGCCGTCGACCTGGGCGGCGAACGCCTCCCGGCGGTCCGCTGACGCCGTCCGAGGCCTGGGGCGGACGCCTCCACGGCCGGGGAGGGCGTCGCCCCGGGGGCCCTGGGAGCCGAGTCCACGCCAGTCCCGGCCGCGGCCGCGCGTGTCCCCCTCGGGGCATTCGCGCCGACCCGTACGCCGACCCACCGCGCCCCGCCGGAAGCCGCACAGCGGCGCCCACGGGCCGCCGCCGCCCGCCGCCTCACCCGCGCACACCACGACGCCCGCAGGCCCGGAGAACCCACAGCAGACGGCCTGGGCCGGACACCCCGCGGTGTCCGGCCCAGGCCGTCTACGGAACGCGCGTCCCGCTACTTCTTGCGGCGGCGACCGCCGCCACCGCTCTTCTGCGCCTTGCGGCGCTCCGCACGCGTCATGCCGTCGCCCTCGGACTGCGCGGCGTCACCGTTGGAGAAGTCGCCCTCGACGACACCGCCCTCACCGTCCACCGTGGGAGCGGAGAAGTGCAGCCGGTCCGGGCGCTGCGGTGCGTCCAGGCCCTTGGCACGGATCTCCGGACGGCCCGTCCCGGCCGCCACCGGGGCGTCCTTCTTGTCGAGCGAGGTCCGCTCCGCCGCGTCCTGCACCGGAACCTCCTCGACCTGCTGCTCGACCTGGACCTCCAGGTTGAACAGGTAGCCGACGGACTCCTCCTTGATGCCCTCCATCATGGCGTTGAACATGTCGAAGCCCTCGCGCTGGTACTCGATCAGCGGGTCCTTCTGCGCCATCGCCCGCAGGCCGATGCCCTCCTGGAGATAGTCCATCTCGTAGAGGTGCTCACGCCACTTGCGGTCCAGGACGGACAGCACCACACGCCGCTCCAGCTCACGCATGATGTCCGAGCCGAGCGACTTCTCGCGCTCCTCGTACTGCTCGTGGATGTCGTCCTTCACCGACTCCGCGATGAAGTCGGCCGTGACCCCGGCGAGGTCGCCGGCGGCCTCCTCGAGCTCGGCGACCGTCACCTTCACCGGATAGAGCTGCTTGAACGCGCCCCACAGACGGTCCAGGTCCCACTCCTCGGCGAAGCCCTCCGCCGTCTCCTGGCGGATGTAGTCGTCGATCGTGTCGTCCATGAAGTGACGGATCTGGTCCTGCAGGTCCTCGCCCTCCAGGACACGCCGGCGCTCGCCGTAGATGACCTCGCGCTGCCGGTTGAGCACCTCGTCGTACTTCAGGACGTTCTTACGCGTCTCGAAGTTCTGCTGCTCCACCTGCGACTGCGCGGAGGCGATCGCACGGGTGACCATCTTGTTCTCGATCGGGACGTCGTCGGGAACGTTGGCCATCGACATGACCCGCTCGACCATCTGCGCCTTGAACAGGCGCATCAGGTCGTCGCCCAGCGAGAGGTAGAACCGGGACTCACCCGGGTCGCCCTGACGGCCGGAACGACCGCGCAGCTGGTTGTCGATCCGTCGCGACTCGTGCCGCTCCGTGCCGAGCACGTACAGCCCGCCGAGCTCCTTGACCTCCTCGAACTCCGCCTTCACGGCCTGCTCGGCCTTCTCCAGCGCGGCGGGCAGGGCGGCGGCCCACTCCTCGACGTGGTCGACGGGGTCGAGACCGCGCTGACGCAGCTCCGCCTCGGCGAGGTCGTCGGGGTTGCCGCCGAGCTTGATGTCCGTGCCTCGGCCGGCCATGTTCGTGGCGACCGTGACCGCGCCCTTGCGGCCGGCCTGGGCGACGATCGTCGCCTCACGGTCGTGCTGCTTGGCGTTGAGGACCTCGTGCTGGACACCGCGCTTGGAGAGCTGCTGCGAGAGGTACTCGGACTTCTCGACGGACGTCGTGCCGACCAGGATCGGCTGCCCCTTCTCGTGCTTCTCCGCGATGTCGTCCACGACCGCGGCGAACTTCGCGACCTCGGTGCGGTAGATCAGGTCCGACTGGTCGGCACGGACCATCGGCCGGTTCGTCGGGATCGGCACGACACCCAGCTTGTAGATCTGGTGGAACTCGGCGGCCTCGGTCATGGCCGTACCGGTCATGCCGGAGAGCTTGCCGTACAGGCGGAAGAAGTTCTGCAGGGTGATCGTGGCGAGCGTCTGGTTCTCGTCCTTGATGTCCACCCCTTCCTTCGCCTCGATGGCCTGGTGCATGCCCTCGTTGTACCGGCGGCCGGCGAGGATACGGCCGGTGTGCTCGTCGACGATCATGACTTCGCCGTCGATGACGACGTAGTCCTTGTCCTTCTTGAAGAGTTCCTTGGCCTTGATGCCGTTGTTGAGGTAACCGACGAGCGGGGTGTTCACCGACTCGTAGAGGTTGTCGATCCCCAGCCAGTCCTCGACCTTGGAGACACCGGGCTCGTGGATGGCCACGGTCCGCTTCTTCTCGTCGACCTCGTAGTCGCCGGTCTCCTCGATGCCCTTGAGCGGGTTGCCCGGCTCACCCCGGGTGAGACGGGTGACCAGCTTGGCGAAGTCGCCGTACCACTTGGTGGCCTGGTCCGCGGGGCCGGAGATGATCAGCGGCGTACGGGCCTCGTCGACGAGGATCGAGTCGACCTCGTCGACGATGGCGAAGTTGTGGCCGCGCTGGACGAGCTCGTCCTGGGACCACGCCATGTTGTCGCGGAGGTAGTCGAAGCCGAACTCGTTGTTCGTGCCGTACGTGATGTCGCACGCGTACTGCTCACGGCGCTGCGCCGGAGTCATGTTCGCGATGATGCAGCCGACCTCGAGACCGAGGAACTTGTGCACCCGGCCCATCATCTCGGAGTCTCGTTCGGCGAGGTAGTCGTTGACCGTGATCAGGTGCACGCCCTTGCCGGAGAGCGCGTTGAGATACGCGGGCAGGGTGCCGACGAGGGTCTTGCCCTCACCGGTCTTCATCTCGGCGACGTAGCCGAGGTGCAGCGCGGCGCCGCCCATCATCTGGACGTCGTAGTGGCGCTGTC
The DNA here is from genome assembly GCF_040660235.1 of Streptomyces sp. NPDC049970. Taxonomy (NCBI): domain Bacteria; kingdom Bacillati; phylum Actinomycetota; class Actinomycetes; order Kitasatosporales; family Streptomycetaceae; genus Streptomyces; species Streptomyces sp. NPDC049970. The sequence continues at coordinate 17,012 of NZ_JBFALP010000002.1, read as the reverse complement.
CGAGGACACGCTTCGCGGCCTCACGGACGGTCGCGAACGCTTCGGGGAGCAGGTCGTCCAGGCTCTCGCCGTCCGCGTACCGTTCCTTGTACTCGTCGGTGAGGGCCCGCAGCTCGGCGTCGGAGAGGTTGACGAAGTCCTCTTCGATGGAGCTGACCTGGTCCGCGATGCGGTGCAGTTTGCGCAGGATCTTGCCTTCGCCTGCACGCATGAGCTTGTTGAAGACGGACACTGAGGCTGGTCTCCTTGCCGGTCGGGCCTGGCACTGGGTCGTGTTATGGACTCTGGCGCGGGCACGGCAGGTAGGCCCTACCGCAACGGCCATCGTAAGCGAGGACCCCGCCGCGCCGGGAGGCTGCTGCCGCGATGTCCCCATCGCACCCTTCCAGGACAACGGACGGAGGGTACGGAAGGTGCCGGGCTGCCCGAAAAGAGCTCGCGTCCCGAGGGTGCCGTCAGCAGAATTCCCTCATGGATCCCACAGCCCTGACCACCGGCCGCCTGCTGCTGCGGCCCTTCGAGCCCCGGGACGCGGAAGAGACGTACAAGGCCTGCCAGGACCAGGCGATCCAGCGCTGGACGGTCATTCCCTCCCCGTACACCCGTGCCGACGCCGAACTCTTCACCCGGAAGCTCTCGCCCGCCGGGTGGCAGGACGACACGATGTACAACTTCGCGGTGCTGCTGCGGGACGGCGGGACGCTCGTCGGTGCGCTCGGCGTCAACCGCCGCAGCCCCGGCACGTACGAGGTGGGCTTCTGGACGGCCACCGGGCACCGCGGCGCCGGCTACACCACGGAAGCGGTCCTCCGGGCCGCCCGCTGGGCGTTCACCGAGCTCTCGGCGGACCGCCTGGAGTGGCGGGCGGAGATCGGCAACTCCGCGTCCCGGGCCGTCGCCCTGCGTGCCGGGTTCCGCATGGAGGGCGACCAGCGGTCGGCCCTGCTCAACAAGGGCGTGCGGCTCGACACGTGGACGGGCGCACTCCTCCCGTCCGACCTGGGGCTGCCCGGCACCCGGCCGCGCCGGCCGGCCACCGATGTCGGTGCCGCACCCTAGGGTCGTCGTATGACCTCTGTGCCGCAGCCAGTTCTGGAACTCTCCGCCGACCAGGCCCGCCGGATCGCCCTTCGCGCACAGGGTCTCCTGGGCGCCCCGGACCGCCGCGGCGGGGTCCGGGGCGTGCTGCGCGATCTCGGTGCCGTACAGCTCGACACGATCTCGGTCCTGGCCAGGTCGCACGAGCTCGTGCCCTACGCACGCCTGGGCGCCCTGGGCCGCCGCGCCGTCGACGAGGCCTACTGGTCGGGCGGCCGCTCCTTCGAGTACTGGTCCCATGCCGCGTGCGTCCTGCCGGTCGAGGAGTGGCCGCACTTCGCGTTCCGCCGCCGCGCCTACCGCGCACGCCCGCACTGGAACCACGACCTGCCCGACGGGGCCTACGAGTCGGTGATCAAGCAGCTGAGCACCGAGGGCCCGCAGACGGCGACCGAACTCGGCGGCGCGAAGAACGGCGGCGAGTGGTGGGACTGGTCGGCGTCCAAGGTCGCCGTCGAGCGGGCCCTGATGTACGGCGAGGTGGTGTGCACCGAGCGGCGCGGCTGGAAGCGGGTCTACGACCTGGCCGAGCGCGCGATCCCGGGCCCCCTCCTCCACGACGACATGGACGACGCGGAGTGCCTGCGCAGGCTGGTGGCCCTGGCCGGGCGTTCGCTGGGCGTCGGCACCCGGGCGGACATCGCCGACTACCACCGGCTCAAGGCCGAGCAGTTCGACGCGGTCGTGGCGGACTCCGGACTGGTTCCGGTGTCCGTGCGGGGCTGGACGAAGCCGGCGTGGGCACATCCGGAGGCCCTGGCCTCGGAGCCGCGGGGACGGCACCGCACGACGCTCCTGTCACCGTTCGACTCACTGATCTGGGAGCGGGCACGCACCGAGCGGATCTTCGGCTTCATCCACCGACTGGAGGCGTACGTCCCCCGGCCCAAGCGGATCCACGGCTACTTCGCGATGCCCCTGCTGGCAGGCGGCAGGCTGCGGGGCCGGGTCGACCCGGCCAGGGAGGGGACCACACTCGTCGCACGCCAGGTGTCCCTCGACGGCGGGAACTCCGTGACGCCGATGGCCGAAGCCCTCGCCGAAGCGGCGTCCTGGGTCGGCTGCACCGGCGTCCGGCTCGAGCGGGTCGACTCACCGGAGCTGCGTGAGCCCCTGATGGCGGAGATCACCCGAGTCCTCGGCCGATGACCGTCCCGGGCGCCCCGTGCCACTTCATCGGATCTCGAGGATCTTCTCCCGCATGGCATAGACCACGGCTTCCATCCGGGAGTGCAGCTGGAGCTTCTCCAGAATATTGCGGACGTGGTTCTTGACCGTGTTCTCCGAGATGAACAACTCCTTCGCGATATCACGGTTGTTCATACCCGTGGCCACGAGTTTCAGCACCTCCAGCTCCCGCTCGGTGAGACGCGGCGCGGGAACGAGCCGACGCTCGTCGGTTCGCTGGATCATCGACTTGAACTCGGTGAGCAGCTTGGACGCCATCGACGGGCTGATCTGGGACTGGCCGTCCGCCACCGCGCGAATCGCCGTGGCCACCTCGTCGGTGGAGATCTCCTTGAGGAGATAGCCGGTTGCACCCGCCTTGATCGCCTCGTAGAGGTCGGCCTCCTCGTCGCTGATGGTCAACATGATGATCTTCGCGCTGGGGGCCACCTCCTTGATCGAGGTACACGCCTCGATACCCCCGCGCTTGGGCATCCGCACGTCCATCAGCACGATGTCCGGCAGCAGGTCCGCCGCCTTGTCCACCGCCTCGGCGCCGTCCCCCGCCTCTCCGACGACCTGGATGTCCTCCTCCTGGGCGAGGACGATCTCCAGCCCCCTGCGGAAGAGCGCGTGGTCGTCGACCACGAGAACCCTGATCGGTTCCTTACGGGAACTGCCGCCGTCCGCATCGAAGTCCGCACCGGTAGTGCTGCCGGCATCGGTCGTCCCGCGCACGGGCCCGAAGGTGTCCGCCATCGTTCCTCCCCCTGAAGGCCACTGCCTGAGGTCACAGGCCGCCCGCCAACACCAGTGCACAGCGCACCGATTGGTCCGGGACGCCATGCTTTCATGCCTGGCCGCCGAAGCGGTGCCCCGCGGACACGAACGGTGCCCCCGGCCGCGCGCGAACGCTTCCAGGGGCACCGTGTCCGGACTGTGAACGGCTGTGTCAGCCGCCGAGCGCACCGCCCGCGCCGCCCGCGCCGTCGGAGGCCAGCGGGTCGGTCCTCAGGTGGATGACACCGTAGTCATAGGCGTGCCGACGGTAGACGACGCTGGGCTCCTTGGTCTCGGAGTCGACGAACAGATAGAAGTCGTGACCGACCAACTCCATCTCGTAGAGCGCCTGGTCGAGCGTCATCGGCGCTGCGACGTGCATCTTCTCGCGCACCACGAGCGGCCCGTCGCCCTGCACCTCGAGCGACCCGATCCTCTTCGTGGGCACGGACTGCTCCGGCTCCTCGGGGATCAGTTCACCGTCACCGTTGAACGAGGCGGCATCCGGCACGACCTCGGCAACCTCGGCCGCGGACAGCCGGCCGTTGCCGCGCCTGCTGTAGCGCTTGTCGTGCTCCTTGCGCAGCTGCGTGTCCAGCTTGTCAGTGGCCAGGTCCAGCGCTGCGTACGGGTCGCCTGCCGCCGCTTCCGCCCGAATGACCGGCCCACGCGAGCGGAGCGTGATCTCCACCCTCGCCGCACGATCGGCCTGACGGGGATTGGGCTCCTTGGACACCTCCACGTCGAGGCTGATGACCTTGCCGTCGAACTTCTGGATCTTGTCCAGCTTCAGTTTCTCGGCCACGTGCTTGCGGAACCGCTCGGGCACCTCGGTCTTGCGGCCCTTGACGACGATGTCCACGCAGAACTCCGTTCCCGGATCGCTCCGCTTCGGCGGCGGAGCATCTCCCTTTTGCACCAGGCTCCAGTGATCACCGGAGCCGCGGACTCGGTGACTTTCACCTCCTCCTCCCCCACCGGCGGAGTATCAACCCCACCGACTTCCACGCTTCTGGCCTACTGGTGAGTTACCTGCCCGAAACCTGGTGGTGCATTCGTCGAGGTGCGGAATTCACCGTCCCTCACAACCGAACATAGCCTGCCCACCACCGTGTCGGCACCCGCTACTCACGCGTACCTCCGATCAGGGCCCTTTACCCACTCACTACCTGCAACGACGCAACTTAACTGTCAGTTCCGGATCGGTTCCGGTTGAAATCGAAAGCAGACGGGGAAGCCGCGACGACGGCGGCCCGGAGCCCCTCCGCGGCCGCACCGTCGGAACGCCCCGCGACCCGCCCCGCCACGCTCCTCGCGGCACGGACCGCGCGGGCGGCCTCCGACAGCGAGGCACCGGTCGTCAACAGGTCGTCCACCAGCACCACCCGGCCGCGCTCCAGGTGCCGGCCGGCACCGTCCGTCACCACCAGGGCGCCCGCCAGGTTCACCTGCCGCTCGCGGGCTCCCAGCCCTGCCTGGTCGGCCACGGACCGCGCCTGTCCGAGCACGGAGAGCACCCGGGCCCGCGTGCCCCCGCGCCGCAGTTCGGCGGCGGCCGCGAGCGCGATCCTGCGCACGGGATCGTGCCCACGCGCGGCCGTGGCCCGGCGCGCCGACGGCACGGGCACCAGGAGTAGCGGCTCCGCGCACCCCACTCGCCCCGAACCGGCCTGTACGGACGCTGCCAGCGCCCTCCCGAGTGCTCCCGCGAGCCCGAGTGCCCCGCGCTCCTTGTGAGCCAGCAGCATCGCGCGTACGGCGTTCTCGTACGGCGCGACGGCGTGGACCTCGGGAAGCCCGGCCGGCTCGGGCGCCGGTCTCACCCGGCACGGCGCCCGCGCGAGCGCCGCCGCACACTCCTCGCACAGCTCCGTACGCGGCCTGCCGCAGCCACCGCAGGCCACGGGCAGCACCAACCCCACGATCTCCCGCCACCATCCCCGCACAGCACCCACTCTGGCCGGGAAGCGGACACCGGACCAGCCCTGTGGAAAACCCCCTGTGGACAACGTGCCGGAGAACGGAGAACGGAGAACGGGAGAGGGGCGGCGAGGCACCCGGGCGGTCCCGCCTCTCCCCGCCGCGTGCCTCCGCCGCCCGTTCCGTCCTCCCGCAGCGCCGCCCGGGAGCCCCGCCGGATCCGGGTACTCCGCTCAGCCCGGGTAGACCAGCGACGAACCGTCCTTGAGGACCGTCTGCCAGTTGTCGCCGGGCGACAGCTTCACTATCCCGTCGCTCTCGGTGTCCGCCATCAGCGGCAGCTGTTCGTCATCCGCCGCCGCGACCGCGGTCACCAGGTTCACGCCCGGCAGGACCCCGGAGGCCGACGTGGAGCCGTCGGCCTGCACGTACCGCACCTGCTGGACGCCGCCCTCCTCCTTACCGACCACGACGAGCCGGCTGCGGCCCGACCAGGACACCGCCGTCACCTCGGCGAGCTGAGGCGCGGCCTGGCGCAGGTCCTCCACCGACACCGTCTCGGACCCGCCGGCGCCGTGCCGCTCGACCCGGCCGATGTACAGGGTCGTGTGACCGTCCTTCGACACCCGCAGCGCGATCCGCACCCCGTCGGCGGAGAGGCGCAGCGCCTCGATGCGCCCGCCGTCCAGGCCGGGAACCGAGACCTCCTGCGGCTCCCCGGCACCGTCCACCAGGCGCAGCAGCCTGGGGTCGTCCGGATCGCGGTCGGCGACCCACAGGTCACCGCCGCCGTCCCAGCTCGGTGCCGACAGCCGGTCCGCGGCCTTGCTCGCCTCGCTGGTCACCACGGGGGCGCCCGGCTCGCTCTCCGCGACCAGCGAGGACACGTAGAGGTACTGCTGGTTCGCCGAGACCGCCGCCGCCCGCTGCTCGTCGCGGGCCACACCGACGGCGCTCATGGCCACCGTCCCGTTGCCGAACGGGCCGGTCACCGGCTCGGGATCACCGCTGCCCTTGTTGCTGCCGGGCATGCGCATCACATGCCCCTCGTCGTCGACGAAGTACTGGCTGTCGGGAGTACCGGAACCCCCGTCCGCGGAGAACTCCTCGGCCTCGTCCGCCCCGAGGGAACACAGCGGCCCCTGCCCGCCCTGCAGCTCCACCTGCCCCACCCTGGCGGACGTCAGGTCGCGCAGCGTGAAGAGCACCTGGGCGGCCATCATGCGGCAGACACCCTGCCCCGCCTTCTCGGCCTTCTTGTTGAGCGGCACCTTCAGGACGTTCTGGTCGTCGGGCGCCAGCGACGTGACGCCGCTCTTCAGCGCCGTACCGGTGGGGAACCGCGAATCGACCACCGGCCGCAGCCAGTTCGAAGGCCCCGCGAGCAGCGCGCGCACCGTCTGCGTGGTCGTGTCCATCCGCGTGACCGGGTCCGTGCGGTTGCGTACGTAGACGGGATCGGCGACCAGCGCGGGCTCCTCGTCGGTCCGGCCCGCGGCGAAGTAGTACTTGTTCACCGAACGGTAGAGGCGCTTGAAGTCGGACTGCCCGAGCACCAGGCCGTCCGGCACGACGTCGATACGCCATTCCTGCTTGCCGCCCGCCGCCTTCTCCCTGACCAGATGCAGCATCTGGGAGTACTCCGTCGGCGCCAGCGGCCGGTAGGAGCTCTGCGAGTCGACCGCGGCCACCTGCTCGCCGGTGAGCGTGTAGGTGGTCTCGGCGGCCCTGCGTTCCTTGTCGTGGATCGTGGGCCCGTTGCGGTTGGGTGCCTTCGCGAGCACCGTGGTGCCCCCGCTCGGCTGCCAGGTGCGGGCCGCCCCCGCGGTCAGGTACTTGCGGGTGGTCCGGAAGTCGGGGTCGTCACTCGTCATCGACTCGAGGAAGCCGTCGACGACCTCCAGGGGCGCGGCGCCCTCCCTCGGCGGGACGGCGTACACCTGTACCTGGGAATCGCCGGGCTGCGAGGCGTCGACCGGCTTCACATCCCCCGTGACCGGCATCGCTCCGCACCCCGCGAGCACCACCACGCCGCAGGCGAGCAGCGCGGACAGCCGCACCGCCCGGCCGTGGCCGCCCCGACGACGCTCAGTGTCCACGAATGGTGTCCTCCCGCTCCGGGTCCTGCGTCTCTGGATCGCCGCCACCGCCGGGCCGCTCACCGGCCGGACGCGACACGACACGCGCTCCGTTGCCCGGCAGCGCGGCCGGATGGACCGACGCCGGGTTGCGCGACGCGGCCGGAGCGAGCGGCGAACGCGCCGAGCCGGACTGGTTCGGCACGGCCATCAGCCGGTGCTCGGAAACGGCAGGCACCGCCTCCGCACGCTCACGCTCCTCCCTGTTCCGCCGGGAGTCCTCAGGCTCGAGCGGTATGGGCGACCCGCGCAACGGCTCGTCCGCCGTACGCGGCAGGGTCAGCCGGAACTGCGAGCCGCCACCGGGCTCGCCCCACGCCTGCAGCCAGCCGCCGTGCAGCCGCGCGTCCTCGACGGCGATCGACAGCCCGAGGCCCGTGCCGCCCGTCGTCCGGGCGCGTGCGGGGTCCGCACGCCAGAAGCGGTTGAAGACCCTGGTCGCCTCGCCGGGCTTGAGCCCCACGCCGTAGTCCCTGACCGCGACGGCCACCGCACCCTGGGCCACACCCATCCGCACGACGACGTCCCGGCCCTCACCGTGCTCGACGGCGTTGACGACGAGGTTGCGCAGGACCCGCTCGACACGGCGCGCGTCCGCCTCGGCCACCACGGGCTGCTCGTCACCGACCACTCGGATCCGGCTGCCCTTGCGCTCCGCCAGCGGCTCGGCACCGCCGATCACCCGCCGGACGACCGTGCGCAGATCTATCGGTTCGGCTTCCAGCGCCGCGGCCCCCGCGTCGAACCTGCTGATCTCCAGCAGATCGGACAGGAGGGACTCGAAGCGGTCGAGCTGGTCCCCCAGCAGCTCCGCGGACCTGGCGGTCACCGGATCGAAGTCGACGCGCGCCTCGTGGATGACATCGGCGGCCATGCGTACCGTCGTCAGCGGGGTTCGCAGCTCATGGCTGACGTCGGAGACGAAGCGCCGCTGCATCCGGGAGAGCTCCTCCAGCTGCTGAATCTTCAGCTGCAGGTTCTGCGCCATCTTGTTGAAGGCCTCGCCGAGGCGGGCGATGTCGTCCTCGCCGGTGACCTTCATCCGCTCCTGGAGCCGGCCCGCGGAGAGCCGCTCGGCGATCCCCGCCGCCATGCGTACGGGCGTCACGACCTGGCGCACCACGAACCAGGCGATGGCCCCGAGCAGCACCACCACGAACAGTCCGGCCGTGGCCAGGGTCGTCGTGACCAGGGTCAGCGACTTCTCCTCCTGTGCGAGCGGGAAGAGGTAGTACAGCTCGTACGGGTTGTGGTCGACGTCGTAGAGCCGCTTGCCCACGACGAGCCCCGGCTCCGGGCTCTTCCCGTGGGAGTACCTGATCAGCGAGTACGTCTGGAAAGCCCCCACGCCCTTGGCCACGTCGTCCCGCAGCTCCTGCGGGATGGACGACGCATCCACACTGCCCGAACCGCGCGGAGCACGGCTCGTGCCCTGTCCGGCCGAGCCCGCGCTGAGCGCCACCACGTTGAAGGCGTTCGTGCCACCGCTGGCGAGCTGGTCGACGAGCTCGGTACGCCACGAGGAGTTGGCCGTCATACCGTCGGCGCCCTCCTCGCTCTGGTCACCGGGCACCAGCGGAGCGTTCGCGTTCGTCTGCGCGGCCGCGAAGCCGCCGGCCGCCTGGGTCTGCGCGGCCTTGCCCTTCGCGTCGAGCAGGCCGTTGCGGACCTGCCCGATCACGACGAACCCCAGGAGCAGCACCACGGCGATCGACATGAGCAGCGTGCCCGCGACCACGCGCAGCTGGAGATTGCGCCGCCACAGCCGGACGGCCGGGAGCAGCGGCCCGCTGATCCACCGCATCAGCAGCCGGGGCACGGGGCTGCCGGGTGCCCGGTCGCTGAACAACCGGGCAGCCCGCGGGACCCTGCCGAAGCGGGAGAACATCCGTACCGGACCGGCAGCCCGCTCCGTACGGGCCCCGGTGCCCCCGGGTGGCGGAGCAGCGCTGCCCAGGGTCATGTCAGCTCGGCCCGGCCTTGTAACCGACACCACGGACGGTCACGACGATCTCCGGCCGCTCGGGGTCCTTCTCGACCTTCGAGCGGAGCCGCTGGACATGCACGTTCACCAGGCGGGTGTCGGCGGCATGGCGATATCCCCATACCTGCTCGAGCAGCACCTCACGGGTGAACACCTGCCACGGCTTGCGGGCGAGAGCGACCAGCAGGTCGAACTCCAGCGGGGTGAGGGCGATGGACTGCCCCTCCCGCTTCACCGAGTGGCCGGCCACGTCGATGACCAGGTCACCGATCGTGAGCTGCTCCGGCGCAGGCTCTTCCGACCTCCGCAGACGTGCCCTGATCCGGGCGACCAACTCCTTCGGCTTGAACGGCTTGACGATGTAGTCGTCGGCCCCGGACTCCAGGCCCACCACCACGTCCACCGTGTCGCTCTTGGCAGTGAGCATGACGATCGGCACACCCGACTCGGCCCTGATCAGCCGGCAGACCTCGATGCCGTCCCGTCCGGGCAGCATGAGGTCCAGCAGCACCAGGTCGGGCTTGGCCTCACGAAATGCGGCCAGTGCCTTGTCGCCGTCCGCTACGAACGACGGCTCGAAACCTTCTCCCCGCAGCACAATGCCGAGCATCTCGGCCAGTGCGGTGTCGTCGTCGACGACAAGGACGCGTCCCTTCATAAACGACATCATCCCATTAGCTAATCGTTACCTGCGATGATCTGGCACACAGCTCTGCCAGTCCGACCCCCGTTACCGGGGAAATGACACCCTCATCCGTGACGATCGCCGTGACCAGTTCGGGTGGCGTGACATCGAACGCGGGGTTGTACGCCTTGGTTCCCGGGGGTGCGACGGCGATCCCGACCCCGCCGCCGCCGGCCGGAAACCCCGGCCTCGATGTGATCTCCGTCACTTCGATGCCGGAACGCTGCTCGACGACGATCGCCGTGCCCTCCGGTGTCTCCAGATCGACCGTGGTGGTCGGAGCCACGACGATGAACGGCACATGGTGGTACTTGGCGAGCACCGCCAGCGGATAGCTCCCCACCTTGTTGGCCACGGAGCCGTCCGCGGCGATCCGGTCCGCACCGATGAGTACGGCATCCACCTCCCCCGCCGCAAACAGCGAACCCGCCGCACTGTCCGTGAGCAGGCTGTACGGCATCCCGTTCCGGGCCGCCTCGTACGCCGTCAGCCGGGCCCCCTGCAGCAGCGGTCTCGTCTCGTCCACCCAGAGCTGCCGGAGCCTGCCCTCACCGTGTGCCCTCAGAGCCACCGCGAAGGCCGTCCCCGCACCGCCGGAGACGAGTGCCCCGGTGTTGCAGTGGGTCAGCAGACGGTGCCCGTCACCCGGCAGGAGTTCGCCCAGCAGGTCCAGGCCGTACTGCGCCATCCGCCCACTGGCCTCGGCATCCTCCCGGTGCAGAGCCCGCGCCTCGGCCAGGGCGGCCGCGGCGGCCACCGACGTGTCGGCACCCCCCTCGACCGCCGCCCGGTACACAGCGGCCACCCTCCGCGCCCCGTACCCGAGATTGACCGCGGTGGGCCGCGCCCGCTCCAGCAACTCCGCCGCCGACTCCACGTCCTCACCCCGGGCAGCGGCGAGCGCGACCCCGTAACCCCCGGCAATGCCCAGCAGAGGAGCGCCGCGCACCGCCAGCGTGCGGATCGCCTCCACCAGCGCGGGCACATCGGCGCACACGAGATCGACCTCCTCCGAAGGAAGCCGCGTCTGGTCGACAAGCACCACGGCGGGCCCTTCCGGGGGCTCGTACCAACGGAGTGCGGAGAGGGCCGGGGGCTCGATGCCCACCGGCGATTGCGCGTCCTGATCAGCCATCCACCCAGTCTGCCCGCTGAACCGCCCGCGCATGAAGGCAAGAAGGAGATGGAGGGCCCGACCCGCACCGGAGCGACGCGTGACACGATGGCTGCCAACCTGCCGCCCCGATGAGCGGACGGGACCGTGAAGGAGCGACGATGAACGACTCTCCGGGCTGGGCTTCGCCCGGATCCGCCCCCTCCGACGGCCAGGAAACGGGTATTCCGAAGCCGTCCCCGCCCGTGGACGAAGGTGGCCCCGCCGGTCAGTGGTCTCCCACCCAGCCGCCTCCGGGGCAGTGGACCCCGCCCGCCGCCCCCGGCAACGGTCCCGGCGCACCCCCGCCCGCTCCCGGCCGGGCCGGGATGCCCCCGGGATCCGGGTGGGGCGGTCCGCCCACGGCGGCGAAGCCGGGAGTCATCCCGCTCCGCCCGCTGGGAGTGGGCGAGATCCTCGACGGCGCCGTCTCCACGATGCGCACCCACTGGCGCACCGTGCTCGGCGTCAGTCTCACCGTCTCCGTGATCGCCGAGATCGTGATCGTCCTCGTGCAGCGCTACCTCCTGCCGAGGCCGCCGACGGTCGACCCGAACGCCACCGGGACGGAGGCGCTCCGCCAGGCCACCGACTCGGCACAGTCGGAGCTGCTCACCAGCGCCCCGAGCACACTGGTCGCGATGATCGCCACGCTCATCACCACCTCGGTCCTCACAGTGGTCATCAGCCGCTCCGTACTGGGCCGCGGTGTGACGCTCTCCGAAGCCTGGTCCGAGGCCCGCCCCCGAATTCTTCCGCTCGTCGGGCTGACGCTCCTGCTGAGCCTCATGAGCGCCGCGATCATGGCCGTGGGCGTGCTCCCGGGCCTGCTCCTGGGCGACGGCGCCGGCGGACTCGCACTGACCTTCCTCGGGCTCTTCGCCGCGTGCGGCGTCGTCCTCTGGCTGATGATCCGCTTCACGCTCGCGGCACCGGCACTGATGCTGGAAAGGCAACCGGTACTCACCGCGCTGCGCAGGTCCGCGAAGCTGGTCAAGGGCAACTGGTGGCGGACCTTCGGGATCCTGGCACTCACCTACCTGCTGGTCATCGTCGTGACCTTGATCATCGCCGTCCCGTTCGGCATCATCGCCCTGGCAGTGGACAGCGACGGCCTGAGCGAGCTCCTCAACAGCAACTCGACCGACTTCGGCTGGCCCTTCCTCATCATCACCGGCATCGGCGACGTGATCATCTCCACGCTCGCCTACCCCTTCACCGCAGGAGTGATGGCACTGCTCTACGTCGACCAGCGCATCCGGCGGGAGGCCCTCGACCTCGAACTCGCCCGGGCCGCGGGCGTACCCGGCTACGACACCCCCAGGAACTGATGCGGTGACGCGGCCGGGGGGCACCACCGCGGCGGGACGCTTCATCAGGGCGGGCGAGGACATACCTGTGGACACCCCGCGCGTCCCCGCCCGCGAAGCGGCGCGCGACGAACTGTCCGACCCGATGTACCACGAGCACGACCCGAACCTCGTCGAACGCGGCATGGACCACTTCTGGGACTGGATCGGCGGACTCTTCGACAGCGCCGCCGGGGCCGCCCCGGGCGGCCCGCTCGGGCTCGTCCTCATCATCCTGGCCGTCATCGGCCTGGGCGCCGCCCTGTGGTGGAGGCTCGGGACGCCGCAACGCACACTCCACGCGCCCGACGCCCTCTTCGGCAGCACCACACGCAGTGCGGCCGGACACCGGACCGCGGCGGACGCCCACGCCGAAGCCGGGCGCTGGACCGAAGCAGTCCAGGAACGCATGCGCGCCATCGTCCGGTCCCTGGAGGACCGGACCGTCCTCGACCCGCGCCCCGGCCGCACCGCGGACGAGGCCGCCGACGAAGCCGGTCGGCTGCTGCCCGAGTACACCACCCGGCTCCGCACCGCGGCACGGGTCTTCGACGACGTGACGTACGGCGGGCGGACGGCCGACGAGACGGCGTACCTGAGTCTGTGCAGGCTCGACCAGGCCGTCGAGGCCGCCGAACCGCTCCTGACGGCCGGCCGGGCCGAGGGGGCCACCCCGTGACCCGCACGACGGCCGTTGCCACCACCTCGGACTCCCCTACCCCCCAACAGACATGGCTGCGCGTACGAGGCCTGCTGCTCGCCGTCCTCGTCCTCGTGCTCGCAGGGGTGGCCTACGCAGCGCTCAACTCCGGTGGCCGGCACGGCCGCCTCGACCCCCGGTCCCCGGACCCCGAGGGGAGCAGGGCCGTCGTCGAACTCCTCGAGGACCGCGGCATATCCGTCGACGTGGCGACCACGCTCGACGAGGCCACCGGCACGGCGGGACCCGACAGCACACTGCTCGTCGCCGGCCCCAACCTGCTCACCGCGGACCAGCAGCGGCGCCTCCGTACCGCAACCTCCGACTCCGAGGGGCGCACCGTCCTCATCGCCACCGCCGGCCCCTCCCTGGACCGGCTCGCGCCCTCCGCGCGTGCCGAGGCCCACGGGCCGGTGACCGCGCGCACCCCGAACTGCACCCTCCCCGCCGCTCGTACCGCGGGAACCGCCGACATGGGCGGCATCCACTACGCCACAGACGCACACGGGGCCGTCGGCTGCTACCGGGGCCACGGACACGACGCCCTCCTCATCCTGCCGGAGGCGAAGACGGGCGACACCGTCCTGCTCGGCTCCCCCGACATCTTCTACAACAACCGTCTCGACCAGCACGGCAACGCATCGCTGGCCCTGCAACTCCTCGGCTCCCGACCGCATCTCGTCTGGTACCTCCCCTCGCTCGACGATCCCTCCGCCGCCGAGACCGGCAGCGGCGGCTCCGACGACGACACCGGCGGACAAGCCGGCGGAGAGAGCGACTTCATCAGCCTGATCCCCTCCGGTTGGCTGTGGGGCACCCTCCAACTCGCCCTCGCCGCAGTGCTCGCCGCGATCTGGCGCGCCCGGCGCCTCGGCCCTCTGGTGACCGAGCGGCTACCGGTCGCCATCCGTGCATCCGAATCCACCGAGGGACGGGCCCGCCTCTACCGCAAGGCCGACGCCAGGGACCGCGCCGCCGCCACCCTGCGCTCCGCGACACGTCTCCGCGTCTCCCCCCTCCTCGGGGTCTCCCCCCGGGACGCCGACGCGCCCGACGTCCTCCTGCCCGCCGTCGCCGCACGCCTCAGCCCCTCGGCCACGGACCTCGGTGCCCTCCTCTTCGGCCCGGCTCCTGCCGACGACGCCGCGCTCCTCCTCCTGACCGACCAACTCGACGCCCTCGAAAGAGAGGTACGCACCTCATGAGCGCCCCGACCCCGGAGACCGTCGAGCCTGCGGCGACCGCACCCGCCCCTGCGGCCCCCGTCAACTCCGACAGCGCCCGCGCATCCCTGGAAGCCCTCCGTTCCGAGATCGCCAAGGCAGTGGTCGGCCAGGACCCGGCCGTCACCGGCCTGGTCGTGGCTCTCCTCTGCCGGGGCCACGTACTCCTCGAAGGTGTCCCCGGAGTCGCGAAGACACTTCTTGTACGGGCCCTGGCCGCATCCCTGGAACTGGACACCAAGCGCGTCCAGTTCACCCCCGATCTGATGCCGAGCGATGTCACGGGCTCCCTCGTCTACGACGCACGCACCGCAGAGTTCTCCTTCCAGCCCGGGCCCGTGTTCACCAACCTCCTGCTCGCCGACGAGATCAACCGCACTCCTCCCAAGACCCAGTCCTCCCTGCTCGAGGCCATGGAGGAACACCAGGTCACCATCGACGGCTCGCCCAGGCCGCTACCAGACCCCTTCCTGGTCGCGGCGACCCAGAACCCGGTCGAGTACGAGGGGACCTACCCGCTGCCCGAAGCACAGCTGGACAGGTTCCTCCTCAAGCTCACCGTCCCCCTGCCGTCCCGAGCGGACGAGATCGACGTACTCACCCGCCACGCGGACGGATTCGACCCTCGCGACCTCGATGCCGCAGGCATACGGCCCGTCGCAGGGCCTGCGGATCTGAAAGCGGCGCGCGCCGCCGTCGCCAAGACCTCGGTGTCCCCCGAGATCGCCGCCTATGTCGTGGATATCTGTCGTGCCACCCGCGAATCCCCCTCGCTCACCCTCGGTGCCTCCCCCCGAGGAGCCACCGCTCTTCTCTCCACCGCACGGGCATGGGCCTGGCTCACGGGCCGGGACTACGTCATCCCGGACGACGTGAAAGCTCTCGCCCTACCCACGCTTCGTCATCGCGTCCAACTACGGCCGGAAGCCGAGATGGAGGGAGTCACCGCCGACTCCGTCATCACCGCTGTACTCGCCCACGTCCCCGTCCCCCGGTGAGGCGGTGACCATGGCCCTCACCGGACGGGCCGCCTTGGTGGCGGCCCTGGGGTCACTCCCCGTAGGCATTCTGGCTCCGAGCTGGACCGGCGTACTCGCGGTCAACATCCCGCTCTCACTGGCAATTCTGTGCGACTACGCCCTGGCCGCGCCAGTGCGTACGCTCGAGTTCACTCGATCTGGTGATACATCCGTTCGACTCGGCGAGACCGCCGCCGTGCAACTCACCGTCACCAACACTTCGCGGCGCCGCCTCCGAGCACACCTTCGCGACGCCTGGCCGCCCAGCAGTTGGAGTTCGGAGGCCGAACAAGCATCGTCCCGGCACGAGTTCGCCGTACCACCAGGCGAACGCCGACGCCTCACCACGCTCCTCCGGCCGTCACGGCGCGGAGACCGTCAGGCGGAACGGGCCACCATCCGCTCGTTCGGTCCGCTCGGCCTCGCGGCCCGGCAGGGATATCACCGCGTGCCATGGACCGTACGGGCGCTACCTCCCTTCACCAGCCGCAAGCACCTGCCTTCGCGGCTCGCGAGACTCCGTGAACTCGACGGTCGTACCAGCGTGCTCACACGCGGGGAGGGCACCGAGTTCGACAGCCTGCGCGCCTACGTACCGGGAGACGACACCCGTTCCATCGACTGGCGGGCCACCGCCCGAGGTGCCGGGGTCGCCGTCCGGACCTGGCGCCCGGAACGCGACCGGCACATCCTCGTCGTCCTGGACACGGGACGTACGTCGGCCGGCCGCGTCGGAGACGTGCCCCGCCTCGACGCGGCCATGGACGCCACCCTGCTGCTCACGGCCCTTGCCACCCGCGCGGGCGACCGCGTGAACCTCCTCGCGTACGACCGGCGCGTCCGAGCCCAGGTACGGGGACGCGCGGCCGGAGCGGACGTCCTGGCGGCTCTCGTGAACGCAATGGCGCCCCTGGAGCCGGAACTCGTGGAGACCGACGCCCGGGGGCTCAGTACCGCAGCATTGGCCAACGCTCCCGGTGGCTCACTGATCGTCCTGCTCACGAGCATGGACGCCGCACCCATCGAGGAGGGTCTGCTCCCTGTGCTCCCACAGCTCACCCAGCGCCACACCGTCCTGGTGGCCGCGGTGGCGGACCCCGAGGTCGAGAAGATGGCCCGCGCCCGGGGCACCGTGGACGCGACCTACGAGGCCGCAGCCGGCACACAGACCCAGGCCCAGCGCAGACGGACCGCGGACCAGCTCCGCCGTCACGGCGTCACTGTCGTCGACGCCGCCCCGGACGCCTTCGCTCCCGCCCTCGCCGACGCCTACCTCGCCCTGAAGGCATCCGGCCGGCTGTGACAGGGCCGGCCGGACCGGAACGGTCCCCGACCCGACGCTCGGAGCTGAGCACCGCAGAAGCCGAACCCATGTCCATGTGTCCCTGCGGGCCGTGGAACCTGGCCTTGCGCACTCCGTCGGGACAGGTCTCTCGTTTGCCGGGTTCCACTCCCCGGTCGGCGACGTTCTGGTCCGGAACGCAGAAAAGCCCCGTGCCACAAGGGCACGGGGCTTTCCCGGAATAATTGTTCGGCGGCGTCCTACTCTCCCACAGGGTCCCCCCTGCAGTACCATCGGCGCTGAAAGGCTTAGCTTCCGGGTTCGGAATGTAACCGGGCGTTTCCCTAACGCAATGACCACCGAAACACTATGAAATTAACCAACACCGGAAAAAACACGGCCGTTCGTTATTTCAGAACCAACACAGTGGACGCGAGCAACTGAGGACAAGCCCTCGGCCTATTAGTACCAGTCAGCTCCACCCGTTACCGGGCTTCCACATCTGGCCTATCAA